>CAYXNS010000035.1:0-27791 GCA_964466315.1 uncultured Gammaproteobacteria bacterium
TCGTGTTGTTGAAGGACGCATGGATATGCGCGACGGCATCGAGTATTTGCCGTTTGACCTTCTTCTTCGGTTTCGTCGGTTGGGCCATGTTGTCTCCCTAACGATAGGACGTCGCTGAACCAGCGAGCGTCTACTTCCTTACCAGCCGCCGCGGGCCTTTCCGCGTCCGCGCGTTAGTCTTTGTCCGCTGCCCATTGGACGGCAGACCACGCCGGTGCCGAATACCACGGTATGAGCCGAGATCCATGAGCCGCTTGATATTCATTGCGATCTCTCTGCGAAGATCGCCCTCGACCGTAAATTTCGCGATGACGTCTCTGAGTTTCGCGACCTCGGGTTCACTCAAGTCCTTGATCTGGGCCGTCGGATCGACTTCGGCCACTTGGCAAGCCAGGCGGGCGCGACTGCGACCAACGCCGTAGATGTGCGTCAAAGCGATACTCACCTGCTTACCAGGAGGAATATTGATGCCTGCGATTCGAGCCATATTCAGTTCCTCAACCCTGTCGTTGCTTGTGACGCGGATCGGTGCAAATCACTCGAACCACGCGTTTGCGCCGAATGATCTTGCAGTTCCGGCAGATCCTTTTTACCGATGCTCTAACTTTCATCGTCCACACTCCCGCTACTAGCCGGATCGTCCTACACCACGGAGGTTCGCTTTCTTCAGTAATCCCTCGTATTGGTGACTCATCATGTGAGCTTGAAGTTGAGACATGAAATCCATAGACACGACTACGATGATCAAAAGAGAAGTGCCGCCAAAATAGAAGGGCACGTTGAACTGTAGAATCATGAATTCCGGCAGCAAGCAGACACCCGTAATATAAATCGCTCCCCAGAAGGTCAATCGCGTCAGCACTTTGTCGATGTACTCCGCCGTCTGTTGACCGGGCCGAATACCGGGAATGAACGCGCCGGAGCGCTTCAGGTTATCGGCAGTCTCTCTCGAGTTGAAAACGAGAGCGGTATAGAAGAAGCAGAAGAATATGATCAGGGCAGCATAGATCGCGATATAAAGCGGCTGCCCGGGAGAGAGCCTCGCCGCGACCGTCTGCAGCCAGGATACGGCCTGACTCGTTCCGAACCAGCTCGCAATGGTCGCCGGGAACAGAATCAGACTGGACGCGAATATCGGTGGGATCACGCCGGACATATTGATCTTGAACGGAAGATGAGAGGTCTGGCCGGCATACATGCGCCGTCCCTGCTGACGTTTCGCGTAATTGACCGTAATTCGCCTCTGCGCGCGTTCCATGAACACCACGAAGAAAGTCACGCCGAGTACGAGTATGCCCAGCGCGAACGGCATCACCTGATTCATACCGCCGGTACTAACAAGCTCGAGAGTTCCACCGATCGCTGACGGTAGGCCCGAGATAATACTCGCCAGGATGATCATGGAGATCCCGTTACCGACACCACGTTCCGTAATCTGTTCGCCGAGCCACATCAGGAACATCGTTCCGGTAACGAGCGTTACCGCGGCCGTAAAGACAAAACTGCTACCGGGATTGATGACGACACCCTGATTTTGTAATGCAGTCGCTGCCGCCATCGACTGGAAGCAACAGAGTACAACCGTACCGTAGCGTGTATATTGCGTGATTTTGCGTCTGCCGGACTCGCCCTCTTTACGGAGCTGCCCGAGACTCGGCACCACGTGAGTGGCCATCTGCATGATGATCGAAGCCGAAATATACGGCATGATGCCGAGCGCGAAAATCGAGAGTCGTGACAGGGCGCCACCGGAGAACATGTTGAACATACTCAGGATGGTTCCAGACTGCTGCTCGAAGAACTGCTCGAGCGCGAGCGGATCGATTCCCGGTACGGGAATGAATGTACCGACGCGGTAAACGACCAGCGCGCCTACCAGGAAGAACAGACGTTGCCGAAGCTCGGTGAAGCGTGTCGCATCACCAAGTATCGCTGCCGGATTCGCCGTGCCTGCTTTAGCCATGACCCGCTCTAGTTCTCCACGCTACCGCCGGCGGCCTCGATCGCCTTGCGCGCACCCGGAGTCACGGCCAGGCCAACGACTTTGACAGGCTTGTCGAGCTTCCCGGAAAGAATGACCTTCGCTCGCTGCGTTCGCTTGGGAATCAACCGAGCTTCCTTGAGGCCCGCAAGATCCACGGAGCCCCCGTCGAAGCGGGCAAGCTCATGCAGCCTGACTTCAACCCGAAATTTGGCGCGCATCGAATGAAATCCAACTTTCGGCAAGCGCCGCTGCAGCGGCATCTGGCCGCCTTCGAAGCCAACCTTGTGATATCCGCCCGATCGTGACCGCTGGCCGTTCATGCCGCGCCCCGCCGTCTTACCGCGGCCCGCAGCGATTCCTCGACCGGCGCGCTTGCGCGTCTGTCGGGCACCACGGCCAGGTTTTAGCGTATTCAGACGCATATTCAGGGCTCCTCGACCTTCAGCAGATAGGATACCTTGTTGATCATCCCCCGATTCTGCGGTGTGTCTTGAATGACAACCGATTGATGACGCCGCCGCAACCCGAGACCGTGCACACACTCCTTATGCCCCGGAACGCGGCCATGCTTGCTCTTTAAGAGCGTTACGGTAACTGTCTTCTTGGGCTGGGGCATATCTATCTCAACCTAGAATCTCTTCGACCGTCTTGCCGCGCTTGGCTGCGATCTCCTCCGGAGAACGCATATGCATTAAGGCGTCGACAGTCGCGCGTACGACGTTGATGGGGTTACGTGAGCCATAACTTTTGGCAAGAACATTGCGGACCCCAGCGCACTCGAACACCGCGCGCATAGCACCGCCAGCGATAATCCCGGTGCCCTCCGAAGCCGGTTGCATAAAGACCCGCGTAGCACCGTGGCGCCCGCGAAGATCGTACTGCAGCGTCTCGTTCTTCAGGTGGATCGAGCGCAGATTTTTTCGCGCCACCTGCATCGCTTTCTGAATAGCGAGCGGCAACTCACGCGCCTTACCATAACCGTAGCCGACCCGCCCATCGCCGTCACCGACCACCGTCAGGGCAGTGAAGCCGAACTGCCGACCGCCCTTGACGACTTTCGCGACACGATTGACTGCGACTAGTTTTTCCTGAAGTTCTTCTGTCTTTGCCATACTCAATATCCCGAACTAGAAGTCCAAGCCAGCCTCTCTCGCGGCATCGGCAAGTGCTTTGACGCGGCCGTGGTAGTTAAATCCGGAGCGATCGAACGCGACGCGGTCGACACCCGCAGCCTTGGTTCGCTCGGCGATGAGTTTACCGACTGCCGCTGCGGCGTCTTTGTTTCCTGTGGCCTTGAGACTCTTGCGCAGTTCCTTCGTGATCGTGGATGCCGTGGCGACCACCGTAGAGCTATCGGGCGCGATGACCTGAGCGTAGATGTGCCGCGGGGTCCGGTGGACGCACAGACGCATAACCCCGAGGCGCCTGATCTTCGCCCGCGTCCTTCTCGCCCTGCGCTGCCGTCTCTCTCTCTTCTCCATCAGTGGTCCTATGTCTTCTTCGCTTCCTTCAGGGAGATGCGTTCATCCGCGTAGCGCACGCCCTTGCCTTTGTAGGGCTCCGGCGGTCGAAAACTTCTAAGCTCCGCCGCAACCTGTCCGACTTTCTGCTTGTCGATACCCTTGATGAGCATCTCCGTCTGACTCGGAGCCTCCACCGTAACGCCCTCCGGCACCTGGTACACAATCGGATGCGAGAATCCGAGTGCGAGGTGGACGGTCTGGCCTTCGACTCTCGCCCGATAACCGACGCCGACCAGTTGCAGCTTTCGCTCAAAGCCGGAACTGACGCCGGTAACCATATTGCTGATCAGTGATCGGGTCGTGCCTGCCATCGCCCGAGCGAAGCGGCTACCCGACCGCGGGCTGACTGCGAGACCGTCCTCGTCGTTGACGATTTCGACTTCTGAATGATGTAAAAGAGAAAGGCTGCCCTTCGGCCCTTTGACCGTCAGCGCGTCGGCATCGAGAGCGATTTCGACTCCCTGCGCTACGGCGACCGGACGTTTTTCGACTCTAGGCATCTTCCACTCTTTGATCCGTATCAAGACACGAAGCAGAGAACTTCGCCCCCATGACCCTTGGCGCGCGCCTCACGATCACTCATGACACCGTTTGACGTCGAGATGATTGCGACCCCGAGACCGCCCAGGACCGTCGGCAGATCGGTCGATCTCGAGTACACCCTGAGGCCCGGCCTGCTGGCGCGCTCGATACGCTCGATGACCGGCTGGCCCTCGTGGTACCTGAGGGTCAGAGTCAGCGTGCGCTTATTATTAGGCTCGTCCTCGGTTTCTACGCCACCGAGATAGCCCTCGGCCTCGAGAACTTTCGCGACCGACACTTTCAGAGTAGACGACGGCATCGACACTCTGACCTTCTTGGCCTTCTGGCCGTTCCTGATGCGCGTGAGCATATCGGAGATGGGATCAGTCATACTCATGGTCGTGCTCCTGTCACCAACTCGCCTTCGAGAGGCCAGGAATCTCGCCGCGCATCGTAGCTTCGCGCAGCTTGTTCCGAGCGAGACCGAACTTCCGGTAGTAGCCGTGTGGGCGTCCGGAGATTGAACAACGATTGCGCAGCCGGCAGGGGCTCGCGTCCCTCGGAAGCGCCTGTAGTTTCGTCTGTGCAGTCTGCCTTTGCTCGTCCGTCGACCCCGGATCCTTAATGACCCGCCGGTATTTCGCACGCTTCGCGGCATATCGTTTTACGGTAGCGTTGCGTTTCACTTCACGCGCAAGCATTGATTTCTTTGCCATCAGTACCTCATCTCAAGTCCGAATCGGCAGCCGGAATGCGTCCAGTAGAGCCCGGCCTTCCTCATCGTTCCGTGCCGTCGTGGTAATGGTGATATCCAGGCCACGAATCGCATCCACCTGATCGAAATCGATCTCGGGAAAAATAATCTGTTCCTTGACGCCGATGCTGTAGTTACCTTGACCATCGAACGATCGAGCGCTCAATCCCCGGAAATCCCGGACGCGCGGAATAGCTACATTCACGAGCCGATCCAGGAATTCGTACATCCGTTCCCGCCTCAAGGTTACCTTGCAACCGATCGGGAAACCCGCCCGGACCTTGAATGTCGCGACACTGATTCTGGCATTACAGATCACCGGCTGTTGCCCGGAGATTCGCTTCAGATCGCCCACCGCATTTTCGAGAACTTTTCGATCCGACAGCGCCTCGCCGACGCCCATATTCAGCGTGATCTTGCTAATACGCGGTACCGCCATCGGATTGGTAAGCTTCAGCCGCTCCATAATCTGCGGCATGGCTTCCTTGTGAAAATACTCCTGCAGTCTGCTCATCTTAAGCGTCCAATACTTCGTTATTGGACTTGAAGTAGCGAACCTTGCGCCCGTCCTCGAGATAACGGATACCGACTCGGTCGCCCTTGCCCGCGGCGGCGTTGTAGACCATCACGTTCGAGATATCGAGCGGCATCTCTCTCTCGACGATTCCCCCGGGTACTCCGGCGTTCGGATTGGGCTTCTGATGCTTGCGCGCGACATTGACGCCTTCGACGAGAACCCGGTCATCGTCATAGACGCGTATGACATTGCCCCGGCGGCCCTTGTCCTTACCCGCGATGACGACGACCTCGTCGCCTTGTCTGATACGTTTCATCTGTATTCCTACAAGACTTCCGGCGCCAGGGAAATAATCTTCATGAAGCGACTGGTTCGCAGTTCCCGCGTCACAGGCCCGAAGATACGCGTCCCGATCGGCTCCAGGCGGGCGTTTAACAAGACCGCCGCATTGCCGTCGAAGCGAATGGCCGATCCGTCCGCTCTACGCACGCCATGACTCGTTCGAACGACAACAGCATTGTAGATCTCGCCCTTCTTAACTCGCCCGCGAGGGATCGCGTCCTTGATGGTCACTTTGATGACGTCGCCAATATGCGCATAACGGCGCCTGGAGCCGCCCAGAATCTTGATGCACATGAGCCGGCGGGCCCCGCTATTGTCCGCTGCGCTCAATACTGTTTCTGCCTGAATCATCGCCTTGCCCTCGGCTAGCTCAAGAGGCCTCTGCCGTCTCGATAATTTTCACGACCCGCCAGGTCTTACGCTTGGAGATTGGCCGGCATTCGACG
The DNA here is from genome assembly GCA_964466315.1 of uncultured Gammaproteobacteria bacterium. GTDB lineage: Bacteria > Pseudomonadota > Gammaproteobacteria > Steroidobacterales > Rariloculaceae > SMWC01. Next base: position 6,089 of record CAYXNS010000035.1, read on the forward strand.
ATCGCGACCTTATCTCCTTCGTTGCAACTGTTCCCTTCATCGTGAGCAAGTATCTTCGTCGTGCGGCGAATGAACTTGCCATACACTGGGTGACGAATCAGGCGTTCTATCGCGACCGATACACCCCGGTTCATCTTGTTGCTCACAACGCGCCCGACCACGATTCGGTGGGCAATCTCACTATCAGCACCGTTTTCCGTGTCTGTCTGTTCGTTATCTGTAACTTCCGCCGTCATTCGCTCTGTCCCGAGTGTTCGCCATCTTTACGTTCGCGCAATATCGTCTTGATCCGTGCAATGTCCTTGCGGACTTTGCCGAACTGGTCCGGTCTCGTGCCCTGGCCCGTTGCCGACTGCAGCCGCAGATTGAACTGTTCGCGGCTGAGCTTGATGAGCTCCTCACCCAGCGCCTCGTCGGACATCGCCCTGATCTCTTGTGCCTTCATCATGCAACCTGCCGGGATACGAAAGTCGTGGCGACCGGCAGCTTGGCGGCTGCGCGTCTAAATGCTTCGCGTGCGACAGTCTCGTCCACGCCGGAGATTTCATAGAGCACGCTGCCGGGCTGAACGAGCGCGACCCAATACTCCACGTTACCCTTACCTTTGCCCTGCCGGACTTCCAGCGGCTTCTTGGTAATGGGCTTGTCCGGAAATACCCGAATCCAGATCTTCCCGCCTCGCTTCACGTGTCGCGTCATCGCGCGGCGCGCCGATTCGATCTGGCGGGACGTCAGACGGCCGCGAGTGGTCGCTTTCAATCCAAACTCGCCGAAGCTGACACTGTTGCCGCGCTGGGCGAGCCCTCGATTACGGCCCTTATGCTGCTTACGGAATTTAGTTCGCTTCGGCTGCAGCATCGTTACTCACCCTGCGGCCGTGCCGAGGTGTTCGGGGAGTCCTTCGACAATTCGCTGGAATCGAAGATCTCACCGTTGAAGATCCATACTTTGACGCCGATAACACCATATGTCGTTCGCGCTTCGGCCAGCCCGTAATCGATGTCAGCCCGCAGCGTATGAAGCGGCACTCTGCCTTCCCGGTACCACTCGGAACGAGCGATTTCCGCGCCATTCAGCCTTCCCGCCACCTTGACTTTAATTCCGCCGGCACCGATTCGCATCGAATTCGTTACGGCGCGACGCATGGCGCGGCGAAACTGTACACGACGCTCCAATTGCTGCGCGATTCCTTCCGCGACGAGCTGAGCATCGAGTTCGGGTTTTCTGATTTCCGCGATGTTGAGGCGCACGTCAGGCAACACCATGCCCAGCAATCGCGCGACTTCCACGCGAAGCTTCTCGATATCCTCGCCCTTCTTACCGATCACGATCCCGGGCCGCGCGGTATGAATAGTAATACTGGCTCGCTTCGCCGGCCGGTCGATCTGGATACGGCTGACCGAAGCATCCTTGAGCTTGGCTTTCAGAAACTCTCTAACTTGATGATCCTGCTGGACGTTCCCCGCGTAGCTCTGGGAGTCCGCATACCACTTCGAAGACCACTCTTTGGTAATCCCGAGACGAATTCCGATTGGATGAACTTTCTGACCCATAGGTTTTTACTCGTCTGCCACTCGAACAGTGATATGACTGTTGCGTTTTAGAATCCGATTCCCGCGCCCCTTTGCCCGCGCTCGGAAGCGTGCGTACGTCGGTGCATCGCTGATCGTTACGACCGACACTCTCAATTCGTCAATATCGGCACCATCGTTGTTCTCGGCATTCGCGATCGCCGATTCGAGGACCTTACGCACGAGATGAGCAGCCTTCTTCCGGCTGAACTGAAGCGTATTCAAAGCCTGCGCAACGGATTGGCCACGTATCTGGTCAGCGACCAGCCGGCACTTCTGTGGCGAGATGCGCGCATAACGGAGCGTAGCTACAGTTTCCATTTAACTATTCCAGACCTACTTGGTCTTGCGGGCTCCCGCATGGCCTCTAAATGTCCGCGTACTCGCGAACTCGCCGAGCTTATGACCTACCATATTCTCAGAGATCAGCACCGGGACGTGTTGTCTGCCGTTGTGCACCGCGATGGTCAATCCGACCATCTCGGGAACCACCATCGATCGGCGCGACCACGTCTTAATCGGCCGACGGTCATTCGCAGAAGACGCCTTCTCCACCTTCTTCATGAGATGGGTATCGACGAACGGGCCTTTTCTGACTGAACGGGGCATTCTCTAATCCTTAGTCGCTGCAGCTAACCCGCTGGCCACTCTATTTCTGTTTCCTGCGGCGAACGATCATGGAGCCGGTGCGCTTGTTGCTTCGAGTCTTGTAACCTTTCGTGGGCACGCCCCAGGGAGTCACCGGGTGCCGTCCGCCGGAGCTCCGGCCTTCGCCACCGCCGTGGGGATGATCCACGGGATTCATCGCTACACCGCGGACAGTAGGCCGAATTCCACGCCAACGCTTGGCGCCTGCCTTACCGAGCTTACTCAGATTGTGTTCGTAGTTACCGACCTCACCGACAGTCGCTCGACAGTCGACGTGGATACGTCGCATTTCTCCCGAACGAAGGCGCAACGTCGCGTAGCGGCCTTCACGTGCGACGATCTGAACGGAACCGCCCGCACTCCGTGCGAGTTGACCGCCTTTTCCGGGTTTCATCTCCACGCAATGCACGAGCGTGCCGACTGGAATATTCTTCAATGGCAGCGCGTTGCCGGGTTTAATCGGGGCATCCGAGCCGGACTGGATCGGGTCACCGGCCTTACAGCGTCTGGGAGCGAGGATGTAACGCCGCTCACCGTCGATATAGAGAACGAGAGCGAGATGGGCGCTTCGGTTGGGATCGTACTCGATACGTTCGACGCGACCGGCGATGCCATCTTTGTCTCGCTTGAAGTCGACGATCCTATAGTGGCGTTTATGTCCGCCGCCCTTATGACGTGTCGTGATGCGGCCATGGTTGTTGCGCCCACCAGTACTGGATTTCGCGGTGAGTAACGGTGCGTGCGGTTTGCCCTTGTGTAGATCGTCGCGTACGGCGCGGACGACGAATCTTCTGCCAGGTGAGATAGGTTTAGATTTTCGTACCGCCACAACGCTTTCCCGTCAGTCTCGTCACTCGACGCCCATGAAGTCGATATCGCTACCGGGTGCCAATCGGACATAAGCTTTCTTCCACGCCGCCAACCGGCCTTTGGTCTGACCGTGGCGCTTCACTTTGCCCTGCACGTTGGTCACCGTTACCTTGCCTACCTCGACCTCGAAGAGAAGTTCAACGGCCTGCTTGATCTCTTTCTTCGTCGCGTCAGGGCGAACCCTGAACACGACCTGGTTATTCGCTTCCGCCGCGGCCGTGGTCTTTTCGGACACATGCGGTCCGACAATCACCGACATCAATCTCTCCTGATGCGCGATATGGCTCATCCGAGACGCTCTTCCAGAAGTTTCGCGGCTGCGACGGTCATCACGACTTTGTCATGACCGACCAGGCTGACGGGATTCACGGTATCCGCTTCGAGCACGTCGACATGCACGAGATTGCGCGCCGCGAGTGCGAGGTTCTCATCGAAACCCTCGATGACGATCAGGACGTTCTCGACCTCGAGTGCATCGAGTTTGGTTTTGAGCTCTTTCGTTTTCGGCGCACTGACACCGAATTCCTCGGTCAGCAAGAGCCGGTCCTGGCGGACGAGCTCCGACAACACGGAACACATCGCACCGCGATACATCTTGCGGTTCACTTTCTGATCGTAATCTCGCGGCCGCGCGGCAAACGCTAGGCCACCACCGGTCCATATAGGGCTGCGTATCGTTCCCGCCCGGGCACGTCCCGTGCCTTTCTGGCGCCACGGCTTCGTCCCGCCGCCACGAACCTGGGAACGATTCTTCTGCGCCTTGGTGCCCAGGCGTGCGCCGGCAAGATAGGCCGTGACGACCTGATGCACGAGCGGCTCATTGAACGCCGCACCGAACGAGGCGTCCGCCAGTTCAACCTTGCTGTTCTTTCCCTGAAGTTTGACCTTCATCGATCTTAAGCCTTGACCGCGGGGCGAACGACGACACGTCCGCCGGGCGCGCCGGGAACGCCGCCTTTCACCAGTAACAAGTTTCTCTCGGCATCGACGCGAACGATCTCGAGATTAGGCACGGTACGGCGGACATTACCCATCTGTCCGGCCATCTTCTTACCCTTGAATACTCGCCCCGGCGTCTGATTCTGCCCGATCGAACCTGGCGCTCTGTGCGCGAGCGAGTTGCCGTGAGTGGCGTCCTGCATGCTGAAATTGTGCCGCTTCACGCTGCCCGCAAAACCCTTACCCTTAGAAGTGCCCATCACATCGACACGCTGACCGTCCTCGAAGACGTCGACTTTGATGTCACCGCCAGCCGCGAGTTCATCGCCCTCGCTCTCGTCGAGGCGGAATTCCCAGAGGCTGTTGCCCGGTTCGACGTCGGCCTTCGCGAAGTGGCCAGCCTGCGACTTGGCGACACGATCCAGTTTACGCGCACCCACAGTGACCTGGACAGCCCGATATCCGTCACGGTCGGCCGTCTTGAGCTGCGTGATACGATTGGGCAGGGCCTCGATTACGGTGACGGGAATAGATTCACCGCCCTCCGTGAAAACGCGTGTCATACCGCATTTCCGGCCCACCAGACCGATTGCCATTGATTGTGTCCCCATTATCCGCGCCGACTTCATCGGGCCGGCACTTCAGCCAGCACGGGCATTCCTGCGCTGGCACCCACGGCTTCGAGCGAACGAACCCCGCCGAAACCCCGTTTTCTGTTGCTGGTCTTCCGCTGCCGGCCTAGGCCTCCGGAAGCCCCCTGAGCGTACAAGTGGCCCGACGGGATCCGTATCTCGCCGAGCCAACGCATAGCCGTTTATTATAGCACCGCGTTCCTAGTGTTCAACGCCTCAAACAGCCTGCTAGGTGAGCCGGATCTGAACATCTACGCCGGCTGGAAGCTCGAGCCGCATGAGGGCATCAACGGTCTTATCGGTCGGGCCCACGATATCCATGAGCCGCTTGTGCGTCAGTAATTCATACTGATCGCGGGCGTTCTTATTGACGTGTGGAGAGATCAGAACCGTGTACCGCTCGATCTTCGTCGGCAGGGGCACGGGACCCTTGACGGTCGCTCCTGTGCGTCTCGCCGTTTCCACGATCTCCCGGGCCGACCGGTCGATGAGCCGATGGTCGAACGCCTTCAGCCGGATTCTTATATTCTGATTAGCTACCATTTATTGCACCCGTCAACCGCGGCTCTGAGCCGTAATTACTCGATTATCTTTGCGACCACGCCCGCACCTACCGTGCGGCCGCCTTCCCGAATCGCAAATCTCAACCCATCTTCCATCGCTATCGGCGCGATCAAATCCACCTTCATCTGTACATTGTCGCCCGGCATCACCATCTCCGTCGCCTCCGGCAACTCCACCGCTCCCGTTACATCCGTCGTGCGAAAATAAAACTGCGGCCGATATCCCTTGAAAAACGGCGTATGCCTCCCGCCCTCTTCCTTCGTCAGAATATAAACCTCCGCCTCAAACTTCGTGTGCGGCGTGATCGATCCCGGCTTCGCCAGTACCTGACCCCGCTCCACCTCGTCCCGCTTCGTCCCGCGTAACAGGACACCGACGTTATCACCCGCCTGCCCTTCATCAAGCAGCTTGCGGAACATCTCCACTCCCGTGCACGTCGTCTTCATCGTCTCCTTGATGCCGACAATCTCAATCTCGTCGCCAACCCGTACAAGCCCACGCTCGATTCGACCCGTTACCACCGTGCCGCGTCCCGATATCGAGAACACATCCTCGATCGGCATCAAAAATGCCCCATCCACCGGCCGGTCTGGCAGCGGAATATACTCATCCAGCGCCTCAACTAGCTTCTCAACGCTCGGCGCCCCAAGCTCGGAACGATCACCCTCCAGCGCCTTCAACGCACTGCCCGTCACAATCGGCGTGTCATCGCCCGGAAATTCGTACATCGACAGAAGATCCCGTACCTCAAGCTCCACCAGCTCCAGCAACTCCTCGTCGTCAACCATGTCCGCTTTGTTCAAATACACCACAATGAACGGCACTCCCACCTGCCGCGACAGCAGAATGTGCTCCCGTGTCTGCGGCATCGGCCCGTCAGCCGCCGAAACCACCAGAATCGCACCGTCCATCTGTGCCGCACCCGTGATCATGTTCTTCACATAGTCCGCATGCCCCGGACAGTCCACGTGCGCGTAGTGACGCTCATTGCTCTCGTACTCCACGTGCGCCGTCGCTATCGTGATGCCCCGCGCCTTCTCCTCCGGCGCGTTATCAATCTGATCAAACTCGATAGTGTCACCACCATGCTTCTGCGCCATTATCTTCGTCAGCGCCGCCGTCAGCGTCGTCTTCCCATGATCCACGTGGCCTATCGTCCCCACGTTCACGTGTGGCTTCGTTCGCTCAAATTTTTCTTTGGACACGATTTGTAACCTCTCAAACCTTAGAAACAGCCGCTACTGGCTTAGTCGTTAACCGAAGAACTACGCTCGATCTTTGATAATGGAGTTCGCGACGCTTCTCGGCACGTGGGCATATTGACCGAACTCCATCGTGTAAGTCGCGCGGCCCTGGCTCATCGAACGCAGATCCGTCGCGTAGCCGAACATCTCGGCCAACGGCACCTCAGCGCGGATAATCTTACCCGCGGGTGACTCCTCGAGCCCCTGAAGCACACCGCGACGCCGGCTCAAATCGCCGTTGACGTCGCCCATATAGTCTTCTGGCGTCACGATCTCGACCTGCATAATGGGCTCCAACAGAACGGGCCTAGCCTTCACCGCACCGTCCTTGAAAGCTATCGATCCAGCGATCTTGAACGCGACCTCACTAGAGTCTACATCGTGGTAAGAACCGTCGTACAGCGCGACTGCGCAATCTACGACCGGGTAGCCCGCGATGACACCGTTACCCATCTGCTCCTGGACCCCCTTGTCGACCGCGTTAATGTACTCCCTCGGCACCGCACCACCAACGATCTCGTTAAGGAACTCGTAACCCGTGCCCGGCGCCGCAGGCTCGATCCGCAGATAGACATGGCCATACTGCCCGCGGCCGCCCGTCTGGCGAACGAACTTCCCTTCCTGTTCGACGGGCGCGCGAATCGTCTCACGATACGCCACCTGCGGCTTGCCGACATTCGCCTCCACGCTGAACTCACGCTTCATTCGGTCGATGATAATTTCCAGATGAAGCTCACCCATGCCTGAGATGATCGTCTGGGCGGACTCTTCGTCCGTGTGGACACGAAAGGACGGATCTTCTTTCGCGAGCTTGCTCAAAGCGATACCCATCTTTTCCTGATCTGCCTTTGTCCTCGGCTCGACAGCGACTGAGATGACGGGCTCGGGGAACTCCATTCGTTCCAGGCGAATCGGTTCCTTGAGGTCGGAGAGACTATCGCCGGTAGTGACATCCTTGAGGCCGACGGCTGCGGCGATATCGCCCGCACGGACCTCCTTTAACTCCTCGCGGTCGTTGGAGTGCATCTGTAGAATTCGGCCGATACGCTCTCGTTTCTGCTTGACCAGATTATAGATCGTGTCACCGGAGCTCAGCACACCAGAGTACACACGAAAGAATGTCAGGTTGCCGACGAACGGATCGGTAGCGATCTTGAACGCGAGGGCAGCGAATGGCGCGTCGTCCGAAGATGGCCGCTCGGCCTCCGAGTTATCGTCCAGGATTCCCTTGATCGGCGGTCGCTCACCCGGCGAAGGAAGGTAGTCGATGACAGCATCCAACACTGCCTGAACGCCCTTGTTCTTGAACGCCGAACCACAGAGTATGGGCGTAACATCTCCGGCAAGGCACCGCGCCCGCAATCCGCGTTTGATCTCTGACTGACTGAGTATGCCGTCCCCAAGATATTTCTCCAATAACTTGTCTTCGCCTTCTGCAGCCGCCTCGACGAGCTTCTCGTGCCACTCCGCGGCGAGCACAGTGAGCTCCTCGGGAATCTCTGCTTCCTCGAACCGCGTACCTTGTGTCGAGTCGTCCCAGAGGATCGCCTTCATTTTAACGAGGTCGATAACGCCTTCGAACTTGTCTTCGGCGCCGATGGGAATCTGTAACAGGACCGGAGCCCCCTTCAACCGCTCGGCGATCTGATCCACGACACGAAAATAATCAGCACCGGTACGGTCCATCTTGTTGATAAATGCCAGTCGCGGCACTCCGTACTTGTTGGCTTGGCGCCAGACTGTCTCCGATTGGGGCTCTACTCCGCCGACGGAACAGAATACGGCAACCGCGCCATCGAGAACGCGTAAGCTGCGTTCCACTTCGATCGTGAAATCGACGTGACCGGGAGTATCGATGATATTGACGCGATATTCGGGAAGACTCGCGTCCATGCCCTTCCAGAAACAGGTCGTCGCAGCGGAGGTAATCGTTATGCCGCGCTCTTGCTCCTGTTCCATCCAGTCCATGACGGCGGCGCCGTCGTGAACCTCACCGATCTTATGGGATACGCCTGTATAGAAGAGAATGCGTTCAGTAGTCGTTGTCTTGCCAGCATCGATATGAGCCATGATGCCGATATTGCGATAACGCTCGATAGGGGTCTGCCGTGCCACGTCCTTGCCTCAAATCCATTTCCTACCACCGATAGTGGGCGAACGCCTTATTGGCCTCGGCCATTCGATGGGTATCCTCTCGTTTCTTTACTGCAGACCCCCGGTTCTCGGCTGCATCCATAAGTTCGTGTGCCAGCCGTAGTGCCATCGTTTTCTCGGAGCGGTTTCTCGCCGCGTCGATCGCCCAGCGCATCGCCAGAGTTTCTCGGCGCGTCGCCCGGACCTCTATAGGCACCTGATAGGTCGCGCCACCGACACGCCTCGACTTCACCTCTACTGACGGCTTGATGTTGTCGAGCGCCTGACCGAGGATCTCGAGTGCCTTCTCCTCGTCCTGCCCGGATCGATCGGCGATCCGCGCAAGCGCACCGTACACGATCTGCTCTGCAACCGATTTCTTGCCGCTCAGCATGACCATGTTGATGAACTTCGCGAGCCGTTGATTACCGAATTTCGGATCGGGCAACACAGTGCGGCGCGGCGCTCGGCTTCGTCTCGACATGTATAAGTTCCAGGCCTATCTAGTTCTTCGGTCGCTTCGAACCGTACTTGGATCGGCCGCGGCGCCGATCACCGACGCCGGCACAATCCAATGTTCCGCGCACGACGTGATAACGCACTCCAGGCAAATCCTTCACGCGACCACCGCGAATCAGCACGACCGAGTGCTCCTGGAGGTTATGCCCCTCGCCCCCGATGTAGCTCGTTACTTCGAAGCCATTGGTGAGCCGCACGCGTGCCACTTTACGCATCGCCGAGTTGGGCTTCTTCGGCGTCGTCGTATAAACGCGCGTGCAGACACCGCGTTTTTGCGGAGAAGCCCCAAGCGCCGGAACGTTGCTTTTGGCCCTCTTCGTCGATCGCGGCTTGCGAACCAGCTGATTTGTCGTCGCCATCTATTACCTTCAAATAAAGATCGGCCCGTTGCCGGTTTTCGGCATCCGGGCCTCATTACGATTGCCCCCCGGCAAGCTGCCGTGGGGCTTTGAGTTTTTCTAGTCAGCGCCTCGCTGACCTTGGGCAGCAGGAAATTCTAGAGGCCGCCCTCGCAGACTGTCAACTAATACTTGTCGCTTCAGCCTCCTCGGTTTCCGCCGAAGCTGCCGGGACCTCTTCGGCAGGCGTTTCGGCCAGCGTTTCTGCGGCCTCCGGCGCTCCCGCACTCTCCATCAGGGATTCCTCCAGCTCCTTGAGTTCCGCCGACAGGATATCTTCCTGACTTCTGCGGCGCTCCTCATGGTGGGCGACGCCCGTACCGGCTGGAATCAGCCGCCCGACGATCACATTCTCCTTCAAGCCACGCAGGTCGTCCTGCATACCACGCACGGCGGCTTCGGTCAGGACGCGCGTAGTCTCCTGGAAGGAAGCAGCCGAGATGAACGACTCCGTCGCGAGCGAGGCCTTGGTGATGCCCAGCAGGACCGGGACGTACGTCGCTTGTTCGCCGCCACGGGCTTCGACCTCCTCGTTGGTCTCGAGCACTCTGGCCCTATCGACCTGCTCACCACGCAGGAAGCGTGTCTCGCCCGGAAGCCTGATCTCCGCCTTGCGGAGCATCTGCCGAATGATCACCTCGATGTGCTTGTCGTTGATCTTCACGCCCTGCAGTCGGTAGACATCCTGGATCTCTCGGACTAGATAATCCGCCAGCCGCTCGACACCTTGCAACCGCAGGATATCGTGTGGGTTCGGTTCTCCGTCGGCGATGATTTCGCCGCGGATGACCGTCTCGCCCTCGAAAACGTTGAGGTGCCGCCACTTCGGAATCAGCTCCTCGTGCCGCTTACCCTCCTCGTCCATGATGATGAGTCTGCGCTTACCCTTGGTCTCTTTACCGAAGCCCACGGTACCCGTGTGCTCGGCGAGGATCGCCGACTCCTTCGGCCGGCGGGCCTCGAACAGATCGGCGACTCGAGGCAGACCACCCGTGATGTCACGCGTCTTCGTGGTCTCCTGTGGCAGGCGTGCGAGCACGTCCCCGACGACGACACGCGAACCGCTCTCCATGCTGAGCACGGCGCCGGACGGCAACGTAAAGACAGCAGGGATGTCGGTGTTCGGGAAGCAGATCGGCTCACCCTTATCGTCGACGAGCTTCGCGATCGGCCGATAGTCCGTTCCCGCGCCGCGCTGTGCCGGGTCCAGTATGACCGTACTCGTCAGACCGGTGATCTCGTCGACCTGCGTCGTGACGGTCACACCATCGATGAAATCCTCGAACTCGATGCGGCCGCTGACTTCCGTGACGACCGGATGGGTATGCGGGTCCCAGGTAGCGACGAGCTGACCCGATTCTACGGTCTCGCCATCCTGAATGCTGAGGATCGCGCCGTAAGGCACTTTGTAACGTTCACGCTCGCGGCCGAATTGATCGATGACAGCCAGCTCGCAAGAGCGTGACGTCGCGACCAGATATCCCTTCTTCTCATGCTGCACGGCTTTCATGTTATGCATGCGGATCGTGCCGGCGCCCTTGACCTCGACGTTGTTCACCGCAGCGGAACGAGACGCCGCACCACCAATATGGAAGGTACGCATCGTGAGCTGTGTACCGGGCTCGCCGATCGACTGGGCCGCGATGACGCCGACAGACTCGCCTTTGTCGACCGGGTGCCCCCTACCGAGATCGCGCCCGTAGCACTGGGCGCACACGCCGTAGCGCATCTCGCAGGTGATGGGCGAGCGCACGAGTAGTTGATCGACGGACGAAGCCTCCAAGAGTTCGACGGCCACCTCGTCGAGCAGCATACCGGCTTCGAGCACCACGGTCTCGGTGCCCGGCGCTTCTACATCGATTGCCGCGACTCGGCCCAGGACGCGCTCCCGTAACGGCTCGACGATATCGCCGCCCTCGACCAGGGGCGTCATCATGAGTCCCGTTATCGTGCCGCAATCCTTTTGTGTCACGACGAGATCCTGAGCGACGTCAACCAGGCGCCTCGTGAGGTACCCCGAGTTCGCCGTCTTCAAGGCCGTGTCTGCCAATCCTTTTCGAGCTCCGTGCGTCGAGATGAAGTACTGAAGTACATCCAGCCCCTCACGGAAGTTGGCAGTGATGGGTGTTTCGATGATCGATCCGTCGGGCTTGGCCATGAGGCCACGCATACCGGCGAGCTGTCGGATCTGCGCGGTGGAACCTCTCGCGCCTGAATCGGCCATCATGTAAATGGAATTGAAGGAATCCTGTTGCCTGTCCTTGCCCGAAGCGTCCTGAACTGTTTCAAGACGCAACTTATCCATCATGGCCTTGGCGACCTGGTCGTTGGTACGCGACCAGATATCGACAACCTTGTTGTAACGCTCGCCAGCGGTCACGAGACCCGATGCGTATTGATCCTGGATATCCTTAACCTCACCTTCTGCAAGATGCAGGATTTCTGGTTTTTGCTCAGGAACGACCATGTCGTTAACACCAAAGGAAACTCCGGCTCGCGTCGCGTAGTTGAAGCCCGTGTACATGAGCTGGTCGGCGAACACGACCGTTTCCTTGATTCCCAGCTGCCGATAACAGGCATTGATGACCCGCGAGATCGCGCGCTTGTTCATCGGCTGATTGATGAGATCGAAGCTCAAACCAGCCGGCATGATCTCCGACAGCAGTGCGCGGCCGACTGTCGTCTCCACGAGCCGGGGCCGCCCATCCGATTCTTCATTTTCCTCCGGGACGGAATCCACACGTACGCTGATGCGCGTGTGCACCTCGACGTTACGGTTCTCGTAAGCGCGATGGACCTCATCAACGTTCGCGAACATCATGCCCTCGCCCTTGGCGTTGATGCGCTCGCGACTCATATAGTAGAGGCCGAGTACGACGTCTTGTGAGGGGACGATGATTGGTTCGCCGTTCGCAGGAGACAGTATATTGTTACTCGACATCATTAAGGCCCTAGCCTCGAGCTGAGCCTCCAACGACAGCGGCACGTGTACCGCCATCTGATCGCCATCGAAGTCGGCATTGAAGGCCGTGCAGACGAGCGGGTGCAGCTGAATGGCTTTACCTTCGATCAATACCGGTTCGAAAGCCTGTATTCCGAGCCTGTGCAGCGTCGGTGCGCGGTTCAGCATAACGGGGTGCTCGCGTATGACCTGCTCCAGGATGTCCCAGACCTCCGGTCCTTCGCGTTCAACGAGCCGTTTCGCAGCCTTGATAGTCGTCGCCTCGCCGCGGAGTTGCAGCTTCGAGAAGATGAAGGGCTTGAAGAGCTCCAGAGCCAGCTTCTTGGGCAGCCCACATTGATGCAGCTTCAGCGTGGGGCCGACGACGATGACCGAGCGGCCCGAATAGTCGACGCGCTTGCCGAGCAGGTTCTGTCGGAAACGCCCCTGTTTGCCCTTGATCATATCGGCCAGAGACTTGAGCGGCCGCTTGTTGGTGCCGGTAATTGCCCGGCCTCGGCGCCCGTTGTCCAGAAGTGCGTCGACGGACTCCTGCAGCATGCGCTTCTCATTGCGCACGATAATGTCCGGCGCGTTCAGTTCCAGAAGACGCCGCAGTCGATTGTTGCGATTGATGACGCGGCGATAAAGGTCGTTAAGATCCGATGTCGCGAAGCGGCCACCGTCCAGCGGCACGAGCGGCCTGAGATCCGGCGGGAGCACCGGCAGCACCGTCATGACCATCCAGCCGGGTTGGTTTTTCGAATTAAGGAAGGACTCCAGCAACTTCAGGCGCTTCGACAGGCGCTTTATCTTGGTTTCGGAGTTGGTTCCGGCGATGTCCTCCCGGACCTGAGCGGCCTCAGCAGGGAGATCGAGACTCGTCAACAGGTCACGAACCGCCTCTGCCCCCATACGCGCATCGAACTCGTCGCCGTATTGCTCGATGGCGTCGAGGTAAGTTTCATCCGTTAGCAGTTGACCACGCTCCAGCGGCGTCATGCCCGGATCTACGACGACGAACGCCTCGAAATAGAGGATTCGCTCGATCTCGCGCAACGTCATGTCGAGCATGAGACCGATACGTGACGGCAGCGATTTCAGGAACCAGATGTGAGCGACGGGGCTCGCGAGCTCTACATGTCCCATGCGCTCCCGGCGCACTTTCGTCTGCGTGACCTCAACACCACATTTTTCGCACACGACGCCTCTATGCTTGAGCCGCTTGTATTTGCCGCACAGGCACTCGTAATCCTTTATCGGGCCGAAGATCTTCGCGCAGAAAAGTCCATCCCTCTCGGGCTTGAACGTCCGGTAGTTGATCGTCTCCGGCTTCTTGACCTCGCCGTAAGACCAGGATCGGATCATATCCGGCGACGCCAGGCCGATCCGGATGGCGTCGAAGTCCTCAACCGGAGACTGCTGTTTGAAGAGTGTCAGTAAATCCTTCATCGGGAACTCACCTATTGCATAGTATTCCGTTAACCAACTCGCCTGCTTACCGCAAGCTTAATCCGTCTGCTCCAGATCGATGTTGATGCCCAGCGAGCGGATCTCCTTCACGAGCACGTTGAAGGACTCCGGCATACCGGCCTCCATCTCATGCGTCCCATCGACGATGTTCTTGTACATCCTGGTCCGGCCCTGGACGTCATCCGATTTAACCGTCAGCATCTCCTGGAGCGTGTATGAAGCGCCGTAGGCTTCTAACGCCCACACCTCCATTTCGCCGAATCGCTGGCCGCCGAACTGGGCTTTTCCGCCCAGGGGTTGCTGCGTGACCAGACTGTAAGGACCTGTTGACCGCGCGTGCATCTTGTCGTCGACCAGATGGTTGAGCTTCAGCATGTACATGTAGCCGACTGTCACGGGCCGATCGAACGCCTCACCGGTACGACCGTTATACAAGGTCGCTTGCCCCGACTCGGGTAACCCCGCCATCGTCAGGAGATTCTTGATCTCAGTCTCGCTTGCGCCGTCGAAGACCGGCGTCGCCATCGGAACGCCGTGACTTAAGTTCTCGGCGAGTTCATAAAGCTCCTGGTCGCTGAGGCTCTTTACATTCTCCTTCTGGCCGCCGGTCTCATTGTAGAGATCGGTCAGGAATCCTCGAAGTGAGGCAGCCGATTCCTCGGCCGCAAGCATCTCACCGATCTTCAGGCCAACTCCCTTCGCCGCCCATCCCAGATGCGTCTCCAGCACTTGACCGACGTTCATACGCGAGGGAACACCGAGCGGATTCAATACGATATCCACCGGCGTGCCGTCATCCATATACGGCATATCCTCTACCGGCACGATCGTCGAGATCACGCCTTTGTTGCCATGACGGCCGGCCATCTTGTCGCCGGGCTGAATACGCCGCTTGACGGCGAGGTACACCTTGACCATCTTGAGGACACCCGGAGCGAGATCGTCACCGGCAGTAATTTTGTGCTTCTTCTCCTCGTAACGACGCTCGAACTCTTCGACCTGTGCACGCAAACGTTCCGCAGCCTTCTCGAGTTGCGTGTTGGCGGCGTCGTTCTTCAAGCGAACCTCGAACCATCTCTCGCGGGGTATGCCGTCCAGATAGGTCTTCGCGATCTTGCCGCCCGCCTTCAATTCCTTCGGCCCGCCCGCAGCGATCTTGCCGACGAGTAATGTCTCTACGCGCTGGTAGATATCGTCTTCGAGGATACGTTGCTGATCATCCAGATCCTTGCGCACGGCAACGAGCTCGTGTCGCTCAATCGCGAGCGCGCGATTGTCCTTCTCGATACCGTCACGAGTAAACACACGCACGTCGATGACGGCACCGTCCATGCCTGGGGGTACCCGTAAGGACGTGTCCTTAACGTCGGAAGCTTTCTCGCCGAAGATGGCTCGCAGCAACTTCTCTTCTGGAGTCAACTGCGATTCGCCCTTCGGCGTCACTTTACCGACCAGAATGTCGCTGGCGCGAACTTCCGCGCCAATAAACGCGATCCCGGACTCGTCGAGCTTCGTCAGAGACGTGTCGCCGACGTTCGGAATATCGGAGGTGACCTCCTCCGGGCCGAGCTTCGTATCACGGGCAACGCAGGTCAGCTCCTCGATATGAATCGTAGTAAACCGATCCTCCTGCACGACCCGTTCGGAGATCAGGATTGAGTCCTCGAAATTGTAGCCGTGCCAGGGCATGAACGCAGCGAGCAGATTCTGCCCCAGGGCCAGCTCGCCTAATGACGTGGATGGCCCATCAGCCAGGACATCGCCTGCCTTGATCACGTCACACGCTTTCGCCAGAGGACGTTGATTGATACAAGTGTTCTGGTTCGACCGCGTGTATTTGATGAGGTTGTAGATGTCTACGCCTGACTTACCGGCATCGGTCTCCTCATCATTGACGCGCACGACGATTCGAGATGCATCGACCGAGTCGACGACTCCACCGCGCTGAGCGATTACGGTCACACCGGAATCTACTGCGACCGCGCGCTCCATACCGGTCCCGACCAACGGTGTCTCCGTGCGTAAAGTCGGCACGGCCTGGCGCTGCATATTCGAGCCCATGAGAGCGCGGTTGGCATCGTCGTGCTCGAGGAATGGGATTAATGACGCCGCAACCGAAACGATCTGCTTCGGCGATACGTCCATGTATTCGATCTGGTCCGAGGGCAGCATCGAGAACTCATTCTTATACCGGGAAGAGACCAGATCGTCGACGAATTCGCCCTTCGGCGTCAGATTCGCATTCGCCTGCGCGATGACGAACTGCCCTTCTTCAATGGCTGACAGGTACTCGATCTTATTCGTGACCTTGCCCTTGTTGACCTTGCGATAAGGCGTCTCGAGAAATCCATAATCGTTCGTTCGCGCATAAACGGCGAGCGAGTTGATGAGCCCGATATTCGGGCCCTCAGGCGTCTCGATCGGGCAGACACGGCCATAGTGCGTGGGATGAACGTCACGTACCTCAAATCCCGCACGCTCGCGCGTCAGGCCGCCGGGCCCTAACGCCGATACGCGGCGCTTATGGGTGACCTCGGATAGAGGATTGTTCTGATCCATGAACTGCGATAGCTGGCTGGAGCCGAAGAATTCTTTTACCGCCGCGGCGACCGGCTTGGCGTTGATCATCTCCTGCGGCATCAATCCTTCCGACTCGGCGAGCGTCAGGCGCTCCTTCACAGCTCGCTCGACACGAACGAGACCGATACGGAAAGCGTTCTCGGCCATCTCACCGACGCTGCGAATGCGACGATTACCCAGGTGATCGATATCGTCAACCGAGCCGCTGCCATTGCGGATGTCGACGAGAGTCTGGAGCACGGCGATGATGTCCTCCTTGCTGAGGATTCCATCGCCCTCGGAGTCCGCACGACCGACCCTGCGGTTAAATTTCATTCGGCCGACTGCCGACAGATCGTAGCGCTCGGGATTAAAGAACAGGTTCTGGAAGAGATTCTCCGCAGCGTCCTTTGTCGGGGGCTCCCCGGGACGCATCACCCGGTAGATCTCGACTAATGCTTCCAGCCGCGTCTGCGTCGAATCTATCTTCAATGTGTTGGATATGAAGGGGCCGCGATCCAGGTCGTTCACGAAAAGCGTGTTGAGCTTTTTGATGCCGCTTGCCATGAGAGTCTCGATCGACTCGACGGTTAGTTCATCGTTCGCGTTCGCGATTACCTCTCCCGTATCCTCGTCGACGACATCGTGCGCGAGTATGCGCCCTTCCAGATACTCTGGCTGAACCTCGAGATATTTGACCTTGGCCTTTTCCAGCTCTCGGATATGCCGCACGGTGATTCGGCGATCCTTCTCGACGATCATCTTTCGACCAACTTTGATATCGAAACTTGCGGTCTCGCCTCTGAGCCGCTCAGCGACAAGCTTCAGCTGAATGCCCTTCGACGTTAGAGTGAACTCGTTTTTTTCGAAAAAGAGATCGATAATCTCCTCGTTCGTGAAGTCGAGCGCTCGCAAAATAATCGTTACCGGCAACTTACGCCGGCGATCGATTCGCACAAAGACACTGTCCTTCGGGTCGAACTCAAAATCCAACCACGAGCCACGGTACGGTATGACTCGAGCCGAAAACAGAAGCTTTCCGGACGAGTGCGTCTTGCCCTTGTCATGATCGAAGAACACGCCGGGGGATCGATGAAGCTGCGATACGACGACTCGCTCCGTGCCGTTGATCACGAAAGTGCCGTGATCCGTCATCAAAGGCATCTCACCGAGGTAAACTTCCTGCTCGCGTATGTCCTTGACCTTCTTCTTGGTACCCGTGGCTTCCTTGTCGTATATGACCAGCCTGACCAGGACACGCAGCGGAGCCGCGTAAGTGAGCCCGCGCAGCTGGCATTCCTTTACGTCGAAGACCGGTTCCCCGAGGCGATAACTGACGTACTCCAGCGTAGCATTACCGGAATAGCTGGCGATCGGGAAAACGCTTTGAAAGGCCGAGTGCAGCCCCATGTCGTCGCGTTTCGCAGGATCGGCTTCCTTCTGTAGGAACTTGTGATAAGACGCAAGCTGGATCGAAAGCAGATAGGGAACATCCAAGATACTTGGAAGTTTCCCGAAGTTCTTCCGAATACGCTTTTTCTCAGTAAACGAATACGCCATCGTGGATTTCCTCGACTACGCTAAAAAACTACGTACGGTTGCACGTTCTTTGTTGAAAGACGCAGAATCCAGCCGCTCATCGCAACTGGGTTGTCTGCACAGAATCTCGTCCACAGCACGCTGCAGCCGCGGGCTGTTTCGTGGGCGAGCGGCTGCCTGCGCCGTATCACTTGATCTCGACGCTTGCGCCTGCTTCCTCGAGCTGCTTTTTCAATTCCTCTGCATCGTCCTTGGACTCACCTTCCTTCACGGCATTGGGCACGCCTTCGACGAGATCTTTCGCTTCCTTTAGGCCAAGACCCGTAACGGCTCTTACGACCTTGATGACTGGGACCTTGTTTTCGCCGAAACTCGTCAAAACTACGTCAAACTCAGTCTGCTCCTCAGCAGCACCAGCGTCCGCAGCACCTGCGCCGCCTGCGGCTGCCACAGCGACCGGGGCTGCCGCCGAAACGCCCCACTTCTCTTCGAGCGCATTCACGAGTTCAACGATCTCCATGATCGGCTTATTGCTCAGCTCTTCGATGAGCTCTTCATTCGTTAAAGCCATTCTCTATTCTCCTCAAGTCAATGTAACTGTATTCGTATGACGCATCGCCAGCAGGCTAAGAAGCCTGCTCGCTGCGGGCCTGTAATGCACGGGCAACCATCGCCGGCGGCTCGATTAAAGTACGGACGAGCTGCGTCAGAGGGCCGTTGAACGTCCTGAGCAACATCGCCCGCGCCTCATCAAGCGTCGGCAACGCGGCCAATCGACTGAGATCGGATGCCGCGTAGAGTTCTCTGCCGATCGAGACCGAGACCGTGACGAGCTTGTCGTGGTCTTTCGAGAAGCCTTTGATGACGCGCGCGGCGGCACCCGGGTCTTCCTTCGAGAACGCAAGCAACAAAGGCCCGTGGAGAGACTCCTGCATGCACTGAAAATCCGTACCTTCGACAGCTCTGCGGGCCAGTGTGTTCTTTACAACCTTGAGGTACACACCCGAAGTACGAGCTTCGGATCTAAGGTCGGTCATCTCGGCTGCGGTTAAACCACGGTACTCTGCTGCGACTGCCGAGTGAGCAGAAGCCGCGACCGAGTTGACCTCGTGGACCAGCGCTTCTTTAGCTTCGCGATCTAGCGCCATACGTTTCTCCTGGTAGAAAACAACGCAACCCAAACGCGTTGGGCTACCGCCATCTCTGTGCTGCGAGCATTCATTCCTTATCAAGTGTCCGCAACGTTCGACGGTGCGCCCTCCACCAGGCAAAGCTGATCTAGGTAACACCACCTGCGCAGGCGGATTTCACCATTACCCTCACCTTACGCCGTGAGGACCTACGGTCTTCGATGATAGCCAGCAACCGCTGGCTTCCTCCTACCCATCCATGGGCAGGCTAAAAAACTCTTGGCGTCCGTCGGACGCCGGGATCTCAAATGCTTACTGTCGCCTGATCGACGACGATACCCGGACCCATCGTCGACGAGATACTGACGCGCTTGACGTATACACCCTTTGACGAGG
Source organism: uncultured Gammaproteobacteria bacterium (assembly GCA_964466315.1). GTDB lineage: Bacteria > Pseudomonadota > Gammaproteobacteria > Steroidobacterales > Rariloculaceae > SMWC01. The sequence goes on from CAYXNS010000035.1 coordinate 25,645, forward strand.
CCGGTTTCGCCTTATTCAGATCCGACAACAAAGCGGCCAAATTTTGCTTCAATGCGTCGGTCTCGAAACCGACCGTGCCGATTGAGCAGTGAATAATCCCTGACTTGTCGGTACGGTAGCGAACCTGTCCGGCTTTCGCATTCTGGACGGCCGCCGCCACGTCTGGCGTCACGGTTCCGACCTTTGGGTTGGGCATGAGTCCGCGTGGGCCGAGTATCTGGCCGAGCTTACCGACGACGCGCATAGTGTCGGGGCTCGCAATGACGACGTCGAAATCGAGCTCGCCGCCCTTAATACTCTCTGCGAGATCGTCCATACCGACGAGGTCCGCGCCCGCCTTCTCGGCAGCCTCAGCGTTTTCACCCTGCGCGAACACGGCGACTCGCACCGTCTTGCCCGTTCCACAGGGTAAAACAGTTGAGCCACGCACAACCTGATCCGATTTCTTAGAGTCGACCCCCAGATTGACCGACGCATCCACGGACTCGGAAAATTTCGCCTGCGCGAGCTCTTTCACCAACTCCAGCGCCTCGTTGACAGGATAGATCTTTCCCTTCTCGAGCCTTTCCGCGGCCGCTTTCTGAGCTCTGCTGCGCTTTGCCATCTAGAGGCCCTCCACGTCCAGACCCATGCTACGGGCACTCCCGGCGATGATCCGCACGGCTGCATCCATGTCGGCAGCGTTGAGATCCGGCTCCTTTACCTTCACGATCTCTTCCAACTGAGCACGAGTCACTGTTCCCACTTTCTCCGTGTTGGGCGTGCCGCTACCTTTGTCGATACCCGCCGCCTTCTTGAGTAGTACGGCGGCCGGAGGTGTCTTCGTGATGAATGTGAAGCTCTTATCGGTGTAGATGGAGATCACGACAGGAATCGGCATCCCTTGCTCCGCCGACTGCGTCTCCGCGTTGAACGCTTTGCAGAACTCCATGATGTTTACGCCATGTTGACCGAGCGCGGGACCCACGGGCGGACTCGGATTCGCCTGCCCGGCCGGGATCTGCAATTTGATATATGTGTCTATTTTTCTTGCCATCGTAATCTCGGGGCCTACGCCTTCTCCACTTGCCCGAAATCCAGCTCGACAGGCGTCGATCGTCCAAGAATCTGAACAGCGACCCTGACTTTGCTTTTCTCATAATTGACGTGCTCGACAACACCGTTGAAGTCATTGAACGGCCCATCGTTTACGCGAACGACCTCGCCGGGCTCGAACAACACTTTCGGCCGGGGTTTGTCGACACCTTCCTGTACCCTGCTCAGAATTGCGTCGGCTTCGCGATCAGTAATCGGAGCCGGCCTGTCCGTCGTCCCGCCGATAAAACCGAGAACCTTCGGTACTTCCTTCACGAGATGCCAGGTATCGTCATCCATCTCCATCTGTACGAGAACGTAGCCCGGAAAAAACTTTCGCTCACTCCGCCGTTTCTGGCCTTCGCGCATCTCCACGACTTCCTCGGTAGGTACGAGAATCTCGCCGAATTTGTCCTCCAAACCATAGCGTTTGACGCGCTCCAACAAAGAGGTCCTGACCTTGTGCTCGTAGTTTGAATAAGCGTGGACTACGTACCACTGCAGCGACATCGACTCAGCCTCCCTGACCCGTAAGCAGACGGGTAGCATAGAGGAGAAACATGTCGAGCAGCCAGAAAAACACACCCATGATCAAAGCGAATACCATTACCGTTATCGTCGTCTGGATCGTCTCCTCCCGCGTCGGCCAAACAACTTTACGCAGCTCCACTCGAGCGCCTTGCACGAACTTCAGAAATTCCTGGCCGCGAACCGACTGCAGCGCGACAACGACACCGAGCGCGAACGCGAGCAATACGCCGATCGCACGAATGAGCACCGACACATCGGAATAGTAGTAATAGCCAAAGATGCCACCCAGCAAAACGCCGCCGGCGATCAGCAACTTCAGCGTGTCTAACGCAGGGTTTCCAGTGTCTGTATCCATCAGTTCCTTCGACGAGACATCTGCGACGGCTTGTGTCCAGTGAGGATCAACGCAGAACGGCTCGGCCACGAGTTCATAAGGCCGGAGCACGAGATCCAACGCTCGATGATCGAGGTGGCAGGCCAGGAGGGACTCGAACCCCCAACCTGCGGTTTTGGAGACCGCTGCTCTGCCAATTGAGCTACTG
>CAYXNS010000036.1:0-21004 GCA_964466315.1 uncultured Gammaproteobacteria bacterium
GTCGAGAACACTTGATTCGCCTTGGTTGGAATCGTCGTATTCTTGCCGATCAAGCGCGTCATCACGCTGCCGAGTGTCTCTATCCCTAACGACAACGGTGTAATATCCAACAGTAGTACGTCTTTCACGTCGCCCGAAAGGACGCCGCCTTGAATCGCGGCACCGACCGCCACGGCTTCGTCGGGGTTGACGTCCCGTCGCGGCTCCTTGCCAAAAAAGTTCTCGACTTCCTGCTGCACTTTAGGCATACGCGTCTGCCCGCCGACGAGAATGACATCGTCGATATCGGCAACCTTCAACCCGGCATCCGCGAGCGCCGTTTTGCACGGCGTAATGGTTCGTTCGAGCAACTCCTCGATCAGAGACTCGACCTTCGCGCGGCTCAGGTTGATATTGAGATGCTTGGGACCGTCGGAGTCAGCCGTAATGTAGGGCAGGTTCACCTCCGTCTGCTGCCGCGATGACAATTCGATCTTGGCTTTCTCGGATGCTTCTTTGAGCCGCTGCATGGCAAGCGGATCCTTGCGGATGTCGATACCGCTCTCCTTCTCGAACTCTGAGGAAAGGTAGTCGATGATCCGCTTGTCGAAGTCCTCACCGCCGAGGAAAGTGTCGCCGTTCGTCGCCAGCACTTCGAACTGATGCTCACCGTCGATCTCGGCGATCTCGATGATCGAGATATCGAACGTACCGCCACCCAGATCGTACACCACGATCTTGCGGTCGCCGCGTTTCTTGTCGAGGCCGTAAGCCAGAGCAGCCGCGGTCGGTTCGTTGATGATGCGCTTGACCTCGAGACCTGCAATTCTGCCCGCATCCTTCGTGGCCTGGCGTTGGGAGTCGTTGAAGTAGGCGGGTACCGTAATGACGGCCTCGGTCACGGCTTCGCCGAGATAGTCTTCCGCAGTTTGCTTCATTTTGCCGAGCACTCGCGCGGCGACCTCGGGTGGAGCCATTCTGCCCGTAGCCACTTCGACCCAGGCATCACCGTTATCTGCGCCGATGATGTTATAGGGCACCATACCGATGTCTTTCTGCACGATATCGTCTTTGAAACGCCTGCCGATCAGACGCTTGATAGCGGATAACGTGTTGGTCGGGTTCGTGACAGCCTGCCGCTTAGCAGTCTGTCCGACTAGAACCTCCTCGTCCTTGGTAAACGCAACGATCGACGGCGTCGTTCGGTCGCCCTCGCTGTTCTCGATCACCTTGGCTTTTTCGCCGTCCATGACGGCGACACAGGAGTTCGTCGTACCTAAATCGATGCCGATCACTCGTCCCATGGCTGAAATTCTCCAAAAATTATGGCTAGAAGCTTATTGTCCTAAATGGGGTGCTATCGAGCGTTTTCAAGGCTGTCAGCCCGATACGCAGCCAATAATGGCCTTGCTACTGCGCATCTCCGTCCGGCGGCTCCTGGGAGACGATCACACGGGCAGGCCGCAAGAGCCGCTCATGGATGGAATATCCCTTCTGGACAACTGTCAGCACCGTATTCGGCTCGGCCGTCGCCGAGGACTGCAGGGTCATTGCCTCGTGCCGGGCGGGATCGAACGGTTCGCCCTCGGGGTCGACTTCGGCGATACCCTCCTGTTCCAGAGCCGCATCGAGTAGCCGCAGCGTCGCACGTTTACCCTCGAGTAGCGCATCAATGTCGGCATTTTCGGCGGCTGCGACACCAGCCTCGAGACTGTCCCTGACGGGTAAGAGCGCCTGTGCTAGACGCTCGAGGCCGTATTTGCGGGCGTTCTCCAGCTCTCGAGTGCCGCGCTTGCGGACGTTGTCGAGTTCGGCGGCGAGACGCATATAACGATCGAGATTCTCGGCGGCCTCGCGTCGTGCCAGTTCCAGCTCGCTGAGGGGCTCCGCCTCGGCAGCCGTAGCCTCGCTCGCGTCAACGTTCGGCGAGTCATCGGCGTCCGAGGGCGCGGCCGATGGCGTGCCACCCGGGTCGTCATCCGGAACGTTGTGGGTCATGCAGATACTCCTCCCGGCGCCGGCTTCCGCGTGCGGGGCCGGCAGCACTAAAACTCTCCAGATCGCAACAAGGATGGGGGCTAGTTTCTAGACTTCAAGGCGCTCCCCAGAAGCTTAGCCGTGACATCGACGATCGGAATCACGCGCTCGTAGGCCATGCGCGTCGGGCCGATGACGCCCAGCACACCCATCGTATCGTCTCCGGTCGTGAAAGGCGCCGTGACCACGCTGCACTCATCCAGTAGTTGATACCCCGACTCCTGGCCGATAAAGATCTGGACGCCGTGCATGTGCAGGCTCTGGTCGAGCAGATGCAGCATCTCCTGCTGACGCCCGAACGCTTCAAACAGACGCTTGAGCTTGTCCATATCCGCCAGGCCTTCCAGGCCCATGAGATTCGTTTCGCCTGCAACCACGAACTCGGGTTCGGGCTCCGAGTCGGGGAACGCCCGCTGCGCCATCTCGATTGCGTCCACCATCAAGGCATTCATCGACTCACGTGTTTGACGAAGCTGCTTCAGCAGCCGTGACCTCGCGACGGCGAGATCTCGGCCACCGAGCTGCTCCGTCAGGTAATTGCCGGCATGTCTCAGCTCTTCCTCCGTGTAGTCCCGGTTGACCTCGATGATCTTGTTCTGTACGTCGCGGTCATTGAGTACGAGAATGACGAGGACCCGGCGATCGGATAATGGCAGGAACTCGATCTGCCGCAGTGCCAAGTGAGCGGGTCGCGGCACGGTCACGACCCCAGCGAGCCGCGTTACGGCCGACAGCAGCGTGGAAGCGGACAGAACGAGCGCCTGCGGGTCGGAATCCTGAAGAGCTTCCTGGAACTGCTGCAACTCTTCCCCTTTCGGCGGACGAAGTTTCACGAGGGTGTCCACGAAGAAGCGGTAGCCCTTGATCGTCGGTACACGCCCTGCCGAGGTGTGCGGTGCGGTAACGAAACCGAGCTCTTCGAGATCGGTCATCACGTTACGGATCGTCGCGGGGCTGATCTCGAGCCCGGAGTTGCGCGAAAGCGTCTTCGATCCAACGGGATGCCCGTCCCGGATATAGCGGTCGACGAGCACTTTTAGTAGATGCTGTGCCCGTTCATTCGGAATGTCTGGCAGCTTGCTCCCCTGCATGTTGGTGAGCCTGTGTTAACTTAGCGGAAAGGCTTCGAGTGCCAACACGCTAGCAACCGCTTCCCGCTACTGTCAAGAACGGATATCAAGCTTACCAATATCGCTGAACACGGCCCATATGACGCAATATTCAGTACAATTCCATCCGGTGAATTCGGCCGGTTCCGTATGACATCCCAATTCAAGAATATCGGCTTATGGGGACGTTTCTCCAACGCCAATGTCGCAGACCGCGCAGTGGCGATCGTGGCTCACATGCGCAGCCACGATATCGGCGTATTCCTCCCGGAGCAGGAGGCTATCCCGGCGGCGCTGAACGACATTACCTGCCTACCGACGCAGGAACTCCCCGGTGCCGTCGATCTCATGGTTGCAGTTGGCGGGGACGGTACGCTGTTACATGCGGCGCGTGGTGTCGCCCGTGAAGGCGTACCGCTGCTCGGAATCAATCTCGGACGGCTGGGGTTTCTGACCGACGTTTCACCCGATCATATGCTGCAGGCCGTCGATGCCATTCTCTCCGGTGATTTCGCTGAAGAGAGCCGGGTCATGCTACGAGCGGAGATCTCGAGAAACGGTAACGACGGCGCGCGGATGCTCGCGCTCAACGATGTCGTCGTCAAATCCGGGCAAACAGGCCACATGCAGGATTTCACGACATTCGTCGATGGCGAGTACGTTAACAGGCATGGCGGCGACGGACTCATTGTTGCCACGGCGACCGGCTCGACGGCGTACGCGCTGTCCTGCGGCGGGCCCATTATCCAACCGAATGTCGACGCGCTTGTCATCGTGCCGATCTGTCCGCATACGTTGAGCAACCGGCCGCTCGTCGTCAGGGCGTCAAGCCGCATTGAAGTTCGCGTGGAACCGCGTCTCGACGACGAGCCCGAGGTTGCCTGCGACGGCGATAGCCTGGGCAAGATGGGAGGGGACGATGTGCTCAAGATTGCGGTCGCAGAGGAGACCGTTAAGCTTCTGCATCCGCGCGATCTCAACTACTACGAGCAGTTACGCTCCAAGCTCAACTGGGGTCACACGAATCGCGGATCAGGCAGTCCCGATGCCGACTAACACATGCTCAACCTGATCCGGATCAGGAACTACGCTGTCATCGACGAGGTCGAGTTAGAGCTCGACACGGGACTCAGTGTCATGACCGGGGAGACCGGCGCGGGCAAGTCGATTCTCGTCGATGCACTCGGACTGGCCCTCGGCGACCGCGCGGATGCCAGTACCGTGCGCACCGGCGCAGACCGGGCCGAGATCAGCGTCTCGTTCGATTGCCCCAACACGCACCCGGCCGCGGCCTGGCTGCGGGAGCGAGGCCTCGACGAGGATCAAGACTGCGTGATTCGCCGCGTCATCAGTACCGAAGGCCGTTCGCGCGCGTTCATCAATTCCCATCCCGTCACCCTGCAGGATTTGCGATCGCTCGGCGAACTGCTCGTAGACATACACGGACAACACAGTCATCAATCGCTGTTACACCAGAGCGCGCAACGGGAGATTCTGGATTTCCATGGTGGCCACAGTGAACTTTCCGATGATGTCGCTGAGCGCTTCGAGACCTGGCAGGCGCTGGCGCAAGAGCTGAAAGTACGCCACCAGGGCGGTGAGGATCGTGAAGTTCAACTGGAGCTGCTCCGCTTCCAGCTTGCCGAACTCGAGGGTCTCGCGCCGGAAGAAGGTGAACTCGAGCCGCTGCACGCCGAGCGTAACCGCCTGGCAAACGTCGATCGTCTCGCGGGCGAGCTGAACCTGACCCTGAATCGGATCTATGAGGCGGATAGTGATTCTGCGTACGCGCTGGTCGCCGACGCGGCGAAATCGCTGCGGATTTTGAGCGAACTGGATCCTGAGCTTGCGGCATCGAGCGATCTCGTTGCCGATGCGGAGATACAGCTCAGTGAGGCCGCTGCAAGCCTGAGCCGATACCGAGACCGGTTGGAACCCGACCCCGCGCGTCTCGAGTGGATCGAGAACCGGCTCAGCAGGATTCGTGAAGTGGCGCGTAAGCACAAAGTCGAGGACGAAGCGCTTGCCGGAATCCAAGACACGCTGCAGGAACGCGTGGCAGAACTCGAGAAGGGAGGTGAGTCGCTGGAGATTCTGGCCGAACGGACGCAGATAGCCGCGGGAGCCTACTTCTCGGCCGCAACCGAACTTTCCGAAGCTCGTGCGGCCAGTGGCGACAGACTAGCTGGACTCGTTTCGGCGCAGCTCAGCGAACTCGGAATGCCCCACGGCCGTTTTCGCGTCGAATTAATGCGAAAGGCGCGAGAGCGGGCCGATAAGCATGGCCTCGATAGAATCGAGTTCCGGGTCAGCCTGAATCCCGGCCAGGAATTTGGATCGCTCTCTCGGGTCGCATCGGGTGGCGAATTGTCACGGGTGAGTCTCGCGCTCGAAGTTCTGGGTACGGGTACCAGCTCGGTACCGACGATGATTTTCGATGAGGTCGACGCGGGCATCGGTGGCGGTGTGGCCGAGATCGTGGGCCGGCGACTGGCGGAGGTAGCAGCTGATCGTCAAGTCCTGTGTGTGACCCATCTCGCACAGGTCGCGAGCCAGGGCGAGCGTCACTATCGCGTCGTCAAACTAACAGACGGAAAGGCATCCCGAACGAACGTGCGCGAACTCAGCGCGGAGGATCGCATCGAAGAGCTCTCCCGCATGCTCGGCGGCATAGAGATCACCGAGCGTGCGCGAGCCCATGCCGAGGAGATGATGCGTCGCGCGATAGAGTAACTGGCACCGAGAGGCGTCTGTCCTACTTCGGGCGGACGTATAGAACCATGCTGTGATCTTCGATGCAGTAGCCGTACTTATCCGCGATCTCTTTCTGAATTCCCTCGATTCGCTCATCATAGAACTCAATGACGTCACCGGTCACAAGGCAGACCATGTGGTCGTGATGAGTTCCGTCCGAGAGTTCGAACACTGACATGCCACTCTCGAAGTTGTGCCGGGTAACGAGACCAGCGCGCTCGAACTGCGTGAGTACCCGATATACGGTCGCGAGTCCGAACTCCTCGCCTGCGGCCAGGAGCACTTTATAAACGGCCTCGGCGCTCAGATGCCGCTCGATATTCGTCTCCAGGATCTCCAGGACTTTGAGCCTGGGAGAGGTAATCTTGAGCCCTGCTTTGCGGAGATCCTGCTTTTCCACGTTCTACTGCGTTCCCGAGTGATGTATGATGCGCGCCTCATTATCACCTACATTCACCTGTGCCCTCCACCGTGAATAAGGCTATTTTTCGTCCCGTCTTCGGAGTCGGCATCCTCGCCGGAGCGCTATTGCTCGGCGCCTGTATCTATCGCATTGATATTCAGCAGGGTAATCTACTCGAAGAGGACGTGATCGACCAGGTAGAGGTCGGCATGACCCGCAGCCAGGTTCAATTTCTGCTCGGCTCACCCATGGTCGAAGACAGCTTCCACGACGACCGCTGGGACTACACCTATTACTTTCAACAGGGTCGCTCTCACGAGGTCGAACGCCGTTGGTTCGTCGTGTATTTCGAAGGTGATCGAGTCATCAGCCTTGACAAAGAAGCCCAGATCGAACCTCCTTCCTGATTACTTGCCCTGGTCGTCCCGAGACCGGCCCATCACGCCGCCCGTCGCCGTTAGACTCCAGCGCATATCGCGCGGGTCCTGCTGCAATGGCCTGCAGATCTCGACGCGGTTGCCGGGCACGAGCTCGTAGGATTCGTCTACGCGCTCGCCGAAGATACCGAGTACAAGCGGATGAGCCTTGATCTCGGGGAACTCCTCGAGGAGCTTCGTGCTAAGTACAGCTTGCATGGCCGTCATACCCGGCGTGAACGGCACCGCAACGACGCGCTGAATTTCAGGTGTGGCATACACGACCTCGACCGTTTCGTCCGTTGTAGTGTTCATCGTACTTCCGAGAAAGGAACTGGGTCCTTTTTTCTATTTACCATACAACGCCTCCGCCCGTGCCGTGAACGCGGCCACCTGGGAATGGACTATTTCTTCGAAGACTAAACCAAAGACAATATTCAACGGCGAATGCGTCACCTCAAAGTTCAGCGCGAGACCAACGTCGCAGCCGCCGCCCTCGCAGTCCGTGAACGTCCACGCACCTTCCAACGATCTGAACGGGCCCTTGAGTAATTTGATCTCAATCCGCTTGGGATGCTCCAGACGATTCCGTGTGGAGAATTCCTTGTTAACGCCGCGCAGGCCGATCTTCAACGTCGCTTCCACCTGATCCTTCGTTCGAAGCTGTACGGTCGCGCGCTGACACCAGGGCAGGAACTCGGGATAGCTCGCGATGTCATCGACGAGCCCAAACATCTGGCTCGCACTGTACTTAACGCGTGCGTAGCGGCGAACAGAACGCATTGCTCTCTAGAGAAGCCCGATAGCGTTCAGGAAGATGATGATCACGGCGACAGGTGCGATAAAGCGTGCGGCGAAACGCCAGGCCTGGTAGCCGGCACCAGAGTCGGGATCCAACTCATCCGCAGACGAGTTCCGACACATTACCCAGGCCGAAAAAAAGACGATTGCCAGGCCACCGAGTGGCAACATGATATTAGCCGTGAGCAAGTCGAGATTATCGAAGATGGTTCTACCGAAAGGCTGGAAGTCCTCGAGTAAGTTGAACGACCAGATGCTCAGGAACCCAAGCAACCAGATCGTGCCGCCGACGAAAATGGCCGCGCTTGCTCGGCTCAACTCGCGCGCCTCGATGAGCCACGCTACGGCCGGCTCCATGAGGCTGATCGCGGAGGTCCAGGCCGCGAACGTGAGTAGAAGAAAAAACAAAACGGAAATGATGACACCGCCCGGAATCTGGCCGAACGCCAACGGTAACGACTGGAAGATCAGTCCCGGCCCGGTCGCCGGGTCGAGCCCGTTGGCGAAGACGATCGGAAATATCACGAGGCCGGCCAGGATTGCGATGCCGGTATCAGCACAAACAACCGCGATAGATATGCGGGCGATTGAGGTCTCTGCCGGCAGATAAGCGCCGTAGGCCATGACCGCGCCCATGCCGATGCTCAGCGTAAAGAACGCGTGGCCGAGTGCAGACAAGACGCCCGCCTGAGTCAGTTCAGAGAACTTCGGTTGAAACATGAAGCGTAGTCCGGCCGCGAAGTCGCCCGCGATAATGCTGTAGCCGAGTAGTACCAGCAACAGCACGACCAGCGCCGGCATCAGCACACGAACGGCTCGCTCGAGCCCGCGTTCGACACCCTTGGATACGACGACCGTCGTCATGATCATGAATGAAGTCTGCCAGAAGGCCGTGGTAAGCCAGCTCCCGGACACGCCCGCGAAGATCTCGCTGACTCGCTCCGCGCCGGCGTCTTCGAACGAACCCATAGCGCCTTCGAAAACATAAGCGACCACCCATCCCGCGATGACGCTGTAGTAGGAGAGGATCATATAGCCACTGATGACACCGACAACGCCGACGAGACCCCAATGCCGGCTGCCACCCTCCTCTTCGCCGAGTAATCTCATCGTCGCGATCGGGTTGCGTCTTCCGCGACGGCCGACGAGGATCTCAGCCATCATGATCGGCAAGCCGACGACAAACACACAGACCAGGTACATCAGAACAAACGCGCCACCGCCATTGACGCCGGTAATATAGGGAAATTTCCAGATGTTGCCGAGGCCGATCGCAGAGCCCGATACCGCCAGGATGAAGGCAAACCGCGACGACCAGTAGCCGTGCATAGAAATACGGCGTTCGGCAACGGACTCGACCACGTTGGATTCTCCCTCGGCGCGCTTTTTATTGCGTGTTATTTGTGCCGGATTTTAGGATCATTGTGCCAGCATGGCTAGAAAGACCCGCAAACAGTCACCCTCCTCCATCGCGGTCAACAAGAAAGCCCGCTTCAACTACTTTATCGAAGAGCGGCTCGAGGCCGGACTCGCGCTCGAGGGGTGGGAGGTCAAGAGCCTCAGAACCGGAAAAGCGCAGCTCGCCGAGAGCTACGTCATCGTACGCGACGGCGAGATCTGGCTGCTTGGCGCGCATCTGACACCATTGGCGTCGGCATCGAGTCACGTTAACGCCGATCCGACGAGAACGCGGAAACTGTTGTTACATCGCAAGGAGATCGATCGTCTCAGTGGTCTCGTCGAGCGTCGTGGCTACACGCTCGTGCCGCTGGAACTCTACTGGGGGCGCGGTAGAGCGAAGCTCGCAATCGGCCTCGCCAAGGGTAAGAAACAGTACGACAAACGCGCTACCGAGAAGGATCGCGACTGGGAGCGCGATAAAGCCCGGGCAATGAAAGCCATCAATCGTTGATTTTCTATTGCAGGAGCGGCTGATCGACGTGCACCGTGACGAGGAAACGGTCGGTCGAAGCGGGATCGTCATTATGTAAAATAGAGCTTCGGGCCTGCTCAGCCTCGTGGTCCTGTAGGTAAAGAGTCTCCTCCGCGGCTCCGATTGCCTGCCTCAGCAGCGCACCGACCTCGGGCGGCAACCGCACCTCTTTCAGGCAGGAGCTATTCTCGTTGTAATCGGCGATAATTTTAGGGAACCGGTAAGTCGCAGCATAGCGGGTTTCTCTTTATTTATCAATTGGTTAAAAATTATATTGGGCAGGAACCCGGTTGCCGCCGGATGGTCACGACCTTGTGTGCCGTTGTCTATTGAATTCTGGCCCCATAGCCCTAAACTTAAAGCCTTGGGGGCGATCGGCTTCGACGTGGGTCGTGAACCTTCAAGTGCATGCCGAGGGGCAGCCTACCTCGTAAAACCAACTGCAAACCTTATAGTTGCCAACGACGACAACTACGCGCTAGCAGCTTAAAAACCTGCCTAGTGCCTTCTGCCCGGTTCGTGCTTGTGCGTCCGGTTCCAGGAGTCATCATCGCAAGCTCGCTGGATGGACCGTCTGGGGCCTGAACGTTAAACCCTAACCAGGCTGGCTTTGAGTTTTCCCTGCCCGTCGGGTAGCTCAGAGTGAGATCAAAGACGGACTAAGCATGTAGAGCTTGGAGCGGAACACTTGCGGACGCGGGTTCGATTCCCGCCGCCTCCACCACTATCTCCTTGTAATCAATATGTTAGGAGCATGTTGGGTTTCGACCCAACATCCGCTCCCACATCCCTCCGGGAATATCTGACCCAGAACACATCCGGGTGATCTCTCTTCGCAAGAGCCTGAACCGAAGCTCTGGCGACAAGCCTTTTCGAGCTAGATGGCGGCGAATCCCTGGATGATCAAGCCTTCAGCGCCGGCGGATGCCGATTTCGGGAGGTTGCAAGGCAAGGGTGCTCAGACGGGACGAAAAAGCGCACGTTCTGGTTCGTTTCCTTGATCGTCTGCCCGGGAGCGCGCGGGATCAGTCGCTTCTTTCCGCCGTTTGCAGGCGTAGTAGCTCGGACTGGATGTCAGGCCGCTTACCGACCCAGGTCCACCCCGAGCTGGGAAGAGAACTCGACAATACTCTCATCCAGTTTGATGTCGTCCACTCGCAGCGGTCGGTTTAAAGTGATCCCATCCAGCGTTAGACAGCGACTCAGCGCCACATACGCCTGTCCTCGCTCGAACGTGCCCCGATCGAGATCGATCGTCACGCTATCAAGCGTTAGCCCTTGTGCCTTGTGGATGGTCACGGCCCGGGCTACTTGGAATACGTACCTCTGCCCGTCCATCCGCGTCGGCTCGTCTAAGCCTTCGTCATGCGGATTCACTACCGCTACCGATCTCGATCGCTGCAAGTAGCTGATCAACGAACCCGCCACACTCCTCTCGAGTGAAAGCTCCCGAATCGATCATGCCGTGAACCTGCGCTATTACATGCAAGCGAATCTCGGCCAGACTGGGAGCCGGTCGGAAATCTACGTAACCGTTGTCCTCAAGGTATGCTCGCAAAGCTATCAGAGAACCAGCCCTGAAACCCTTAACTCGATTTTCTGATCGATCAGAAAACGCGGCAAGAAAGCGCTCAGCATCCCCATTTAAGTCAGCTGCTAGCGCCGTCAACCGGGGCAGGAACGTTCCGGAAACTTCTCCGCTGTTTCGCAAGACTTCACCATCTACTAACTTTCCGCGGCCGATAGCTCGGCGCTCAAAAATCTCACGAGCGCACTCACAAAGCCCATCCAATCGCTGACGGAGCTTCAACGGCGCAAACCGATCGGCGCGACCAGATGCAGACAGTGACATCCATTGGCCTATCGTCGTGATTCGCGTCTCACGAATTAAGGAATATAGCGAATTCAGATCGTCACGTAACAAGTAGAACAAGTGTAGTGACTCGACGGGTTTCTCCGCATCAACGGATGGCACCTCCAATACAACGCCGTACTGCTCTGCCGTCATGTTTCCCGGTTTCTGAATTTCTGGCACAGAAGGCGCTCTAAGCAGCGCGGCATCCGTGATCGCAGCCTGGCCACTGCGCTCTTTGCCAAGATCGATGACGTTCAGAGCGGCTTCGCCACTATCCCCACAGACGACTTTCCAGGCGGCCGCATCCGATGGATTCGCTGTCATATAGAAAATCTGTCTACCGTCTTTTGCAAGGAGTAGCAGGCTCTCAGCTACCGCTTTGAACCGCACGGGATCAGCGGTACTTAACGCCTCATCAAACAGTAACGGCACTTTCGAGCCGCGCTCCGCGTGCACCGCAAACGCAATACGTACGGCAAGCAAAAGCTGAATCCTTGTGCCGTCGGATAGTTGGGAGAGTTCGAGGCTTCTCGCCGCGGAGGTGTCACGAGCTCTGAACTCTGGCTCGTCCGCATCGGGAAGCAGAAGCTCGTAAGCATTGTGCGTAAATGCTCTGAAATAATCAGCAGCCAACTCGAGAACAGGCGGACGGCTCGACCGCTCGTGTTCCGTGTCGACCTCCTCCAGCAAGAATCGACCGGCAGTTTGAGTCTGTATCTGCTCACACAGAGACAGTAGTGCACTCTGCGTCTCGCTCAGGCCAGCTAACGCAATCTCCAATGCGTCGCCGCTCCTCGCTTCTCTGACTCTGCTCTCGATGCCACCGATCTCATTCGAGATCTCCTCATGTTTTTCAGCGATCTGCGTCGCTTTGTCATGTTGCAGCTCGACGGCATCCTGTGTCGTGTTGAGCAAATCAGATCGCTCATCGAGACTACGCTCAAGTACCCGAACTCGGCGAAGGTTTTGCTCGCGATCCTGCTTAAGCACGGCATAAGCTGGCAATCGATTTACCAACTGCATAAGCAATTCTCTCTCTCCCTTCTTGATGCCACGAGCCTGATAGTACTCTTCAGTTCGCCTCTCGATCGCGTTCTTGCGATCTCTCTCATATTAGAGTAGACTTGTCGCGGACTTGCGTAACGCTACGCCATTGTCGTATTCAGCTAATCGATCTTTTAGACCCACTAGGTCCGCCTCTAACCCAGCCGCATCAGTGCTGATTTCGTATCCGAAGGGCTCAAGGAAAGCACAGGCATCCTTGATAGTTCTAGAACATTGCGTAGTGATGTTATCCACAAGGGTGCTGGCTTCGGCCAACGCTCTAGACGCATCGTGAACCGCACGATATCGGTAAACTAAATCCGCTAGGGAAAGATCCGAGACCATCTGAACTCCAACTCCCGATTGCAGTTCCACTCTTGCGCTCTCGTGCTCAAGTTTCTCGCGTTGAAGTTGCTCAAGTTGCGACTGAACCATTGTGCGCTGTGCGGTCTGCTCCTCGGCTAGATTAGCCTTCATAATTCGCTGATCCAGGTCGACCAGAAGTAGAGACACATCCTTTCGGGACCAGCTCTCAGGTTTCCCCAATCCACTGCCCTCGAACTGACGGGCAAGCCGCAGCAGCTCTGCACCGGCATCCTGGCCGATGGTTGATAGAAAGAACACAACGAGAAGTACGCCAGCGCCAAGTCCAGCGAGCCCGATCCAAAGCGGCGCGAGGAAGTACGCTAGAACGACTGCCAGTGCGCTCATTACCGCGCAACCCGCAAGCAGCCAAGCGGGAATCTTGATATGCGCAGTCTGTGGAGCACTAAGCCACTCCCGCAGTACGCCCGCACCACGAATCAGTGTGTCTCGGTCTTCGGGGGACGCTGTAGATTCAAGTGCTTCGAGCCGCCCTCGTAAGGCTGCCCCTCGTCCATCCAGGTCATCGCACCGCTTCACGAAGGCCGCGACCTGATCTATAGCTTCGAACGACAAATCGGGTGCCGAACCAGCATGGTCCTTCCCCCCAAGAATGAATTCGGCTGAAGCTAAAGCCGCCTTTGCCTGGTCATCTTTCTCACGCGCGCCGCGAAGATTGCGCTCTTGATCACGGAGGTCGCTCACACGCATCATCCAGCTACTAAGATCACTCGAAGTCGGCCGCTGAGCGTCAAAACGTGCGAGCCGGATTCTAGTGATCGTCTCTGCTACTTCCAGCTCAAGCGCCTTGATCGCTGACTCACAACCATCGAGATCACTTTCCTGTTGATCGACATAATCGATCTCATCACCGGTGAAACAATCAAGACTGGATGGAAACGAAGCGAGTTCTTCATCAAGGTTATCTCCAATCTTGCGCAAACCCGCTAATTCAATGGCATCTCCCAGCATCTTAAGTTCGCGCTCGGCTTTTTTAGCGGACCGCTGCTGGTCTTCAAGCTCGACGAGTCGATCCTCATCAGCGGCGAGAGCGCTGAATCTGCTCTGCACTCTGCCGACTTCTGCCTTCGCGTCGGCGATCGCGCGCCTCTCCTTGACACCAGGTCTAGTTTTAGCGGCAAAACTATCGTTGATTACACGTTGCACATCGTATCCGCCCGCCATCTGGATACGAATTCGCCGGGCAATCTCCTTGTCGGTGGCGCTATGCTCCTGCATGAGATCTCGAACGCCCAATCTGTAGCACGTGGCAAGATGTCTATCCGGAAGAGATGGCGACTCCACGCTGATGCCGTCTCTATCCCAAGAGACCCGTTGACTCTCATACTCTGCTCGCAACGTTTGGCCGTCTTCGTCCCAGAGTGTTTCAATCTCCAGACGTGGAGGAGAATCTCGGCCAGGCCAGAGGGTCGCCGCCAAAGCCCGACAGATCGATGTCTTTCCGGATCCATTCGGACCCACAACAACGTTGATCTGCTCAGACAAATCGTCCAGCGTAAACGACTGCGTGATGCCCGGCGCACGACCGAGAAATAAGCGCCGCAGTATCACTCCCCGTCCCCACCGTCACCGTTTTGCTGGGCGAGGAGTTCCTCCAGCGCCTCGAAGCCAGCGTGTTGGAGAAGCCGGCTGACATCTGATGTGCTCACCGGCTGAGCACTCGGCACTCCGGCACCCAGAACAGTCTCCGTGGCCCTTTCAATCTCCCTAGCCGCGGCCACGATGAGTGTATCGGCTTCTGCTTGACCTTCTTGTAAGCAAATAAGCCGTTGCGCTAATAATGCGGGTGGGTCGCTACCTTTCGCGATCTGATCAAGATCCAGGGCCGGCCCAGATTGGTCTACAATCTTCTCAATAAAAAAGAAGACGCCACCGTGATCGAGCTTCTGCGCCTCCTGAACAGCGCCATCAGTTCGGATTCGGCGAATGCGATCATGGATCCTGGAGCGTCCAGTCAATGTAATGCGACAACCGACGGCCCTCGTACTACCTAATGTGGGCGCGATTCTGTTGTTCACATCGTCAAGTGCAGAGCGAAGCTCAGCAGCGAACGCGTCCTCGAGGTCTTCACCCTCTAGATCGGGAATAGCCTCAATTGAGAGATCAATGCGCTCGTACCGCAAGGGTGCAATTGAAAGCTGAGCGAGCTCCACTGCACTGGATTTCGACACGCATGCCAACCACGGGCCGTGTAAGCCTGGCTCGCCTGGATCAAGCCCAACCAGCGAACCGAGGTAGCCGACTGGACGCGTAGCCGAGAAATCATCGGGTTTATGAATGTGTCCAAGAAGCCAAGCCGCACCCGGCGCGTCATCGAAGGCGGCCCGCGGCACAGGGGCATATGGGCTGCTTCCACCGTCTACATCGCAGTGTAAGACTCCGATAGTAGGGATGTCGTCGGGAAAGGTCTCAATAGGATCATCAAGTGGATTTCTCAATACGCGCTGCTCGGGGAAGGACCAACCGAGCAGCCGCAGCTTATCGCCGGTCTGCTTAGTTAACTCGATGGACTCCCAGGCACCACCTCGCCCCAATAGCTTAAAGTGCTCCAGATGATCTGCGAGCCTCGGCAATGCGTGTACGTCGTGATTTCCGGCGACACCAAAGATTCCAATCTCTGCGAGATCGAGTTTACGAACACCACGCTCGAGGTGCCCATACGCTTCAAACCGATCATCGAGACTCTCAACGACGTCGCCGGCTAGTATGACCGCATCAACATCGTTGTCGATCGCCCAGGTCACCGCCCGTTCCCAGGCCGCTGCGGGTGTGAGTTCAGCCCTGCGGACTCCGTAATCTTCAATATCTTCCGGCACACGACTCGGTCGGCGACCAAGATGGATGTCACCTACGCACAGGAGCCGAAATTCGCCGGGTGCTGCCCCATTACCGTCGCTACCCAACTTATCGTTCATGTAACTCCATCTGATGCGAGCAGGAACCGTATCGAGGCTCAAGCATTAACCTATTTACCCTGATCCGGTCTGTTTTTGCCCAATTCGATGCCAACTTAGGCCGTCTGGCCGGCGTGGCCGAATGTGCAGGAAGCTATGCCTCGCGTGATTATTTTCCCCTTGGTTGCCCGGTGCGCTAGTCATCACGCCTGAGCTTATTCTTGTTTCCCAACATACTCCGAACCATGGTTGAGAGCACGCGTCAGTCCCAAAAATTGTTAATCGGTTCCGGATCATCAATCCATTCTCGCTGCCAGCTCTCGGCGCGGGCGTGACTCGGTCTGTCACTTCTTCTGGCAGCGCCAGGGACAGTGGTCATTTCCAATTCTGGCTGGATGACTGTGGGATACCGACGTACGACTCCCCCTGCCCAAAGCTCCCTGAGCAGGGTTTGGACTGGGGAGTGGACTTCATTGAGCCTGGATTCCTGAGGCGCTCCAGCGACTACTGATGTGGGGTCTATGTGGGGTCCTACTCGTTTTCGATTGTAACTCTTTGTATTTTCTATCTGAATGGTGGAGGACGGCTCCCCCGAGTATGCATAGCCGTACATATTAACGGTTAACCGACGACTGCTTCCGGCCAAAAGCGGACGTCACGATCCCAACGCGACCATCTGCCGAGGCAATCTATTGCATCGTCATCCGGTACATAGCCTCGACCTGAATCGAGAGCCAGTCATCGTAGTTGAATAGGTGGTCGTACTGGGCAAACACTGCCGAGCGCTGAATATCTTCCAGGCTTTCCCCGCGCGCAATACCCGCCGCGACGGTGTCGCGAAGATCCTCTATGTAATGCCGATGCTCCGTTACGTCCTCGACAGTTCCGATGGATCCGTGACCGGGCGTGACGATATCCACGTCGAGCATCTCGATAACACGGATCGCGTTGAGCCACGAGTCGAGATCTTCGGGAGGCACGCCCCTTTCGACGAACACTGGGAAGTAACCCACGTAGGGCAGACGGCCTGTCGTGATGAAATCGACGACGAAAACGGCACGCTCGCCCGGAAACACGATTGCGCTCATGTCGTCGGAATGCAGCATGCGACCGACGTGAATGAGTTGCGCTGCCTCGCCGCCGAGCGTAACCGTAATCTCATCCCGGAAGGTACGATCCGGCGGCCGCACCTCGTTCAACGCGCCGCGCTCGACTTCGGCACCGCTCAGGATGCCATCACCGTTCGCGTCAAAGAGATGGAACTCGCCCTCGAGCTCGCCTTCCGCCTCGCCTCTCTCGAGCCGGCCGTTGCCGTTCTCGTCCAGAGCGGCCGCATCCTGCGGCAACGGCGTGTCCGCCGGCCGGAGTGCGAGATTGTGCAACATGTTCTCATGCCCGACGAAAGTCGCCGTATCCTCGAATACGGCGCCCCCGGAAACATGGTCCCAGTGGTGATGGCTATAGAGCACGTAGCGTACGGGCACCCCGAAGCGGTTCTGAATTTCCTGTTTGAGCCAGGTCGAGAACTCGGTGCTGATCGGGTCGGCCATAATTACGCCCTCGTCCGTGACGAGAAACACCGTCCGATGAGAGTCCTGATGGGCCCAATACAGATTCTCGGTAACTTCTGTTATTCCACGAGGCAGGAATTGGGCCGACGCCTGCACAGACCAGAAGGCAGCCGCTAGAGAGGCAAGGAACAGCTTATCGATCTTTCTTCTCATGATTAGATCCCTTAATTTCTGCACTAAGCTCCGCTCTCAGAATTTTTTTCTATGCTGATACCCGCTGACGACTGCTGCCGGCTAAAAGCGGACATTCAGCAATATTTACTCGCCCTCTCTGAGTAACGCAAAGAAGGAGGCGATCCTCGGCAGCAACATGATCAAGCTGCTGAAGATCGCCTGACGGCGGCCCTTCTACCAGACTCTCGGCCAGGGTTTACCTACGAGGAACGCGGGGTTGGCGCCCGCGCGCGGCGTATACTTCTGGACGCGGCCGGTTCTCACCTCTGAGGTGTAGAGATTGCCGTCCATGTCCGTATGGAACCCATGTACGCCCCACATGCAGCCCTGGCAGTCGCCGAACGTTCCCCACGAATAGATGAAGTTGCCGCTGGCGTCGTAGCCGTTGAGTTTGCTCGATCCCTGGTCGGCTGCCCAGAGCACACCGTCGTCACCCATGTAGATGTCGTGGATGTTCATGGGCGGGCGCGGACCCATGCTCCACTGGTCCAGAAAATTGCCGTTCTCATCGAACACTTGTACGCGGCCATTGTTGCGGTCGTTTACGAAGACTTGCCGCGTCGTCGGGTTGACGGCGATGCCGTGCACACTGTTGAAATAGCCGGGACGCTGTTCGTTGGGCGGAGTACCCTTCATGCCCCACTGCGTGAGCTTGTTGGCGTCCATGTCGTACTTGATGACGCGGGTGTTATCGTAGCCGTCGGCCAAATA
Source organism: uncultured Gammaproteobacteria bacterium (assembly GCA_964466315.1). GTDB lineage: Bacteria > Pseudomonadota > Gammaproteobacteria > Steroidobacterales > Rariloculaceae > SMWC01. Next base: position 18,066 of record CAYXNS010000036.1, read on the forward strand.
CCAAGTGTTAGCGTCCATGAAGGCCATGAACGTCGGCCGGGCGAAGTGCGTATCGTCGTTACCGGGCTCACCTGGCGTGCCCAGCGTCAGGAGGCGCTCTTTGCCGTCATTGCTGAACTTGCTGATGAAGTGGTTGTCGGCATCCACTATCCAGACGTGCTTTTCTGGATCGTAGGGGCTGATCTCGATGTCGTGCGGCCGGCCCCAGATACTGTCCCACTGCGACCAGTCTTCAATCATGTTGCCCTCGCCATCGAACACGACGATGAGGTGCTCCCATCGCCAATCGATACCCGGACGGCCGCTGCTCCCATCCTCGTTCCCGATGCCGTGACTCGGGGTGGCACTGGCGGTTTCTCGCAATGGTACACGGCCACCGACGGGGAACTTGATGCCAGGCCCAATCTCAGGCAGCCAGGTCCTGGGGATGTTCACAGGAAGCACAGGCAGTTCGCCTTTCTGCGCCACAAGGATGCGGTCGGGGCTCTCCACGAAGACATCGGTGGACTGCGACCAGGTCCATCCCTCGTGGTCAGGAAGGCTTTCCGCCAGCGGCTTCGGCCATCCCTGCACCGGATCGTATGGGCCGAACACATCTTGCCCGCCCTTGAGGCCGGGGACCGCCGCGAACTCGGCTCCAAGCGGCTGTTGCTCCTGAGCACTATCCAGCAGTCGGCTGCCTAGCAGAACGATTACCAGAAGACCCGCACAGGCTGCCGCAATTGTAAGAATACGTTTATTCATTGTTGCCCCCTCAAAAATTCCCAAACCAGCGTCGCCTCAGCGCGAGCCGCGAGGCCTCGGACACCTGCCGGAACTCCCTATTCTAGTTGCTCAGACCATACGGCCCACTACCCTCTGGGGTCAACCCCATGCCCAGTAAAGTTTCTCGTAGATTCCTCACTACAAATTGCTAAAAAAATCTAGACACCAAGGTACGGCTGCTTTCGGCCAAAAGCGGACGTTAGCGTACAGACTAGTTGACGCTTAATCGTCCTTAAGGAAGCGATTGAAGAACGCAATCGAGTCAGTCACTACCTCACGCTGAACCTGGTCGGGATCATAGACTCCGTCCGTGTTGCGCTGCACGTAAGCAAACCCATGTAGGTCGTGGTCGTAGGATTTCCACTCTACCTCCTTGCCTGCTTCAGCGAGGAGTTCGTAGTTGACCCTGAACGTGTCCTGGTTGTGGTCACGATCACGGCCCTGGACAAAGATCGGGATATCGATGGAGGCAATACGCTGCATGGCTATCGGCCTGTTCACGCGTTCCTGGACCGCCTTTGCGGTTTTTGCCTGCATCTCCACGGTGTTGACCTCCATGGTTTCTGGACGCTCTGGCGCGCTGGGATCGCGCGGGGCTAGATCCATGAAATCTGAAGAGGCCGGCTCGCTCGCGATACCGACGCGGAGGATCTCTGGGTACTCCGATGAGATCTTCATGAGCATCTCACCGCCATGACTCATGCCCATGTAGCCCACTCGACCGGCGTCGACAAATTCCAGAGTCTTGACGTATGCGATGATCGTTACGACATCCTCGTATTCAAGTGGCGCACGATTGTAGCGCGGGCGACCCGACCAGCCCCGTCCGACGCGGGGCGAGCCGTCGTAGACCGGGATATCGACCTCTGACCGATACCGCAGCCAGGCCACGGCATAGCCCGCATCTAGGAACTGGTCGAGGGTCCATCCTCGGTTGTGGCTGTAGTCGCGAACGTACTCCAGAGCCTCGCCCCCGTTACCTGAGGCGAACAGGACTATAGGGAATGGCCCATCGCCCACCGGCTTGCGAAGCCCGATCGGCGTGAATAGCCCATCGTCGGTCTCGATCAGGTGATAGGTCACAGGGAATGCCGAACCCTCTACGGCTTCGGTCATGTAGATGATGCCGCCGTCGGCGTTCGCTCCGAGGGAGACTGACCACAACGCCATAACAGGCACAATACGGACGGCGAGAGTCGCTAGGATTATCTTGATCAGCTGTAGCATGTTTGCCCCCTGATGCGATCTTCGGTTATTCGGCTACTCGATATCTTCAGACCCGGCGTTAGCATCCCGGGAAGGCCTACTTTTCCACTTCCATAAGCTCCAGGACGGATTCGTCGAGTACCGGCGTCGATCACAAGTATCGCCCTGAATACAAACGTTAGCCAACGGCTGCTTTCGGCCAAAAGCGGTCATTGGTTCTTCGCTAGTATAGCTTCTACGGCGTCTGTCACGCCCGAAAACGGTGCAGAACCAGAGCGGGGTGAGTAAGGAACTCCAACTATGAAGAACAACGGAGGGCAAATCCGGGCTCGAAACAGAAACTTCATTCACTCTGGGCTTTTTAGGTTTCGGGATACGCCAAGCTAACTGGGAATCCATTGGAATTGCTTCAATGAAGCGGTTCGCCCTACTTGACTAATGATTGATCGTTCGAAAAGGCATGAGATACTGTCGACCATCCGTAATGGGCGCGCTACATCGTTCGATACCCAACTGCCCACCGCCGATTGAGATGCCGAATGCCGGTCATTTTGTGCAGGAGTGGGGCGAATCGGTCGCGAAGGCGGCGCTGGAAAAGTTTCAATTTTGATAGGCGAGCTATCCGAAGAGGGCCGAAACTAATGACGTATGAAACTCTGCGCTTCGAAGTGGCTGATGGCGTTGCGAGAATTGCTCTGCATCGCCCAGAGTCCGCCAACGCAATGAATGAAGCCATGATTAACGAACTCAGTGATGTCGCTATCACCTGCGATGAAGATCTTTCGATTCGCGTTGTTCTCGTCTGCGGCGACGAGCAGTTTTTTTGCGCCGGCGGAGACCTTACTGCCTTCAATATCGAGGACGACCGAATCCTGGCCACGGTAAAGACGATGGCGGATCATCTGCATACTGCGATTTTGCGATTGTCACAGATGCAGGTACCATTGATCGCCGCCGTCGCAGGCACG
>CAYXNS010000036.1:21014-27611 GCA_964466315.1 uncultured Gammaproteobacteria bacterium
CCGGATTGAGCCTTGTTGGCGCCGCGGATCTCGTAGTAGCCGGAAAGTCCGCGAAGTTTGTCTCAGCATATACCGCCGCAGGCCTCTCGCCGGACGGTAGTTCAACTTTTTTCCTGCCCAGGCGTATCGGGGTCGGTCGGACTAGGGAGTTGATGCTGACCAATCGCGTGCTTACGGCAGATGAGGCGCTGCGCTGGGGATTGGTAAATCAGGTCGTCGAGGACATCCACGTTCTCGATGCGAGCCTAGAATTGGCGCACTCGCTCGCATCCGGGCCAACTCGCGCTTTTTCCGCGGTGAAACGCCTTCTGGACAGCTCGTTGAGAAACGATCTCGAAACACAGCTGGAGTTGGAAGCACAGTTAATAGCGGAGTCAGCCTCCAGCGCGGACGGACGGGAAGGAGTGCAGGCGTTTCTTGAGAAGCGCAAGCCTCGATTCACGGGAAGATAACCGAGTTATACGGAATGAAAACACGCATCACCGATATGCTCGGTATCGAGCACCCGATCATCCAGGGCGGCATGCATTACGTCGGGTTCGCCGAGCTGGCGGCCGCGGTGTCCAATGCAGGCGGTCTCGGCACCATCACGGGGCTAACGCAGAAAACTCCCGCAGATCTCGCGAATGAAATCGCTCGATGCAAGGATATGACGGACAAACCCTTCGCAGTGAACGTGACGTTTCTACCGACTATAAACGCGCCCGACTATCCGGAGATCATCAAGGTCATCATCGATGGCGAAGTTCCAATAGTTGAAACCGCAGGCAACAATCCCGCGCAGGTGTTGCCCTACCTGAAAGATGCCGGTATCAGGGTAATTCACAAGTGCACGTCCATTCGACATGCACTGAAGGCACAGTCGATCGGTTGCGATGCTGCCAGCATCGACGGTTTCGAATGCGGTGGGCATCCCGGGGAAGACGATATACCGAACATGATTCTGCTCCCGCGAGCCGCAGATGAAATCGAGATACCGTTCGTGTCCTCCGGCGGGCAGGCGGATGGAAGGTCACTCGTTGCTTCTCTGGCGATGGGGGCGGACGGCATGAACATGGGTACGCGATTCATCGCGACCCAGGAAGCGCCCGTACACGAAAACGTAAAACGAGCGATCGTGAATGCGGACGAGCTCGATACTCGACTCATCATGCGCCCGCTCCGCAATACCGAGCGAGTCCTGAACAATGCCGCGGTCGAGAGCCTTCTCGCGAAGGAGGCGCGGCTCGGAGACAAGTTGAAATTCGACGACATCATTGACGAAGTCGCAGGCGTTTATCCGCGCATTATGCTGGAAGGCGATATGGATGCCGGCGCGTGGTCCTGCGGCATGGTTGCCGGGCTCATCAACGATATACCGACTGTTCGTGAACTGATCGATCGAATAATGAGCCAGGCGACCTCACTCATCGAGGGACGTCTCAGCGGCATGCTTTAACCGGCACTGATCTGAATAGCGACAGATCATTAACTCACAGACTCTTCGAGCGTCATCCAGCGGCCATCTCTAACGGTCACTAATTATGACGAAGCCAAGCGCGATCAGACCGTAAACGCAGCTGTCTGACGTCAGCGCCTATCGGACACGAAAACTGCCAAAAGGTTCATCTGCCTGGCTTAGTCCGTCCCGCTCCGTAGCTTGCAGCCCTTCCAGCATCATTCGCGAGTGGGGTGAACCAGCTTTCGCCTGCCAGCGAGGGTGCGGCAATCACCAGGTAGAGCGAACCCCCGCCTGACGCGGTATGCGGGCTACGGCGGCGGGCCCGTCAGTCGGATAAGTCGGGAACCAGCATGGCCGGTCCGGCGCCGTCGTTGAACCCGGCGACCCGCTCCCCGACGAGCCAATCCCAAGCGCCAATCGCGGCCTCCCAGCGCGGACGCAGGTCCGCGAGCCGGTCACGCTGGCCCTGCGTCAGGCCGAGCATGGCCTCGTCGACGATCCCATAGATGTTCGCCAGAAAGGCTTCGAGTTTCGGCGGAAAGTGCAACACGTCCTGGTTATTCGTGGCCTCGGGCGTGGACACGCTGTCGCGCCAGGCGTCGAGGTCGTCGAGCAACGCCCGGGCCGATTCGGCCAGTTCCGAATCGCCGGCCGCTTCGGCGAGCTTGCGGCGCATCTCGACCTGGGATCTCAGGTCGGGGAAGGCGGCCAGCCGCTGGTAGATGGCGTCCAGCATGTCGAAGGCCTCAGCGACGGCCCGCTGCTGCTCGGCGATCCGGGCCGGGTCGTAGTCGTTGACCGGGTCCCAGGTAACCTCGACGGCCGACTCGCGCACCGTGTCACCGCGCGTGAGCCGGAGGCGATAGGTCCCCGGCGCGACATGGTATCCTGCGACGGGCAGGCCGCCGGTAGTCGACCCAGCGGCCGGGGCTGTACGCAAGTCCCAGAGGGCACGATTGAGCCCGACCTCAGCCGGCAGCACGTAGGCGACGTCACCTCCACCGCCCGCATTGCCGGTGTCGGAATCCGTCGCGAGCCGCCGGATCACGTTACCGTCTGAGTTCAGGATCTCGAGGACAACCTCGTCATCGCCAAGAGCGGGCTCGCTGCCGAGCGCGTAGTAGATCAGCGCGCCATCCGGAGCGCTCGGCGCGAACATCTCGCCGCCGGCATTCCGTCCGCGCGTCGGCGTCAGCCGAAAGGCTCGCGCTGGCTCGTACAGGTGCAGGTCGGCGTCGACCTGCGACGCAGCGTACTGCCGCAGCGGGGAAAGGTCGTCGACGATCCAGAACGCCCGTCCCGACGTCGCCAGCACAAGATCTCCGCGGCGCACCATAAGGTCCGTGATCGGCACGACGGGCAGGTTGAGCTGCAACGACTGCCAGCTTTCCCCGTCGTCGACAGATACGAAAAGGCCACGCTCCATGCCGGCGTACAGGAGGCCGCGGCGCTCGGGGTCCTCGCGCACGACGCGTACGAAGTGTTCCTGAGGCAGGCCGCCGGCGATGCGCTGCCAGCTTCGCCCGTAGTCGTCTGTACGCCACGCGTAGGGGGCGTTATCGCCCTCCTTGTACTTGATCGCTGTGACGTAGGCGGCGCCGGGCGCGTGCTCCGAGGCATCGATGGAATTGATCATGCCGCGGCCGACACCTCCCGGCGTGACCTCGCTCCAGGTCTCGCCGCCATCACGTGTCACGTGCAGCAGGCCGCCGTCAGTACCGGCCCATATCGTGTCCGCATCCTGCGGGCTTTCCTCGATTGCGAATATCGTGTTGTACATTTCGAGGTTTTCATTTGTGTAGGGACCGGCGCCCTCGCCGTGCTTGCCGGGCTCGTTGCGGGTCAGGTCCGGGCTCACGGGGTGCCAGCTGTAGCCACGGTCCGTCGACTTGAGCAGCACATTCGCCGCATGGAATATGACGTCGCTGTCGTGCTGAGAAACGACGATCGGTGCGTTCCAGTTGAAGCGGTATTTCTGCTCGCCCGCCTGCACGCCGCGACCCAGCTCGTCGTAGGCCCTGATCGTGCGAACGGTGCGCGTCTGGGTGTCGAACTCTTCAATGCGGCCCCAGGGAGAGCCGGCGTAGGTGTAGCGCGGATTCTCGGGATCCAAGCCGAAATGCGCGCTTTCGCCGCCACCGTGCACTTCCCAGTCGTCGCGGCCGATCGCGCCGTCGTGGGAGCGGCTCTTTATCGCGACCGTCGAGTTGTCCTGCTGGCCGCCGTAGACGCGGTACTCGAAGCGGTTGTCAGTATTCACGCGGTAGAACTGTGCTGTCGGCTGGTTGTCCTGGCGAGACCAGCTCTCGCCGCCGTCGAAGCTGACGTTGCCCCCGCCGTCGTTCGCGTTGATCATCCAGCGCGGTTCGTCCGGGTTTATCCAGAGGTAGTGCTGGTCGCCGTGCGGGGTGGATATGCGAGAGAAAGTTTCGCCGCCGTCTACGGACTTCATGAACGGGGCGTTCATGATGTACACGGTGTTCTCGTCGACGGGATCGGAGAATACGTGCATATAGTACCAGGAGCGCGAGAGTAGCACTCGTTCGTTGTTTATCTGCTCCCAGGTGTCGCCACCGTCGTCGGAGCGGTACAGGCCGCCCTCGTCGCCCTCGGCCTCGACGATCGCCCAAACGCGCCCGGCTTTCGCCGGCGAGGTGGCCACGCCGATCTTGCCCATGCCGTCGGGCAATCCCCCGGCAAGCCGCTCCCAGCTCTCGCCGCCGTCGATCGAACGCCAGATGCCGCTGCCGGGACCGCCGGAGCGCAGTGCCCAGGCTGTCCGCTGGTTGTCCCACATCGCCGCATAAAGAATGCGTGGGTTGCCCATGTCGAGCGCCAGGTCGACAGCACCGGTCGTGCGGTTGGCGGGCTCGAGGACGCGTCGCCAGGTCGTGCCACCATCGGTCGATTTGAAGATACCACCGTCGTCCTCCGCCGCATAGGTGTTGCCCTGCGCGGCGACCCAGATGACGTCGGGGTTGCCGGGATGGATGCGGATCTCGCCGATTTGGCGGACGTGATCGAAACCGATATGCGTCCAGCTCCGTCCGGCGTCTGTCGACTTGTATACACCGTCACCCTGGGACGACATTGTGTTTCGGAAAGGCGACTCGCCCATACCAACCACGACGACGTTCGGGTCAGATGGCGCGACGGCGATGGCGCCGACGGCGGCGCTGCCGAAGTCCTCGTCCGATACCGGTTCCCAGGATGCACCGGCGTTCACCGTCTTCCACACACCGCCCGTCGTGCCCATGTAGTAGACATGCGGATCCTGACGCACGCCGACGGCCACCATCGCGCGGCCGCCACGGTAAGGTCCGATCATGCGGGCTTGAAGCCCGTCAAAGAATTCCCGCTCCTCCCCCGCCGCCTGTGCAAAGACTTCAGCCGGAGTTCCAACAGCTAACAGGATAGCAATAACTGCAGCTACTATACTTTGACGTTCATTCATCCCTCGCCCCTAAGTTTCACTGTGCTAGACATATCGTACCAGTGACTGGGATCAAAATGACCGCCGTCCTGAACGGTTGTCTACCAGCGCCGTTCCACTACCACCCGGCCATGACTCATCCCACCGTCTGACTGTAGCATCGCAGGACAACAAGGCATCTTGCGGGTGTAGTTCAATGGTAGAACATCAGCTTCCCAAGATCAGAGCTGGGGGTTGGTAGAGTACCCACGCGATACAAGTACAAGTTCCTATTCGATGATCACACTCGAACAGTATCGGTAATGGCTTTCGTTCGAGCAGCGGTATTTCTAGTACTTCCAATATGTCTTGGCAACTACTGGGAGCATACAACGGTGAAGGTCATGGTGAGCCCCAATATTCTGTTCTTTCGGATTCGACAGTCCGCAGCATCGGATCGATTCATGATCGACTTGAGCTGACCGCCAGAGAGCAGGTTCAAATTTCGGTTTAACCTCCCCCTATTTTTAGCGCACCAATGAAAGAACCATCTGTCGTTCCAATGTAGTAGTAGCATATTTGTATGAGTTTCTATTGGGAAGTACTTGTACGGTGTGGTAAAGAAAACGTTTCGTGCAACTCTCAACATTTCGTTCACGAACTTCAGCTGGGCCGCATCTGTGCCAACATGCTCGATAACTGCATTGCTAAACACCCAGTCAAACTCTTTGTCCCCAAACGGAAACGTTCCCCCCGAATACTGGACGAACCTCTTACCGGGAAAGAGTCTGTCCATTTGCGAAAGGTCTCGGATACTCAGCCCGGTGTAGTTTTGGCTTGGATATCGAAAAGTCTTGAGAAAATAATTTAGGACTGGATTCGACATCCTTTTTTCACCAAACACACCCACATCAAGCACCTTGCTAGTCTGCGGACACAACGAGTAGAAGTGTTCGAGCTTTTGCTCCCTCGAACGCTTCATGATTGATTTCTTGAGCTGTAGGGTCACATGGGCACTTTATCAACTCCACCCAACCCCCAGCTTACCGATCGAACATAATTAGCTGATAGCTCCGCATTAGGCCAAGATTTCGAGCTGTCATCGTACGCCTCGAGGGAAGACTCATCCCACTCGCCGGGTGGTCAGTGGTCTCCACCACGGAGACCATGCTGGAGCGGAGGTACCCTCACAGCTTCCCAAGCTGATAGTTTGCCCAAAAAACTGAAAAGCGGACATTCAGAATGAACCGCTGAATGGCAACATTGGGTCGTTTCGAAACTATAAGACTGATTTTAACCCGACCTCAAGGAATGTCCGCTTCCAGGCGCTAACGAGACGTTAAGAATGTCTATGCTGAGAAGGTTCTTAACGGGAACAACCGGCCAGCAGCAGACTATTAAACGTCGATCTGCGTTACTCCCCATAAGGCAAATGCAAGGCACAGAGGCACAAAACAAGGCAGCGCATGACAAAGCAATCGGAGGACAGCCCCCCTCCTCGCCGCTCCCATCCACGACGGGGCGATCAAAACAAAAAAACCTTACGGGGCCCTTATACTAAATCTTTTTTATCAATAATAACCAGTAACCAATTGATTATACTGCGAATAACTTGGCAGTTTCTAGCCATTATTCCGCAAAACCGGCAGCCATTGTGCCTCAGACCTCAGACCGAGGGTAGATACGGCTCAGTCCACCGCGCCCAGTGAAAACGCTACGATCGCATCGCCCTCCTCCGTATAGG
>CAYXNS010000037.1:0-12437 GCA_964466315.1 uncultured Gammaproteobacteria bacterium
GCTACGCGCAGAATTCGATGGGAAAGTCTCTGGTACCGACCTATCGAATTTCGTTTCCGCGACCATGCATAGCGGTTACGACTATATTCTTCAAGAACTCGGATTGCAGGTCTCGGCAGTTATCGAGCCGCGCCACGGCGTCGAGCCTACGGCGCGCCAAATGACAGATACGATCGACCGTATCAATCTCGCCAATGTCAACGTCTTATTCGCCGAAAAATACTTCGCAAGCAGGCTATCCGACACCATCCGGGACGCCACGGGAGTCGAAATGTATTCGATCTCACATATCAGCAGCGGCCCTTATACATCTGAAAAGTTCGTCGATGAGATGCGTGAGAACTTGAACACGCTGGCGCAAGCTATTAATGACGTCGCCCAAGACCCCTCGTAGTTAAACCAAAGATAGGAACGGAAGGAACGCGGTATGCAGGGCCCGTCGATCGAGTTCGAAAACGTCAACCTGACTCTGGGTAATACGCATATCTTGAAGGACATCAATTTCGCCGTTTGCGCCGGTGAAATTCACTGCGTCGTCGGAGCGAACGGCGGCGGCAAGACATCGTTGATTCGCGCGATGCTCGGTCAGATGCCCCATTCGGGCAGCATCAAGATCAACTGGCGTGAAAACCAGACGGTCGGCTATGTCCCACAGACGCTCGAGTTCGACAAAACACTGCCGGTCACCGTACTCGACTTCATGGGAATGGCCTGCCAACGCCGTCCCGTATTCTTGAATATCGTCCGCTCGCGTCGCGAGCAGATCGATGAGGTGCTGGATCGAGTGGGAATGGGGGACAAAGGCAAATCCACTCTCGGTAGTCTCTCCGGCGGGGAGCGCCAGCGAGTGCTCTTTGCTCAGGCTTTGATCCCGGAACCTTCACTGTTGGTGCTCGACGAACCGATGACCGGCCTGGATCTTGAAGGAAAAGAGATCCTGGAACGCGCCATCGTCTCGTTTACACAAGCGGGTGGCACGGCTATCTGGATCAATCACGATATCGTGCAGGTTCACGAGATCGCCCAAACGGTGACTTACATCGACCGGGAAATCCTTCTGGAGGGCGATCCGCGCCAAGTACTTACGAGCGGGATTGCCGCGCATCTATTCCCGAGCCTGGATCTTCTGGGTACGGGCACGGTAGAGGCGACTTAATCAAATGGCCGCGTTATACGAAGTGCTCCGCCAGTTCATTATCGGTCTAGCCGACCAAGGCATCATCCACTATACGTTCAGCTATGCGTTCGTTGCCAACGGCTTTCTATGTGCGTTCGTCATTGGCCCCCTTCTTGGCGGAATCGGAACGATGGTGGTCATCAAGCGCATGGCTTTTTTCTCCCAGGCGATCGGCAATGCGGCACTGACGGGTGTCGCAATCGGCGTAATCATCGGTGAATCCTATACGGCACCATATCTCTCGATGTTCAGCTTCTGCATTCTTTTCGCGCTGTTCCTGAATTTTTCCAAGAACCGCACGAAGATGTCCTCGGACACTTTAATCGGCGTTTTTCTGTCGATCTCATTGGCCATCGGTGCGACTACATTGCTTTGGGTATCAGCGAGGGTAAATACGCATATCCTCGACACGGTCATGTTCGGCTCGATACTCACGGTCAACGATACGGACATGAGCGTCCTGTTGGCGACAGCACTGATCACCACGCTAGTCGCCATTCCCCTCTACAACCAGATGTTGCTCGCCAGCCTCAATCCGAGCCTCGCGCACGTACGCGGTATCAATGTCCATCTATTGGAGTACGTCTTCGTTCTGCTCATTACCATCCTTACCGTTGCTTGCGTCAAGATCGTCGGTGCCGTGTTGGTCGAAGCGTTACTGTTGATTCCCGCAGCCGCGGCACGCAATCTCAACCGCACGATTCGAGGCTTTGTAGCCTGGAGCATCATATTCTCGACCGCCAGCTGTCTGATCGGAATCTATGCGCCGATGCGCTTCGATCTGCCCGTGCCCTCCGGCGGAGCGATCATACTTACGGCCGCGATGATATTCGTAGCAACGATGATCATCCGCATGGCCCTACCGCGCTACCGAGAAGCGAGCGTATGATCGGGGGAACGGGAGTCTAAGCAATGACAAAGCTAACCAGGGCATCGAGTATCGCGGCCACTCTGCCGATAGCGATCCTGGTTACGCTGACAGCCGCCGCACAGACTGCGGATGAACCCACACACACCGTACTGACAGGCATTCAGGCGACTTATTCGCTCGCCAACGCACTTACCCAGGGCACGACCATAGAGGTCGTGAACGTCCCGCCGGATGGCCGGCAGATGGCGTTGCTCAGAGACTATATCGCCAGGCGCACGGACACCCTTGAACCAACGTTCGCCGCCGCCACCGCCGTTATCTCTCTCACCAACGCACTGCCGGGAGATCCACTCTATCGATTCGCGCGTGATGCGAATATCCGTATCGTCGATATCGACGCGGCGCTGCCCTGGTCACTCAGTACGTCCGGCGTTGCGCTCACCGATTCACCGGTATCTAACGTCGGCTGGGGGGCGGATACGGACCCCGTCAACGCGGTGACCTCACCCTATTTCTGGCTGAGTCTCTCCAACGCGATCCGTATGGGCGACATTATCGCCCACGACCTGATCGAGCTGTTCCCAGCGTCAGCGTCGGCGATCGAAAAAAATCTGGATGATCTGAAATGGTCGCTGCTGAATCTTCGCAGCGAGTACCAGAATCGCCTCATCGAGGCCACGAGCGATACGGTCTTCGCACTCAGCGGCGATTTCGTCTACCTGACCAATGACATGGGATTGTATGTCGACGGGTATTTCATCAAGCAGGACATCCGCTGGACCGAGGATGACCTCGAGAGGCTGACGAACCACTTGATGCAACGCGATATCGGCGTCGTGATTCACCGGTGGATGCCTAGCGATGCCATCCAGGCCGCCGTAAGCGATGCCGGTGCCGTACTCGTGGTACTCGACACAGGGGATCCCGGGATGGTGGAGGATCGCCAACTCGTCGCCGACGGCCTGCAGCACATCCTGCGAAACAATTTAGAAGCGATCTATTCCGCCCTTATTAGCCGCTAAACAAAATGGGGCCAGATCCCTTTTTTCACAAAGGCTGTAGGATCGGAGGCGATCTCAAGAAAAAGGGATCTGGCCCCATTATTTCTAGAAGCGGAAGGTCTGGGTGTACTTGATCGAGAACTGCGACTGGGTCGAGTCGAGTCCGGAGAACGTGGTTTCCGCGCTGAAGCCGTGATTCAGCACGATATAGAGATCCTGTCCCGCGCGCGGATTCCAGTGTAGCCGGCTGTTGATGCCCGCCGACTCCGACTCGTTGTCGTACTGCAGCAGGTTGAGCCACGACCAGCGGGCATTGAACGCGAAGTCGGCGCTGATCTGGACCTGGCGGGTCACGAAGTTTCCTTCCGGCAGTTCGATGTCGTTGTATTCGTACTCGAAGCCCAGAGCCAGACGACGGTTCGGCCGCCAATCGAGCCCCACCGCCATCTCGAGCCGGTCGCCGGTGTAGAACTCGCCGCTCTGAATCTCGAAGCCCGGCGCGAACGTGCGCTCATTGGCGCCTTCCGCCTCGATCCCGTAGCGATTGAATTCGTAATCGCCCGGCGGAATGATTATACCGTCGGAGATCTCGAATGGCTCGAGCAGCACCTCGCGGTCGTAGGTGAGTTGCGAGCCGAACTGGTCGCCGTTATTCGTCTCGATCTCGATGGGCTCCAAGAAGACGAAGCGACTCTCGAGGCCGCCTGATATCAGGTCATAATTACTGAAACTAATGGTGTGAGATATAGATCTGAGCCAGCGATGCTCGAGCCTGCTCGTATAGCCGATATCCGCGTCCGTGTACTCGATACCTTTGCGATTCACGAAGCCGAGCGCCGGATTGAAGTTCTCTTCGATGCGCTGATAGCCGAATTCGCCTTCGAAGCCCTCGCTGTTGGGTGAGGACACGCGAACTCCATACGCGTCCTGCTCCGCGTCGACGCCCTGTGTGCTTGTGCTCTGATACCAGAACTCACCTTCGAGCGTCTTCCCCGAAGGCAGATTCGAATTGCGATAGCGGAAGTCGATACCGAGCAGTGAGTTATCGGTATTCTTACGGGGATCGCCATCCGTCACGATGAGACCGACACTGGATTCCCTGAGCACATTGGCCGCGACTCGGCCGACGAACAGATCGGAGCTGTTGATATCCTGGTAGGCATCCTGTTGCACGCCGAGCACGCCGACGTTGAAGCGTCCTACTCGCCCCGTGAGCTTGGCGCCGACCTCTAGATCGACGGGCTGCCCGTTGGCGCTGAGTCCAATCCGGCGCGAGTGAAACGGCATGCCGTTACGTCGTAGCCCACCGAACGAGAAGATATCCGAGTCCTGCAGAAAGAAATCGCGTTTCTCCGGGAAGAACAGGCCGAAGCGTGTCAGGTTGACACGTTGATCGTCGACCTCGGTCGCGGAGAAATCCGTATTCAGCGTCAGGACGCCCGTGAGCGACGGCGTGAAATTGTAGAACACGTCGAGCGCCGACTCCGTCTCGTTGGTGCTAATCCCGGTATCGAAGTCCTTGGCCTCGCTCGTAACGATCGACGGCACGAGATCGAGCCCTCTGCCCTGCCGCAGACCCGTCAACCCCGTGACCAAGCCCGCGGAGCCTGGATTCACGCGGCGATTATAGGACGACCAGGAGATGCTCTCCTGTTTACGCGCGATCTGGCGCTCGAGCGTGAATCCCCAGTCCGGGTTATTGGGGTCGAAGTTCAGCGTCTTGAACGGTATGGCCATCTCCGCGACCCAGCCTTCCTCGTCGATACGCCCCTCGGCGTACCAGATTCCCTCCCAATTGCGATTGAGCCGCGTCGGCGTCTCGAACGTACCGTCCGCCCGAACGCTATTCGGATTCACCTGGAATTGGTATCCCGTCCGCTTGTTGTTGAACGGGTCGAGATAAATCGAGAAAGCATCGTCCCAACGCAAGCTCTGGCCCTGAATCAACTGCCGTGCGCGGATCTGGTCCGGCTCTCTGTCGTGCATGCGCGCGGCAACGTAGAGGTTGTCTTCGTCATAGGCCAGATAGACGAGCGTCCGCTCAGTCGGCTCGCCGTGATCCACAGGATCGAATTGATGGAAGTCATCGATTACCGACGCCTGTGACCAGGTGGCATCGTCCAAGATCCCGTCAAGCGTCGGTGCTGAGTCCGTTCGCGAGATCGCCATACGTTTTTGATTTCCAACATTTTGGGCGGCCACCGAGGTTACGCCCAAGAGCAGCAATAGGGGTGTGAAATGAGTAATCCTGATCATAAATATTTCAGCATTCCTTGGCCTATCAGGTCACAATCGCGAACAACGGCGCTAGTCTGCCAGAACCTCCGGCAAAGTAAGGTTAAGAATTTTTAAGATTTTCGACACGCCGCACAGTTCCGCTCGTATCGTTAGACGACTCAGGAAGCCATTTCCGCTATGCCCAGGCCGAAACTCGTCACCGGTCCAGCCGCCACGCAGCAGTTGATTCTTGGCGAACATCTCGACCATCCAGATCTCGATGCCCCCGGCAGGCGCGTACAACCGCTAAGCGAACCTCTTGAGAATTCTTGATTCCGCTTCTGCTATTCTCGGCAGAACGCCAACCAGGCTGCGGTCGTACCCAGCTTGAATCTACTGTCGCTCTAGGGGAGTTATCATGAGATCAGTGCAGTCAGTCACCGCCCCGTTGCCCTGCTGCGCCGCGGCACTCGCACTCATTTCACCTGCCGGTGACCGCGACAATCGAGTTCTAAACGCACACTAATCGCACGGATCTGGGGGCGAGTGCGGCTGACAGGCAAGGAGAAGATATGAACCGCTCAATCGCTATCTCGCCCGCAATGGTGCTCTTCATCCTGGCGCCCACCTGGGTGCTCGCTCAACAGGATGTCAGCGAACCGCTGGAACCCGCGGTGTTCGTATTCACGGAGCCGGTTCAGAATTCCGATATACCCGTGGACATCACCCTGCTCGAGACAGTCGACGGCTTGTACACACCGATCGGCATCAGGCGGCCGCACGGGAAAGGCCCATTCCCGATCGTGATGTTCTTCACCGGCAACGGCGGCGGCGGCGTGCCGTGGGTACGGCACCAGATCAATAACCGCGCCTATACGATGGAGCGTTTTCTGGATGCCGGCTACGCCGTGGCCTGGTTACGCTATCGTGCCGAGGTCTGGTTCGAGTACACGCGCGTGCCTCCACTCGAGGTCTCCACGTTTCTCGCACACCAACTGCTCAATCGCCCGGCGCTCGAGTACAACGATCTCAATACCATCGTCGAATACGTCAAAACACTGCCGTACGTCGATGCGGACAAGGTTGGTCTCATTGGTAACAGCCACGGCGGCGGCATGATTCTCAAGGCGACTGCGGAAGGCATGCAGATAGCGGCCGCGATCGCCTCGGAGCCCGACGCCAGCGAAGTGCTGCAGATGGACTCGTCGAAATTCGGCGAAGGCGTCGAATTCAGGACGATGGAATCCGTGGCGGCATATCTCGATAAGGACGTCGCGATGGCGCGCCTGCGCAATATTGACGCCCCGATCCTCATGCTGGGCCGCGAGGACGATCACCTACAGGGTATCTTCGAAACCGCCTACAGCTGGATGCGGGAAGCCGGCGTGGATGTCGAGTGGAGCACCTATGACCACCCGATCCATGGTTACCTGATCCGTGTGCCCAAAGAAAACGGCATCTACATGCCCAACGCCGTGCAGCTAGAGGCCATAGACGAGGCGCTCGAATTCTTCGGCCAGCACATGGCGCCGTAGGCACGTTGACAGTCCTTGTTCGCGGGGGCTGCGGGGCCGTTTGACCCCTGTGCCGACCGCGCACTAGCATCGGTGACCTATTCCCATCCGCCACCGCCCCGGCAGCCGCAAGGCGGACGCCGCGGCGGTGGCGGACGGCTCTAATCCCTCGCCGCAACGCGCTGCAAAATATCGGGCTTGTCGAGGAGTTCTCAGCAGGCCCTTTTCTTTGTGCGGGCCGGGCGTCTCCTAATCGCCCGGCCCGCTGTTTATACTGCCGGAACTCCTTAAGAGCTTCGTGATACTCAAACTCTCAAAGACATAGGCCTATGACCAACATGCATCGATTAATCTCGTGCTCGACTCTTGTGATTGTCCTCGGCGGCGTTCTGGCTTCGTGTATGACGCCCGAACCCGTCGCCCCCCCGGAGATACGTATCGAGCGTGTCACAGTGGTCCCCGACCGTCTGAGACCGTCGGTGATGGGACCGAATGCCGGCGTATCCGCCGGCCATCCGCTGACTGCCGCCGCAGCGCTCGAGGTGCTGCAGAATGGCGGTAATGCGTTCGATGCCGGCGTCGCGGCAATCCTTGTTGGCGGCGTCGTCGAACAGGATCTTTTCAGCCTCGGCGGCGAGGCACTCGTGCTCGTGTACCCCCGAGACGAGGGCGAGGTCACGTCGATCGCGGGGCAGGGCTGGGCGCCGCGTGCGGCCACGATCGACTGGTACCGTGCGAGTGCGAAGAACCTCAACGGCGCCGGTCTGGATCCGGCGGTCGTCCCCGGCGCGATTCACGGTGCGCTGACCGTGCTTGAGCGTTGGGGAACCATGAGCTTCGAGACCGTCGCCGCACGAGCCATCGAATACGCCCAGGATGGATTCGCGCTGCTGCCGCGAACGGCGCAAGCCCTGCAGCGGGAGTTCCGTTTCATCCAGCAATGGCCGGAAAACCAGCGTTATTGGCTGAAGGCGAACGGCCTGCCATATGAAGCCGGCGAAGTGATCCGGCTGCCGACGCTCGCCAATACACTCACCAAAATGGTGGACGCCGAGCGTGAAGCCTCGGAAGTGGGCCGCGAAGCGGGGATCGTCGCGGCACGGGATCGGTTTTACAAAGGCGATATCGCGGAGGAGATGGTCGCCTTCCTCGAAGCGCACTCGACGCCGTTCGACTATGACGACTTCGCGGAGTTCTATGCGCGCGTGGAGGAACCAACGAGCACGACCTACAAGGGCTATACCGTCTATAAGCAGTCATTCAACAGTCAGGGCCCCGCACTGTTGCAGATGCTCAATATCCTCGAGAACTTCGACCTGCAGGCGATGGGTCACAACAGCACCGATTACATCCACACGCTCGTCGAGGCCATGAAGCTCGCCTATGCGGATCGCGATACGTACTATGCCGACCCCGACTTCGTCGACATCCCCTCAGCCGGTCTACTGTCGAAGGAGTACGCGAGTCAGCGCGCGGAACTGATCGACATGGGGCAATCGTCAGCATCGTTTGTCGCGGGCAATCCGTTCGCGTTCGACGATGATGTCGACGACTGGGAATACTGGATTGCCGGTGCCGGCATGCCCGACGGAAGTCAGTTGCTCGCGGGCGTCGATTACCCGAACTACTGGAAGGACACGACGCACATCGCGATCATCGATACCGATGGCAACATTTTCGACAGTACGCCGAGCGGCGGTTGGATCGGTGGCTCGGTCATCCTCGGAGAGACGGGTATCGCGATGAGCGTACGCGGAGAGCAATTCTGGCTGGACGAGACGCGGGCCGCGCAACTGCGCCCGCGTTCACGCCCGCGCTACTCGCTCACACCGAGCATCGTCCTCCGTGACGGTGAGCCGTTTCTCGCCATTGGTACACCCGGTGGCGACAATCAGGAGCAGACTATCCTGCAGACCTTCCTCAATATCGTCGAGTTCGAGGACGCCTGGTACCCCAACATACATGAAGCCATCGCGATGCCGCGCTTCCAGACATTACATTTTTTCGAATCGTTCTGGCCGCACGACACGGGCTTCAATCGGCTCAACGCCGAGCAGACGGTACCGATCTCCATCCTGCGGGATCTGGTATCCCGGGGACATGACGTCTATCAAGTCCCGCCTTTAGGCCTCGCCGCATGCGCGACAATCGTCATGCTCGACCCGGATAGCCAAACGCGAATTGCGGGCGCGGATCCGCGCCGCGACTGTTACGCTGTGGCCTATTAGTTGCCGTAGGAACTCTCGACCGAGTAAATGCAGTTAACGTGTTTCATCCGACGGTGTTGATCGATAGGTGCCGTTCCGTCGTGGCCTATGCCGGGATGCTGGCCATTCTCTTTCTTTCGGCAGCCGATAATCTCTCGGCACAGCCAACACAGGCTGAAGACCTGCCGTTGTGGGAATTCCGCTTCGCGGCTTTCGGGCGCTACGCGCCTGCCTATCCGGGCGCGGCAAAACAAAATCTAACGGTACTGCCCCTGCCTTATCCCGTCTATCGAGGCTCCCGGCTGCGTTTCGGTGAGGACTTCGATAAATTCGCGCAAGGGCGAGTCGTGCGACGACCGCGTGTTCGATTGAACGTCAACCTCAATGTGAACTTTGGAGAGGATAGCGAGGATCTAGCGGTGCGCAGCGGCATGCCGGATCTCGATCTCATGCTCGAGGTCGGTCCGGAGTTAGAGATCAACCTCAACGACCGTGACTCGCAGGAAGGAGCTCTGTTTCTCTCCCTGCAGTTGCGCGCGGGGATCTCATTCAACGGCGGGGACTCGAGCGGCCGCGGCTACGTGCTTAGCCCGCAACTCGAGTACCGGATCGACAAAGCGTTCGGAATGAGAAACGATTGGCTCTTCCGCTGGACACCGACTTGGGTAAGTGAAGATTACGCGGATTATTACTACGAAGTCGCACCGGAGTTCGCCACGCCCAACCGGCCGCTGTTCGACGCCTCGAGCGGGTATCTCGGTTCCGAATTCCGAATCGGCATCGAGCGTCAGATCAACGAGCACCTCAGATTCGACGGCTCCGCGCGGCTCTGGATCAATAACGGCGCGGAAAATCGCGGAAGTACGTTATTTCAGGACGATCATGGACTCGGGTTACAGGCCGCTTTCATCTGGACGCTGGGAGCGAGCGACCGGCGGTCCGCGGACTGATACGCGCCTTTAGCCGCTCGCTGCGCAACACGGCTCTAAGGCAGCGCGAATACAACCAGCACCTGTGCATCATCCGGGCTGGGGTATCCACGCCGGATGCCGTGGCCGCAACGATGGCGACATATTGCTTCCCATCTCGTCCCGCGTAAAGGAGGTGCAGGCGCCAACATCACTCACCATAGCTCTTCACCGGTCTCGGGATCTAACACGACGATGCGATCTGCGGCGGCCATGTACATAACGCCGCCGACAACAAGTGGCGTAAACTGGAATCCGCCGCCGAGGTCTCCGGTCGTCTCGTTGCGCCCTAAAGCGTAGGACCAGACCTGCCGGAGCTCGGACACGTTCGACGCGTATATCTGGCCCAGTGGGGAATACCGTGTCCCGGCCAGATCGCGGTTATAGGACGGCCATTCGGCGTCCACGGCTACCGGTAGCTGAGCCGATACCCCGGACGTCGCCAGGAGCATTAGACCCGCAATCAGTGCCGCTTGTTTGCTTCCGGACATCCCGATAATGCTACCTCATTGGTATCGAGCTCGGCACTCACGACCTGAGCGCGATCCCCCCCAAAAAAAACGGCACCTCCGAAGAAGTGCCGTTTGATTCTCAGCCTATCGGTATTCCGAAAAATCCCGATCTGAGCTCGCTAACGCTTAAGAACCCCAGCGATAGTTGAACTCGAGACCCCAGGTGTCGGGCCGGCCAAAACGATTGTAGTAGGTGCCGGAACGTCCGCTCGCCTGGCACCACTCGTTATATCGCTCGTCATTAATGTTGCTGCCGAACAGGGACGCCTGCCAAGGCGCATCTGCGGGCTGATAAGTCACGCGCGCGCGGAACTTGGCATATGCCGGCGTGAAGCAGCGCGATCGCTGGCCAACCGTCGAGTCGAGCCCGCCCGCGAAGTCGTAGTCGTCCGCCCAGTACATGCCGAGCTGCGGCGTTATGCTCGCACCATTACCGAGCTGGAAGACATGCTCGACCGTGGCATTGATGGTCCACTCGGGTGAGTAGTCGGCGATCGTCAGATCGGACTGGTCGATGAATTCACCGACGTTCTCCGGATCGAACGATTGGAACGCACCGTACTCGGCGTCCAGGTGCCCGACATCCAGGGAGAAAAAACCACCGTCCCAGAGCGATGCGCGAAGCTCGAGTTCGATACCGACGATATCCACCGTCGCCGCATTGGTCGTGATATTGATCGCCGGATCGCCACCGAACTGGCCATCCGTGTTGTCGATGTTGATCTGCTCCTGCTTGTCCTGATAGTCCATGTAGAAGATGTCGCCGGCAATCGTCACGCGGCCGTCGGCGAACGACCCCTTGATGCCAATCTCGAAGTTATTCAGATGTTCCGGTTCGTAGGTCAGCAACGGCGCGAGCTCGGGCACCAGCGTAGTGTTGAGCTCATCGTTGAAGGAACCCGAGAGGAAGCCTTCGGAGTACAGAAAGTAGATCATACCGTTTTCGAAAATATCCCCCGTCAGGCTGACCATCGGCGTCACCTCTGAGAAGTTCGCGGAGGTGTCGTTGTAGAAACCACCGTCGAAAACCGAACCGTAGCTCAGAACGTAGTCAGGCGCACAGAACGTTGTGGGATCCGGATCACCCGGCTGACCGAAGCTACAGGTCTCCGGAACGGTCTCAACCTCGACAAGATTGAAGTACCGGTCCTCATCCGTCCAGCGGGCACCGAGATCCAGGGTCCAGACGTCGCTGAGGTCGATAGTCATATGACCGAAGAGGGCCGTAGACTCGTTCGTGATTCTGCCGCTCATGCCAGCCGGATAGGGGCCGCCCGGAGTAGCGCGCGGGCTCGAAAGCCAGTCGAACTGGGTGCCGCCGTCCGCCTCACAGGGAATCGAGAAACCAGAGTTCTCGTCCGACAGCGCCGCAAAATTCGCCCTGGTGATACCGAGGCAGTTACCGCCGCCCGTCTCACTCAGGTCGTCGAAGAAATTCGCGCCGACGACAAAATTGATCCGGTCATTGACATCCCCCGTGAAGAGCACCTCCAAGGTGTCGGTGGTGCGGGTCTGTCCACGGCCTGGGAACGGCGCCGTGCCGATCGCATCGATCGTAATTGGCGAGAAATCCCGATCCTGGAAATAGTTGTAGTTGGTCTCGTGTTGGGAGGCGATGACCTTGACATTCAGGTTATCGAGCCCACCAACTGGGCCGGCGGAATCCCACTGGATGGTCGCGTTGATGTTCTCGTTATCCAGTTCGAGGATACTGCGCCTTTCGGAGGAGAAGACGTAGTCGCCCGCGGCTTCATCTTCCATGCACGCTTCCCACAAATCCATGACCGCACCAGAATAAAGTCGCTCGACATGACCGCCGATATTGTGCCGGCTACCGTCATGGGCTTTTGCTTTGCCACCCCACTGACCGATTGCTTCTCCGTCTGGGTAGATGGGGCCCGTCCAGATCGCGGCCGGATGGTCGATACCGGGGATCTGAACGTCGTTGGCAAGGTTGTCGACCTGCCCCT
>CAYXNS010000037.1:12447-27106 GCA_964466315.1 uncultured Gammaproteobacteria bacterium
GACGCATTGTGATCGTCCTGATAATTGCCGCGGAAACTGAGATCGATGGTCCAGTTATCGTTCGGCGTGAATCGCAGTTGCCCTGAGTAGGCCTGCAGATCGGTCGCGCCGCGGTCTTCTTGGAGGAATCGATTGTAGTGATACCCGTCCGAAGATTCGTCGGCAAAGGCAAACCGAGCGGCGACGGTATCACTGAGCGGGACGTTGATCATGCCGCGGAAGTCCTGTTGACCGAAGTCGGCAACACGTAACAGTGCGTCAGCCTCGAACTCCGGTCCCGGCTTGGCGCTGATGATGTTGATGGCGCCGCCAGTGGTGTTCTTACCAAACAGCGTGCCCTGCGGGCCGCGCAGGACCTCGATACGCTCGACATCAACTGTGTTCAGCATCTGTCCGACCGTATTAGGCAGATAGTGGCCATCGATGTAAACGCCAGCGCCAACCGGTTGCAAGTTACCGGGTGAGTTGTTGCCGATGCCGCGGACAAAGATCGCCGTGACACCGCGTCTACCGGTGTTCGTGAAGTTCACGTTCGGCACGTGATCAGAGATATCCATGATGTCGTAGATACCCTGGGCCTGCATGGTGTCGGCAGTAATCGCCGCTATCGACAGCGGCAGATCCTGTAGACTCTCCTCGCGCCGGCGGGCCGTTACGACGACCTCCTCCAGCATGGCTGCGGCAGAAGCCGATTGCTGTGCCGCAACCTGCTCTGAGACTGAAAAGAGCATACCTACCGATATGGTCGCCATGCCCAAAGTACAGTGTTTAAGTTTCATTGTTGCTTTCCCCTGGATAAAATACACACAAAACCCCTACCCACCGCTACGCATGAGCGAGTAGAAAAAAATTGAATCCCCGCGAAGATATTTAGCATCCGCGCACCTGCCCCAAGCCGGAGACCATCCCTCTAATCCCCTTTCTAAACACTAGATCGTATGTTGTCAACCGTAGTATTTTTACAACACTCTAGCCAAATCAGCGTGAGCACTGGTCGCACGGACGTGCGAAAATGCAAAGTCCCCAATTACGATGCTCAGGAATGAAACGATTTGTGGAGAAATCTGTTGCGCTCGTGGCCCTTCTGGCTTTTAGCTACGCCGCGCATGCACAAGAAGCCGATGCGACACCTGATTTAAGCGGGATGTGGAGCGACCCCCCCCCGGGGGCCGAGGATGCGTTCTGCCACGTCGGCTGCCCGGTCGAAGCGCGCGATTATCTGACCCGGTTGCTGGATGACCCCGCCAACCTCAACCAGACCTATGTCGAGCTTCGAGCGGAGGCGCTACGCTTCGAGGAGGCCGTACTCATCCCGAGTCACCTGACACCAGAGGCACTCGAACACTATCCCTTCGATAACAATACGGACCCCTCGCTGACCGCATGCACACCGTGGGGATTCGTGCGCGAGATTCTCTCTCCCCATGCGATGGAACTCACACAGTACGAGGATCGCGTGACGCTTTATTATTCCGAATGGACATCGCGGCGTACGATTTATCTCGATGAGCGCGAACCGCCTGCCGACCTCGAGCCGATCCTGCTCGGATTCTCGACCGGCTATTACGAGGGCGATACGCTCGTCGTGGAAACCACAGGCATCAGCGCTAATTATGCCGGCTCGGGTTTTTCTCACAGCGATCAACTCACGGCCACCGAACGTTTCACGCGAACCGGCGATGGTAACCGCCTCGAGGTCGAAGCGACTTTTCGTGACCCTCTGACCTTGAAGGAGCCACTGCTCATGGCGAGGGCCTGGGCGTGGGCGCCGGCTGAGGAGATCTATCCTTACGAAGACTGTGTGATACCCGGCGATTAACAGTGCAGGCTTCTAATCCATGGAACACCAACGAATGAAAGCTCTTGCTCCAATACCCGCCCTTCTCATATTTGGCCTGGTGCTCCCATCACCCAAGCACATCATGCGTTCCGGGGCGTGTACGATTTCGGCACGACCAATACGATCGTAGGCGCGGTCGTTAACCTCGAACTCGTCAATCCCCACGCCAGACTTTATATTGACGTGATGAACGAGAACAGCGAAATCAAACACTGGGTTGTCGAGGGGCCGGGGGCCGGGCAAATTGTCGCTGGCCCGGCGGGGCTGGACGGACGACATGTTCGTCCCCGGAGAGATCATTACGGCGATCGGCAACCCCGCGACTTCTGGCAGCAACTCCATTTGGTTGGAGAAAATCATCATGGCCGACGGCACTGAGATCATCGATTCCCTGGTCGCCGATAAGTTAGCGATCGAAGCGGAGCGCCGCGAGCGTGCGCGTCAGACTAGACAATAGCCGCCTGAGACAGCTGCACCGGCGCAAGTTTCAGTCGAGCCCGCACGGCACATGGCCCCGCTGCAACGCCGACGTCTCCTGTGGTGGCCTAACAGCGCGGAAGTGCGCCATGAATTACAAGAGCTTTAGTGTCCTGACGACACTCACATTGCTACTGGCTCCACTCGGAGTCTCGGCCCACCACTCGCTAGCGGCCGAGTTTCGCACCGACAATCCGATCGAGATAACGGGCGTTATCACGGACATGGAGTGGATCAATCCACATAGCTATCTCTTCCTGGATGTCACGGACGAAGCCGGCGACGTCGTAAGCTGGCATCTGGAATTGTTACCGACGTCGATGCTGCGCAAGGCCGGGCTGACTAAAGAACTGATGATCGGAGACGGACGACCCGTTACGGTACGGATACATACCGCCCGAGATGGAACAGCCACTCTCGGCTATATCCTGAAGATTACGTACGCCGACGGACATTACTATCAGTTAGCTGCGGAATGATCCGCATACCATCGGGATGCAGGCTTCGGAGAAGCGATATGACTAAGGTAAAGGTTGCGCCTGAGACAGTGACGACGATCGCCGTGCTGTCAAGTCTTATTCTGTTGATGAACGCAGCCGTTGCTCAGATGTCGTATGAACAGGATGCACGCTCCGACCTGTCCGGCACCTGGGACAACGGCGCTGGTATCGACTTCGTGGCACCAGTTCAATTCGGCGCATCGATCTGCGTCAGGGGCTGCGACAGCAACCCTCCGGGTGTTCAAGCCGGGGACCGCCCGACCTATCGGCCGGAGGTCATGGCGATCGTAAACGACCTCGAAGAACGCCAGGTCGAAGAAGACACGGTGCTGCGCTGTTTTGCACCGGGCGTGCCGCGTATCGGACCGCCCGACAAGATCGTACAGACCCCCACCGAGATCATTTTTCTCTATGACGACTACACCGGCAATTTCTTCCGTATCGTTCCCGTTGACGGACGACCGCACCGGACCGATGTCGAACCCGGATATCTCGGCGACGCAATAGGCTGGTGGGAGGACGATACGCTCGTCGTCGAGACCGTCAATTTCAATAACGACACCTGGCTGACGGACGACGGCTCTTTCCACACGACTGATTTAAGAGTCATCGAGAGACTCAACAGGGTGGGCGACACGCTGGAGTGGCGGGCAACGGCTTACGATCCCGAAGTCTTAGCCGAGCCCTGGGAGCTTCGAACGAGGATCGCGCACCTGACCGATGTCGAGATCGTCGAGGCACCGCCGTGTATCGAGCGCGACCTGGAACATCTCGTCGAGCCTCTACATCACGACAACATCCGGTAGCAATCGCAATACCCGCCACGCGCTCGAAACGGTAAGCGGCACCAACCGCCGCCGGGCGTGGATCAAGGGCCCCGTTTCCGTTACAAAATCGTCACGTTTTAAGCCGAGACGGCCGCCTGGAGTGATGACGGTGGACCGCCCATCGCTCTACAATAGGCAATACACGCAGAATAATCTCTGAGGGAGTTAAAGCTTATGCGAACGAAAGCATTAGGCCTCTGTATGGCAGGCGTGGTTACGCTACTTATGGGCGCGGTCGCGTCCGCGCATCATGGCCGGGCTGCCTACGGCAACGAGCAGGTCACACTCGAGGCGACCGTTACTGAATTCAAATTCATCAATCCGCACGTACAGATTTACTTCGACATCACGAGCGCGGATGGGGAAATCGAGCGCTGGCAAGGCGAGATGACGGCGCCGAATAAGATGGCGAGGGGCGGCTGGACGAAGCAGACATTGCAGCCGGGAGACGAGATCCGGATCTCCGGACGCTCCGCAAGAAATAGCGGTCACTCGGTCGTGATCAACGAGATCATCATGCCCGACGGCGAGAATATTCCGCTCTGGGAAGTTCTGGATTGATGCGCTCAGCCAAGTCGCTCTCGCTGATTCTCACGGCCGCGGTCTGTTTCTCGGGAGCCGCCCTCGCGCAATTTGGAACTGGCATACCGACCGACATGACACCTCATGAGGACGGGCCGGCACCTGCGCGTGATCTCTCCGGCGTATGGACGCGTATCAGTCCCGAAGGTCGATTCCGTAGCGGCTCCACGTGGACACCCGAACCGCCGTGGCTCACGGAATGGGGGCAAGCGGCGTTTGCGACGGCGAAAAACTCGAACGCGGGTGGGTTCGCGCTCGCGGAGACCAACGACCCCGTTCTCACTCGTTGCTACCCACCGGGTGTACCGCGCGTTTATTTCCATCCCTACCCGTTCGAGATCGTGTACACGACGAAAGAGACGATTGTGCTCTACGAGTACGATCACGTGATCCGCCGCATCTACACCGACGGCCGCACAAACCCGGACGACCCGGACGTGCTTTGGTTCGGAAATTCGGCCGGCGAGTGGACGGACGACACCACCTTCGTCGTGACCACGGTCGGTATCGATGCGCGGACCTGGCTCGATCGCTCAGGGTATCAACACAGCGATCAGTTACGGGTCACGGAAGTCTTCCGTCGCATCGACAACCTGAACCTCGAGATCGACATTACGATGGAGGATCCTGTCGCTCTTGCCGAGCCGTGGGTCGCGGAGACCCTCTACTATCGTCTGGCACCTTCCCACTGGGAACTCAGCGAGATCAGCTGCTCGGGCGACTACCTTAACTTCGGCGATTTCGAGAGCTTTCTCGAAGAGGACGATTAATAATGCCGATACTTAGCTGGCGAAACACTAGCCGGGGGAATCCGGTAAGCGCCGGCTGTTTCAACTACCGAATCGATAGCGATCTCAACGACTGATGGGAGAGGCCCCATGGCCAAGAAAGTAGCCTGGTACTACCACCGCAACGGGTGAACCAGTTGTACCCGAGCCGCCAAGTTTCTGGCGGCAAAAAAAATTACGATCGGCGAACAGGTCTCCGCCAGCAGAAAACTGCAGGATAAGGATGCTAGAGCACTGCTCAAGAATTCGTCGCGCCTGCTCGTCGCGAAGGGCAAGAAAGTCCAGGAGTTTGCGATTGCGTCCAGACTGTCGGCCGATGCAGTGAATGCGATGCTGGGCCCAACCGGTAATCTACGAGCACCTACCGCGCGCGTCGGAAAAACGCTCCTAGTTGGCTTTAACGACAAGGTCTACAGCAAGATCTTCGGCTGACGACTCGACCTAACCGAGACGGGTCAATATCTGTAGCAACCGCGCGCTCACCTGGTCTTTAGCTGCGAGCTGGTCCGGTATAGCTCTCGACCTCCTCGAAACCCACGAGTATCGGCATCGCTTGATTCGTCTTTATGACGGTGTCCTAAGCGTCAGTCACCGTTCTGCAACACGAATTTCTGTACCCGTTTGCCTGTCAATACTTCGCCCGTGTAGATATTACCTTCCGAGTCCGAAGCGATGCCGTCGATCCAGTAGAGTTGTCCGGCGTTCCGACCCGGGCTTCCGAACTGGCCGATGTGCTCGCCGCTAAACCGGTCGTGAATCCAGACGCGGTGGTTCGTGCCGTCGGCGACAAACACAAACTGCTGGTTGTCGTCATGGGAAAATGCGAGATTGTAGGTCGTTCCGCACATCGGCCACTCATTGCTGCCGGGCCCGCCGCAGATCGGGCCGCGAGCCGGCGTGTTGGGCGCCACCATGATCTCGGAAACGTATTCGCCGGCCCTGGAAAAAACTTGAATACGGTTCATGCCGCGCTCGCAGACGTAGACCAAACCATCGTCTGAAATCATGATGCAATGTACGGCCGGGGCAAATCCATCCATATCCGGTGGGGGGCCGCCGTCCCAGTCGTAAGAGGGCGTTGGACCGTTGTCGATCTCGCTGAGCGGCTTGCCGCGGCCACCCCAGCCGCGCTTGTACTCGCCATTATCCATATCGTAGACGAGGACACGCTTGCCGTTTTCGAGGATGTAGATCTCGCGTTCCTCTTCATCGAGCGCGAAGTTGAAGACCCCGTTCCTCAAAATCTCGACCTCCTGATTGTCCTGGAAGTTTCGCGGCAAGGGTGTCTCACCTGGCGCCGGCTTCGGGCCACGATGCGGGAAGTCCCAGAGAAACTCACCTTCGCGCGTGAACTTCATCAATCCTTCGCCCTGGCCGAGCGCGGATACCCAGACGTTGAACTCGCTGTCGACGATGATCGTCTGCGGACGCGTGGGCCAGAGCGGATGATGACCGGGGCCGCCCCAGGCATTGATGAGATTACCCTCCTGATCGAACTCGAGGATGTCCGGTGCCGCGACGCAGCAGTCTCCGCGTGGCGGGTCGAACGTCGCCATCGACTCGTCGGGCCGAAGATCATCCGACCGGCTGATGACCCAGACATGATCACGATCGTCGGTGGTCATCGTGGGCACGCCCTGAATCAGCCAGGCATTCGGCAGCGGTACTTTCGGCCAGAAGGGATCGACCTGGTAGACCGGTGCCGGTATATCCTGCGCTTGTGCGTTCCAGGCTGGAATGACCAGCGTAACCAGTGCGATGAGGATCGAGTCAAAAAATAGACGCCAGGATTTCATATGATTCTCCTTAGCTGATACGAGTGCAACTATTCCTTCGGCGTATAGAATTCTTCCGGTGTCATCTCGGCGCCACGGTCCGTATTCAGCGGCATGCAGTCGTAGGGAACGAGTTCGTGAAGCGACGCTCGCCGCTCATGCTGAACATAGGTGACCGGCTGCGTAAGAGTCAATGGATCCGTAACGGTAACCGCCTGCTCCAACAGCTTGCCGTCGTTGATAACGCGGTAACGTTCGACGACATGTAGCTGATCGCTGTGCGGCGGACCACCCGGCCCGATATTCCAACCGGCCGTTATATGCGTCGTATCGACGACCAGCGTCTCACCCTCGTACCGGCCGATGGAATGCCCGAGATTCGTGTGCGGCGTATCGACAGCGAGATGTTCACGGCCGTCCATATAGACCGTGCGCACGATGTCGAAAGCTTCGGCGAACAGAATAACGTGCTCGCCCGACTGGTCGATCGCAATCGCGTGTATCCCCGACATGGCCGAAGACACGGTCGGCGGCTGACACAGCAGTTTCGGGTCGCTCAGCGGGTCGCGCTCATCCCAGACTGCAAGTACTTCCGGCCGCGTGTAGGCGCGAAAGTCGGTTCGGGTGTAGGTGTCCGGATTATCGTCGGGGTGGTTCGTCCAGCCGCGGTTCAATTCCCAGATTCCATCCAATTCGGGAACGTGAGCGTCTTGACCGAGCACGGTCAGAGGTAACATCAACGCAACGATACTGCCGACGCTGAGAACCCATCGCAGAATAGTTAGAAGCTGCATTACTCTCCTCCAGTACCGGCCGGTGGTGCCGGCTCCCGGTTTTTCGCGAGCCAGCCGTCGAAGTGCGGCCTTCACGCCGAACAGCGAACCGTAAGAGGCACCGAAGAAGAGAATCTTGTACTTGGTGTCAGACACATTTTTTTCCGTATTGATGTCCGGACGAGTCTGCCGGACCTAGATAATACCCATAGCCCACATCGCGCAAACTGTCAGGAACGAGAAGATGCCGCCGACGAACGTCGCCCCGCCATAACCGAGAATCGCATCGTTGACGGGGACACGGCTCAACGATGTGCAGACCCAGAAGTAACTCGAATTCACGTACTTGATCATGACCGAGCCGCTGGCGCCTGCGAGCATCGCGGCCTCCGGCGAGAGCGCGAGGCTGCCTAGCATCGGCGCGACCAGCGATCCGGCTGTGATGACGCCTACGGTCGTCGAACCCGTGATCATGTTACCGATAATGCCGATGACGAACGGCAACAGGATCGCCGGCAGCCCGTACGTGGAAAAGAACTCGCTGATCGTGGTAACGGCGGGCGTCGCTTTGAGGATCTCACTCAGCGAGCCGCCGAGACCGGTGACGACGAGTATCATCGCAGACACCCTGAGCGCCTCCTCCACCCAGGCATTCTTCGAGTCCTTCCGCTGTTCGGGTGTCTTGATGTTCCGGTATGCGAGCCATACGCCGACACTGAGCGCGACCACCGGCCAACCGATATAGGCGAGACCGGTTCGAATGACGTGCCCCTCCTCCAGAAAGAGCCGCGACACGCTTTGCGCGGAGATTAATAGAATTGGCACGAGAATTGGCGCATAAGATGCTAATATACCTGGTAATTTTCCTTCCACATCTTCCGCCAGAAAATTCTCGCCCGCAAAGTCGTCCGATGGTGGCGTCGCGATTCGCGGGCCAACGATGTATTGCCCCCAGATCCAACCGGCCAGCGAACCGAACAAGCACGCGATGCTGCCGAAGATGATCGTCTTGCCGATATCGGCGCCGACGAGCGCAGCCGCGGCCAGCGGACCTGGCGTCGGCGGCACGATGGCGTGCGTAAGCTGGAGCGAGCTGACGAGACCGATGGACATGACGCTGACGGTTACGCCCATCATCTTGGCTGCCGAATGCACAAGGGGATTGAGAATGACGTAGGCCACGTCGGAAAAAATGGCCACACCGAGCACGAATCCCGTGAGCGTTAACGCCAACGGCATGCGTTTGGGGCCCACGGCCTTGACCATCGTTCGAGTAATCGTCTCGATCGCACCGGTGTGGCGTAATGCCTCGGCAATGATCGAGCCTAGGACGATGACAACCCCTATCGAGCCGAGTGTGGATCCGAATCCGGTTTCGAACGCCTCGATGAAGTTGTTTTGTTGTACACCCGGTATCACACCGAAAAAAAGGAGCGGGATGAGTAGTGACAGAAAGACATGCCACTTCCACTTCGCAATGAGAAAGAGCAGCAGCACGATGACGCCCAAGAAGGCGACGAGCGCGAGCAAAGGATTAGTCGTAACAGCCGTCGCTGGATCCACGCTGCCCCCTCAATTCTTATTGATGTTCTTTCAATTATGGAACTCGAGTGGCCACGTTCCGCCGGACTAGCGGTCCCCATTCCACGAAACTCTCATCGGCCGTGATTAACGCGCTAAGCTCGCGTATGACGTCGTCGTATTCGGCGAGCCCAGCAACACTTTCGGTCTCATCGGGATCGGTGCTGAGGTTAAACAGCATACGATCCGTGATCTCCCCGTCCTCGGTGCGCCACTCGGTGTACCGATACCGTTCCGTACGCACCGACTCGGCGTCGAACCAGCGGCTAAACGACACGGCCCTCACCGATTGGCTCGTATCCTCGAGCACGGGAACGAGACTCAGCCCGTCGAGTTCTTCCGGCGCAGGCAGGCCGGCCAATTCGGTGAGCGTTGGGAAGAGATCGAGGAAATCCGTAATCGCGGCTGCCCGTCCGCTCGTTCGATTCGGATCGCGAATGATCATCGGTGTGTGGAGCGCGATGTCGAACAAATTGTTCTTCGTCCACATCGTCTGCTCACCGAGGTTCCAGCCATGATCGCCGATGAGAACCACGATCGTGTCATCGGCCAGCCCCTGGTCTTCGAGCGCTCCGAGAACTTTTCCGACCAGCGCGTCCGCGTAGCTGACGGCGGCGCGATAGGCGTGGATCAGGTTTATAGCTTGGGACTCTGGGAGCAAGTCGTCCGGGATTCCCGAGTACCGACGACGTAGCTCGAATGAGGTGTGAACGTGATGGGGAGGCACGCCAACCGCTACCTCGAAGTAGGTCGCCGGCAGCTCGAAGTCAGCAGGATCGTACAGATCCCAATATTTTGCCGGCGCCGTGAACGGCAGATGCGGTTTGCGAAACCCCACGGCCAAGAAGAACGGCTGGTCCATCTCGGTCATTCGACGCAGGTCTTCGACGGTCTTGTCCGCGATCTTACCGTCCGGATAGTCGCTGTCGTCGACGTCGAGACGCTCGAATGCGGGCCCGGTGACACCCTCAGGATTATCCAGATAGGCCCGCTGAATATGCTCCCCGCGTTCGTCCCACTCAGCTGAACTCGTCCACTCGCCTTGCGGACTCCACAGAGGTTCGTCCCAGGATTCAGGCGAGTCCATCGTGCTGTCGAAGACCTTACCGCTAGCCAGTGTGTAATAACCGTGATCTCGGAACCAACCCGGCAGGCTCGGTGCTTCAGGCAAATCCCGATCCAGCCGGGAATTGAAAGTCAGAAACCGATTGGTCGTGGGCTTACGGCCCGACAATAACGAAGCGCGGGATGCGCCACAGACCGGCACGGAGGCGAAGGCGTTCTCGAACACGACTCCGCTAGCGGCCAGTTCGTCTATGTTGGGCGTGTGAGCGAGATCGTCTCCGTAGCTGCCGACGAGCGGACGAAGGTCATCAACGATGATGAGTAGAACATTCGGCCGGTCCTGGGCAGAAGCACCCGTCCAGATCAGCGTTAGAAAAACACTCGCGGCAAGCGGCAGAAACCTCATATCAGGCGCATCCTATAATTTACTCGTTCGACAAATGGTATCCGCAGACACGTCCACGCGCACCCTACTCCACTTCGGCTGCGATTGTGCAGTCGTACGGTTTGATCTCCTCACCCGGAATCCACTCATAGCCGGCGCGCCCGAGGAACGCGGGGCCTTCATAGGTCGAGGAGTCGACCGCCGTCGCTTCCCAAGTCATTCGCAGGTTGCTCTCGTTGAAGACGAAGCGTTCGACGATCCGGTAGTCGCCGCTCTTCGGCGTACCGAACTCATCGACGTAGGGCCAACTGATGCTCGAAGTCTCCACGATCAAGGTGCGCCCATCCCAGCGGCCGACGGAGTAGCCCATCGGCGAGTCGGGTTGCCCGGCGGCATCCGGGGCGCTACCGATGTGGATAGTTCGCACGCCGTCCCACTGCTCGATCCGGAGCACCACGCCTCCGTCCGTTTCTTCGAACGCGATCGGAAACGGCGTATCCATCACGACAGGCATGCCCGGCGCGATGCAGCGCAGCGCGGAATCGTCGGCGACGGGATCCCACGCTTCTCTGGCGGCAAGCGCGGCAGGCGTGAAGGTACGCTCGGAATCGAGATCGTCAGGACCGCGTGCGCGCGACCATACGCGGTAGATGCCTTGCGGCTCGTCGGAGCCAGTATCGGCTTCCGCCGCGGTAGCGGCCCCGCCCTCGGCGACTCGACTCCGCAGCCCGAAGCGGCCCGTCAAACCGGGATCGAGTAGAACGATATCACCGCCGGGCATCGTCATATCGATCGCGAGGATCTCGTTCCTGCCGATACGCGAGAACGCGCCGTAGAAGCCGACACGGTCGCCTGCCGCAACCGTCCCGGCAAGCCCGAGTCGCTGCAGGCGGTTGACCGGTGCCGTTTCAATGTTCCAGATGTCGCCGTCGTCGGACCGGACCGTGAACGTGACATGCGGATTGATCCAGTGAACTTCTACGAGTTCGCCTTCGATCTCGCCGACGTTATCGATATCGAAGAACGCGCCGAACGAGTGGTGCGCCGTCGCGACACCGGAGAAGGACGCCAGCAGCACCGGAATACTCGTATGTATCATGAAGTCGTCTCCTGTTTTAGCCACCGACCCGCCGTATCGGGCTCGGGAGGGGCTGAATCTCGCTCGCTATCCGGCCAATCTTAACGACTAGCAATGAATCCAATCTGGAAGCGTCAATTTCAAGTATATCGAGTAGAATGCACGACCAACCACACCGGTATCCCGGGCATCTGGAGAATAGCGGCATTCAAAGCCGCAAAATTCTGGAGGAGAGAGTAATGCGCAACACGGTAGCCCTGCTATTGCTTATGTCGGCTTGGACGCTAGGCACCCAAGCTCAACCCCGGTTCGAGGTCGATCCGACCTGGCCACAACCGCTTCCGGACAAATGGATCCTCGCCCAGATCGGCGGCGTCTGCGTGGATTCTCACGATCACATCGCGATCGTCGATCGGAGCAATATCACGGATGAGGAGGCACAGACGAATATCCCCGTGCCGACGTTCGTGATGTTCGATCAGGCGGGAGAAGTCGTTAACTCCTGGGGTGACCCAGATGTCGTGCCGACGGACGTGCACGGCTGCAGCTTCGACGCCGAAGACAACCTCTGGGTCGCGGGTAACGGAGACGCCATCGTCCAGGGCTACAGCCACGACGGCGAACTGCTGCTGCAGATCGGCACGAAAGGCCTCTTCGATACGGCTGACGGCTCGATGGAGGCGGAATTCACGAACCAGCGCCGCGACCGGCTCAACCGCCCCTCGGGTGCCGTGGTCGACCCGGACACGGGCGACATCTACATCTCGGACGGCTATGGCAACAAGCGCGTCGTCGTCTTCGACAAAGAAGGCAACTATCTTCGCCAATGGGGGAGCCACGCCACGGCCGCCGAGCGGGCAGCCGCGACGCCGGGGACGTTTTCGAGCGTCGTGCACTGCATCGAGATCAGTAACGAGGGTTTGGTCTACGTTTGCGACCGCCAGGGCAGTCGCGTCCAGGTATTCGACAGGATGGGCAACCACGTCCGCGACATCCACATCGCGCGCACCGACGGTTTTGTCGAGGATCCGGTCCTGCGCGGAACTGCCTGGTGGGTGACGTTCTCACCGGACGAGGAGCAACGCTATCTCTACGTCATGAACGGCGCCGAGGAGAAGGTGCACATACTCGATCACAAGAGTGGCGAGACGCTGTCGACGTTCGGACGCCCCGGGCATCTTCTGGGGAATTTCATTCACGGCCACACGATAGCCACGGACTCGGCCGGCAACCTGTACGTTGCCGAGACGAACTACGGCCGCAGAGTGCAACAGTTTAGTCTGGTCTCCGACTGACGTTTCGGTCGCAGTGATGATCCTGCGGGAAGCTACGAGGCTGCCGCAGTCAGTCGGTACGCGTTAGTCGGCCGATTTTCCGATCACAACCGGTCATCGTAGTTGGCCGCCTCAATGGTGCAGCCGAACTCGAGTATCTCGAAGTCCACGCGGAAGAACTCGAAGCTCATGGTGAACGGTTCGGCATAGATCGACGGATCGGTGTGCGTGATGTCGACGTATAGCGAATCCCCGTCGGCCCTGAATCTTTCTTCGGTACGCATCTGTGCCGACTGGGGGTACATCTGACCGAGCGTATCCACAAAACCTTCTTCCAGACTACCAGTCTCGATCACGAGCGTGTCACCCTCGTAGCGGCCGATAGAGCGGCCCAGATGAGGATGATCGGGCACGGTGTGGGGCGCATCCGCCAAGCGCAGCCCGAGGTCGAGCGGCACCTGACGCTTGACATCCATGTACTCATGGTTGATCTCCACGTAGTCATCGTGCAGGCGAATCTCGAACGGCGGATCGGGGATGCCGATGACGTTCGTCATGCTCGCGGGTTTACAGCGAAGGTCGGGATCGTCTCTTAACGGTACATAGTTCGCGACAGCCTCCTGACCGGCAGGCGTTAGCTCAACCGGTGGCCTCTCGGCGGATAGCTGCATCCACGCGCCATCGAGTTCGCTGGGTTGTGCGATAACGATCGTCAGCAGCGCGAGAGCCAACGCGGGTACAAGACAGATCGCACTGAGCCTCTGGCGACGATCAGCCAGCCGCTTCATTAGCGCTCGGGCGCATCGCAATCGACTTCTTCCTCGTTTCGAAGCGCCTCGCGAAATGCGGTGTAGCCGCAATCTCGAATCGTGGAATCGTCGGAGAGAGTCATGCTCCTCGCATAACCCACGTGTTCGAGACGCCGGCTCGGCACCATGGTAATCGTGACCTCTTCTCCTTCCCTGATTCTGTCAACGTCGACACC
The DNA here is from genome assembly GCA_964466315.1 of uncultured Gammaproteobacteria bacterium. Taxonomy (GTDB): domain Bacteria; phylum Pseudomonadota; class Gammaproteobacteria; order Steroidobacterales; family Rariloculaceae; genus SMWC01. Next base: position 26,378 of record CAYXNS010000037.1, read on the forward strand.
GCGCCGGATGAGATCGTTTTTGGTGCCCCATTCGACCAACCAATGGGTGACGCTACCGTCTTCCTCAACGACGTCGACCTCCAGATGCGTATGAGGATTTCGCAGGTGGAATGCTGTGAGCGTTCCCGTAATCTCAACGCGGACGGTCGGGTCGAAATTCGCCGCTACGGAATGGTGTGCCATTGCAGACTGGCTGCCCAGACCGAGCGTGCCAACAAGGCTCAAGAGTTTCAGCGTTTGCGCATGCATCGCTGGCGTCCAACCGGAGATTAGCATTCCGTTACCGGGTCATTATATCGGTTATTGCGCCTTGGGGCGTCAGGTCTCTGCCCGCGAGCCCAGGGTGACCCGGCGCGATCCAGGTCGCGGTGAAGATGGAATTGTCCTCGGTGTCTGACATGACGGTCTTGTAGATCTCGCCTGGCTCCGCATCCTCGCTGGTCCCACGCACGATCGGCACGATGTACTCCCAGACGACCTCACCTTCGGGTGTGACTTGAAACACGTGGCCATGTCGACCCGACACTCCCAAGGTATTACCGTTCGCAAGACGTTGAACGCCGGAGATATTGCGGCTCGAGAAACTATTGGGTTGAACGGAAGTAAAATTCCACACCACTTGCTGAGCCGGCCCACCGGCAGCCCGCTCCGGAAGATACGCCGAATTCGGATAAGTGCCAGCGTAAGGATTGACTTCGAGGATCTCCGACCGATGGAATCCGGGGCGCC
>CAYXNS010000038.1:0-26777 GCA_964466315.1 uncultured Gammaproteobacteria bacterium
CCTTCGTAACCATTTTTAAAAAACACTGGGCAGGAGTAACGGCTCCTATTTACGCTCTTTTACAAGGACTTTTCCTGGGCGGAATTTCTGCTATTTTTGAATCTCAATTCCCCGGCATAGTCATTCAAGCTACGGGGCTAACATTGGGCACGCTTGCTTCACTACTCTTGCTCTATAAGTTAGGAATTATCAAACCTACTGAAAACTTTCGACTGATGATCGTCTCTGCCACCATGGGGATCGGCGTTCTCTACTTGATTAGTTTTGTAATGAACATGTTTGGCTCTGCAGGCATAGGTTTTATTCACTCTAACGGACTTTTCGGCATCGGTTTTAGCCTTTTTGTCGTTGCTATTGCAGCACTCAACTTAGTACTAGATTTTGACTTCATAGAACAAGGCGCGGAGCAAGGCGCGCCCAAATACATGGAGTGGTTTGGCGCTTTCTCTCTGATGGTAACTTTGATATGGCTTTATTTAGAAATGCTCAGATTACTTGCTAAATTAAGAAGTCGTTAGTGGATTTAAATACGATTGTTTTTGGGGTAATAATTGCCCTATCACTGGCAATTTTCTTTTATATTGGAAAATTCAGGGCGTCATCAAAACAAAAGGAAAGGGATGACAAAATAGAATGGGGAAAAAGCAAGTTCACTAATCTAAAAATTTTAATATGGGTTATGGTATCTGCATTAGGAATTGCTCTTCTAGCAAACTCATTTACATAATTTTCAAAACAATCCTCAACTAAATATGTAAACTGAATGGAGATATTCGAATGAGCAAGACAGCGATTTTTCTCGCGGGGCTACTGGCGGCATGTGCGGCACAGGTGGCTTCGGCGCAGGGCATGGGCGGCCAGAATTTCGCCACCATCGACAGCGACAGCAACGGCGCGCTCACGCTCGAGGAGCTGCTTGCCGCACCCAACATCACCGAGAACCAGGCGCCGCGGCGGCTGGAGGCCTGGGACACAGATGGCAACGGCACCGTATCCGAGGAAGAATTCAATAATCGCCCGCGGGGCGGAATGGGAATGGGCTAGAAAAGAGGGTGTCATGCGACCGACAGAGGCGCGTGAACTCCCACAGGCCCAGATCACGCCGCACGGTATTCAATTCGGGAAATCTAAGACCGGCAAGACCAAACTCGTCCAGTGGAGCAATGCCCTGCAATACTTCCTCACCAGGGCGACCAGCCAAGCCCCACGATTACCGTTCGTATTCACCAATAGCCGGAGCGAGAAATGGACTAAATGGGCCATGCACAGCGCACTACGCCGGATGAGAGCCGATATCGGCGGTTAAGGTCGAGCGTGAGAATCCCCTACAGGCCTGGCAATATAGTCGGAGGTTCACCGGCGCGGGTGTTGGGGTTGTAGGGGATATTCGCACTCGACCTAGATTGCCCGCGAGCGCAGTGACCTGCCCCCTATACCGGGACCCACCATGAGATATTACAGTCAGTTGCAGCACCCACCCTCCCAGACGGGCAATACGGCTACAATGACCGGGTCTGAATAATGAACACTGCGAGATCGCTGTGGGCTCGACCGTTCGCGACCGGTCCAACACGCTATTCCACCTTATGGCGACCACGCTGCTGATAGCTGGCTCTTCGCCTCTTGTAATCTTTGCACAGGAAAATGCCGACGCACTCGAGACGCTGGTTGTTTCCGGCACGCGTATTCCGGGCAGCTCGAGCCAACCGCGTGCCACGACCGTACTCGATACCGTAACGATCGAGGCACGCAACGACAGCGACGTGCTAGACCTTCTTGCCGCCGTTCCTGGCGTCCACGTAAATCTACCCGGCAGCCGCGGCAACGTGGGCGAGGTCTTTCTTCGCGGGGGCGAGCCCAATTTCACGTCCGTACTGATCGATGGCGTTCAGGTCAACGATCCAACGAATACGCGCGGCGGCTCGTTCGATTTCTCTACACTGAATCTCGACGACATCGAACGCATTGAAGTTTTCCGGGGGCCCTCCTCCGCCGTTTATGGCTCAGATGCGCTCAGCGGCGCGATCAACGTTGTGACGCACGGCGGCACGGATACTTTGACTACTGTCGTCGATGCGGAGATCGGAAACGACGACTATCAGCGGGGCGGATTTCGTGTTGGCGGCCCGGTCGGGGCGGCCAATCGTTTCAGCCTGGGTGTTCGCATGCTCGCGGACGGCGGCACCGGGTCTCCCGATCGGTTCGACGGTGACTCCGTCACGGCCAAACTGGATCTGGCTCCAGAGCAACGCACGAGCATCTCGCTCTACGCACGTTATGCGTCGGCGGAATCGAATGGATTTCCGGACAGCAGCGGCGGCTCACGACTGGCTGTCATCCGGAGCTTAGCCAGCCGAGATACCCGCGACAACGCATTAAGCCTGGCGTTGCGGTCACACCTCTCGCCACGCACGGACCTGCACCTCACCGTGACGACCTACGGTCATGAGGAACATACGGCCTCGCCCGGAGTCGCGCCGGGCGTCGGTGCGGGTATCCCGGCCAATCGCAGCGACAGCGATTTTTCGCGCGCGGCGCTGAATCTATTCGTTCACTCCGAACTGACCGGCATCATCGATCTAGCGATGGGTATCGGTTATCAAGAAGAGGATGGCGATAGTAATGGGGTCGTTATGTTCGGCTCAGAGTTCGCTCTTCCAACGGGTTACTCGCTTTCCCGCGATGACCTGAGCGCGTATGCGGAGTTGGCTGTGGATTCGGGGACCGGCATCGGCCTCATCGCCGGCATCAGGACGGACGATACCGATCAGGCGGGACGCGAAACGACGGGTAACGTCACGCTGGAGTACGGATTCCCCGGTGATCACCTGCGCGTGCGACTTGGCTGGGGAAACGCCTTCAAGCTCCCCAGCCTGTTCGCGCTCGCAAATCCGCTCGTGGGCAACCCGAGTCTTCGGCCAGAGGTCGTCACGAGCCGGGAGTTGGGTCTCGACCTGCAATTCCTAGAGGGAACGCTGCACTGGCAGATCGCGGCTTTTCAACAGCGGTTCGATGACCTGATCGATTTCGACTTCGACACGTTCAGCACGGTCAACAGAAGCCGTGTGAACACGAACGGGTTCGAACTCGGGGGCCAATATCAGCCGACCGACCGGCTGCGATTGTCGGCCCATGCGACCTATACCGATATCGACGTACTGGATAGCACGGCTAATCTGCACCAGCGCCCCGATCTGCGCGCCGGTCTCGGCATGGTATGGAAGCATACCGACTCTCTTTCCGCCCATGCCGGCTGGCAGTACGTTGGTGAGCGGTTCGACTCCTCGATACCGACCGGAGAACAGAACCTGTCGAGCTACTCCCGGCTGGATCTGGCGGTGTCCTGGGAGTTCGCGAACGCCATTCGCTTGATGCTCGCGATCGACAATGTCCGGGACACGAGATACGAGGAGGCGGTGGGATTCCCGGCGGTCGGACGACGCCTCCGCTTATCCGTGCAGAAGACATTCGGCCTGGATGGCCTTTAGACAGTCGCTCGGCGCAGCGAGTTTCTGAAGATCAGGACCGGCGGGGCGCTCTCCGCGAGTTCGTCGAACAACTCCATGTGAGCCAACATTCCCGCCGGAATAGAGCCGCCGGCAAGACACGCGCGTGCTACCATTCTCGCCGAAAGTATCACCTTTACGCTGGCCGCTGCGTATGCAGATTAGGAACACCGAGACAGGCTTCGGTCCCGTGGCGCAAATTCTCCACTGGGTCATCGCCGGCCTCGTCATCGGTCAGCTTTCCCTGGCTCGAATGGCCGCTGAGGCTTCGTTGTTCGAGCAACTCGAACTTCTCGCCCGGCACAAGTCATTCGGCATGACCGTTTTCGGACTCGCGATCCTGCGATTAATCTGGCGGCTATCCAACCCGCGGCCGTCAACCCCACTCGACCAACCACGTTATCAACGACTAGTCGCCCGAGCGTCCCACGATCTGATGTATCTACTGATCTTCACTCTCCCGCTAACCGGATGGATCATGTCCTCAGCTCTGAACACACCGGTCAGCTACTTCGGTCTGTTCACATGGCCCGACTTAATCGCACCACGGCAGGAACTTGCCGACGCGCTGAAATTCATCCACAGCACTCTGTTCAAGGCCCTTGCTGCGATCGTCTGCGTCCATGCCGGCGCCGCACTCTATCACCACTTTGTCGCCAAGGATGACGTCTTGAGACGCATGCTCCCCGGATCGGCTAGAGGACGCTCGTGACCAGAATCTTGTTAATGCTCATCTGCGCCGGGATGAGTGCCCCGATGCTGGGACAGGAACCGCCTTCCTGGCAGGTACTCGATACGAGCAGCCTGAGGTTCCAGGCGCTCCAGCAAGGCGCTGAATTCACGGGAAAATTCGATGAGTTTGATGTCCAGATTCAATTTGATCGGGGCGACCTTACGTTGAGCGAACTGACGGTCATAGTCGACGTGAACTCGATCAACACCGACTACGACGACCGCGATGAGATCCTGCGCAGTACGGATCTCTTCGACGTTGCGCGATGGCCGGAGGCGATGTTTCGGGCGACCGAAGTTCGTGACCTCGGCACGGGTCAGCTCGAGGCCCTAGGCGTGCTGACGATTCGCGATCAGGCCCGGTCTGTCCTCGTACCGTTCACGTTTACGAGCGAAGGCACACGTGCGCGGATGTCGGGTGAGATCGTAATCTCACGGCTTGATTACGGGATCGGCCAGGGGGACTGGACGAATACGGACTGGGTAGGCCGCGACGTGACGATCCAATTCGACCTAGAGCTGGACGCAGAGCGCACATCCGACGTGGGCCTCTAAACAGCCGCGGGCCGTCTGGAAGCCATATAGAGTGGAGCAGCAGTAGAATTTTCGGCCTATTCGATTGGTCATAATAACAAGGGTCCGCGAAATGATCGGAGCGGATGAAATTTGTCTATTAATTCGTAGATCAGGTCGTACAATGGAAATTATGGGGAAGAGCCGCCATCGCAGCGCGTTTTGTTACCTGCCTGGGGTGCTCGTGGGCATGTGGCTCACAGGATGCGCCTCCGTCGTGACCATTGAGGCCGATTTTCCACCGCCGCTCGTTCAACAGCTCCCGGTGCGTGTAGGTCTGCTGTTCGATGAGGCGCTTCTGAGCTACGAGTACTTTGAGGAGATCCCACAGCAGACGACCTGGACGATTCATCTCGGCAATGCCAACGAACTCATGCTCGCCGGGCTGTTCGGCACGATGTTCCTCGAGACACGCCCAGTAGACGAAGTACCGCTGACTTCGATGGATCTATTTCGTCTCGACGGTGTCTTAAGACCTGAACTGGAGAAATTCGAGTTCGAGGTTCCGGTTGGCGGGAATGACGAGTTCGTCGAGGTATGGATGCAGTATCGGCTCATGCTCTACGAGCCCGATGGCGAGCTCGTCACGGAATGGCCCGTGAGCGGTTACGGCAAGGCGGAGCTGGACAACAAGGAGGAAGCGCTGAATCGGGCGACGATCGTGGCCATGCGAGAAGTCGGCGCCGCCATCTCGACACGCTTCGTGGAGCAACCGGGGGTAGAGTATTGGTTACAGGAGAGACGGGATGAGGCTGCTTTATCGGCAGACAATCCCTTCAGCAATTAGCATCTCGCAGATGCAGAGGATCTTTCTGGGGCTGATACTGGTCAGTGTGCTCAGCGCCTGTGGCGTCACCGCGCGAATGGAACCCTACAAACAAACGAACAGCGTCATCAACGAAGGTGAGCGGGTAGTGATCCTGGCTCGCAAGCACCATGCCACGCACGAAGCGGAAGCCGGCTTCGTCGAATGCATCAGCGATGCCCTCTCCAATGGTCGCGACGGACTCGAAGTCCACTCGAGTTCCGAATTCGAAGACAAGTTATATCCCTGGTTCGAGCCGTCCATGGCACCGCTCAGCACGGACGATCTGACGACGCTGCTCGAGAAGCCGGGCGTCTTGGATCAGGTCGAAGCCACGGGTGTTCGTTTTCTTGTCTGGCTCGATGGTTCGACCGATAGAACGGCCAGTGGCGGCGGCATTACCTGTGCCGCTGGCGCCGGCGGCGCGGGCTGTATGGGTCTGGCGTGGTGGGAAGATGATGCGCGTTACGACGTGACGGTCTGGGATCTGCACGAACTCACGTCCGCTGGAACGATTTACGCCGACTTTCTCGGCCGGTCGGTCATGCCCGCTATCATCATCCCGATCCCGCTGATCGCGCGGCCACAGGCTCAGGCGTGCCGGGGGCTCACCGAGCAACTTCGAGACTTTCTCACGTCGCCGTACGGCTACGGTCCCGGACCCGAACTCGGCTAATCGTCGCCACCGCGAACAACATCTCCGAGTTACCACCGGAACTCGTTAGAAAAGATCGATTCGACGAGATATTCTTCGTCGATCTCCCCTCCCCGTCGGCCCGTGGGGAGATTCTCTCCATCCACCTCGGCAAACGCGATCTCGATCCCGACGAATTCGACCTCCCGAAGCTCGTCGACCTAACCGACGGATTCTCCGGCACCGAGATCGAGCAGGGTATCGTGTCAGCGCTCTACGCCGCGCACTCGCTCGGTCAGAAACCCCGGGAGGCACATCTCACCAGCGAATTCGACAAGACGCGACCCCTCTCGGTCATCATAGCCGAACGTGTCGTGGCCCTGCGGGAGTGGGCGCAAGATCGCACCGTAACGGCAGATTAGCCTGCCACCGGGCTGCGGGCTCGTCCGGCCGTAAGCACTGCTGACGTGGCATAATTGTTGGCTACCGGGGCTGGATCCGCTGGATAGATGAGACGCACGAGATCTCGACTGGGAAAGGAAATCCTCATCGCTGTGCTACTCCTGAGCTTCAGCTTGCTGCTACTGCCGGCGCTCGTGTACTGGGTCGGCGTTCGGGTCGTGGGCGAGTATTCCGCCGAGGGTGGCCTCGCGGATCTAACCTGGCATATCTGGTCCGATCTTATGGCAGGGAATGCCCCGGCATGGGTTCTCGTCGTGAGTCCGTACTTGATCATTCAGTTTCTGCGGTTCGCGCATGCGCTGTGGCGACATTAGCCGCGTACGAACAGCGTCACAGTTTAAGACTACAATCAATAGGTTGTCGATTGTATTGGCAGTATAATCTAAAGAATTGAGCCGGCCGCTAGGATGCAATCGTAGGTGAGACGACATGCTTAGGTTCCTTAAGCGCTTATTGGGCTTGGATTATCACCCGACGTCATCGAGGCCGGCTGGCGTCGAGCGGCGCCAGAAGCCGCGAACTTCGGCGTCGTCAGTAATCTCGAACCCGCCGGCACCGGCTACCCAGAAGGCCACCGCAGAACCGGCCGAACCCGGATTAAGCCTCCAAGACTCGGGCATCAGCCTCGAGGAAAACCAGCCGGAAGACCGTGACCCTTACGACACCGGGGATTTCAACCGACCCGATGCCTGGGGCCGCGTCGAGAAGCGCGACGACAACTGAACGTCCGTCTCGTAGATTCGTGTGCGGCCCCGCCATACCAGAAACTCAACGGCATCGGTATGGTCAAACTGAAAACGTCGCAACTGTGTTTGGATTTCGGCCATGCTATCCTTCCAGATGCTGGATATCGGCCGGTTTTAGGCATATTCGGCATTGGTGTGGGCATGAGCGCTGAGACAACTTGGGAAGGTACCGTGAGGCGAATAATGCGATGGTGGGCCGGCAGCGCCCTGAGTCTAGCGCTAAGCGTTGCAGGCGCCGCAACGGTCCCGCCCGGTGTGGATCTCAGCATGGACGAAAAACATCCGGATATCAGCCAGCGGGTCACCCGGATTATCGAAGATCTGCACTATTCGCGGCCACGTATCGACAACTCCTTCTCCTCAGCGTTCCTCGACCGTTATCTGGATACGCTGGACGGTAATCGGCTGTATTTCCTCAGCAGCGATATCTCTTCTTTCGGACGTTACCGCTACGAACTCGATGACCGGGCACGCGATGGCGAACTCGAGCCCGTCTTCGATATCTTCAATGTGTTTCGTGCCCGTACCGAGGAGCGCATTACCTACGCCTTGTCGCTACTGGACGTAGAACCAGATTTCACCCTAGACGAGTCATTTCGCTTCGACCGCAGCGAGATGGCCTGGCCGAGTACGGAAGAAGAGCTTCACGACGTCTGGCGAAGACGCGTGAAGAATGACGGGCTGAGCCTGGTTCTCACCGGCAAGACCTGGGAAGAAACGGCGGAGATTCTGCAGGAACGCTACGAGCGTGTTCTGACTCGGATCGTGCAGCTTACCGCCGATGACGTCTTCGCGACGTTCATGAATGCCATGGCGCATACCATGGATCCCCATTCCAGCTACATGTCACCGCGAGATAGCGAGGAGTACCGCATCCAGATGAGCCTGTCCTACGATGGCATCGGCGCCTCTCTTCAACTCGAGAACGACTATGTCACCGTAATCAACGTCATCCCGGGCGGTCCCGCACAGGTCGACGGGCAGCTGAAGCCCGAGGACAGGATTACGGGCGTGGCCCAGGGTGAGGACGGCGAGATCGTCGACGTCATCGGCTGGCGACTGGACGATGTCGTACAGATGATCCGCGGCCCGGGAGGAACCCTTGTGCGCTTGCAGATTCTACCGGCCGGCGCAGCCCCCGGATCGCCCGAGCGGATACTGCCGCTCATTCGCGACAAAGTGAAGCTCGAGGAACAGGCGGCTAAGAGCGACCGGCTCGAGGTCACCCACGACGGTGATATTTTCAACATCGGCGTGATCCGTGTGCCGAGCTTTTATCTGGACTACGCCGCGCGCACCCGCGGCGAAGAAGACTACACGAGCACGACGCGAGACGTCGCCCGTCTCGTGAGCGAACTCGAAACCGATGGCATCGACGGGCTCGTTCTCGATCTCAGACAGAACGGCGGCGGGCATCTGTCGGAGGCGACTGAACTCAGTGGGCTGTTCATCGAGCGGGGCCCCGTCGTCCAGCTTCGCGAGACTCGCGGCAATATCCAGGTTCTCGATGACCCGACACCTGGTGTAGTCTACGACGGCCCTCTCGCCGTGCTCGTCGATCGTTACAGCGCAAGCGCCTCGGAGATCTTCGCCGCGGCTATTCAAGATTATGAGCGTGGCATCGTAATCGGCCAGCAAACGTTCGGCAAGGGCTCGGTACAGAACCTCTTCAACCTAGATCGATTCATGCGCGCGCCCGGAAACGGGCAACTGACGCTCACGATTGGTAAGTACTACCGCGTGACGGGTGGCAGCACTCAACATCGTGGCGTCATTCCGGATATCGAACTCGAATCGCTCGTCGATACGGAAACCATCGGCGAGAGTACACGTGACACGGCGCTGCCGTGGGATCAGATCGAACCGACCCGCTTCCGGGCCGAGTCTTCACTCGATTCGGAAATCCAGTTTCTCGAGGCTCGCCATTCGGAACGCGCAGCTATCGATCCCGATTATCAGTATCTGCGGGATGACGTCGAAGCCTTCGATGCGCTTAGAGAACGCGAGACCGTATCCTTGAATCTAATAGAGCGACAGGCGGAACGAGACCGTCTTCAGGAAGAACAACTCATTCGGGAAAACGAACGCCGAGTCGCCCTGGAACTGGAACCGCTCGAATCGATCGAGGCGCTCGAAGCGGTGGAGTCGATAGACATTCAGCTGGATCAGGCGACACGTGTGGTTGCCGATATGGCTGCGCTCGTGGCAGATCCAGAGGAACGTGAACTCGTTACCACGTCTACGGCATCAGGCGCGACTGACAAGACCGCCACGACGACGGGTGGTTGCACCGACCGTGCTCAACAGAGCACGGAAAAGATATCCCAATACTCCTCCAGGAGAACGTTGATATTCAGTGGCGCATCGCTGGAACGCCGATTAGGTAAGTCCGCCTCCTCAGGGAACCGCAGCGGCGCTGTGGCGACGGATTCCGTGGTCGGCAATGAATCGGTCTCGTTACGGTATTCGATGTGAGTGACGAGGAAATCGGTACGACGCCGAACCTCATCCGCAAGGTCGGGCTGCTGGCGTAGATCCTCGATTCGTTCGCGAATACGTTCGACCATTTGATCGCAATCGCGCCGACCGCCGAACTTCATGTCACCAACTGGACGTTCGGTAGCAGCCTTCGTTAAAGCTATCAGATCGTGCTCGGAGAAATGCACGACCAGATATTGTGCCAGCGCGATGACTGCACAGTTTATAAGTCTACGGCTCTCAAGGGACAGCCCGTCTGGTTCCGGAAGAATCTCGCCCTGAATCTTTTCCTGAAGCTCCGTGACCTCATCGATTTTGTTCTGCAGCGCGACATCGCCATTCTTCATGCTGGCGATTTCACGCCGAATACTCGGGCCCTTAAAGAAGCACTTCACGGCGTTCATCGTCTTCAGCCGATTCTCATTTTCGCTGACATCCTGGCGAAGCGCTCGCTGTTTACCCAGAACGCTCTCGAGCTTTTCATTGAGCGCACCCAGACGACGATTGCGCTTGGCGAGTGCGGCTTCGTGAAGCTGGGCACGCTCGCGCCGCTCCCGCTGAGCCTTCAGTTCGGCCCCAAACTGCTCGACCTTCTGCGCACCGACTCGCCACAGATGCCGCAGTTGGAAGTAGACCATGGCGTTGGCCGCCTGTAGCGGATTTGTCAGGAGACGCTCCAGGCCCTCCAACTGCTCCTGAGCACGGAGGATCTCGCCCTCCTGCTCCTTGAGTTTGTCGAGCAGGTCGTGGCGCTCGCGACGCAAATCGTTGAGTTCGCGTTTTACGCCGGCACGATTAGAGTACAGCTTGAGCAGTTGCTTGCCCGGCTGATCGTGTAGGCTTGCCTTTTGCTTCATCAGCATCGCGCTATACGTCACTCATTCGGCCAGATTCACTACTGGCGGCATGTCGACTATAGCCCCCGCGTCACCCCCAAACCGTGACTTGGAGCACACACGGCACGCTAAAACTCAGGAAAGCCTGTGACCCATGTCCAGCAGGTAATCCAGCCACTTGTTGAACATGATGTTATTTCGCCAGCGCCGGTCTAGCTCTACCGAGTGCGCTCGCGCCAGCGCTTTGAGTTTCGGGTGGCAATGTTCCTCCCGCCCGCTCACGGCTTCCACGAGGCTCGCGTCGTGGTAGACACGCAAGGTCAAGTCGGGGTCGGCGACCGGCTCGGCAGATTCCTGTTCGAACCAGTAGGTCAGATTGACGGTGGTTGTGTACGGTTCGCGGCGCAGCAGCTTGAGGTGGAGATCGCAGTCTTGCTCGCTGTGGGAGATGAGCGTGGGCTCCGACGCGCTTGGCGAAGCCCGGAGCTCGGTACTCAGATTGAGCAATTTAATGAAGTTACTTTCGTAGATCGCCATCAATGCCGTGAAACTTCCGGGGCGGAAGACGCACTCTGGCACGATGAGACTGTCTACTAACATTCAACTGTTGCTCTGATATCACCCTGTTGAGCGTGCCACAACGCACCCCGGCAGGACAAAGACCCAATCGACACCTCAAGGCTGAACGCGGCGTTCGACTCCCGTATCGTTCAGGATCGTGCTGGCGATCTCCTCGATCGAGGAGTTAGTCGTGTCGATAAACGGAATGTTGTGCCGCTTGTACAGCGCCTCTGCGGCGCGGAGCTCATAACTTACCTGTTGCGCCGACGCATAGCGCCCAACCGAACGTCGCTCGAGGCGGATTTGACGCAGTCTGACTGGCGCAATCGTCAATCCGTAGAGTTTCTCCTTGTACGGGCGCAGCGTGTCCGGTAGACGGCCCGTTTCGAGATCCTCCTCGGCTAAGGGGTAGTTGGCGGCGAAAATTCCGTATTGCAGCGCCAGATAGAGGCAGGTTGGGGTCTTTCCCGAGCGGGAGACGCCCGTCAGGATTATATCCGCCTGATCGTAATGGCGCGTCGTATGACCATCATCGGCCTCCATCGCGAAATTCGTCGCATCGATTCGCGAGTCATAGCTCGTCGTGTCCTGCATACCGTGCGCCTTGCCCAATGTGTGCGACGATTGTTTTTTGAGTTCCATCTCCAGCGGAGCAAGAAATGCCTCGAAAAAGTCAAGCACGAGCCCCTGACAATTCAGTAACGGCGCCCGAACCTCGTCCTGCACGAAGCTCGTAAAGACGATTGGACGCATTCCGGATTTGGTTGCAATGAGATCGATACGTCGCGCAGCCTGGATCGCCTTGTCAACGGTATCGACAAATGGCACAGTCACCGGCTTGAATTCAACGCCGTCAAACTGCGTCAGCAGACTGTGGCCGAGGGTCTCTGCGGTCACACCAGTTTGGTCAGACACGAAAAATACTGTTCGTTCGGGCATTACGAGCTATTCCAGATTCGCGAAGGTCTAGTAAGGGAGTATAGCTTGGAAGATTACGTCATCGGTTTAGCTGACTGTGGGATGAACGACGTTGAACGCGTCGGCGGGAAAAACGCTTCGCTTGGTGAGCTGATCGGTAACCTTTCCCGGCTGGAGGTGCGCGTCCCGGACGGGTTCGCCACGACGGCTGCCGCGTATCGGGATTTCCTCGAACAGGACGGCCTCTACGATAGAATTCATGCGTTGCTGGACAAGCTGAACGTCGACGACGTCCCCGCCCTCACGAGAACCGGCGCCGAAATCCGGCAGATGGTTATGGATACGCCGTTCCCGGCGCCGCTCCGGGACGCTGTGAGTAGTGCCTGGGAGACGATGAGAAACGGTGAAGATATCGACGTGGCCGTACGATCTTCTGCGACGGCGGAAGATCTACCCGAGGCATCGTTCGCGGGCCAGCAGGAAACGTTGCTCAACGTCAACGGCTTCGATCAGGTTATTGCTGCCATCCACGAGGTCTACACCTCGTTATTCAATGACCGCGCCATCGCCTATCGCGTTCACAAGAACTTCGATCATCGTCTCGTGGCGCTATCCGTAGGCGTACAACGCATGGTGCGGAGTGACCTTGGATCGGCGGGTGTCATGTTCACGTTGGATACCGAATCTGGATTCCGTGATGTGATCTTCATTACTTCCAGCTACGGTCTCGGTGAAACCGTCGTCCAAGGCGCCGTCAATCCCGATGAATTCTATGTGCATAAATCGGGGCTCGCGGCCGGGTACAAGGCGATCCTAAGACGCAATCTCGGCGGCAAAGCAATCAAGATGATATACAGCGACGACCCGGCTGAGCGCGTCGCAACGGTAGATGTCGATGAAGGCGATCAACGCCAGTTTTCGCTGACTGACGATGATGTCGAGAACCTCGCGCGCCAAGCCACGGCCATTGAGACCCACTACGGGCGCCCGATGGATATCGAGTGGGCTAAAGATGGCAGCGACGGCCAACTCTACATCCTGCAGGCAAGACCCGAGACCGTGCAGAGCCGCTCGGGTCAAGTCCTGGTGCGATTTTCCCTGAAAGAGCGCTCCGAGATTATCGCGACCGGTCGCAGTATCGGCCAACGGGTTGGTGCGGGTATGGCGCGTGTCGTCAGGAACGTCACGGAGATGAATCTCATTCAGACGGGCGATGTACTCGTCGCCGATATGACGGATCCGGATTGGGAACCTGTCATGAAGCGAGCGTCCGCGATCGTCACGAATCGCGGCGGGCGAACCTGCCACGCCGCCATTATTGCGCGCGAACTCGGAATACCCGCTGTCGTCGGTTGCGGTGATGCGACGGATCTGGTTCCCGACGGCATCGGCGTCACGGTCTCATGCGCGGAAGGTGACGAAGGGTACGTCTACAACGGAAAGTTGCGCTACGAACAGACGGAGATCGAACTCGAGAAGCTGCCCGACATTCCCGTCAAGTTAATGATGAACGTCGCCAATCCGGACCGGGCGTTTACTTTCGCCGCCCTTCCCAATAGCGGCGTCGGCCTCGCACGCCTCGAGTTCATCATTAATCGCATGATCGGTGTCCATCCGAAGGCCTTACTCGAACTCGACGAACAGGATGCCGAGACGCAGGATCTGATTGCCGAGCAGATGGCGGGTTATGCCGACCCTGTATCGTTCTACGTGAACAAGCTCAGCGAAGGTATCAGCACCATTGGCGCAGCATTTGCCCCCGAGCCGGTAATCGTGCGTCTGTCCGATTTTAAATCCAACGAGTACGCCAATCTTATCGGTGGCGAACGCTACGAGCCGGCCGAAGAGAATCCCATGCTGGGTTTCCGGGGTGCATCACGTTATGTCGATGACGGATTTAAACCTTGCTTCGAGCTCGAATGTCGTGCGCTGAAATTCGTTCGCGAGGAAATGGGGCTCACCAATGTTCAGGTTATGGTCCCGTTCATTCGAACCATCCAGGAAGCTGAACGAGTCGTCGCATTACTGGCTGAGAACGGCCTCGAGCGCGGCAAGAACGGACTGAAACTCATCATGATGTGCGAGCTACCGAGTAATGCGTTACTGGCGGAAGCGTTCCTCGAGAACTTCGACGGGATGTCGATCGGCTCCAATGACATGACTCAATTGACGCTGGGACTCGACCGCGACTCAGGAAAGATCGCCGCGCTGTTCGACGAGCGCGATCCCGCCGTCAAGAAGATGCTCGAACTCGCTATCGCAGCATGCCGGGCTCAGGGTAAGTATGTCGGAATCTGCGGTCAGGGGCCGTCGGATCACCCCGATCTTGCGCAGTGGCTGCTGGATCAGGGCATCGAGAGCATGTCCCTGAACCCGGACTCGGTGCTCGATACCTGGTTGTATCTCGCCGAACACACGACTTAGTTAAGAAAGGGGCCGGGTCCCTTTTTTCTTACCATCCGGAGCGCTTGCGGCGTCGCAAGCTCGGCACGATCAAACCGACGAGAATTCCGGCTAGGAGAACTCCCGCTCCCGCGACAAACCAGTCGCGGGTCGAGCGGCTGCTGAGGCGGCTGTTCTCAATGGTAAGTAACTCGACCTCCTGATCTCGCTCGTTCACTCGCCGGCGCAGGCTTTCATTCTGATCCCGCACGCTGAGCACATTCTCCGACGCTTCACGGATATCCGCGAGATCGATCGTCAGCGTGGAGTTCGCGGTCTCGGCTTCGTTGAGCCGCCGGGTCGTCACTTCCAATCCCTCTCGAAGCTCCTCGACAGTGCCTTCGAGTATCGCGATTCGAACTTCCGCCTCCGCGAGATCCTGCTCAGCGATAATCAGGCGATCCTGGGCCACAGGTAGCTCGGCAAGATAGCGCCGCAAAACCCAGCCTTCGGTGCCCGACTCCGTTCGCACGAGCGTGTAGCCGCTGTCGGCACCGGTCTCGAGCACTTCAACGGGGTCGCCGCTGACGAGATTCCCAATGATTGAGTTTTCGGTGCTCGGGCCCGTCCGGACCGTAATCACAAGCTGATCGGATACATATAAAGTCTGGCCGGTCGCCATTGCGGCGACCAGGACGAGAGCTATGCCCATCAGCCGAGCCACATTCTTCCTCTCGTATCCGTCTGAATCGCGCAGCGTACCGCATCTAGCTGGGCGAAAAAACCAAGTCGGTCTCACTCCGTGCTTGGTCATACAGTCAGCAGATGTTCACGATAAAACCGCAGTTCGCGAATTGAATCGTAAATATCGGCTAACGCAAGATGAGTCGGTTCCTTTTCAAATCCCGTAACGGTACCCGAACCCCACAAATGAGCTAAGATCTTCAGTGTGGAAACGTCGAGATTCCGGTAGTGAAAGAAGGCGGCAAGCTCTGGCATGTAACGCACGAGAAATCGCCGGTCCTGGCAGATACTGTTGCCGCACATTGGCGAAGCCATCGGATCCAGATACTTGCGTAGGAAGGTTAGGGTCTGCTGCTCCGCGTCGGACTCCGTTGTCTTGCTCGCTTTAACCCGCTCAACTAGACCGGATTCGCCATGCTGACGGGTGTTCCATTCGTCCATGTTCGTCATTGTTGCATCGCTTTGATGAATTGCCAGTACCGGCCCCTCAGCCAACACGACGAGATGTTTGTCCGTGACGACAGTCGCGATTTCGATGATCAGATCTTCATCAGGATTCAGACCGCTCATTTCGAGATCGATCCAGATCAAATTATCTTTAGACTTCACAAGCACGGCCTCCGGCGACAGATTGTAACAGCCCCGTCTCGATTCTCTGCGTATGCGTACCGGCGCGCAGCGCTCGCCACGTCATGAGTCAGAATGGTCTCATCGTTGCACGTTACCGGCGCCATTGCCTCGTCGAAGGCGGTCAAAGCGCTCGCGTCGCCTGCCAAATTCGAAGCCGCTCACTGAATCCTGTTGCCGGTGACCGGGTCGAGTGGCAGCTGGAGCCTGACGGTGATGGTATCGTCACCGACGTTAAGCCACGCGAATCGACTTTGACTCGAATCGACAATCGAGGGAATCCCGAGATCGTCGCGGCTAACCTCTCCCAGCTCGTCGTTGTTCTGGCGCTCGCCCCACCACCGGACTGGTTTTTGCTGGACCGCTATCTGGCGGCTGCCGAATTGAGAGGCTTCCGGAGTGTCATCGTATTCAACAAGGTCGATCTCGAAATGATGCCGCCCGAGGAATTGACGGACTACGGTACTCTTGCCGATAGCGTCTGCTTGACGAGTACGAAAGCCGGCAGTGGCCTAATCGATCTCGCTGCATGCATGTCCGGGGAGCGCAGCGCCCTGATTGGCCAATCCGGCGTCGGAAAGTCTTCTTTGATCAACGCGCTGCTCGGGGACGCGAAACAGTCTGTAAGTGAGCTATCCGAGAAAAGCGGCCACGGCCAGCATACGACGAGTACGGCCGTGCTGTACGGGCTTCCCAGCGGCGGCGAACTGATCGACTCGCCCGGTGTCCGCGACTACGCACCCTACATCGCTGACCCTCGCGACGTTCAACGGGGATTCAAGGAGTTCGGACCAGTCTCCGGCGACTGCCGTTTCGATGACTGCCGGCATCTCGCGGAGCCTAATTGTGCCGTGAAGGCCGCGGTAGCGACCGGCACAATCGCCGCGCGCCGCTACGAGAGCTTCAAGAGCCTGCTCGAGCTAACCGAATCCATGCAAGAGAAGCGTCGTTAACCGAGCGCTCCGAGCATCTGGCGACCGCCCAGAAGATGCATATGAACGTGAAAGACGACTTGCCCTCCTTCAGAATTGGTATTGATCACCACGCGATATCCGGGCAGGTCGTGCGCCGCCGCAAGATCCCGCGCGATGGTAAAAAACCGCCCCATGAGCGGCGCTTGATCATCGCGAAGATCGTCGAGTGTCGCGATGTGAGTCTTCGGGATGATGATGCCGTGCAACGGTGCCTGCGCTCTAATATCTCTGAATACGAGAATCTCGTCATCCTCATAGAGCTGATCCGAAGGTAGCTCGCCAGCGACGATCTTGCAGAAGATACAATCTGGTTCTACGTCGATACTCATGCCCTGCCCTCGGTCGATTGCCCCTCGATCTCGCGGCGGCCCAACATCGCACGGGACAGCGTCCCGCTATCGACGAATTCCAGTTCGCCGCCCACCGGCACGCCATAAGCGATACGACTGGCACGAATCTCATGCTGTTTAGCGATGGCGGCAATGATATAGGCCGTTGCGTCCCCTTCGACCGTGACGCTCGTAGCGAGCACGATCTCGGTAACAGCCTCCTCCCGGAGGCGCTTCTCCAGCAACTCGAGGCCCAACTCTTTCGGGCCGATACCATCAATCGGTGAGAGGTGGCCCATAAGCACGAAGTAGCGGCCGCGATAGGCTCCCGATTGCTCGATAGCGATGACATCCGCGGGCATCTCGACAACGCAAAGCTGTGAGATATCGCGCCGCTCACTGGCACAGATTGCGCACTGCGACTCCTCTGTGAGCATACGGCAAACTTCGCAGTGCCGGATCAGACGACTGCCCTCTTCGAGTGCTTGAGAAAGGTGTCTGGCGCCGTCGCGATCTTTATCGAGCAGGTGAAAGGCCATGCGCTGCGCAGACTTCACCCCGACACCCGGCAGGCATTGCAGCGCTTGAATCAATCGCTGCAGTAACGGTGAGTAGCCCTGGCTCACTAGAATGGCAACTTCATCCCGTCAGGTAGCGCTAAGCCGCCCGTTAGGCCGCCCATCTTGTCCTGTACGGTACGCTCGATCTTCTGCGCGGCATCGTTGTAGGCCGCGGCGATCAGATCCTCGAGCATGTCCTTATCGTCCTGTAACAACGAATCCTCGATCTCCACACGGCGTACCATATGCTTGCAGGTCATATAGAGCTTGACCATGCCGCCACCAGCTTCCCCGGTCACCTCGATCGCCGCGAGTTCGTCCTGGGCCTTTTGCATGTTGGCTTGCATTTCCTGGGCTTGCTGCATTAGTCGCCCTAATCCCTTCATCTGCAATGTCTACCCGTAACTGTGATTATTGGATTAAATTTTATAAAATATATTAGTAGGTTGTAGGTCTTTTCAAGATTTAAACTTACAAGTTGATGTAGGCTAACAGCGGCACGGCACACATTATCCCATATGTGCCGATGCTAAGAACGTCTCCGGGTCCGTTACCGTCAACCGGTAATCCAGCCGATCTTCCGCATCGCTCATGTCGAAGTATTCGAGCAATCGAATCGCGCGACTCTGTGGCGTACCATCCCCGTAGAGCACGGTCGCCTCGATTCCCGCAGTTTCTATTACGAGCGTCTCGCCTTCCGAGCGACCGATCGAGTAGTCAAGCAGAGAATAAGAGGCCGGTGAGGATGGCTGCGCCGCATTCATGTGAAGAATGCGTTGACGAACACAAACGTACTACTATGAATAATTAGATCAATGGGTTACAACAATCGACGCCGACCAGACTCAGATCATTTCTCCATAGGCTGAATACTGTCCGCTTCCACAACGGCGTCGAACGCGGCCTGCACGGCTTTGACATTCGGATCCTGTTCGATCGCACTGCGGGCTTTACGCATACGTTGATTCTCACCGGCTTCGCGAATTTGCGCTGGCGTCGCGACGGGCGGTGCGCCCGCGGCTATATCGAGCTTTAACCGCTGGCCGAGATGTGCCGAAAGCGCAGCCTCGAGCTGTCCCTTGACCTGATCCGTATTCAGATGAGCGCTCTCTTCCGCGAGCACCAACGCAAGGCGATTACCTGACTGTTCCTTGATCGTGCAGTGTTCCGCGAGCTGGCGCGCAGCGCCGTGAACATCGGCTGCCCGCAATAGCGGTTCCCAGTCGCCCGTGATCGGCTGAACCGAGACGATCTCGCCCGGACTGGTCGGGCGTTGGGTCTCGGTCTGCTTATCCGGCGATCGAGGGGGTGCCGTCTTAGAATCCGACCTGAGCGAAGACTGCGGGCTGGAGGAACGCTGCTTTGTTACTGGCTCGGGACCGGCAATCTCATCCGTACGCGGCCGAAATGCCAGCATACGCAACAAAGTCATCTCAAAACTCGAGCGTAGATCCCGGCTCGCGCCTAGATCGCGCCTGCCCTGCAGAGCGATCTGATAATACAACTGCACGTCTTCGGCAGTCATCGTTGCAGCCAGTTTCTGCAACGCCTCGTGCTCTTCCTGTGTCTCGTCATAACCGACAAGCTGGATTACTGCCAGACGCTGCAGCTCACCCATGAGCTCCTCCAGAACGCTGCCGTAGTCGGGAGCATACTCATCGAGCACCGCAACTTCGTTCAGCAGAGCGGAACCATCCTCTGCAGCAAGGCTGTCGAGCAACCGAATGACGTGCCCACGATCGATCATTCCGAGCATCGCGTCGGCTGATTCCTTGCTGACCTCACCACCACCGAACGCGATGGCTTGATCGAGTAGGCTCAGAGCGTCACGCATACTGCCTTCCGCGCCCCGGGCCAGCGCATTGAGGCCGCCAGACTCCGTTCTGACAGCTTCGTCTGCACAAATCCTCTGAAGCTGATCTTGGATCTGCGTCAACGTCAACCGTTTCAGGTTAAACTGCAAACAGCGTGACAGGACCGTGACCGGTAATTTCTGTGGATCCGTCGTAGCAAGCAGAAATTTTACGTGCGGTGGCGGCTCTTCGAGCGTCTTCAGCAAAGCGTTGAATGAGTGCTTCGAGAGCATGTGTACTTCGTCGATCAGATACACCTTGAAGCGCCCACTCATGGGAGAGTATTGGACGTTCTCGAGTAGTTCGCGCGTGTCATCGACTTTAGTGCGCGACGCTGCATCGACTTCGATCAGATCTACGAAGCGGCCCTCGTCGATCGCGAGACAAGCATCGCATTCACCGCAAGGCTCGGCAACGATTCCATTGACGCAGTTCAGCGCTTTGGCCAGGATCCGAGCGAGTGTCGTCTTGCCCACGCCTCGTGTCCCGGCGAAGAGATAAGCGTGGTGCACACGCTCTGCTGCAAGGGAGTTCACAAGCGCTTGGACGACATGTTGTTGGCCAACGAGCTCCTTGAAGCGTCGTGGCCGCCATTTCCTTGCGAGAACTGTGTAACTCATTAACCCATAGACCTGCCAACCGTAGAAACTAGATCCGCGCCAGCTCAACCCCGGCACCCGACCGGACCGCTGCCGCTGCTCCCTTCCGGGCCTGACGGAGTTCACAGCTGATCGTCGCGGGGGAACCGACGCGGACGAGTCTACTTTACCAGTGACTCGCGGCAGGCGTACAGGGCCGCTCAGCGCGCCGAGGATACCGTGACATTAACCTATAATAGAAATTAGATTTCATATATTATTCTTTGTTTTTTAACAGATTATTATTTCAAACAGGAAGACGGCCCGAAAGGACTCTGCCCTGGGGCGCGGCGGTGCCAGTGGCTCGCGGTAGCCCACACCAAAATCTGGATGAGGCCGACAGCAGATCTCGTCCAATTAATGGCTGTGGGAACTTGTGGTGCCTCAATGCTCGATTCGCACTAGAATCACGCCCAACGGAGAGGTGGCCGAGCGGTCGAAGGCGCTTGCTTGGAAAGCAAGTGTACGTGTCACAGCGTACCGTGGGTTCGAATCCCACCCTCTCCGCCATCGTAAGTCATTGTTTATGAAGGGCGTTTTGTGTTTTCGGCAAGCCCAAATTTGCCCCCGACTATCCGTCGCTTGCACGACTCGATGCCTTCCGAGTCGTGCACAGGGTATTGTCACATTAACTATCGATTAGCGACACTGGGCGAATGAAATCCAGAAACGCTCTACCACCGCCATCGTTTCCCCAGCGAAATCATCCGCCACACAGTCTGGCTGTATTACCGATTTTCCTTAAGTTATCGTGATGTCGAAGAGCTTTTGGCCGAGCGTGGAGTCAATGTATCGTATGAAATGATCCGGCGATGGTGTACGCGCTTCGGCCCAGTCTACGCCAACAGACTGCGAAAACGATCGGGTCCCGGTGGCGATCAATGGTTTGTCGATGAAGTGTTTATCCGGATCGATGGACAGCAGCGCTATCTGTATCGAGCCGTGGACCAAGATGGGCAGGTCTTAGACATCCTTGTCCAGACACGGCGGAATACGAAGGCCGCAACCCGCTTCTTTCGCAGGCTTCTCAAGCAGCAAGGTCAGGCGCCTCGGCGCCTCATGACCGATAAACTCCGAAGTTACGCTCCGGCGCACCGAGAACTGATGCCCGATACGATTCATGACACAAGCCAGTATGCGAACAATCGAGCCGAGCTCTCTCATGAGCCGACTCGTGAGCGAGAACGGCGGATGCGCCGATTTAAATCGATCGGCCAGGCGCAGCACTTCCTCGCAGTACACGGAGCGATGCGAAATCTGTTCGCCATCCCGCGTCATCTGTTGCGAGCGAAAAACTATCGAATTTTCCGTGCCGGGGCATTTGATCTATTCGAGCAGGTGACGTGCGCCTGAAGAAAATGCCCTGCCGTGTTTCTTGCGCCTTGTATAGTTAATGTGACAATACCCCGTAGCGTCCTGAAGAATTCTCGTCTCCGTTTCGACAATAGTGGCCGAATTGATTGCCGACGCAAACATGAGTCAGACTCACTTCTCTCCGCGAGGCACCGACCGCTCTTCTTCTTCGCCCCATCGGTCCTTCTCCTCAGTGCCACTGAAATTCTCTCTCAGCGACTGGAGTCGTTCTAGGGGGGCAGGTCAATCCTTGCAGGCAATCTCGTGATACCCGTCAGACGCGCCTTTCCATCGGGCTTTAGTCACTACCTGGTAACTGCCAGAAACCGACCGCATACACCAAACGTCGAAGCATTCCGGCACTGAATCAAGCAGCAAGCGGCGGAATGCAACAAGGCTATCGACAGTATCCTGGCGACAGTATGAAATTACGCCTCCCGTTCGCTCGTCCGTATTGATTTCGCCGGGATATTTACCAGCGCCAGTATCTCCTTCTCATTGAATCGGAATCCCGACGACGCACGATATGATCGTATCGGAGCTTACATGGATTCATTCGCCTTACCGTTTATTGGTGCTTCTATGTGAAGCGATAATTATCTAATATGGATCGAGAGGCAATGATCGATGCAGAACTACTCAGTATTCAGTCTCGCGCGTAATGCGCTCAGCAACCATAGAAACTGGCATCGAGCATGGCGCACTCCCCTACTAAAAGATCGATACGAGGCGCTCATTATCGGCGCTGGCGGACACGGGTTGGCGACAGCTTATTACCTCGCAAAAAATCACGGCATCCGCGACGTCGCTGTTCTTGAAAAGGGTTGGTTAGGCGGAGGAAATGTCGCACGAAACACCGTCACGATTCGATCAAACTATATGCGTGACGAAAGCATTCCATTCTACGTAAAGTCGCTCGATCTCTACGAGAAGCTAACTCAAGAGCTCAATTACAACCTAATGTACTCGAAGCGTGGAATGATTGACGTCGTCCAGACGTACCCGAGGCTGCGCGAATTAAGGCATCGCATGCTCACCATGAATCTTCATGGCGCTACCTACGAGCCGATCGATGTCATCGAACTCCGTCGCCGAATCCCCGCACTGACTGGCGGTGGCCCGAATTCACGATTACCGATTATCGGGGGCATGGTTCACACCGATGCAGCCGTGTGTCGGCACGATGCGGTTGCCTGGGGCTATGCGCGAGGTGCTGACGATCGTGGTGTGGAGATTCACCAGAACACTGGCGTTAACGGCTTACTGAGAGGTTCGGACGGTTCCATCGCGGGCGTAGTCACGGATCGGGGAAAAATCAGCGCGAAAAAAGTCGCGCTCACTGTTTCCGGACATACAACGACTCTGACGGAAACGATCGGGCTTCGGTTACCACTGAGAACATTTAACCTCACCGCATTCGTGTCCGAGCCGCTCAAGCCGCTAGTTGATGTCATCGTGCATTGCCCGGATCTCGGAGTTTATCTGAGTCAGTCCGACAAGGGCGAGTTGGTCATCGGTGGCGCACCAGATAGCGGCCAATCGTTCCGGCGTGACATCAAACAAAATGTCTTTGAAGAGTCCGTTCGCTCAATGCTGGAACTGTTTCCGTCGTTCAAGAAAGTTAAATTGATGCGGCAATGGGGAGGCGCATTGGAGGTCGCTCACGATGCTACTCCGATCGTCAGCAAGACCGATACACCGGGCTTGTTCCTATCCGCGGGTTGGTGGGGCGGTTTCAAGGCGATTCCAGCCGGTGGTCTAACGCTCGCCCATCTGATCGCGAACAACGAACCTCATCCGTTAATCGAACCGTTTTCGTTACGTCGATTCGATCACCTCAATTTCGTTCTCGAGGCGGGAACCAGCGTGTCGCACTAAGGACGGTATGCAATGTTGGAAATTACTTGCCCATTTTGTGGCCCGCGAAACGAAAGCGAATTCATTAATGGTGGCCCGGCGAGAGACAAACGGACTGACAAGCCCGGCGATCTTTCGGATGCTGAGTGGATCGACTATCTCATCGTAGCGCCCAATCCAATGGGCCCTGTAACCGAGGAATGGTGGCACGTGATGGGCTGCTCACAGTGGTTCTCGATCATACGGGACACCGAAACGCATGAGATTCTTGCCAGCGCCGGGAAATCACATGCCTGACAATCTTCGACGCCTCTCTACCGGCGGCGACATCGATCGTACACAGCCAATCAGTTTCGAGTTCAACGGCACCGGGTACCGTGGTTATCACGGCGACACGCTGGCGTCGGCATTGATCGCCAACGACGTGAGTTTGACGGCGCGGAGCTTCAAGTATCACCGCCCGCGCGGAATTATGGGGGCCGGCCCCGAAGAGCCCTCCTCTCTCGTCGAACTATTGGGCGACGAGGGTTCCGGCAACCAACCGATCACTACCGTTCTCCTTCGCGAAGGACTGCGTGCAAGCTCCGTTAATTGTTGGCCCTCGCCGAATTTCGATCTGCTGAGCATCAATCAACTGATTGTCAAATTAATCCCCGCCGCGTTCTACTACAAGACATTCAAATGGCCCAATTGGCGATTCTTTGAGCCACACATTCGTCGAGCGGCAGGTCTTGCCAATGCACCACAGCAAGCTCCGACGTCAGGACAATATGAGGCACGAAACTGGCATTGCGACGTATTAGTTGTTGGCTCCGGACCCGCCGGCCTCATGGCGGCATTGACCGTTGCACGGAGTGGCGCGCGTACCGTCCTCGTCGACGACGGCCCACGTGCGGGCGGTGGATTGTTGAACCGAAAGGCCCGAATAGACAATCGACCTGCTCTCGATTGGGTTACGAGCGTAACCGACGAGCTCGATAGCCTGAGCAACGTTATACGACTTCAGGAGTCGGTCGCGTGGGGCTATCGAGAGCAGAATCTCGTCGTTGTGACGGAGCGCCAGCCAGAACCGACGCAGCTCTTACAACGAACGTGGCGAATCCGCGCACACCGGGTAATTCTAGCCTGCGGCGCAATTGAGCGAACCCTGGTTTTCGCCAACAATGATCGGCCGGGGGTTATGCTCGCCTCTGCGGTGCAAGCCTATGTCAATCGATACGCAGTCTTGCCGGGAAACCGAGCGGTCATCTTTACGAACAACGACAGTGCCTATCATGTCGCCGCCGACATGATTTCCGCCGGTATCGAGATCGCATCGATTGTCGATTCTCGTACCAAGCCAGGCAACGCTAGCCGCAAGCTGGTCGGCAACACACAGATTCTCGCCAATCACGTCGTTGCGCGTGCGGTAGGACGGCGACGCGTGCGAGCTGTGATCGTTCGGTCGAGCGAGAATGGCAGCGCTAAGTCCATTCCGTGCGACTTGCTTTGTGTATCCGGTGGCTGGAATCCGACGGTAGATCTCTTCTCTCAATCAAGAGGCACGCTGCGCTATGAAGAAGTATTGGCGGCTTTCATTCCGCATGAGGCCGTACAGGACTGCTGCTGCGTTGGCGCTGCAGTTGGGATATTCGAGTTACAGCAGATTCTGGCGGATGGTATTAAAGCAGGGTCACGCGCAGCAAGCGATTGCGGGTTTCAGCGCGTCGATACCGCCCTACCCTTAACTTCCGCTAAACCCGACTACACCATCGAATCGCTGTGGCATGTTGACCAGCATGACGAAACCGCCAACTCTTTTTTAGATATACAAAACGACGTGACACTTAATGATGTTCACCTTGCCATCCGCGAAGGATTCAGCGCAGTCGAGCACGTCAAACGATATACGAGCGGCGGCATGGGTATCGATCAAGGCAAAACAGGCAACACCAACATCGTCGGGGCCATCGCCCAGCAAGCCAACGTCTCCCTGCGGGATATTGGAGCAACAACATTTCGATCGCCCTTCGTTCCGATCGAATTCGGCGCAATCGTTGGTGGGCAAGAGGAAAGCGCAGTACTACCGTATCGCCACACCCCCATTACTCAATGGAACAAAGATAACGGCGCCACGATGTACGAGTCGGGCGCCCGCTGGCGCCGGCCGGGCTACTTCGCAAGACCTGGAGAAACGTTCCAGGAAACCGTGAATCGAGAGGCGCTTGCGACGCGAGAGAATATCGCAATCTATGACGGGTCACCTCTTGGAAAGTTCGATATCTGCGGCCCGGACGCAACAAGTCTGATCGACATGCTGTACACAAATCTGTTCTCAAATTTGGAAGTCGGCATGGGACGATACGGCATCATGCTGACGGAAGATGGCAGGATTCTCGACGACGGCGTGACATTCAAACTCGTCGACAACCACTACCTGATGTCAACCTCCACCGTAAATGCCGAAGCGGTCTATCGACATATGCAACATTTCTTGCAGATCGAGCGCCCCGAGTGGAATGTCTGGGTTACACCGATAACCACTCAGTGGTCGAACGCCACTGTGTGTGGGCCAACAGCACGAAAATTTCTATCCCAGATCGATTCCGACATCGATTTTTCGGCGGCAAGTTTTCCATTCATGGCTATGCGCGAGGGAGTAGTCGAAGGAATTCCGGCGCGAGTTTGTCGCGTAAGTTTTACCGGTGAGTTGAGTTTTGAAATAAATGTCCGATCTCGGCACGCCCTGAAACTCTGGGAGCGCCTGTTCGAGTTAGGCAGGCCATTTGAATTGATGCCGATCGGATCGGAAACCAATCACGTCTTACGTGTTGAGAAGGGATTTTTGTCGTTGGGCCACGAAGTAGATGGAACCGTGGATCCATACGATCTCGGTATGAGCTGGATCATGTCCAAAAAGAAGGCTGACTATATTGGCAAGCGATCCGTAGCGATTCGTCGACACGCAGAAGGTCCACGGCGTGAATTGGTCGGCTTACTCATTGACGATCCCTCCCGGTTGGTGACCGAAGGTGCGCCCTTGACGCCCAACGGCCGACGGGAAGCTTCTGAAGGGTTCGTCACCGCTTGCATCTGGAGCGTGGCACGGTCTCGGTCTGTAGCGCTGGCATTGTTAACTAACGGCCGTAGCAAGATCGGCCAGGCGGCGTATATCCGTTTGAAGAACGAAATCGTCACCGCAACTATTACACAACCTTGTTTCTACGATC
>CAYXNS010000038.1:26787-27098 GCA_964466315.1 uncultured Gammaproteobacteria bacterium
TTATGACGTTAGTATCGAAACGCTTGAGCTCTTTTGCGTGTTCGATCTTAAAGGTGCGCGAGCAGCCATAGCGTCACGCATTGCTGGACTTCAAATTGTTCTGCCGGAGAGCCCGAATGCCCTGGCGACCTCTGGAGACATGGTGCTTTGCTGGGTAGGACCGACGCAATGGATTCTGCGAGCTTCGGAAGCGGCAGAACAGCAACTAATACTAGAGCTTCAGCCTAACGTCAGCGACGGGAACACTTCTGTCGTCGAGGTATCGGATATGCTGCAGTTCTTTTCAGTTCGTGGTCGTGACGCAGACGATG
>CAYXNS010000039.1:0-26427 GCA_964466315.1 uncultured Gammaproteobacteria bacterium
TGAAGTTTCCTACAACACTCGACTGCAACTGACCGTCGCACTTCGCGATTGAAACTAAGCTGTTTCGGGCGCACCGCTACTCTATAATGACGCCAGCAGCCACCAGGCGGAGGAGAGATCGACATGGCAAGAATCTTGGTAGAAGCGCGGTTCTGGCTTTCGCTCCCGTTGCTATTCCTTGCCTTGAGCTCGTATGCACAGCAACAATCCGGATCATCTGAAAACACAACACGACTGGAGCAGAGCGTCCAGGTGGGGATCAATGCCCGTTTTGTCGATTCAGATCTCGACACGACCAGAGCGGCCAGAGGCTTCGAGAGCGAGAACCGGGAGGTCTATGCTCTCCGCAACGACGTCCTCGATGCGCTGGCTCTGAGCTCTGGTATGGCGGTTGCCGACATCGGCGCCGGTTCGGGCTTTTACACCGAGTTAATGGCGGCCGAGGTCGGGCCGGAGGGCTCGGTCTATGCAGTTGAGATCGCACCGAACTGGATCGAGTATTTGAACGAGAAGGTCTCCGCCGAAGGTCTCGACAACATCACCGTCGTACTCGGCGGTGAGCGCTCCGTGGAACTGTCAGATGGCTCGATCGATCTCGCGTTTGCGAGCGACACCTATCATCATTTCGAATTCCCGCAGTCAAGCCTGGCCAGCATCTATCGGGCATTAAAACCTGGCGGCCGCTGGGTCGTACTCGACTACGACCGGATCCCAGGCGTCACGCCACCGAACCGCATGAACCATCTGCGTCTCGGTAAGGCCGAAGCGATCGCGGAGATCGAAGCCGCCGGATTCACGCTGGAACAAGACGTCGACCTCGGTTTCGAAGAAAACTACCTGGCGATTTTCCGCCGGCCGTAGCCGCCGGCCTTCTCATCCATGCCCAGCTCGCGCCGGCGGCTCAGCGTGCAGACCTCGATCGCGCTGGTCGTCGCCAGCATGATCGGCACTGGTGTCTTCACCACGTCAGGATTCGCGTTAGCGGACCTTCAGTCACGACAAGCAGTGTTACTCGCCTGGCTCACCGGCGGCCTGCTGGCGATGTTCGGTGCACTCAGTTACGGTTCACTTGCGCGGCACATCCCCGAGTCGGGTGGGGAGTACACATTCCTCAGCCGACTCGTACATCCGCTGGCCGGGTTCCTGGCCGGTTGGATCTCGCTACTCGTTGGCTTCACCGTGCCGATCGCCGCCGCTGCGCTGGCGCTGGCTGCGTATCTGACGGCGCCACTCGGCGGCGCATTGCGGGCGGAGTGGATCGGAACGATGGCTCTACTCGCTGTCGGCGCGGTACACGCCCGTAAGCTCCTAGTCGGTCTGATATTGCAGAACGTCGCGGTCGGCCTGATGCTGCTCGTCATCGGCGTGTTTATCGCTTTCGGAGTAACAGGCATTGCAACGCCATCGGCCACTGCGACACCAATGACGCTCGCCGATGTCGAAATCGGCGCGTTCGCGGTAACGCTGATTTGGATTTCGTTCGCCTACTCCGGATGGAACGCAGCCGTCTATATCGCCGGAGAAGTGCGGGACCCAGAGCGCAACCTCTACTTGTCGCTGTGGGTCGGGACCGGTCTGGTGACGATCATCTACCTCGCGTTAAATATGATTTTTCTCTACGCTGCGCCGGCTGCCGAGTTAGCCAATAGAGCCGAGGTTGCGGCGATCGCCGCCGAGGCTTTGGGTGGGCCGCAACTTCGCTTGCTGGTTTCGGTCATGATCTCGCTCGGGCTTTTTACATCGATTTCGGCGATGGTGATGATCGGCCCGAGGATCTACGCGCGCATGGCCGATGACGGGTTGTTCCCGAAGTGGTTCGAGACACGCGGCGAGGTACCGTCCGCGGCCGTGATATTTCAGATCGTGCTCTCAATCGTCGTCGTCTGGGTAGCGGAATTGCGCGAACTGCTCGGCTACATCGGTTTCACGCTCGGGCTGTCCACGGCTGCGACTGTAGCGAGCCTGATCTGGCTGCGCTTGAACCTAGGTCCGGAAGAGATCTCCGTTCCCGGGTTTCCCTGGATTCAAGGCATCTTCGTCGTGTTCGTGTTGACTGCCTCGGTCTTCATGGCCATGCGACAACCGTACGAAGCGGGTTTGGGGCTGCTGACCATACTGGCGGGCTTGCCGCTCTATTGGGCGATGCGCCGGCACACACGGCTGCCTTGATTCGGCTCTATACTGAAACAAACGATGAAGACGATGCGAATGACTCAGATCTTGCTCACAACAGCCGGATGGGTGGTCGTCACACTATTCGCGTTTCCGGCATGTTCCCAATCGAATATCGACGACCTGAGACTGCAGATGGTTACGGAAATCGAGCGGGACGTTCGTGATACCAGCGCCAACACCGGCCGACAGAGGCTTGATGAAGCCGTTATCGACGCCATGGCTCAGGTGCCGCGGCACGAGTTCGTGCCGTTGCAGCGGCGGCATCTGTCCTATGTGAATCAACCGCTGCCAATCGGCGATGGGCAAACGATATCACAGCCGTATATCGTCGCATTAATGACAGATCTCGCTAACGTCGACAGTAGCTCTATCGTCCTAGAAATCGGTACAGGCTCCGGCTATCAGGCAGCGATACTTGCCGAAATAGTCGAGCATGTCTATACGATAGAAATTATCGAATCGCTGGGACGGCGAGCCAGTGACACGCTGGCCCGCCTGGGGTATGAGAATGTGACGGTCGAGATCGGCGACGGCTATCGTGGAATGCCGGAGTTCGCTCCTTTCGATGCAATCATCGTGACGGCGGCTCCGGATCAGGTTCCCGAACCGTTGATTCAACAGCTGCGGCCGGGCGGCCGGCTCGTGACACCGGTCGGCTCGCCACGTACCGTCCAGTCCTTACAAGTACTCCAGAAGGATGCCGCCGGTCGGATCGACAGAACCGACGTGTTACCCGTACGCTTTGTTCCATTCACTCGTCACGATTGAACCGCCGCTGAGTCGGTAGCTGAATTATACTAATTCCGACGTGATCCCACTCAGAACCGGAACGTGTAATTCATCTTGATGGTCATATCCGCTTGGCTCGAGTGGAATGAGTCGTTCCTGTCGGTATCTTGAAGCATATGGTTCAATACGAGAAATATTTCTCGTCCGGCCTGAGGGATCCAGTGTAAACGGCTGTTGATCCCCGCAACCTCCGAGACATTATCGTACTGGACCAGATTCACCCATGACAATGTCGACGAGAAGATCATCTCTGCCCGTAATGTCACGAGCCGCACGACGAAGCCACCGTGAGGCAAATCTACATCGTTGAAATCGTAACTGACTCCAGTGCGAAAATATTTCGATAGCGCCCAGGTTAACCCGCCGCGAAGCGCAAGTCGGTCACCATCGAAAAACTCTCCGGTTCGGAAAGACAGATTTCCGAAAAATTCACGCTGGCTACCGGTACTGAAGTCGAACCCATACTCGTCGAAAGAGTAATCGCCGGGCGAGATAACCACGCCTTCGGAGATCTCGAAAGACTCGGTAATGACTTCCCTATTCGCCGTGTAGCGGATATCGAAGCTATCGCGGCTGTGATTATCGATCTCCAGCGGCCGTACGGAGATCACTTCCGTTTGCAATCCACCATCCAGAAGAGTGATTCGCTGTACGTCGACCCCGCCGAAGATCGTGCGCAGGAAACTGTTAGCGGGCCGGTGCGTATACCCTAACTCGAGAGTTTCGTCACGAATACCGGGGCGGTTCACGAACCCGAG
The DNA here is from genome assembly GCA_964466315.1 of uncultured Gammaproteobacteria bacterium. Lineage (GTDB taxonomy): Bacteria > Pseudomonadota > Gammaproteobacteria > Steroidobacterales > Rariloculaceae > SMWC01. The sequence goes on from CAYXNS010000039.1 coordinate 3,723, forward strand.
GGCCGGGTTGAAGTTCTGTTGTAACTCTTTGACCCCGATGCCGGCACGGAATCCGACGTTGTTCGGTATCTGCAGGCGGAGGCCGAAAGCCTGATCGTCACCATCGAGCCCCGCCGTGTCCGATTGCTGGAACCAGGCCTCGCCCTGGAGCGTGCGGCCACCGGGGAGACGAGTGTTCAGGTAGCGAAAGTCGACCCCGGCGACGGTGTTATCGACATTGGACCGGGGGTCGCCGCTGGTAACGATAACGCCGAGGCTGGATTCCGACAGCACGTTGGCGGCAGCCCGGCCGACGAACACATCGGTGGCTTCCACGCCCTTGATTGCGTCCTGCCTTATCGCCAGCGCACCCACGTTCCACCGGCCGACGCGACCGCTGATTTTTCCTCCATAGTCGATATCAGCCGGCGTACCGGAAGCGCTTAGACCCACTCGCCGGGAGAAGAACGGCCGCCCGTTTTCTTGAGACGGGCGTGAGAAAGTCGGCCCACTACCAAAGCTCGCACTCCCGCCGAGCCGGCCAAACTCGAAAATATCCGCATCCTTTAGAAAGAACGCGCGTTTCTCCGGGAAGAACAGATTGAAGCGCGACAGATCGACCTGCCGATCATCTACTTCCGTGGCTGAAAAATCCGTATTGATAGTCAGCGCCCCGTTCAGAGAGGGCGTAATCTTGTAGAAGAGATCCAGGGACGGATCCTGAGCGGTGTCGCTGTCGGAAGGTGAGAAGGTTTTCTGTTCGCGCACGCTGATCGAAGGAACGATATCCAGCCCCGAGGTCTGTGCGAGATTACGAAGTCCTGTCACCGTGCCCGCGATGCTCGGATTCATGTTGCGATTCCGAGACACCCATCCGATCCATTCGCTCTTCCGTGGTACGTATCTCATGAAGTTGATACCCCAGACGTCGTTATCCGGATCGAACGACAGCGTCCTGAACGGTATCCTCATTTCGACGGAACAACCTTGCTCGTTCTGTTGAGCTGCCGCCTGCCAGATACCTTCCCAGTCTCTCTGTTGTTGGTTGGTATTCTGGTACAGGAGATCGGACCGAATTCCGTTACAGTTCACCTCGAACCGGTATCCGTTACGGCGGTCATGGAAAGGATCCAGGATGACGCCGAAGTTGTCGTCCCCGAAGAGACTCTCACCCTGCCTCATGATCTTCGCGGTCATCTCGTCTGGCTCGCTGTCCGAAAGTTGTGCGCCCACGTAGAGTGCGTCGTCCGTGTAGAGCAGTCGCACTTGCGTGTAGACGGAAGCGTCGGAATACTCGGTCGGACTTATCTGATGCAGGTCCTCGACGACCGTGGCTTGCGACCAGACGACTTCGCCCAAACGCCCATCCATGATCGGAATTCTGTCCGTGTGGGCGATATGAATGGTCTTTGACTCAGCGCCGACGACACCAGTGCCTTGAGCTGCCGAACCTTCGCAGAGAAGAGAGATCATCAGACAGAGCGCCAAAGGAATGCAGTGCATTTCGTACGCTTGGCACATAGGGGCGACTGTTCCTGTAACGAACCAAGCGACGAACTTGGCGGGATCGAACCTAGCCTAGAGCTGGGTGTGGCGTAATCAGGAGAAATACTTAAGGGCGCTTCTCACCGCTCTTGCCTGCTTCACCGGGAAAGGTCGCGAATGTACATACGTACGATTCCTACCTTGTCCGAGGGGTTCCTTTCTGTATCGTCGGCTGACACGCGGCCCTCGTGCGCACGTTGATGATGGCAATGAAGCATCTATTCATTGTATTCGTAGTTATACTGATGTCCACGACATCGGCTCAAGCCCAGTTCGAGTGGGCATACCAGCGAGTCGATGAGGTACTTCCTCAGGCCGACTTGGATTTCGACGAGAGCGCGCCCCGAACCGTTCCCGGCAGCTCGCTCCAGCGCACCCAGGAACAGATCGACGATCGCTGGAATCCACCCGACTGGTTTCCTGACGATCATCACGCGCCCGTACCGGAAATCGTCGCCCGGGGCGCAGGCCCGAATGCCAGACCCTGTGCCACCTGCCACGGATACGGGGGGGTCCGGGCATCCCGAGTCTTCGCATATGTCCGGGATGACGGCGGCCTACATCGTGCGCCAGATGGCTGACTACAAGAACGGGGTAAGAAAAGACCGGTTCTTTATGAACGCGATAGCCCGAGAAATGTCCGACGAAGACGTTCGGGCGGCAGCAGAGTGGTTTGCCGGACTCGAGCCGATCGATTGGATCGACGAGGTCATCGAGTCCGATATCGTCCCGGTCACCTACGTCGGCCGCGGGCGCATGCGCTTCCTGCAGCCGGACGGCGGCACCGAGCCGATCGGCAAGCGCGTCCTCGAAGTGCCGCAGGACCGCGCGCTCGTTGAATCCCGCCACCCTTACGTAGGATTTACCGTGTACGCACCAGCCGGCAGCGTAGCGCGGGGCGAGGCACTCGTCACGATGGGAGCTGCCGGCAAGACGATCGGCGTGCTTCATCTGCCACGGTGAAGGGCTGACGGGCCTGGGCGACGTGCCGCAGCTCGCCGGTATTTCTCCGCTCTACGTTATCCGCCAGCTCAACGAGTTTCAGAATGGCGACCGAGCGGGCAGCATGAGCGCCCTCATGGATGCATCCGTAGCCAACCTCACGGAACAGGATATTCTCGATATCGCGGCCTACCTCGCTAATCTCGACCCGTAACGTATCGATGACGGAACGCATTTCGACGCCGTTCGGCTGCCGCTTCGGCTCGTCGAGGTTGACGCCGGCAATCGCCCCGGCTCAAAGTGGCCTTCTCTAGTGCCGCACGGCACTTACTTATTGGAGAGATGCAATGTCGAACCTGGTCTTGGTAGTCACAGTAAAAACACAACCCGGTGTCGCGGAGACGCTGATGCCGGCAATGCTCGAAAATGCCGCGCAATCCGCACAGGAAGAAACCTGTTATCAATTCGACGTAATCGTTTCTCAGGATGACGAGAACACGTTCATTTTCTACGAAGTCTACAAAGACGAACAGGCCCTCGCGGAGCACCGTAAGACACCGCATTTCCTGAACTATTGGAATCTAATGCAGGAATTGGGCGACAGAGTCGAACGCAGCGCCCAGCTATACGACAAACTGAGCTGACAATCCAGGCGAGCCGGGATATCGCAACCGAACTCCTCTACTCGACCAGCTTTCGGTCGATGCCGACCGCCGTCTCTATAGCCTTACACACGGCGGACGTATCGAGATGACCCAGACCCAACGCGATCGCTGAATTGAACTTCTGTCGGCTGGAGACATAGAGGTCGATGGGTGCTTTAACGCTCGCGGCGAACTCCGTGATAATAGAGGCATCTTTCTCGTAGACATCGAACATAGTCCCTCCGCCTTCTCGATAATCCGAGGCGGCCATCATCGCGCCGCGAATATCGAACATCTTCGAGCCTCCGGCGCCCTCCTTGAGTACCGTATGGATGAGATTGGGGTCGAGCCCGGCCTTCTGACCCATCACCATGCATTCCGCCGCCGCCGTCACGTGGACATGCACGAGATAGTTGGCGAGAAGCTTCATCCGGCTGCCGTTGCCGACTTCACCACAATAGAAATTGGTGGCGGTGAAGCCTTCCAGTACCGGTACGCACTCTGCGTGCGCGCCCTCGTCGCCGCTTACGTAGATCGATGCCATCATCTTGGCCAGCATCGGCGGCGTCGCGCTGATCGGAGAATCGAGAAATACCTTCCCGCCGGCCTTGATCTGATCGTGTGCCGCGAGCTTCTGGTCTACGGTTAGCGTGCTGCACTCGATCAGGATCTGCCCCGGCTGTTCGTGCCCCAGCACTCCCTCGACCACCTTCTGAAGCGCGCTCGCATTTGGTAGCGAGGCGATGAGCACGTCGGCTCTCTCGGCCACATCGGTGACTGAGTTCGCCTTGTTCAGGCCGAGATCGTCCAGAGCCGCCATTCGGTCGGGCAGAATATCGAAGCCGACGACTTCGAATTCATTCATGAGTAAATTACCCGCGACATTTCCGCCCATGGGGCCTAAACCGATGACACCAATCGTTACGCTCATATCGCGATCCTCCAATCGTAATTCTTATGTGACGCTTTCCCGCAAGATAGCGGATAGGCTGCACTTTACAATAAGTTATAATTAATGGATAACCGATAACCTTGGGGAATCCTGGATGAGACACGCTGTAAAACATCTAACGTCACTGGCGGCACTCGGCATTATAGCGACGCTCTCGATTGCCGTGAGCACCACCGCCCGCGCCGACAGGATCACGCTAAGAATCGCTACCGGGCATCCGCCCGGCGTCGTCTATGCGGGCCTGATGAAGGATTACTTCGAGCCGGAACTGAAGCGGCGCGTCGAGGAGCGCACCGAGCACACGCTGAATTTCATCGAGGGCTACAGCGGCTCCATCGTCAAGGTTGCCGAGACGCTCGAAGGCGTACAAAACGGCATCGTCGATATCGGCGGATTCTGCTATTGCTTCGAGCCTTCTAATCTACCGCTGCACGCTTTCCAGACCATGCTGCCGTTCGGAACCATGGATCCCACGGTCAGCTTACAAATTGCGCAGGATGTCTATGCGGCCGTGCCGTACCTTTCCAACGTCTTCGAGGAGCAGTTCAACCAGAAGCTGCTCGCGCGCATCGCGGACGCGGGCTACAACCTCGGCACGTCGTTCGACTGGAACACGGTGGACGACCTCCAGGACGTAAAGATCGCCGGCGCGGGCCTGAACTTGAACTGGCTGCGCTACGCGGGCGCCGTTCCCGTGCAGGGCTCGCTGCCCGAAGCCTACACGGGCATCCGCACGCACGTTTACGAAGGCTGGATCATGTTCCCGAGCGCCTGGGTGCAGCTAAAACTCCACGAGGTGGGACCGTACTACACGATGATCGGCTTCGGTTCCATCACCTGGCACGGCCTGACGATCAACATGGACACCTGGAACAGGCTACCGCCGGAGGTGCAGGAGATCGTCCTCGAAGTGGCGGCGGACTACGAGCAGCTGACCGGCTCCAATAATCTCGAACGTTACGGTGACGACGTCGAAACACTCAGAGATCTGATCACCGTGAAGGAACTCGGCCCCGAAGTACGGGCGGACTGGGCGAACTCACTCAGGGATTGGCCGAAAGAAATGGTTGCCGAACTCGAGGCCCAGGGACTTCCGGCGATGCTCGTGCTCGAGACCGCTTTGAACTCGGCCGAAGAGCACGGCTATACCTGGCCGGTTCGCTACGAACTAGAATAAATAGAGAGAAGCAGTTGCACCCCGGCCGAAGCTGGCCGGGGTGAACATGCTTCAGGAAGGCTTTAACTCCCTTGAGCGATACCGAGTCGCGTGTCCATCGTCAACCTCAGCGATAAATTATCCAAGTTCCTGCTGGTGCTCGCCGCCGGATGGGCGTTCATGCTGACGTTCTTCATCGTCGCGGACATCGTCGGCCGCAGTGTATTCAACACACCGGTCTACGGCGTTCGCGAGGTCGTTATGAACTCGATCGTCATGATCGTGTTTCTGCAAGCCGGTTATGCGATTCGTAGCCGTTCGATGTTGCGGGCTGATTTTCTCGCGCAGAAATTTCCGCCCTTATTTGGGCGAGTCGTGCTCACGATCGGCTATCTATTGGGTGCCGCGTTCTTCCTCATGATTCTCGTGGGCGGCTGGGATATGGCCATTCACTCCTGGGTCGCGGGCGAGTACGAAGGCGAGGGCGCGCTCCGTGTACCGGCCTGGCCCACGCGGTTCACGATCCTGTTCGGCAGCTTCGTCGCCTGTATCAATTACCTGCTCATGATGTACCTGGATATCTTCCGGCCCGAAAAACTGGACTCGGAAGTTGCCCCGGACGCGCAGCTCCACAGCTAACCCCAATAAATACCCAATAAAAAAACGTGTTCGAAGCTAATATTGCAACTGTTTTGATCATCAGCCTGCTGGTGATGGTGGCTCTGGGCGTGCATATCGCGATTGCTCTGGGCATGACGAGTGCGCTCGGTGTCTATCTCGTCACGGACGGAAACTTCAACGTCGTGTTGAACATGCTCGCGAGTACGGCGTATGAGTCCCTGCGCTCCTACGAATTCGCCGTGATCCCATTGTTCATGCTCATGGGCGAGTTCATCGGCAAATCGGGTGCGGTTACCGACGTCTACCAGGCGATTCAGCGTGGCCTGCGGCGACTCCCCGGGCGCCTGGCCGTCGCAACACTGCTCGGTAACGCCATATTTTCTTTCGTGACGGGCGTGAGTATCGCTTCCGCTGCGACATTCTCGCGCATCGCCTATCCCGAGATGAAGCGCTTCGGCTACCACCATGGCTTCGCGCTGGGGGCCGTTGCCGGCTCGAGTTGCCTCGGCATGCTCATTCCACCGAGCGTATTAATGATTGTGTGGGGGTTACTGACCGAGAGATCCATCGGCCAGATTTTTCTCGCCGGCGTACTGCCTGGACTACTGCTGCTCAGCCTGTTCGTGACGTATGTGTTGGCGATGGCGCTGCTGCGACCGAACCTGGTCGGCGGACGCAGGGACCAGACGCTCGCGGAACGCGAACCGGTGAGCACTGACCCGGACTCGACGCCGGGCACTAGCTCACTGCAGGTATGGGGGAGCGCACTCGGCATTATCCTGGTCATCGTCGCGGTTCTGGGGGGAATCTGGTTCGGTGTCTTCACGCCGACCGAGGGTGCGGGAGCAGGCGCGTTCATCGGCCTCGTGATGGCGATCTCAAAGGGTATGCGTTACCGCGGAATCATCGACGCGATTCTCTCCGTCGGCCGCACCTCCGCACCGATATTGCTGTTACTGGTAACGGCTTCACTTTATTCCCGTACGCTTGCGATGACCGGCGTCTCGAACGCGATCCAGGATGTGTTTCTCGGCACGGATATGCTGCCGTGGATGATCCTTGCGGTCATGGTCGGCATCTGGTTCATTCTCGGTATGGTGATCGATTCGATTTCCATCATGCTCTTGACCGTAACCATCTTCGAACCGATCGCCGTGAACCTCGGCTACAACCCCATCGCGTTCGCTATCGTCGGCATCATTGCGATCGAGGCTGGTTTACTCACGCCGCCTTTCGGCTTGTTGGTCTATACGGTCAAGGCCGCGATTCAGGATCACGACGATGGGATTTCCATCATGCAGATATTTCGCAGTTCCACGCCCTACTGGTTCATCATGCTGATCAGCATGATAGCGATCATCAATATTCCTCAGATAGCGACCTATCTACCGAGCCTGGTATTCTAAATCTAGAAGGAGAAGATCGATGTTCCGGCGACAGTTTCTCAAGACCTCAACACTAATCGGCGCGAGCGTAGCGGCCGGCGCGTCTGGCCTTTTTGGCACGAGAGCTCAGCAATCGGACGCGACGGCGAAACGTATCATCATGGCCGGATACGGGCCATCGACCACGAGCTTCAGCCGGAGCCTTGACTTTATCGGTAATCGGCTCGAGGTCAAATTCGGCTCTGGTGTCGAGACCCGATACATCTACAACATTTCCGATATCGGCTACGCCGGTGCCGTAGATCTGCGCTGGCTCGTCGATTCCGGGGTGCTAACACTCGCTTACGCGACAATGTCCACGGGGATTCCGGAGTTGGAGGTCGCTGCGCTGCCATTCCTGTTCTCGGATACCGCTGCCGCACGGGCCGCGATGGACGGCCCGCTGGGGGAAGCAGCTATCGAAAGAATCGAAGCCGAGACGAACTACCGCATCCTTGGCTTCTTCGAGAACGGCTTTCGTCATGTCTCGAACGACGTGCGCCCCGTGCACTCACCGGCCGATCTGAGCGGTCTGAGCATTCGTCTCTTGGGGATACAGGCCCGCACGTTCGAGCTCCTCGGCGCCGAGCCGCGGACCATGAACTTGGCGGCCGCCATCCCGCTCCTCGCGGATGGCACGATCGACGGCCAGGAGAATCCGTTCGAGAACACCGTCAGCTACGGTCCGTACCTGCATCAGCGCTATCACACTGCGACCTTCCACTCCTATCTGTCCCGGCCGATATTTATCCACCGGCCCACGTTCGATGCTTGGCCCGAGGAACTGCAGACTGAGATACGTGCCGCCGTCAGGGAGGCCGTGATCTATCAGCGTGGGCTCCACGACGAAGCGGAGATCGAATCCCAGGCGATCATCCGTGAAGCCGGCGGCGAAATTGTGGAACTCACACCGGCGCAGCGCGCTGAATTCATGGCGGCCGTCGCGCCTATCTACGCCGATGCCGAGACTCGCTACAGCCGCGAACTTCTGGAGCTCGTGAACCTGTAGGACCGACGGCCTCATCGCGATCGTCCGTTAGATCCCACCGATGCGAGTTGGTCCAACGATATCTTGATTTTGGATTACCTAGGTGTATGCTCTGGCCAAACTGATAATAGAGAACGAAATCGATTTACTCTAAGGAGAGCGAAAATGGGGCAACCATCTTCTGGTGTTTACATGTCATTTGATGCCGCAAGCAAGACACTTTGGTTTGTTAGTTTGGTTCTATCGTCACTGCTCACGCTATCGGCCAACGCGGCTCCGCCGGAGCTGCAGACACCGGAGCCCGTGATCTACCTTGCGGATAACATAGATGAACAAGACAACTTAGGCTGGTGCATCGACACCCTGGGAAGAGGCTGGTCTGAGAAATTGCAGACACATTCCTGCAAACCTCAAGGCGGAGACGTGCAATTTTCTTACAACAAAGAAACACGTCAGATTGCTTCGGTGGAATTCTCTGGGAAGTGTGCGACCCTTCATGAAACGGCTGCTGCCGGAGTCTCCTTTGATTTACTGGATTGCTCCTCTACGTCCGCTGAGCAATTATTCATGTATAACGCAGAAACCTCCGAGTTCATGCCAGAAGGCGATCATAGCCTGTGCATCGCGGCCGGTACTGCGAGTCAGTCTGCTGGACCATTCATGTCCCGCATACTGGAACTCGCACCCTGCGCTTCAACCGACCCCAAACTCAAGCAGTGGGTTGTCAAAGGCGAGATGTGAGCTAAATAAGTAACCCGTAAACGGAAGGCAGCAATGGCGAAAATCAACCGAGGGGTGAGCGGATTGGCGGTAGCTCTGTTGCTGTCTCTCTGCGCGCTGCCCGCACTCTCACAACCAGTTTATTCGACAGAGTTTCTTACCGTCATCCCGGAAGGCAGCAGAGGGATGGTCAGTGGGCCGGAGATCGGCGAGCGCATTCCCGATTTCGAGGCTTTGGACCAGAACGGCGATCTAGTCAGCCTCAGCGACGTCATGGGGCCCGACGGTGCGATGATCGTGTTCGTTCGTTCCGCCGATTGGTGACCCTACTGCAAAACCCAGCTCGTGCAGCTGGAAGCCTCTATGGATGAATTCACCGAAAACGGCCTGGGTGTCGTTACCATCAGTTACGACACCGTTGACATTCTCAAGAGTTTCGCAGACCGAATGGGTGGATTCCACTATTCCACGCTAGCGGATCCAGACTCCGAGATCATCGAAGCCTACGGCATCCGTAACCCGAATCCCGAGCCTGGAAGCCGCACGGACGGAATGGCTTTCCCCGGAATCTATATCGTCAATACCGACGGCATCGTGCAGGAGAAGTTCTTCCACGACAGTCATCGGATTCGTCCCTCCGCCGAGACGGTCCTGATGAAGACCTTCGGCGCCGACGGTGGCCGCAGAACCGAGGTGCAATTACCGCAGTTCCATTTCGCGGCCTACGCGTCCCAGGATGAATTGCGGCCGGGCAATACGGTCGTCCTCGTGGCGAATATCGAGCTTCCCGATCGGATGCATCTCTACGCGCCTGGCTCCGACTACACGGCGATCGACTTGAGCATGGTGGAAACGGACCATGTGCTGATGGGAGAACTCGTCCTACCCGACGCCGAGACTTTGTACCTCGAGCCCATCGACGAGAGTGTGCCCGTCTACCACGGCACGGCTCAGATCAAGCGCGACATCACGCTGGCACCGGCCTACCGGGAGGAGACCATCGCGGTAGACGCGATCCTCACCTATCAGACCTGCGATGACGAGATTTGCTTCCCGCCCACTGATTTCGAATTCACTATGCATTTCGACGTCGTTCAGAACGATACTCAGCGGGCACCCGAGGACGTCCGTCACCTGGGCGAGTAGTCTAACCGAGGCCGCTCGCTCCCACGCCGTGGCAGGGATTTGTTACGTCGAAGATCAACGCAACCTACGTCTCCGACGGGAACAATTTCGTATAGAGTCGCTTATAGAGACGGTAGAGGTCGTCTACCCCAAATCTGTTCCACAAAACGCGGTAGTTACCGGGGTCTGCAAGCTCTTGAACCCGAAAGGTCTGATGCCACGGGGAAGGATCTGCCACGATTACGGGGCTCGGAGCATCCGGAAACTGGTCAGCCGTGATATCGATGACTAGGCCCTTTCTCGCGAGCCAGGCGTGGGAAGCCGAAGTGCTATCTTGACGCGACCCGCGCCTACCCTGGACGTAAACAAAGCCTTCGATTTTACAATTAGTGAAGTAGGCGCCAAGAAGTATGGCGGAGCTACCACAAGCGCCCTTCGGGAACCTACGCATTCCAACCGGAAGATCCTGGCACGGAACTGCTTCTATTTCGGACCGCAGTTTGTGCGCGATTTGTTCGATACGTGGAATGTCGTTGCTCATCTACTGCCTGAGTCTATATCGACTCACCTGTTATCACCAAGGGAAAGACTCCCGGCACATGCCCGAGATTGAATCAACTAGCAATGAAATGATCCGTTAGCGTCGTGGTTTCTCCTTTGCTCCGTTCTCGATCACAGGTCCAACAGCTAGACGATCAATAGCGCCGCCCGGCCTGTGACCTCGCCTCTCTCGACCATCTCATGAATGGTCTCGGCTTCTTCCATGGGGCGGATTTCCGTGACGATCGGCCAGACCTCATCCCGCATCATCAGATCGTAGGTCTGCAGGATATCCAGCCGCGTCACATAGCGGCTGCCGAGGACATCGATTTCGTTGCTCAATAGGAGCGCGGCGTCAACGCTAAACGAATCAGACGCGCCGCCGAGAGTGACGAGGCGGCCATGCTTGCCCAAGGCGCGAACGCCCGCCTCCAAGGTAACTTTGGTGGAGACGTAGTCGACGGAGACATCCACGCCCTTGCCCCGAGTGAGATCCATGAGAGCGTCGACCACGCTACCTTCGGATGCATCGACAACCTCGTCGGCACCAGCTTCCCGGCAGGCGTCGAACTTGCCGGCCTTGGTGTCGATCGCGATCACCCTCGCATCGGCCCATTTGGCCATCATCAGCTGATGAATACCGAGGCCGCCGCCGGCACCGAAGACGGCAACGCTTTCGCCGGGCTTGATCCGGGCGCGCCTTAATACCTTATAAGGAGTCGCCAGGGCATCCATGGCGACGCCCAGATGGGCCGGCTGATTTTGCCAATCAAGACCCTCTGGAAGCTTGACGAACGAGCTTTCCGGCAGCTTGATAAATTCCGCGTACCCGCCGTCGATCTCGCGGCCTACGTTACCACCGAGATTTTCGCAGAGCGGCTCGAAATCTTCCCGACACATTTTGCAACGGCCGCAACTCAAGTAGAAGTACGAGGTGACAAGGTCACCAACTCGAAGGCCATTGACGCCGGTGCCGACTTCGACGATCTCTGCGCATATCTCATGGCCGATTATTCGCGGGAAAACCATCGGTACTCGGCCGGCCTTGAAATGCTGGATAGTCAGCCCGGAACCACACGCGTACACCCTGGCCACCGCTTCACCAGGGCCAGCGACCGGATCGGGGACGTCGGTAAGTTCGAATGGCGTGTTGGCCTGGTGGAGGACAAGGGCTTTCATCGGCGCCTGCCTAGAAAATAGACCTCGACGCTTTCAGCAGCAGCGTCCGATTGACGCCATCGGAATGAAGAAATGCCGCCACATCGCGCATCAGTTTTTCAAGCCCGACATCGCGCATATAGCCGGAGCCACCATGAAGTTCTGCCGCCCAGGTGACGATCTTCCAAGCTGCCTCGGAGGCGAATACCTTAGGCAGGGCCCCTAAAGCCGGATCCCAGCCTTGATCCCGGTTGTCGGCCATCCACGTCGCTTTGCGCACATAGGTGCGCGCCACGTCCAGTAACATATGCATTTCTGCCAGTTGGGCCGTGATGCCATCATGCTCGATCAGGGGCTTGCCGCCCTGGACCCGTGTCTTGGCCCATTCCACCGCGCGCTCATAGGCTGTTGTCGCCGTGCCGATAACCGTGGCAGCGGCGTAGGCGTTGGAGGCAGGAAAGAAGTCGATAAGAATCTGTAATCCGTTACCCACCTCACCGACCACGTTTTCGTCCGGTACGAAGCAATCCTGAAAAATCAGCTCGGCATTATTGGCCAGGCGCTCGCCCATTTTGTCGTGCACCCGGCCAACAGTGAATCCCTCGAGCGTCCGATCGAGCAGAAAACAGGTGGATCCCTCGGCGAGCGATATGCCTTTTTCGGTTTGGGCCAAAAGCAGGAAGACATTGGCCCGATTGCCATTGGAGATGAAGTGTTTCATGCCGTTAATGCGCCAGCCGCCAGCCGCTCTTTCCGCATAGGTCCGGTAGGACGCGTCGTGGTGGATGAAATAGTTCGATCCTGTCTCCGGCTCGGTTATGCCGATGGCAAGCAGTCCACGAGGCGTGTCGCGGAACATCGGGATGAATTTTTCCTGCTGCTCCTGATCCAGGGCTGTCTGAAAAATCTGGGCGATCTTGAGCGTCTGGGCCATCACCACCGAGATGCCGATATCGGCTTTCCCCAGCTCTTCGATGACCATCGCCGTAGTGACGGAATCGGCACCGATTCCGCCCCACTCCTCGGACAATGTCATGGTGCGGATGCCGACTTCGTCGGCTTTTTCAATAATGTCCCATGAAAAGCTATCTTCCGGATTGGAACGGCGGTCCAGGTCGCCGGCAACCGGGGTGACAACTTCTTTGTTGAATCGGCGGACGGTATCCAGGACAGCTTCCTGGAACTCGTCGATGACGAATGGTTCTGACATGGTCTAGTTCTTGTCCTCTCGGCGCAGGGTAGGAAATTCTATCGTGTTGGCAAAGCCACCGCACACAGCCTGAGGAAGACCTGCAAAAAAGGCCGGAAAAAAGGGACCGTCGAAGCGGCACGTACAGCGTCCCCCCATACCCCTGAGAGCACTTCTGCCTACTTTCGCGAGAAGGCCGAGGACTCTATCGCCAGAACCATCGAGCGCGTGTGGGGTCCAACCCGTCCGTGCCCGGAAGTTCCACGCACGCCGTGGAGTGATCCCAACCTCGCCGCCGATCTCGGGCTCTCCTGGTTGTTTATTGAGGCGCTACCAAGGTGTTGATGTAGGAAACGACGTCCAGCACGGCCTGATCATCCGGAAGTGCCTGCGACGGAACCACCATCTGCGCACCGTAGATATCGTCCGGGTGATCACCGCGCACACCCTCGCGGAACTTTTCGAGTTGCCTGACCATATACCAGTCGGTCATGCCCACCTGCCGCGGCGCATTCAGGGCCTCGATGCCCATGCCGTCTGTTCCGTGACAGACGGCGCAGCCTTGTGCATATAAACTCGCTCCGCGTTCGATATCTCCCTGGATCGTCACGGGTGCCGGGTCATCGGGCAGCGCCGAGATATACGCGGAAACGCCCGCTATGAGCGCGTCATTGTCGAAATCCGACACGTGGTATCGCATCTGACTCGCCCAGCGCTCACCATCATGGGTACCTCGTCTGCTGCCGACGAAATTCCACAACTGCCGGCTCAGATACCAGTCCTCCTGGCCGCTGAGCTTGGGTGCAGAGAGTTCCACGTAACCCTGCCCCGTCGGCCCGTGGCATGGAAGGCAGGCAGTGCCGTAAAGAGCGGCGGCACCTTCCAGCGTATTGAGCGGGGCGCGGCCTCCCCGCGCAGAGCCATCGCGTCCCTGATCGGCACGAGTTACTCCGGCTTCCGGATCACGGCCGAGACTGGAAGCGCCATCGGGTAACAGCCATTGGGCGAATTGCGGCTCGAGTGTATCGCAAGCCAGCATCATCACCTCGCGGCGGACATGGCTCGGCCCGCCGGTCGCGATGCCGTCGGCCGGATGCACGACGATGCACCACCTCGGTCCGGGACCGCTCTGCACTTCGATCTTCTGATCGTCACGATAGAAGAATCGTTGCAGGGGCGACTCGGAGCAAGGCCTTAAGAAAAGATGCCCGCCACGTTCGATCTGCGACAGCTCCGCGCAGCGATCGTATGCGGGCGCATAGATCTGGCCTGTTTCCGGATAGTTGACCGTAAAGGTCGCATCCCGCCAGCCCGCATTCTTGCAGGTGTGCACCGATAATGGTTCGTCGATGTTGGCGTGCGTGCCAAAGCCGAAGACGTCCAGGCAATACGCCTCGGGTTCGTCCAGAGTGGCCTTCAGCAGGAAGTTGCCACCGACGTAATCCTGGGCCACTGCCGTACCGGCAGCGGCCAGGCAGGCACCGAGAAGCGCCACAGAAGTCCCGATCAGCCTCATACGATTTTGCCCTCCAGCCGGACAGACGAACGCCATTCGCCGATAAAACGCCTGCCGGCACAACCTGCCCATACGCGCTTTCCGAAGCAGCCTAGCGCAGCGTATCGAAAACCACGCGTCCGCCTGTCATCGTCAGAACGGGCTCAATGTCCATTGTATGTCATGCCGCGAGCAATCCGGCATCTTCCGGGCGCAGACAGGAACGGCTGACGGTAGAGCGTCGGGTTTCGGGATCTAGCCCACGGCCTCACCGGATTCTCTACGGATAATACGGGCCCTGGATACGACCGATCCTGCTATCATCCGGGTGCAGGCAGGGGCAACCGAACCAATAGCATCGACAGCATACCGCTCAAAGTGACGGAGCCGCGATCGGCCGCAGAGGCCATCGCCACCGCACTCGTCAGACATGGCGTCAAGACGCTTTTTTCGCAAAGCCTGCCGTCCGCTCTGGTGTTGGCCGCCGAGGACGCCGGACTCGAGCAGTTCACCTACAGGACCGAGAACGCCGGTGCCGCGATGGCCGATGGATTCGCGCGATTGTCGCATCAAACGACAGTCGTCACGGCCCAGAACGGCCCCGCCGCCGCGCTCCTCGTGCCGAGCCTCGCGGAAGCACTGAAATCCTCTGTCCCGATCGTCGCGATGGTGCAGGATGTCGATCGACCGGCCGCCGATCGCAACGCCTTCCAGGAGCTGGATCACATCGCTTTATTCCAGGGCTGCGCCAAGTGGGTGCGGCGAATTACCGAATCGGAGTGCATCGAAGATTACGTCGACCGGGCATTTGCCGCTGCCACCGGCGGCCGCCCGGGACCCGCTGTTTTGATGTTACCGGCCGATCTACTCAAAGAGACGGTCACCGCACCAAGCCACCGGCGATCCGGCCTCGGGACCTACCCGCTGGATCGCACGCTCGCCGACCCTGAGCGTATCGACGCCGCGGCGGAATTTTTGGCTTCGGCGAAGCGTCCGCTCATCCTCGCGGGCGGCGGCGTACATCTATCCGACGCGGCCGGGGAGTTGGCGGCGCTGCAACACGAAGCACATCTTCCGGTAACGACGACGGTGATGGGGAAAGGTGCCGTAGACGAAAACCACCCGCTGTCTCTCGGCATCAGCGGTAATATGCTCGGGCGTTACTCGCCAGGCTGTTACATGGGACCGTTGATCGACGGCGCCGACGTCGTGCTGCTCGTCGGCACACGCACGGCCCAGAACGGTACCGACTCGTGGTCCATGCTCCCTCCGAACGCGCAATTCATTCACATCGATATCGACAGCGACGAGGTCGGCCGGAACTACGAAGCGCTCCGGCTCGTCGGCGATGCAAAACTCACATTGGCCGCGTTGACGGATAGGCTCCGTGGGCGGCGCACTCAGGATGCCGAGACCGAACGGTTAATCGAGACGGCACGCGAGCAACATGCGCACGAAATCGAGCCCCTGCTGGCCTCGAACGCGACCCCCATCCGGCCCGAACGGCTCATGGCAGATCTAAGAACCGTGTTGACGCCCGACACGATCGTCGTGGCGGATGCGAGTTACGCGACCGCCTGGGTCGCATGTTATCTTCGTGCGCTTGCGGCGGGCATGCGATTCGTCACGCCGCGTGGAATCGCGGGGCTCGGCTGGGGACTGCCGCTGGCGCTCGGCGCCAAAGTCGCGCGCCCGGAAAGCCCGGTGATCTGTGTCGTTGGCGACGGCGGATTCGCTCATGTCTGGTCGGAGCTCGAGACGGCCGTGCGCACGCACACAGCCGTCGTTCTGACGGTATTGAATAACCGCGTACTCGGATACCAGAAAGACGCCGAGGACGTGAAATTCGGCCGTCATACGGGCGCTTGCTACTTCGATCCCGTCGATCATGCCGCGATCGCGCGCGCCTGCGGTTGCCGCGGCGTGACGATTGAGCAACCCGGCGATTATCTGCCTGCGGTGCGCGAAGCCCTCGCTGCAGAGGAATTGACCGTCATCGACGTCATTACCGACCCCGACGCCTTTCCGCCGCTCACCGTATTCGATAACCTTGAGTCTATACGGAAAAAAACCAAGCCATGATCATTGCGGCACGAAGAACAAGCCTCATGGGTTGAGGGGTCAAGCACATGCCATTGCAGGACTACGAGAATAAATTCGACACGATACGCCTGCGGCGCGAGGACGGTATCCTCGAGATGACGCTACACACGGACGGTGGACCGCTGCGATGGGGACGCAACCCGCACGCCGAATTGGAGCAGGCATTCCTGGATATCGGCCGGGATCGCGAGAACCAGGTCGTGATCATGACCGGCACGGGCGCCGAGTTCTCGGGTCCCGTTGCCGAAGCCGAGTCCAACGTAGCCGCGCACGCGCAAAGCCCCGCGGAATGGGCCGAACTCGGCCGTGAATCTTTTAACCTCCTCATGAATCTACTCGCAATCGACGTGCCGATGATCAGCGCGATTAACGGCCCAGCTGCACGCCACGCCGAACTACCGGTCATGTGCGACATCGTGCTCGCATCGGAGACGGCATCGTTTCAGGACTCCGCGCATTTTCAGGGGGGCCTGGTTCCCGGCGACGGCATGCACATCATCTTTCCCCTGTTGATGGGAATCAATCGGGGCCGTTACTTTCTCCTGACGGGGCAAATTCTGGATGCTCGGCAGGCGCTGGATTTCGGCCTGGTGAACGAAGTACTCCCGGCGGCCGAGCTGTTACCCCGCGCGTGGGATCACGCTGGCCAGATCATGCGCCAACCGGAGTTGAATCGCCGCTACACCCGTATCCTGCTGACCGAGCACATGCGCCGGCAGTTGAATGATCTTCTAGGCTATGGACTTGCCTTGGAAGGCCTGGCGCTCGTGAAGTGAGCGGCTGAGGAGCGAGCGCCGTGGCAAATATCGTCTACCTCGGTACAGGTCACATGGGTGAGGCCATGATCGTGCGCCTCCTCGGCGCGGGCCACTCGGTTACGGTCTTCAATCGAACGCCGGAGAAGGCGAATCGGGTCGTAGAGGCCGGCGCGTCATACGCATCGACACCCCGCGAAGCAGTCGAGCAAGGCGCGGACGCGATATTTTCATCGCTAGCCGACGACGTCGCGTCCCGGGCGGTTTGGACCGGCGCCGACGGCGTCCTGTCTGCGAAACTTCCAGAAGACGTGGTTGCGGTCGAGTCGTCGACGCTATCCCACGATTGGATAATGGAATTACACGGACTCGCACGCGAGAAGGAACTCAGATTTCTCGATTGCCCGGTCGCCGGGCGGCCGGACTTCGCCGCAGCCGGGAAACTCGTCGTATTCGTCGGCGGCGCCGAGGCCGACCTCGACCGGATACGCTCGTTCCTCGAGCCGCTGAGCCGGGAGGTGCTTCGCTTCGGTGGGCCAGGGTCCGGAATCTCGTTCAAGCTGATCTATAATCTCATGGGTGCTACGCACGTCGCAGCGCTCGCCGAGGGACTGGCTGCCGCAGAAGTTGCGGGCATGGACCTCGCGGTTGCGGCCCACGCCTTCTCCACGGGTGCGACCGGCAGCCCGCATGTCGTCCGGCATGCGGAGTTCATGTCCACGGGTAACCACGAGGATCCCGTAGCATTCAGCGGCCGTGCCCGTCTCAAGGATTCGGCCTACGGTGTCGAGCTCGTCGAGAAACTTGGCGCCCAGGCCATAATCGGCAACGCGACGGCCAGGGTGTTCCAGCAGATGGTGGACATCGGCATGGCCGAGTCCGCGGACAGCATGCTGATCGATGCATTGCGCAAGAGTTTGAAGGAGGAGCAGTGATGAAAGCGATACCACGCGTTCGACAAGTTTCGATGGTCGCTATCGTAACGCTGGCGATGGCCGGATTGGATGCCCTGACGACCGTCGAGGCTCAGCGGGCACCGGACGGTGACATCGAGATCACCGTCGGTTCCTCGGCGGGCGCAACGCCCGATATGCTCATGCGCCGCGTCGCGAGGCTACTGAACGATGAAGGACTGGTGGCGCAACCGGTCGTCGTCGTGAACCGAACGGGTGGAGCCTGGGTCGTCGCGAGCAATTATGTGCTTCGCCAGGGCGGTAACGAAAACCTGCTGTTCTCCCTGGTACCGACGATCTTTACAACGCCGATCGTCCAGGGTTTGCCGAATACGTACGAGCGCGTAACGCCGCTGTCGTATCTCATGAAGATAGATCTCGTCGTGCTCGGCCAACCGGATTCAGAGATCGACGACCTGGCCAAGCTCGTCGCGCTCGCCGGCGAACGTGACAGAAGCGTGACGATAGCCGGCGCCAACGTCGGTTCCACCGACCATATGGTTACTGCCCTCATCGAGTCCGCCGCGGGCGTGAAGTTCAACTACGTGCCGTTCGATGGCGGCGGTGGAGTTATCGCGACTTTCCTCGGCGGCAACGTCGATGTCATCACGCTCGCGCTCGACGAGGCTTACCCGCTGCTGCAGAGCGGCGACGTCAGGCCGTTGGCCATCCTCAGCGAGGAACGCCGTACCGAGCCCGACTTTCGGGATATTCCGACCGCAAGGGAGCAGGGTGTCGACGTCGTCTGGGGCCAGGACTTTGGCATCGTCGGCCCTCCCGACCTCGATCCCGCGATCGTGGCATGGTGGGATGACGTATTTGCGCGCATGGTCGAGACCGAGGCCTGGGCGGATATGCTCAGCGAGAACTTCCTGCGGCCCACGTATACGGACAGCGCCGAGACAACCATCCTCATGGAGGAGATGTATCAGCGCTATTTAGCCGTACTGCGAGAGGTCGGCCTCGCAAAGCAATGACTTGAGCGTCACGAGATAACGTAGCTATGCAACGGCTCGAGATCGCAACCGCGCTGATATTCTTAAGCCTTTGCGCCGTCGTTATCGTCTCACTCTGGGATCAGCCCTATTGGAGCGACTTCGCGCCCGGATCCGCATTTCTCCCCTATTGGGTGGCTGGCCTCGGAACAGCGTTTGCCGCTGCACAGATCTTCGTTTCTACGAAGCGGCGAAATAACGAACTCGTGGACTGGCCCGACAAGAGCGGTGCCCAGCGTGTGCTGATGACGGTGTGTGGCCTCTGGCTGCTAGTCGCCCTCCTCCCCTGGTTGGGAACCGCGATCAGTGCGACGGTCTTCATGCTCGGTCTCCTGTTGCTCGTTCAACGGCGGCGCCTGCTTCCTAGCCTCATCACCACGATCCTGACCGTCGGAATGGTCGAGTTGATCTTTATCCTGTGGCTCGATATCCGATTGCCACGGGGAGTGTTCGGAATCTAAGCGACCCGCTCGCGCACTCGCCACGATGGAAACCCTCGCGCTCTTAGGCCACGGTTTTGCGATCGCGCTGACGCCGACGAATCTCTTGTTCGTCCTGGTTGGTGTACTCGTCGGGCAAGTCATCGGAGCACTACCCGGTATCGGCCCTTCGCTGGGCATGGTGTTGTTGTTACCGATTTCATTCGGCCTGGAGCCGACGACGGCGATAGTTATGCTCTCGGGAATCATGTACGGCGCGATGTACGGGGGCACGTTGACCTCGGTACTGATAAACGTCCCTGGAGAATCGTCCGGGGTAATGACGACAGTTGAGGGTTATCAACTCGCGCGCCAGGGCAAGGCTGGCGTGGCGCTTAGCGTCGCAGCCGTCGGCTCTTTCCTGGCTGGAATCGGCAGCGTCATCGTCCTGATCTTCGCCGCCGCTGGGATCAGTGAGTTCGCGCTGCGCTTCAGCTCTCCCGAATACTTCCTTCTCGCGACGCTGGGCATAACGGCGAGTGCAACGTTAGGGCTAGGCGCACCGCTGAAATCGCTGATCGTGGCGCTCTTCGGCTTGATGCTCGCGCTCGTCGGGACCGACCCCATTCTCGGCACGAGCCGGTTGACGTTCGGGCGAATCGAGCTTCTGGAAGGCATCAGTTTCCTGCCAGTCGCGATCGGCGTATTTGGCGTCGCCGAAGTTCTTGCATCCCTGGAACGATCAAAGGCCCTCGAACCGATGAAGATGCGGCTCAGAGAGATGTGGCCGACCCGGCAGGAATGGGCCGCTTGCCGTGCCGCGATCGTGCGCGGCAGCGGAATCGGTTTCCTCTTGGGGTTGTTGCCCGGCGTCGGGCCAACGGCAGCAACGTTTATCGCTTATGCGGCGGAGAGGCGGTTCAGCAAGAACCCGGATCGATTCGGCCACGGCGCCCTGGACGCGATCGCTAGTTGCGAGTCCGCTAACAACTCTGCCGTGACGGGCGGGTTGGTGCCGTTGCTGACACTCGGCATCCCGGGGTCCGGGCTTACGGCCGTGCTGCTCGCGGCGTTTACGTTGCACGGGATACGCCCCGGACCGCTCTTGATGACCAGCCAACCCGATCTCGTCTGGGGATTGATCGCCAGCATGGTCGTCGGTAACGCGATGTTGCTCGTACTGAACCTGCCGCTAGCGCCACTGTTCGCGTCGTTGTTGCGAGTCCCTTACGCTTATCTCGCGCCGGGTATCCTCGTGCTCTCGATGATCGGCGCCTACGCGACTGCCTTGAGCCTGTTCATGGTCGGCATGACCATCGTGTTCGGGATCATCGGCTACTTCATGATCAAGGCAAATCTGCCGCGGCCGCCGCTTATCCTCGCATTGGTGCTCGCGCCGATTCTGGAGTCGTCGCTGCGCCAATCGCTGATCCTTTCGCAAGGTAGCCTGAGTATTTTCGTCGACAGGCCGATCGCCGCAGTCCTGCTCGTGACCGTGCTATTCTCGTTGCTGTGGCCCGTGATTAGATTTAGTTGGCGTTATACTCGACCGCGCCGCAGCAGACACAGCTAGAAGATGAACCGGGAGACTGTTGATATGAAATACGACATTACGATCATCGGAGCCGGCCCAGCGGGCCTAAGTTTTGCTCGTTCCCTAGCGAATACGAGTCTCAACGTAGTGATGATCGAAAAGCTGCCGAGAGCTGTTCTCTGTGACCCAGCTTTCGACGGCCGTGACATCGCCCTGACGCATAAATCGGTAAAGATCCTGAGGGAACTCGGCGTATGGCCGCGCATCCCGGCCGATTCAATACACCCGATCAAGGAAGCCAGAGTCCTGGACGGCGCATCTCCTTATTTCCTGAACTTCGACAGCGAAAACGATTGTGTAGAGGCACTCGGCTATATCGTTTCGAATCATCATATTCGCAAGGCCTTATTCGACGAAGTAACGACTTTCCCGAATATCGACATCATCGCCGATACGAGCGTGGCATCGGTGACGACCAGCACTAACGAAGCCTCTGTTGTCTTGTCCGACGACAGAACCATCGAATCTTCGCTAATCGCCGCTGCGGATAGTCGATTCTCAGAGACACGCCGGATGATGGGGATTTCGGCTTCAATGCGGGATTTCGGCCGAACAGCAATCGTGTGCCGGATGGAGCATGAAAAACCACATAACGATATCGCGTTTGAGTGCTTTCACTATGGGAGAACGCTGGCCGTATTGCCATTATCCGGGAATCTGTCGTCAATCGTCGTGACCGCGCCCGCGGACGTTGCGACCTCCGTACTAGACCTCACTGAGGAGCAGTTCAACTCGGATATTCAGCGACGATTCGAGAACCGTCTGGGAGGGATGAGGCTCGTCAGTGAGCTTCACCCCTACCCGCTGGTAGCCGTTCATGCTGACAGATTCGTAACGACCCGGTTTGCGCTCATCGGCGATGCCGCCGTCGGGATGCATCCCGTGACCGCTCATGGATTTAACTTGGGCTTAGGGGGTCAAGATATCCTTGCTAAGCAAATAGAAACCGCGTTATTGCGAGGTAGCGATGTTGGCGGTTCGAGCCTCTTGATGAACTATCAGTCAAGACACAGACGATCCACGAAACCACTGTACCTGGGAACGAATGAGATCGTCAGTTTCTTTACGAACGATACGTTGCCTGCAAAGGTCGCCAGGAAAATCACGTTGAGGATCACGAATCACCTCGCACCCGTAAAATGGGCTATCAAGAATCTGCTAACGGAAGCCGAAGATTCTCAGATTACGCGCCTGGCGCAAAACCGATAGCGAACGCTTACCCCGTGACGCACGGCGATGCCATTGGCCCGGTATTCTCCCGGTGGCCAATAGGAAGTTCATCGCTGGTAGAATAGCCGTTCCCAATCGGTACCAGATAGATCATCCTTCATAGCAGCTAACTTGTGATGAGTTTTTATTCTGCTTTAATCATCGTTCATCTTGGTACGGCCATATTGCTTCCTTCGTT
>CAYXNS010000040.1:0-25896 GCA_964466315.1 uncultured Gammaproteobacteria bacterium
GAAAATCCTCCGGACGCAAGTGGTAGTTTTCCCGCCAATATGGCTGCCGGTGGAGAGGGATATAGTGAACGCTGCAACCGATACCATGCTCATACAGGCGATGCACGATGTCATCTCTGCTCACGGCCACATCGTCAGACAGCCGTGGAACATAGAGATGCCACGCGTGCTGGTCGTCCCGGCTGGCGTGAGGAGGCAAGACCAGTGGAAGACCTTGAAGCGAACTATCGTAGTTAGCGGCTAACTCCTCCCGGCGTTCCCGAAATAACTCGGCCCTCCGAAGTTGGTGTATACCCAGAGAAGCAGCAATGTCGGTCATATTGTATTTGAATCCGGGAGCCACTACCTCGTAGTACCAGAAGGGGCGCGACGCAGTGTATCGGTCGAAGGCATCCCGATCGATACCATGCAGACGCATTGTTCGGGCTCGCTGGGCCAATTGATGATTCCGGGTGACGAGCATGCCGCCCTCTCCCGTTGCAATGGTCTTCGTTGCGTAAAAGCTGAAGACAGTTGCGTCCGAATTCAGACTTCCGATAAGCTTCCCTTTATACCGGCAAGGAAACGCGTGGGCCGCATCCTCGACGACATTCAAGCCATACTGTTCGGCTAGTGAGTGAATGCCGTCCATGTCACAGGAGAGGCCCCCATAGTGAACCGGTAGCAACACCTTCGTTCGTGGCGTGATCAAGGTTTCGATCGCGCCCACATCTATGCAGAAAGTAGACAAATCGATATCCACGAACACGGGGTCTGCCCCCAGATAGCGAACTACTTCAGCCGTCGCCGTGAAGGTATGAGTCGTAGTAATTACTTCATCTCCTGGACCCACCTCAAGCGCTTCAAGAGCAAGATGCAGCCCTGCGGTCGCAGAGTTCACTGCGACGGCCTGTAGCCCATCTCCTAAGAAAGATTCGAAATCCGACTCGAACTGTCTTGTCTTCGGCCCGGTCGATAACCACCCGGAACGAAGAGTATCTACGACCTCCTGTATCTCTTCCTCGCCAATGTCAGGCATTGCAAATGGTAAAAACGGCTCACTCATTTCGTGCCTCTCCCCACAGACGTGAATAGAGCTTCGCGTAGGCATTGATCACGCCGGAGATGTCGAAATGCTCTCGGACCCGCTGAACCGCACGGGAGCCCATCTCCCGTCTAAGAGACGGTTGCTCCAGCAATGTAATTAAGGCGCCCGCCAACGCCTGATCGTCGCCGGGCTTGAAGATGAACCCATTCCAACCGTCTAGCACAACGTCACGGCAACCAGGCATGTCCGTCGTCACCGATGGGACACCTATTGCGCCCGCCTCGAGGAGCGCTCTGGGAACACCCTCACGATATCGAGTCGGCAAAACGAAAACATCGGCGACACTCAGAAGTTCAACAACATCATCTCGTGGACCGAGGTAGATGACATCGTGCTCATATCGCCTAACTTCCTCTATCGACACCGCGTTAGGCCCTCTGATATCGCTGGGTCCTACCAATATGAAGGCAGCTTCGGGTACCCGTTCGCGCACTATCTTCGCTGCCTTCAGGAACTCTAAAACGCCCTTTTCACGTACCAGCCGAGCGACCATCATGCAGACCAAACGATTACCCAAACCTAAGTCATGCCTTACTCTCTCTGCGGCACCGTTGGCCGCTGCTTTAGTAGCCAGATGATCGGTATCCACGCCGGAACCGGAAATCAGCATCTGCCGATTCGCATCAACTAGGTGATGCTCTAGAAAGTAACTTTGATCATCGGTATTCTGAAACACAGTCATCTGACAAGCCGGATCAACGCGCCGCTGCAGACCCCGGTAAACGAACTGCAGCAAACGAGCCGCAGGTGTAGCGGAGGAGAATGTCGAACCCATTCCGGTTATGGTTCTTATGGAAACTTGCACACCTTCGACTCCCGCAGCCAGTGGAGCAAGCAGCCCCGGCTTGGTATCGAAAGCATGAACGAGGTCAGGTTTTCTTTCGCGAAACAAACGGCGTAACTGATAGAAGGTTCCGAGATCTGCCAGAGGAGCCAGACGACGCTTCATCGAGTAGCCCTGGAATGCAACATCTAGATATTCAGAAGCATCAGCGTTCATCGTCCCACAAACCGTAACCGGGAAACCGCGAGATTTGAGAGCCCGCACAAAGGGCAACCTCAGCTGAACATCCTCTCCACCGATAAGCCACACGTTGGGAAAGCGCTCGTGTTGCTCTGCCGGCACCTAAGAACCTACTCCGAGACGCCTTCGGGCTGACGTGGTAGGTGCGACTCATCTCCACCGGCGGACTTCACGCCCCACGCTAAAGTGTGCGAGCGCAAGAACGGCACGGAGTCGAGTAATTGATAAAGCCAACCTCCGATCCCGATCACTAATCGTCCAATGGGCGGTGCCAGCGTTACACGGTGAAATTCGAAGGATGCCCGCGGAAACAGCTCCTGTATCTCTTGGCGTGAGATGCCCACGACATCGGGGTTCTTAGGGTTATCGACCGCCAGATCGTACCAGAGGATATTACCGCCGGGTTTTAGCCAGTCCCACATCTGTCTGGCAACCTCAGCCCGCACATCCGGAGCCAGAATGGAACTAAATACAGTTGATTGGATGATGATGTCGAACGAGGCAGGCTCGAAACCAGCGCGCGTAGCATCTCCAGTATGTATGGCGACTTCCGGCGGAAGTAACTCCCGGGCCCGCCTAGCACGTTCGTCCAGCAATTCGACACCGACGAGGTTTCGAGGCTCAAAACCGAATGAGACGAACAGACTGAGATTAGCTCCCTGGCCACACCCGACTTCGAGCACCCGCGCGTCAAAAGAGTTTACAAGCCAATCGCGACGCAGGCGCTTCGCGATGAGCCGTTCCTTGCTGTAACGGACCAAGATCCTATCAAGGCGCAGCGGATGATAGATACTGTTGGGCCCGGTGCCCCCCTCGCGTCGATCATAGCGCCGCCGAACGGCAGCCGCTTCAGCGTCTAACCTGGATGCGTCCATGATCCCCTTTACTAAGAGCATAAGAACCTTGTCCTTGGCGCTGAGCGTAACTGGCCTTCACCGCGCGTGACGAGAACTCGAAAGACACGGCGACGGCCAGGAGGACCCACAGTAGCGGCTGTCGTATCCCATTGTGCGCCAGGCCATAAATCATCACCGGCCCAAGATAGAGGAATCCAGCCAGCGAGCGGCCGATGCTGGCCACCAACGCGAGCAACGCCAGCCCCGCACCTACCAGACCATAGGAGAATATTAGTGATCCAAGCGTGGAATGAATTTCTACGTCGTACATACTCCTAAACCGTTGGAATGCCCCTTCACCCGCACCGAAGAACAGGTACTGGGGGAACCGCCATATCCGATCGTACCCCCGGCCTGCAAGTGATTCATCCTGTTCACTGCCTATTTGGAGTAGCGTCGGTACAATCTCGGTGAAGAATTCGAACAATTGAGGAAGCGCTGCTAACGTTATCAGCGCAATACTTGGGAGTACAACTATTCTCCCTCTCTGTTGTCGAGCCACCGCCAAGACGAGAAGAAACGCCAACGCCACGATCCCCGCCTTAGACCGCGAAAACAAGAGGAGCCCGGAAGTGAGGATAGACATGGCGAACATCATTGCAACGCTTCCATCGTTGCGGAGATGATGGCAAGCGAAAAAAATCGAGCCAGCGAGTAGAGCAAAGTAAGCGAGCTGGTTCGGATTCGCAAAGAAAAGCGTCCCGCGCGCGCTGGTCAAATCCCACTGCCCCACTACGAGCAGAGCTCCCTGCAGCAGCAGCGAAATCAGGCAAGCATTCCGGAGGATCGTGATCACCCGCGGAGCGTTTCGTCGCAATTCAAGCAAAACAATGAAGAACGTCGCCACGCCGAGCGCAATCGGTAAAGCATAGATCAGAGGCTCGAAATCTCCGAGCAGGGAAGCCCATATCATACCGACGGATAGCACGTAGCTCGCGAATGCGATCCAGAGCAACAGCACGATCACAGGCAAATCTAAGACGACGGGGCGCGTGATTGCGATGATCACCAGCACGCTCAGCAGTATATGACTTAGCTGAATAGAGCCGGTCTGGCCCAAAGGAAAGGGTGTGCAGACAATAAGGAGCCATAGTAATGCGGCGCTAGCTGCGTCTCTGGAAGATGAGACGAGCAGCGCTGTCGCAGGAGGTTGAGCGCTCATCTGAACTCTACCGCTGGCTAATCGTCCTGATCAGTAACATCGGAACTGCTGACGAGGCCAGCTCCAGACCACATCTTGTATATCGCCACGCCCATACCGACTAGAAGCCCCAGAAACCCACCAAGGCCCAGCCACAGCCACCTGATTGGCGAGACATGCTTATCTACATCTGGTACGTGAGCCTGATCTACCAGGCGAAAAGCAAATTCCTCGTTGACGTTTGCCATCATGATGTTATTGATCTGACTTTCCATGAGCCCGTAGATGGCAACCCGGACACCGTCGACACTCGTAATCGCAAGTTCCCGCTCCAGAAACGCCAGACTGCTACGCGCCTGAGCTATCGCTCGATCTCGCATGTGGCGATTCAGCTTCTCATAAAGCCGGTTCGCCCATTGAGCTACTTCCTCCCTGTCCGTCCAGGTTATCGATAGGGATAGCACGGCTGTCTCAATATCCTGCTCAATCTCGAGCACGTCGTCCGAGAACAGTTCGAAAGCATCACCTTGAGTGGGCTCTTTATCGCTGAATATCCAGAACAGCTCATCCTGAAATAGTATGGACGTGATTCCCTCCTCTTCAATGAAGGAACCAACGAAAGATCTGGATCGCAGGATGGCCAAGCTCTCGCTTTTTACACTCGCGGGGACCTCAGGACTGACCCCCGCCAGTGATGCCAGGCCCCCTAACTGTCCCATCAAACCAGCACTCAGCGATTGAGTGTCCTGTTCATTCGGCAGCATCAGAACAGAAGCCCGATAGCGTTCCGGCATGAGGAAACTCATGCCACAGAAAACGATAGCAGCCAACAGCGCACCGAGTGCGATGGGAAGCTTCTTTCGCCAGACGGCGACCAGGCATTCCTCCACCGTCACGGCCCGCCGCTCGCTAAGCGCGGGGATCTCGATGAAGTATCCGCGAGCCCACGCGGAGTGCTCATCGCTAGGCGGCTGTGTGTCACCAGCTTCGTTAGCCATCTTCCCAATACTCAGTCAATCGTCGCTTCTACGGCTTCCCGTAGCGCAGAAATCACGTCAGACTGCTCTTGCTCCCTCAGGTACGGGTGCATGGGCAGACTCATAACGCACCCGGCTGCGGTTTCTGAGATCGGAAAACTCCATCTACACTCCCCCGGAGAACAGAACGCCGGCTGCTGATGCAGCGGGACAGGGTAATGCACCGCCGTCGGAACTCCGCGTGCCTCCATGCCAGCGACAACCGCCTCACGGTGAGCCGTCTCAATCGTGTACTGCGCAAAGACGGAACTATTATAGGCCTCGATAAACGGTGTGGTGACCTGCCACTGCCCATCATTTGTCTGGAAGGCATCCGCGATCAGTTTCGAATAGCGTCGCGCTACTCGCTCTCGTGCCTCGATTTCATCCGCGAACACCTCGATCTTCGCCAATAATACAGCGGCCTGCAGTGCGTCCATCCGGCCGTTGATGCCTACACGGGAGTGATGATAACGGCGGTCCTGACCATGAACCCTGATCTCACGCATGAGCTTGGCGAGGCGGTCGTCGTCGGTAAACAGCGCGCCGCCGTCTCCGTAGCAGCCCAGAGGCTTGGACGGAAAGAAAGACGTGGCCCCGATCTGGCTGAGTGCGCACGACTTGCGGCCCTTGTACGTCGCCCCAAAGCTTTGGGCCCCGTCCTCGATCACGGGCAAGCCATGGCGAGTAGCGATCGCATTGATCGCATTGAAATCAGCGCACTGCCCATAGAGCGACACGGGCATGATCGCCTTGGTATGCTCGGTGACGGCGGCTTCTAGCAGCGCCGGGTCCAGATTGTAAGTACGGCGGTCAATGTCCACGAACACGGGTTTGGCCCCGAGTAGCGCTATCACCTCGCCGGTGGCGATGAAGGTAAACGGCGAGGTAATCACTTCATCACCCGGACCGACTCCGAAAATCATCAGCGCCATCAGCAGCGCATCGGTACCGCTCGAGACGGCGATGCAGTGCTCTACCCCTACGTAGTCCGCTAGCCGTCCCTCGAGCTCTCCCACTTCGGACCCGAGGATGTACTGCCCATGATCCAAAACCGCCTGAATCCGGGCATTGATGGGTTCGCGGAGTTCGCGATACTGGGTCTTGAGATCAATGAACTCCATATCGTGTTCGTTAACGCGCGGCGGCTACTAGAACGAGTTGATCGCCGACACTGCGATCGCAAGGTTGTAGATAACCGACGTCACTCCGGTCCAGAGGACTATAGGACGGACGCGATCGGTATCGAGAGGCACGACGACCGTGTCCCCGGGGAGGATGTCGTTACCGGCCGCCTTGCGCCGAGCAAACCATCTGGAACCATTTTCTACCGTAACGGCACCGCTCGCACGAACGACGTAGATTCTCGTCTCATCGGCTTTCAGGGTCAACCCACCACTTCTTTGAACGTATTCGTCTCGGCTCAGCCCAGCCTCATAGATATGCGATGTCGCGTACTGCACCTCACCGAGCACGGTCACGGCCTGTGTGGCATCCGGTACCAGTAACCGGTCGCCGTCCTTCAGTAGGATGTCGGCGCTCGGCACCTGGGCGGCAACGTCTTCCAGCCGGATCACCAGGCGTCCACTCGGTTCCGCCTCTCGCAGCTGGTTGATCAGCGACTGACCAGTGCTAATCGCTTCAGTGGACTCAGGATCTGATAACGAAAGCGCGGCTAGATCACTCTCGACCCGGGACGCGAGTATCGCGAGCTGTTCTCTCTCGAGTTCGGCTAGTTCCTCACGAAGGAAGATGCTGCCTTCCGCGAACGCAAGATCGGTGAGGCCGCCAGCCCGCTGCAGCACGGAGGACAGCAACTCTCCTTGTCGGATCGGATAAGTTCCCGGGAAAACGACCTCACCTCGAAGTTCGACCGTTTGCTGTTCACGCCAGCGCGGAACTTCCTTAATGTTAAGATAGTCGTGTGCGATCAAAGATACGTCTGCTAGCTGCTGTCCGCCGAGCAGCCCCGCAAGATTAACCGTGAACAGTTCGGTCTCGCGGGACTCGCCGTCGACGATTTCGTAGCGGGTCAGCTCAGCGTCGATCGTATAGGCAGACTCTTCCAATCCCCCACCGGCGCGGATCAGATCGCTGATCTGCATTCCCGGTTCGAGCGGGTACTCACCGGGCGCACGGACACGGCCGCCGATCCTCGCGACGGCGACCGGCTGGTTCGCCAGCGCCTGGACACGAAGTTCATCGAGTATCGGTTGGACGACACGCTGGCGGCCGACGTCGAGATTGAAAACGTATACCGTATCCCGAGGCGCGAGCACGATATTTGCCTGCGACTGCGGCTCGCGCCAGGCAGCCTCGAGATCCGCAGATAACGCTTCGACGAAGACATTCGGCTCAATCTCCCGCCGGATCAGCACATAACGAAGATCGGATTTAGGCTTCAATCGCTCGGGCTCCGGAATCAGATCAGTCAACCGCATGCCGGAAAACCACTGTGACAGCCCCGGTTGATACACGTTACCGACCAGACGAACACCGCTGTCGAGCTGACCGAGGTTGGACACGACGCGCAGCACGTCACCGTCCTGCAACGCGGAGTCGGCATTCACCATGCTCAAGTCCACATCCTCCACCGAAATCCCACGTCCTGGCACGATGCGCTCGAGTTTGACCTGCGACGAATCCCCCATCGCGGTCAGCCCGCCAGCGTACGCGATCGCGTCGGCGAGGGACTCGTCGGCGACGACCTCGTAGATTGCCGGTCGCCTGACTTCGCCCCCAATCGAGACCGTCGCACTGACCGGCGGTACAAAAATAACGTCGCCTGCCTGTAAGCGCGCATCACCACTACTATCGCCATTCAAAAACAGCTCGTAGAGATCGAGTTCCGATACGGTCTCGCCGTTTCGCTTCAACTGGATCCCACGAAGCGAGCCGATTGGCTTGATGCCGCCGCTGACGAATAACGCATTCGTCACCGTCGACAGGCCACTGACGGTATAGGAACTCGGTCGCTCAACGTCGCCGAGCACGAAAACCCGGATCGAGCGCAGCTCTCCAAGACTGATGCTGGCACGAACCCCGATCATCTGCTCGGTGATACGCTCGGTGACGAGGTTCCGCGCATCGACCAATGTTAGGCCGCCCACCGTAATCGGACCGATATCGGGGAAGCTGATCGCGCCTTCGCGGGAGACCTCGAATATGTATGCAGCGTTCGTGTTTCCAAACAGTTGTACGTCCAAGCTATCCCCAGGTCCAAGGACATAGTCACCGGGAGCCGGGATGTCGGTCGCTGGTTCCAGACTCGAGCGTGGGTCCTCCTCGAAGACGTCATAGCCGTACGGTTCTAACGCCGCTAGACCGGTCGGCTCCAACGGTAGCAACGTAACAAACAGGCGAAAAGACTCCAAGGCGGTCTCGGCCTTGAGCCGCACGGCGGTTTCGTCAACGTTCAGCCCGGCCAGCGCCATCACCTCGACGCCAGGCAGATACAGAAACCCCTCCCCATCGAGTTGATACGGATTGCCGCTCGCGAGCCGGGCACGAAATTCCTCGATTTGCTCCTGCTCTTCGCCCGTTAACCCGAGAAACTCATCCTCGCGCAAATTGAATTCGACGATAATCGTGTCGTTAGCCGCGAGGCGCGGAGGGCCATCTTCGTCTTCCTCGTCCTGCTCCAGCTCGAGCGGCAGCGGAAGCTCCGCTACGCCTTCAGGCAGATCCTCTTCGGCCTGCTGTGCCTGCTGCTCGCGCTGGCGAATTTCCCTTAAGACCGCTTCTCGCTGAGTCGGCGGCAGCGCGTTCAATAGCTCGAGTTGCTCGGGGGTGGGTACCTGCGCGATCGATTCGGTACCTGCCACAGCGACAATCGTCGCTAGAAACGCCAATCGCGCAAGTCGCAAGGTGAACTGCCGCATGAGAACTCCCAACTGGCTAGCCCGCATATCGAATCAGGGCTCCGTGTGATGGCTAAGGACAGGGATCGGCAGACACGCCGGTCTAAAGCGAACGATGTTGCCGTTGCAACGTGTCATTAGCGGACCTTGGATGAGGGGCATTTGATCTAGAAATCGCGGCTGTCGGTCCGAGGATGCGCCGCAACGGCGTATGGCGTCAGAGTCGACACTCATAGGTTCCCTCGGAAAACCCCGATGATATCGGGCTACAGGTAGGCGGGCAAGGATGCGGCGCGTCGGCGAGGTAGCGGGACGAGTTGCCGCTCCCAGACGAGCGTCTTAGACCACAATGTTGTAGAAGTGGCCAGTAAGATCGCGGCTTCAGGGCCACCAAGCCTGGAGACGAGCGATCGCGGCCGCGATCGCTCGCGGCGAGTCTATGTTCTCGTCCGCGATGGCCCCCGACACCCGGGACGCAAGTCGTTTGCCGAGTTGCACACCCCACTGGTCGAAGCTATTCACATCCCAAATAAGCCCCTGTACGTAGACTTTGTGCTCGTACAGAGCGACGAGCCGACCCAGCGTTGCCGGATCCGACCGTTCGAACAGGATCAGCGAGCTCGGGCGATCGCCAGAATACGCCTGATGCGGATCGTGTGCCTCAGTCTCCGGATCTCCCTCGGCCAGTGCCCAGGTCTGCGCCAGACAGTTTGCGGCCGCAAGATCCTGCTGCTCCTGTCGCCCAACGCCAGACTTCGCTGGCAGCAGAAAATCCATCGACACTCGCTCGGTTCCCTGATGCAATAACTGGTAGAACGAATGTTGCGCGTTGGAACCGGGTTCGCCCCAGATGATCGGGCAGGTGCCGCATTGAACCGGCTCGCCGTTTCGCCGAACGGATTTGCCATTACTCTCCATCTCGAGTTGCTGAAGATAGGCCGGCAGGCGGCGCAGATGGTCATCGTAGGGCAGGACAGCATGACTGCCGGCACCAAGAAAATTCCGGTTCCATACCCCGAGTAACGCCAACAACACGGGCAGATTCCGCTCGACGGGCGTTGCCAGAAAATGCTCGTCCATCTCATGAGCGCCCTCGAGAAATTCCTGAAACTGCTCCCACCCGATCGCTAGCGCGAGCGTCAAGCCGACGGCCGACCAGATCGAGTAACGGCCGCCCACCCAGTCCCAAAGCGTGAAACGCCGATCCGGAGCGATGCCGAAGGCGTCCATCGCCTCATGGTTGGTAGAGACCGCGACGAACTGTGCCGCGACAGCCCGATCGCCACCGCTGGCGACCAACCAATCGCGGGCGACCCGGGCGTTCGTCAGCGTCTCGAGCGTCGTGAAGCTTTTCGAGCAGACAACAAATAGCGTCGCCTCCGGGTCCGCTCGTTTCAATACATGCGATATCTCGACACCGTCGATGTTCGAAACGAAGTGCACTCCAAACTCGGGGCTGCAGTATTCAGCCAACGCATCCGTCGCCATGACAAGCCCGAGATCCGAACCGCCAACTCCGATATTGACGATGCCCGTGATCGGCTTGCCCGAGTATCCATCAATCTGGCCGACCTGCAGCCGGTCGGCCAAAGCCTTCATTTTGTCGCGCTCGGCCGCAACAAGCGGCATCACATCCTCGCCATCCAGCGCTAGCGGCTTATCCGCCGGCCGGCGCAGCGCTACGTGTAATGCGGCCCGGTCTTCAGTGTTATTGATGTGCTCGCCCGAGAACATCCGCTCGATTCCGAGCCGCACACCGGTCTGCTCAGCGAGTTCGTAGAGCAGTGTGGCCGTGTCCTTATCGAGGCGTTGACGACTGAAGTCCAGAAACAGTCCGGCCCCCTCACGACTAAACCGGCCCGCGCGGCTTGGATCGGCGTCGAACAGCGAATGGAGACTGGTCTCGTCGAATTCGGCGACCTTGTTCGTCAGAGCCGCCCAGGCTGGAGTCAGTGGTCCATAGGTATCATCAGTCATTGTTGTTGCCAAAAAACGCGACGAGACCGTCGCTCCTACAGCGTGATCTTGTAGTAATCGAGATACCACTCGACGAAGTGCTTGATACCCTCCTCGACCGGAGTCTCAGGCCGGTATCCGACGTCTTTGGCGAGGCTCTCGACATCGGCCCAGGTATCCGGAACGTCACCAAGCTGCAAGGGTAAGAGGTTTCTGTCGGCTTTACGACCGAGACTATCCTCGAGTAGCTCGATATAACGCAGCAGATCGACCGGCCGTTGGTTACCGATGTTGTGGAGTCTATAAGGTGCCTGGCTCGTACCCGGATCCGGCGCATCACTGTCCCAGTCGGCATTGGGCTGCGCGATGTGACCCAGCGCACGGATGATTCCTGCGACGATGTCATCAATATAGGTGAAATCGCGACGATGGTTGCCGAAATTAAAGACGTCGATCGGCTCGCCTTCCAGAATCTTCTTCGTAAAGATGAATAACGCCATGTCCGGTCGACCAAACGGCCCGTAGACAGTAAAGAATCTCAAACCTGTTACCGGTAACCCATACAAGCTCGCGTAGGTGTGCGCCATGAGTTCGTCGGACTTCTTCGTCGCCGCATACAATGACAGCGGGTGATCGACATTCTGGTGGACCGAGAATGGCATCTTCGTGTTCGCGCCGTAGACGGAACTCGTCGATGCGTAGACGAGATGCTCAACTTTATTATGATGGCAACCTTCGAGTACTGTCAGCGTCCCAAGCACATTGCTGTCGACATAGGCGAACGGGTGTTCGATGCTGTAACGAACACCGGCCTGCGCACCGAGATGGACGACCCGCTCGAACTGCTCGGCCGCAAACAAGTCCGCCATCGCGCCGCGATCGGCCAGATCCAACTGCGTAAACCGAAATGAAGGCTGCTGCTCTAGGATCTCGAGGCGCGCACGCTTGAGCGTAACGTCATAATACTCATTGAGATTGTCCAGACCGACAACTTTGTCACCGCGCTCCAATAGCGCTCTAGCAGTATGAAACCCGATGAACCCGGCAGCACCCGTAACGAGAATTTTCAATCAATCCTCTCTTCTAGATCAATTTCCGCTACCGGGATCGACCACTACGAGAATTGTCTTGCTCATCATTTCCACACCCTGAGCCGACTAGATACTTGATTCTAGCGGTTGCCTCCGCAGCGCAACAATGCAGGATTTTACCTACCTATGTCCGCCGCACTACTAACTACGACTTTTCCGGCCCGATACGACCGCCGCAGTCTAGTTGATCGGCCGCGAGAAGAAGTCGAAGAACACCGCAAAGATTACGGTCGAGACAAACAGCGTACCGATCATGACCGGGGTACCCTTACGGAACCACAGGTATGGCGTTATGCGCAGACTCGGGTCGTTCTCCTCACGGGCAAGTCGCTCTGAGATTGTCACGATGAACACGTTGGCCGTAGAGCCGATATGCGTGCCGTTGCCACCCAAACCAACGCCCATGGCTAGGCCCCACCACAACGGTGCAACATTGATACCCTGCGCCTCCATACCGAGGATGATCGGGATCATAGCCGCTGTAAACGGAATATTGTCGATCATGGCTGAGAGAACTGCGCCGATCCACATCAATACGATCGTGGCCATAAGCAGGTCACGCTCGACGAATGGCGTGATGAACTGGCCGAGGAACTCGAGAAACTGACTGTGCTCCACGCCGCCGATCACCATGAACAATCCCAAGAAAAAGATCAGCAACGTGATCTCCACATGCTCCATGGCGTGATCCATGATGACGCCCCTGGAGACGAAGATCAGCGCCACCATACCGAGCAAGGCCACGAACCAGGGTTCCCAGTGCAGCGCGCGGTGCTGCGTGAACAGGATGACCATTAGGCCAAGGATGATCAGCGAACCGCGCCAGACCCTCCCGTTTTCGATCTTCGGAATGACCTGATCAACATCGGCGGGTGTCTCGGCGAGCTGTGTCTTGAACAGGAACTTGAGCATGACTAAACACACGATCCAGGCCACGAAGACAATCGGCCCCATCGTGAAAAAAAACGTATTGAAATCGATGTCGGCCGCCGAGCCGATCATGATGTTCGGCGGATCGCCGACGAGTGTCGCGATACCGCCAGTATCCGACAAGAGCGCCGCAGCGAGCAGGAACGGAATCGGCGAGATCTTCTGCGCTCTCGCGATCAGGATAATCAACGGCCCGAAGATCACGACCGTCGTCACATTGTCTAGTAAGAGCGAGAGCCCGGTAACGGCCGTGCCGAGAAGCGCGAGCAGGAGATAATTCTGGCCCTTACTGAATGCGGCGATCTTGTAGGCCATGGCCTGAAATCCGCCGGTCGGGATCATGATCGACACGATCGTCATCATGCAGGCGAGCAGGAAGATCACGTTCCAATCGACGGCTTCGATCGCGGCTTCCGGAGAATAGAACCCGAAAATCTGCCCGAAAACGATCATCGCCGTGGCGCCCAGCGCCGCGCACTTCGACCGCTCCATGCCGTGCAGGGTCTCGGTGAAGATGCCGATGAACGTAGCGGCCAGAATGATGCCGGAGATCAGCATTGCCGTATTGAATTCCAGGGCTTCCATCAGACGGATTCTTCTTCTTCTGCGATCAGCGTCCACGGAGGTCCGCTGAGAGGCCGGAAATCTTAGCGGCTTTCGTCGGACTCTGCAAAGAATATCGTTGCACCAGAACGGTCCAGGTGCGAATCAACGGAGTTTAGTGGCTCTCGGTCGACGACGACGGATTATCGATGCCCTCCCAGACAGTCGACTCGCCGGCTTGCTCCCGGATTCGATCCAGAAATGCCCGGTGCGCGCCCTCTTCGTCCGCCGATGCTGCGAGTACCGTGAGCTCGAGCCCCTCGCGCTGAACGGCCGCTACGACAAGTTCGTCGTTCAACGCCTCCTCGGCCTGGCCGTCCAGCGACAGGCTGGCTTGACCGCCCGTCATGGCCAAGTAAACCTCGGCGAGTATCTGTGCGTCCAGCAACGCGCCATGGAGTTCGCGCTTGGAATTGTCCACATCGTAGCGCTTCGCGAGCGCATCGAGATTGTTGCGCTGACCCGGATGTAATCGGCGCGCCAACGCGAGCGTGTCCAGTCGTTCACATCGTGTTCGTATGTCCGCGGGCAGATGCTCGAGCCGCGCGAACTCGTGATTGATGAAAGAGATGTCGAAGTCGGCGTTATGGATGACGAGTTGGGTGCCATCGATGAGCTCGAAGAACTCGCTCGCAATCTCCGCGAACAACGGCTGAGACGCGAGAAAATCGTCCGCAATTCCGTGAACATCCAGTGCCGCTTGATCCACGGCGCGCTCGGGATTGATATAGCGGTGAAACGAATTCTTCGTGACGCGGCGGTTTACGAGCTCGACACAGCCGATCTCGATGATGCGATGTCCGGCTTCGGGCTCGAGCCCGGTGGTCTCAGTATCCAGTACGATCTGTCGCATCTTCTCTTCCTGCGTGAACGTGGCCCTAGTGTACGTGCTCGTGGGAGCAACCATCCACAAAAAGGGGCCATCACTCCTACCCGCCCAACTCATCCAGCCCGAGGTTTGCCAGCGCGTCAGCGCGCTCGTTCTCAGGATGCCCGGCGTGCCCCTTGACCCAGTGCCAGTTAATCTCGTGCGCTTCGGTAAGTTCGGCGAGCTCCGTCCAGAGATCCTGGTTCTTTACCGGCTTCTTGTTAGCCGTTCGCCAGCCGCGTGCGCGCCAGCCGCTCAACCACTTCGTGATTCCGTCCTTCACGTAGGTCGAGTCGGTATAGATCTCTACGCGGCAACTTTCGGTCAGGGCTTCGAGCGCCCGGATCGCGGCCGTGAGCTCCATGCGATTGTTGGTCGTCTCGGGCTCGCCACCACGAAGCTCCTTCTCACGGCCGTTATGCCTGAGCACTACGCCCCAGCCGCCCGGGCCGGGGTTGCCTCGGCAAGCCCCATCGGTGAAGACATCGACCTGCTTCATGGGGCTCGGCGACGTTGTGAAGCGCGTGTCGTCGGCTCGACGAGTCCGCCGACGACCTTGAGTTGACGCTGCCGCCATGGCAACCGAATCGGAGTCACCGGGTGAACACGCTTCTGCGCGCTCACGAGATAGCCGCCGCTGAGACCCGGCAACCAGCGGCCGACCCAGCTCTCCTTCGGCAGCGACCCGAACCGTCTGATCTGTTCGAATGGCAGCGTGTGACAATAGCGAACTCGCGCACCGACGTCGAAGCTCAGAAGCTTCAGCCAATCCCGCATACGCCCCTCGCGGATCAGATGCCGGTGGCCGGGCGGGTAGCCCTGCCGTGCCAGCAGATGGCGCAGACCCCATGGCCCACTGGGCCTGAAGCTCAAGATGACCAGATAACCGTCGGCGCGGAGAATTCGGTCGACCTCACGCAGCAATGCGTGCGGGGACGGAACGAGTTCCAGTGTATGCGGCAATAACACAACGTCGACTGAGTCGTTCGCGACGCCCAGGCGATCCGAGTGGCTGCGTACGTCGGCCGCTGCATCCTCGCGCCAATCCAGCGATGCGCTTCGCTGGGTCCGGGCGTATGAGAGGAAGGAATCACCACTACCCCAGATTCCGATCTGCAGAAATTGCTCGCCGAACATCCGTTCCAGTGTTCGTCTCACGAGACGCTGCTCGGTAGCGAGGCAGCGCCGCCCGAGCGGTGTCGTGAGCCAGCCATTCCTTATCTCTGTTCTCATCGCCACTTCGCTAACTCTGAGACAGGGCCCGCCGTGAGTCAATCATGGCCCGATTCGCCCCCCGTTGAACGGGAAGGCGACGCGGTGGGCTTGCGCCCGTAGCGCCAATGGGTAGCATACTGGGGATGCAACAAGCACCTGTGGCGGGTCTTATGCGCAGGATTCGCCGCCTCCGACTGCGCAACGAATCTGCCGAGCGCGCTGCCGAGCGCGCTGCCGAGCGCGTCTGGCACTGGCTGCTGGCCATTGTCGCCGCAGCCGGCCTCGCCGGCTGCCAGATGTATGTCACGACCGTTCCGGACCCAGACCCCGTCGTCGAATCACCTCAAATCGAGCCCGCAGCGATCGTCAAGACAAAGGCACCCGATCAACGCGGTGGATTGAGCCTCCAACGGGAGGCGAAACGGACCGGCAAACCCGCGAACGATCCCCCACGCGATGACCTCATGGTTCGATTGCGTGCGGCGCTCTCGTTCCCGGCTGTCGAAGACCCGGCGGTTCAACTGGAGCTGACCTGGTATCGCACACATCCGGATTACCTCGACCGGGTATTCGGTCGAGCCGGCAGCTATCTCTACTACATCGTCGAAGAACTCGAGCGCCGAGAGATGCCCGCCGACCTCGCGCTCCTACCTGTCGTCGAAAGCGCTTTCGATCCTTTTGCCTATTCGCACGGCCGCGCTGCCGGCCTGTGGCAGATCATCCCGGGCACGGGTGCCCGCTTGGGATTGAAACAAGACTGGTGGTATGACGGCCGCCGTGACGTCATCGATTCGACTCGTGCGGCGCTCGACTACCTCGAGTTTCTCCAAGAGATGTTCGACGGCGACTGGCTGTTGGCAGTCGCCGGATACAATTCGGGAGAAGGCAACGTCACGCGCGCAATCGCGCGCGCGCAAGCTATTGGAGACCCCACGGATTTCTGGCATATCCGACCGTATCTACCCGTAGAGACGAGAACGTACGTACCACGGCTGCTCGCGATACGGGCGCTCGCGGCAGATCCCACTGCGTACGGTGTCACCCTGCCGCAACTTCCGAACTCGCCCCACTTCGATGTCGTGCCCACGGGCGGACAGATCGACATGGCTCTCGCTGCGGAGCTCACCGGCATTTCGACCGATGAGCTCTACGCGCTTAATCCCGGTGTTAACCGCTGGGCGACCGATCCCGATGGCCCGCACCGGCTTCTCGTGCCTATCGATCGGGGATCTCGGTTGGCCAAGGCTCTCGCGGAACTCGGCGAGCGCGACCGGGTCGAGTGGTCCCGGCATGAGGTTCGTGGCGGGCAGACGCTTGGTCAGCTCGCGGAGCGTTACCGGACTACAGCCGCGGTCCTGCGCGAGGTGAACGGCCTCACAGGCAATCTCATACGTATCGGCCAAAAGCTCATGATCCCGCACGCCGTCAGTAGCCTGAGCGCGTACACGCAAAGTGTCGAGGCAAGACTCGAGCGACGGCAGAACCAGGCTCGTGCCGGGCAGCGACAGACGCATGAGGTTCGTCGCGGCGAGTCGTTATGGTCGATCTCGCAGGCATTCGGCGTGGGTGTCAGAGAGTTGGCCGTCTGGAACGCCATGGCACCCGGAGATGTATTGAGCGTCGGCAGACAGCTCGTAATCTGGAGTGATCGCGCAAACGTAGCGTCGACGTCTGTCCGCCGGATTTCGCCGACCATGCCGGCAAGCACCGAGCGCATCAGGCGGATCAGCTATGTCGTTCGCAGAGGTGATTCTCTGTCGCGAATCTCGGATCGCTTTAGGATCAGTGTCGCGGAGCTTCTACAGTGGAATGAGATATCGGTGGATCAGTACCTGCAGCCGGGTCAGAGGTTGGTGATGTATATCGACGTCACCGAACAAACCACTTAGCAGGTTGAGCGCTAAACTACTCCAAACCGGTCACTGACCAGAGGATTCGAGATGGGATTTCTTGCCGGCAAACGAGCCGTTGTCGTCGGGCTCGCGAGCAACCGCTCCATCGCCTGGGGTATCGCTCGCGCTCTGAAGAACGAGGGCGCTGAACTCGCGTTCAATTATCAAAGCGACAAGCTCCAGGGACGTGTCGAGAAAATGGCGGCCGAGCTCGGCAGCCAGATCGCATTACCGCTGGACGTGACCGAGGATAGTCAGATCGATGCCTTTATCGAGGGGATCTCG
The DNA here is from genome assembly GCA_964466315.1 of uncultured Gammaproteobacteria bacterium. GTDB lineage: Bacteria > Pseudomonadota > Gammaproteobacteria > Steroidobacterales > Rariloculaceae > SMWC01. Next base: position 17,865 of record CAYXNS010000040.1, read on the forward strand.
GTACACTGGGATGGCTTCGACATTCTGATTCACTCCGTCGCCTACGCGCCGGCGGACCAGCTCGAGGGACGCTATATCGATACCGTAAATCGAGAGGGCTTCCGTGTCGCTCACGATATCTCGAGTTATAGCTTCGCGGCGCTCGCACGCGCGTCGCGGCCCATGATAGCCGGTCGGCAGGGCGCGTTGCTGACGTTGAGCTATCTCGGCGCGGTAAGAGCGTTACCCAGCTACAACGTTATGGGACTCGCGAAGGCGAGCCTCGAGGCCAATACCCGATTCCTGGCATACGATCTCGGCCCCGAGGGAATTCGAGTCAACGCCATCTCGGCGGGGCCGATAAAGACGCTGGCATCGGCTGGAATCAAAGGTATGCGGCAGATGCTCTCGACGGTGGCTGATACCTCGCCTCTCAAGCGAAACGTAACGATAGCCGACGTCGGTAACTCGGCCGCTTTCCTGTGTTCCGATCTCGCCGCAGGCATCACGGGCCACGTGCTGTACGTTGACGGCGGTTACAACATCGTCGGTATGCAGTTCGACTAGCAGGCCTAGATGTACGGTATCCGGCCGGACGGGTAATCGAGAGTCTAGTAGACCGGGTTGAGAACGATCTCTGGAATTCGAACCGTGGCGTCTTCACGAACCTCGGCCGCGTATCCCGTGACTTCGAGCATACTCGCCTGCTCAGCTAGCTGCGTGTTCTGAAGATTGCGCGCCTCCCGGGGGATATCTTCGATCGAGCCGGCCTCCACGGCCGAAAGCATCAGAACCGCATAGTCACCGCTGGCCAGCGGGATCAATTCCCTGATAACGGCGCCAGCGGCGGGTCTGGCTGAACGGAACGCCGCTGCAAGCACTTGCGTCGGGACCTCGCCGTCGGTGCGCTCGACCCAGGCCGGTAGAGTCCAGGTGCCACCATGCTCTATCGCGAGAGCTTCGACATCCTCGGCTTGCTCGATCGCGGCGAGAAAATCAGCGGATGCGGTTTCTGCCAGCCGCTGCGCCGCCGCGTGACTCAGCTCCTGCTCGATCTCATCCCGCACGGCATCGAGCGGCTGTTCGGCGGGCGGATGATGGTCCGTGACGCGCAGCACGAGCACGTGATCGTCTTCGAGCTCGATAGGGTTGCTGTTCTCGCGCTGAACTAGAGCCTGTGAGCTGAATGCCACCTGTACGACCGGCGCGCTGACCGGAAACGGGCTCACGGTACCGTCGCGAGTAAAGCCAGTCAGCGTCTGCAGCGGAAGCTCCATTTGAGTCGCGACCGTAGCGAGTTCGTCGAACGCATCGAAAGAACGATCGGCCAATTCACTCGCGCGGTCATAAAAGAGTTCCTCGGCGCGCCGAACTTGAAAGTCGAGCGCAAGTTCCTCTCGGACGGACTCGAATGTTCGATCCTCGCCGGCCCTGATCTCGTCCAGACGAATGACGTGATATCCGAAATCCGTCTCTACGGGTCCTTCCACATCACCGACTTCCATCGCGAACAGCATGTCCTCGAACGGCCCGACCAACAAACCGCGACTGACCCAGCCGAGATCGCCGCCCTGGCCGCTCGTACCGGCGTCTTCCGACAGTTCGGCTGCCAGTGCTTCGAAGCTCTCGCCCGCATCAAGCCGCACAATAATCTCCGCAGCGGCAGCTGCAGCGTCCTCCGCCTCCAGGCCGACGAGTATATGCCTGGCATGACGCTCTTCTTCAGTCTGAAAACGATATCTCTCGTCTTCGTAGTACGTCAGGAGTTCCTCTTCAGTCACCTCAACTTCTGCGGCGATATCGGCTCCCTGAACTTCGATGTACTCTAGATCAACACTCTCTTCACTGAAATACGCGGCCTTGTTTGCCTCGTAATGCTCGGCTATTGCCGCTTCGTCGACTGTTGCCTCGTCAAGATAATCGTCCGCAGAGAACAACGCATAGGCGATCTCCCGGCGCTGATTATAGAGCTCGACATAGCGGAGATATTCCTCGACCGTATAGAACCCCGAGGTCATGAGCCCAACCTGCAGTTCCAAGAGCGCCAGTTGCTCGCGCTGCAGCTCCATGAAGCCAGCCTCGGTCATGCCGATGTTGAGTAAGGTCGCGCGGAATACATCCAGGGAGAATTCCCCACCGACCTGAAATTCCGGTCGCTGGCGAATCGCTGCCGTCAGACGTTCGTCAGAAACATGGTAGCCGGCTGAGTCGATCTGCTGCAGCAGCGCTTCGTTGCCAATGAGGCGCTCCAAGACTACGCGCCTGAGTTCGGTCTGCAGTTCGTCGGAAATCTCGACTCGGTACAGTTCCTGATACTGCGCTTGCTGCGCCTGCAGGTCGCGCTCGAACTCGAGAAGCGGGATATCGGTACCGTTCACTTTCGCCGCGAAGGTCGTGCCGGTCAGACTGAAATCGACTCCCCAAAAAATAAAGGCGACAGCGAGCAGCCCGAGAATGACAACCGCCACGTATCGGCCAATTCCATCACGCATTGCTTGTAACATGGCGTGCCTACTTCTCCGAATTCCAGCTGCTCAGACCCAAGAAAAAAGGACAGACCTACCTTCACGAGAAAATAAATCTGCCCTGTCTATCTGGCGGAGTGGACGGGACTCGAACCCGCGACCCCCGGCGTGACAGGCCGGTATTCTAACCAGCTGAACTACCACTCCGACCCATCTTCTTGGTGGGTGCTGAGGGGATCGAACCCCCGACCTTCGCCGTGTAAAGGCGACGCTCTCCCAGCTGAGCTAAGCACCCCCTGGGACAGAGCCGGCTAGTTTACGGCTTCCTTCAAAGCCTTGCCAGCCTTGAACCCAGGCACGTTACTTGCGGCTATATGAATCGTCTCGCCTGTTCTCGGGTTGCGTCCCATACGTGCCGCGCGATGCTTGACGCTGAATGTTCCAAATCCAACGATGGAGACCTGTTGCCCTCCGCTCAATGAGGATCGGACGCTGCTGAGCACCGCATCGACGGCGCGACCGGCATCGGCTTTGGAGAGATTGGCTGCACTTGCTACTGAATCAACGAGTTCCGCTTTGTTCATTGCATTCCCTTCTGCGAGTTAAATGATAATCCCAGACGCACACTAGCGCCTACCCAATATTGACTTATCTGAAAGACAACGACCCGTAGTTATCGCGCGGGCGCAACCGCTACGAATCGTCCAGAACGGGGAATTTATACCAAGGCGTATTTTGCGGTGTCAAATAAGAGTTTCAGCGTTAGTGAGATAATACGACTTTATTTTTCTGAGCGCCTTCTGACTCGGCGTCAGGTTTTCCGTCTGCTGTTTTGCCGTCGCGTTTAGGCGTAGGCATGTGACGTAGCGCCAACTCCAAGACTTCATCAATCCATTTGACCGGAAGAATTGCCAGTTTATCCTTGATGTTCTTTGGTATTTCGACCAAATCCTTCTCGTTGTCGGCCGGGATCAACACGGTCTCGATACCGCCTCTGTGGGCGGCGAGCAACTTCTCCTTGAGCCCGCCAATTGGCAACACTTCGCCTCTCAGAGTGATCTCTCCCGTCATCGCCACATTCGATCGCACGGGAATTTTGGTCAACGCCGAAACCAATGATGCGCACATTCCGATACCGGCGGACGGTCCATCTTTCGGTGTTGCGCCCTCGGGAACATGGATATGCACGTCAGAGTCTTGATGAAAATTTTCGTCGATCCCCAACACGCCGGCGCGACTACGCACAACCGTCATCGCAGCCTGAATAGACTCCTGCATGACATCGCCCAGTTGTCCAGTATGGATGAGCTTTCCTTTACCGGGAACGATCGCGCCTTCGATCGTGAGCAACTCTCCACCGACTTCTGTCCAGGCGAGCCCCGTGACCTGACCGACCTGGTCGTTGTTCTCTGCACGGCCATATCGGTGACGCTGGACACCAAGAAAGCCGTTGAGGTTGCTATGGGTCACCCGCACGGTACTCTTGCGCGGTCGAAGCAGCAATTTCTTGACGACCTTGCGGCAGATATTAGCGATCTCGCGTTCGAGGTTTCTGACTCCGGATTCGCGCGTGTAATAGCGAATTATGTCCAGGATTGCCGAGTCGGAGATTCGAAGTTCCTTCTCCTCGATACCGTTCTGCTTCATCTGCTTGGGCATGAGATACCGCTTAGCGATATTCAGTTTTTCATCTTCAGTATAGCCTGGCAGCCGGATGACTTCCATTCGATCCAGCAACGGCGGCGGAATATTCAGGCTATTCGCGGTACAGACGAACATGACCTCCGAGAGATCGAAGTCGACCTCCAGGTAGTGATCGTTGAAGGTCGAGTTCTGCTCGGGATCGAGGACTTCCAACAGGGCCGACGAAGGGTCGCCCCGGAAATCCATCGACATCTTGTCGACTTCATCCAGCAGAAACAAGGGGTTACGCACTTTAACCTTGCTCATATTCTGGACGATCTTGCCCGGCATCGAGCCGATATAGGTCCGCCGGTGGCCGCGAATCTCGGCCTCATCGCGGACGCCGCCCAGTGACATTCGAATGAATTTCCGGTTCGTGGCACGCGCGATACTCTGACCGAGTGAGGTCTTGCCCACGCCGGGTGGGCCGACGAGGCAAAGTATCGGGCCCTTGAGTTCCTTGACACGTTGTTGCACGGCAAGGTACTCGAGAATGCGTTCCTTCACTTTCTCGAGCCCGTAGTGATCTTCCTCAAGGACCTGCTCGGCTTCTTCCAGATTCTGCAGGATTTTCGTACGCTTCTTCCACGGCACCTTGACGAGCCAGTCGACATAATTGCGTACGACGGTCGCTTCGGCCGACATCGGCGACATGAGTTTCAGCTTGTTGAGCTCTGAGGTTGCCTTCTCCTTGCCTTCCTTCGTCATCCCGACGGTTTTAATCTTCTTCTCCAGTTCGGCAAGTTCGTTCGGTGCGTCCTCGAGATCGCCCAGCTCCTTCTGGATGGCTTTCATCTGCTCATTCAGATAGTACTCATGCTGACTCTTCTCCATCTGTTGTTTGACGCGGCCACGGATGCGCTTCTCGATTTGCAGTATGTCGATCTCATCATCGACGAGACCGAGCACATGCTCCAGACGCGTCTTGACGTTGTTGATCTCAAGGATTTTTTGTTTGCCGGATAGCTTCAATGCCATATGGGCCGCGACGGTATCTGCCAATCGGCCCGGCTGATCGATCCCGGCAAGCGATGTCAGAATCTCGGGGGGAATCTTCTTGTTGAGCTTGACGTACTCCTCGAAGCGGGACACGACAGACCGTGCCAGCACTTCCATCTCGCGCTCGTCGAACTCGTCATCCTCGGGTAGTTCGCCGGCTTCCGCGGAGAAGCACTCGCCGATCTCGAGGTTTTGGATTCGGGCACGGTGGCTACCCTCGACGAGCACCTTAACCGTACCGTCCGGAAGCTTCAGCAGTTGCAGTATCGTGGCTACGGTACCGATCTCGTAGATATCCTGCTCACCGGGCTCATCGACGTCAGCTTTGGTCTGCGGGACGAGGAATATCTCCTTGCCTGCCGCCATGGCCTGATCCAGCGCCACGACCGACTTCTCCCGGCCGACGAAGAGCGGTATGACCATATGCGGGTAAACCACTACATCGCGCAGCGGCAGTATGGGTAGTCTCTTCAGCCCACCCGATTCGGGAACGCCTGTATCCACTCTGTAAACTCCTTACGGACGGCTCGCCAACCGCGAGCCTAAGCCCTAAGTGAGGGCACCTGCGCCAGAAGTCAAGCGCTAGAGAGCGTTATCTGCGCGGACCCTCAACGGCGCTCGTCTCCCACGGCCGCCGGTTCCTCGGTTTCATAGATAATGTAGGGTTCGGTTTCACCCGTCACCACCGCCTCGTCCACAACCACCTTACTGGCATTCGTCATGGAAGGCAGATCGTACATCGTGTCGAGTAAAATGTTCTCGAGAATCGTCCGCAGCCCGCGGGCGCCAGTCTTGCGCGCCATGGCCCGATTGGCGACTGCGCGTAACGCATCGTCGCGCAGTTCGAGTTCGACGCCCTCCATCTCGAAGAGCTTCTGATACTGCTTTGTAAGGGCGTTCTTGGGCTCGACGAGAATCTCCACGAGCGCATCCTCATCGAGTTCTTCGAGTGTCGCCACGACGGGTAGCCGGCCGACAAACTCCGGAATGAGGCCGTACTTGATCAAGTCCTCGGGTTCGACTTTCTTGAGTAGCTCGCCGAGGTGGTTGCCGTTGTCCTGGCTCTTCACGTCGGCAACAAACCCGATGCCACTCTTCGAAGAACGATTCAGGATGATCTTATCGAGTCCGGAAAATGCGCCACCACAGATGAACAGGATATTGGCCGTATCGACCTGTAGAAACTCCTGCTGCGGATGCTTGCGCCCACCCTGAGGCGGTACGGAAGCGATTGTGCCCTCGATAAGCTTGAGCAGCGCCTGCTGCACGCCCTCGCCCGACACGTCCCGGGTAATCGACGGATTGTCCGACTTGCGGGAGATCTTATCGATCTCATCGATATAGACGATGCCCGTCTGAGCTTTGTCTACATCGTAATCGCACTTCTGCAAGAGCTTCTGGATGATGTTCTCGACGTCTTCGCCGACATATCCGGCCTCGGTCAGCGTCGTCGCATCGGCGATCGTAAAGGGGACGTTGAGGAGCCGAGCCAGCGTTTCGGCGAGCAGCGTCTTACCGCAACCCGTCGGCCCGATCAGAAGAATATTGCTCTTCGCTAGTTCGATTTCTTCCTTGCTGCGCTCGGCTATACGTGTTTCGAGGCGCTTGTAGTGATTGTAGACGGCAACGGAGAGTACTTTCTTGGCACTCTGCTGGCCAATGACGTACTCATCGAGTACGGCCTTGATCTCCTGTGGTTTCGGCAGCTTGTCACCGCCGTGGTCGGCACGATCGTCGAGCTCTTCGCGAATAATGTCATTACAGAGTTCGACACATTCATCACAAACGAATACGGACGGACCCGCAATCAGCTTACGAACCTCGTGCTGACTCTTGCCACAGAACGAACAGTACAGCAGTTTGCCATCGTCCGATTTGCCGCGGGAATCCTCGCTCATATGACGTCCTTCGCCCCTTTAAGAAGAGAGTGTTTTCAGCCTTATAGCATTTGTCTCGGGGCTATGCCAAGGCCCGCTTCCCAGATCCTGACATCTTGCCCTGAATCGGGGGTGAAATATCGTAACTCTTTGAATTATCAACTACTAGCCTCTTCCTCTAGGCGTTTCTTGAGCACGGTATCGATTAGACCGTATTCGACGGCCATTTCTCCATCCATGAAGTTGTCGCGATCGCTGTCGCGCTCGATCGTCTCGAGGGCCTGGCCCGTGTGCGTGGCCAGGATCTCATTCAGACGTGCTCTGAGCTTCAGAACCTCCTTGGCCTGAATATCGATATCAGAAGCCTGGCCCTGAAACCCGCCGCTGGGCTGATGAATCATGATTCGAGAATGCGGCAAACAGTAGCGCTTGCCCTTAGCGCCACCGGCAAGTAGTAAGGAACCCATGCTGGCCGCTTGTCCAACGCAGATCGTGCTCACGTCAGGTTTGACGAACTGCATGGTGTCGTAGATGGACAATCCCGCCGTAACGACGCCGCCCGGAGAGTTGATGTAAAGATGTATGTCCTTATCGGGATTCTCGGACTCGAGAAACAAGAGCTGCGCGACGACTAGGTTCGCGACGTTGTCCTCGATACCACCGACAATGAAGACGACACGGTCTTTCAAGAGCCTTGAGTAAATATCGTAGGCTCTCTCGCCGCGAGCCGTTTGCTCCACCACCATGGGCACCAGATTCAGTCCTGTGATACTCACCGTCGTACTCCTTATCTATCCTCGACCCCACTACGGGACCTGTGCAGATTAAACAGCCATGAACTGATTGAAATCTATGGACTTCTCCGCAGTCTTAGCATTTTCTAGCAGAAAATCCACTACTTGTTCCTCCACGACGCCTACTTCCAGCTGAGCCATCAGATCGCGATCGCTACGGTACATGCGCGCGGCCTCGTCAGGCTGCTCGAACTGACCGACCAACCCCTCGATACGCTGATCCAACCGGGATCGA
>CAYXNS010000041.1:0-1387 GCA_964466315.1 uncultured Gammaproteobacteria bacterium
TCGGCAGAATTACGTCGACGGCACGCATCTCCTGCTCCGTGACGCGTGCCGGGTGCCCAACGATCTGGATGTGGTCGCCGGCTTTGAGAGAGTCGCGCGACATTCGGCCGCTACGAAGAAATCCGGAGCTGCCGCCCGTCTCTGCAACCCAGGATTCGGCCTCTCCGTCCCCATTCTGCACTTCAAAATGAATTGTCACGTGAGGGTTGCGGAAATTAAATTCAGTCACGGTTCCCTCGAGCGTCAGTTCTCGACTGCGGTCGAAGTGGTTCGCGAAGCCGTGATGAGCATGGCCGGTGTGGCTCAGCATCAGAACGATGAGAGCGCTGAGCGCGGTCACGACGACTGTAGGCCACACAACGGCTAACGACCTCACCGTCCCTGCGCCTGCGCATTGCCTGAACGGAATTCTTCCCCGTCCGGAAAAATGATCAAGTTAACGTGGATGTCGTTATGGTTGTGGCGTGACGGGTACCCCGCAATCGTGATGGTATCGCCGGGTTTGAGTGAGTCGCCCGTGAGGCCTCGCGCACGCCGACGAAAGAGACTGGGGCTGTTCGTCTCGGCGACCCATTCTTCAAGTTCACCACTTTCGTTCACTGCCTCGAAATAGATTAGCACGTGCGGATTCCTGAACTGATAGCTGGTAACGATAGCTTCCAATCGAATCTCGCGGTCGAGGTCGTAATGCGCGACAAAGCTATGGTGAGCGTGCCCCGGCACCATGAAAAGGAGATGCGCGCCGGTCAGTCCCAGGAAAAAAAGGCCACTGCGTAATGCTTTCATCGAACTCCCCCTGTGTGACGTCAAGTCCCAATTCGGCGTGCCAAGCCACTTAATCGTGTGAATCATGCTCACTCTTACTGACATTCGTACTCGTAGAAATCCGCGTCTGGATCCAGACGCCATACGTGGCGCGTCGTCCAGGGCACTTCGTAGTTGACCGGGTCGATCACGGCCAACAGGATCTCCAATGATTCCCGGTCCAACAGCGTAAAACGCTCCACGACACGAGTCTCCTCGCTTAGTGGCAGGCCCGACCAGTGAAAGATCTCCCCCCGCATATTAACGGTTTCGACCACGAGCGACTCACCGTCCCAGGCCCCCGTTGAATGCCCCATCCACGTCGGCCCCTCATCTTCAGGTGGTGGCCTGCCATCCAGGAAGATCCGACGGACCTGGTGCATACGCTCGAACACGATCCAGAGTTGCTCGTCCGACTGAAATATCTCCATCGGGTTGCGCCCCCAGGCGATCATCGTCCTGGGCATATAGATCGCGCAGGCCAACGCGGGATCGTCGGTATCGGGATCGTAGTTATCGAGCGCCTCGCGCCCCACCGGAGTGAATGTGGGATCGTCGGGCAGGATCGTGCTGCGCGACCGGT
>CAYXNS010000041.1:1397-16004 GCA_964466315.1 uncultured Gammaproteobacteria bacterium
AACGCCGAAAAGTAGATATCCAGTTAGCCGCGCGAAAGATAAGGCGTTTCTTCGTATTGCCCGCATAACGACGATTCCAACCTGCCCTGACCTCGGAAAATTCTAAAACAATCTAACCTGATAGTCTTTCTCGATCCGAGAAGCTCCCCTCCAGACTGGCTCCGGTTAACCGTAACGGCCGACCTACAGCTATTTTTCTTGAACTGCCCAGGATGATCCAGCATGATTCTGGCATCAGTCTCGCAATCTGGGGAAGGCTGTACAACGATGAAAAACACCAGCGTGCCGGTTCAGATTAGCGCCGTGGCCCTCGGGGTCTCCCTGGTTCCCACGGCGGCGATCGCGCACCATTCACGCGCGCACTACGGCCAGGATATCGTCGAGTTGGACGCCGAGGTCATGGGGATCGATTGGCGTAATTCCCATGTGACGTTCACGATGAAAACGACCCCCGCCGGGGGCGAAGAAGAGCTATGGGAACTCGAGGGCGGATCGACATATATGCTTAACCGCTACTCCGGCCTCGGTAGAGATTTATTTCATGTCGGCGATCGGGTCAAGATCGCCGGTCCGATCTCTACCGTTCACCCGAACGAGATACTCATAACGAATATGTTGCTGCCCGACGGCAACGAAGCCGTAATGCTACCGAACCACCCACCGCGCTGGTCCGAAGGCATCGATGGCACCAATCTGACCCTGCAGATAAATAACCCCGAACGAAGCCTCTTTCATGTCTGAAGTATCGATCCAGACGCTGGCGGCGGCGGGGGAAATGTTTCGTTAACCCCGGCTGCGGAAGCTGCTCTGGCGGCCTACGATCACGAGCGGGATGACCCTGCGCTGCGGTGCGCAAAACCGGGAATGCCGTCGACGATGTCCAATCCGCATCCGATGCACTTTGTTGACGGGGGTGATCGAATCACCGTCTATATCCAGGAAAACGATGTCGTTCGGACGATCTATATCGGGGAAAATGAGGAAGGGGCTGCAATGGAGCCGGGCCCGCTCGGTTACTCGGTTGGCCACTGGGAAAACAAGACGCTCGTCGTGCGCACGACCAACATCAACTGGCCGTACTTCAATCGTGCCGGTATCCCATTGAGCGAAGACGTCGTGGTCGATGAGCGCTTCGAGATCTCCGAGGAAGGGAGTCACATGGTCATCAATATCGTGACGACTGACCCCGTGAACTTCAACCAGCCCATCACCGGGCGGCGCCATTACGCTCTGCTCGGCGAGGCTGTCAAAACCTACGACTGCGTGGCTCGATAGGTGAATCTACGGATTCTCTGCTCGCGACGAATACCCTAAAAAGATCCCTGATCCAGTAAACTCCGCCTAATCGGACGGCTATGCTTCCAGTTGGCCGCGCGTTAGGCGCGGATAACTCGGGAGTGAGAGATGATCGAAATCTTTATGACAGCGTCAATGGTCCTCGGTTTCTGCGCAGGCATAACCATCGCCCTGACACTACTGGCGATCGTGCTGGGAAAAATCAGAGTCTAACGTTTGCCTACTCTAATCCTCGGGGCGTCGGTTGTTGTCTCCAGCCAACTCGAGGCAGCCGTACGGCTCCCAGAGTCTAGCGGAACACCCATCATGTCCTCGCTGGCATAGGTGCTCACGAAGTATGCCGGGTCGTCTACGGCAAGAGATTGTGCGAGCCATATCCATGTAGCCGTACTTCGGCGTTATCGTCTCCTCGTTCCGAATTATCTCGTTGACGTGACTATCGTGAGTCCATCCATGGATGATGTTCGCGTTCTCACAAAATAATGCCGGGTTATCGAAATTGTAGTCCCACCGCTCGCACACAAGCTGGCCCGCAGCATTGTTCTCGGGGCGACTCGGAATGATCGGCGCTCAGCGGAGCAACCCCAGCACCTGACAGAATGGCGATACAGGTAAATGAGGACACGGCGGAGAATAATTCACTCCGCTGAGTGTTGACCTGAGGTTATCACCATTGTCTTCAGCCACCTGCCCGATCAGATCGGCACCAGACTGATAGATGGAAACGCGATAAACAGAATTAGGGAGGCGTGCATAGTATATAGTAGATATGAGGGTATGGTCCTCAACGTATTGAATACGGGATTGAGGATTTTCTCCCGTATGCCGTACACTTGCCCCGATGCGGACTTACGGTACCGTAGGTATCCGAGCAAAAACTCTTATAAAGAGGAAGAATAAGAAATGAGTGAAGCAGCACAACCCAGTCAGCAAGCCTCCGAACAATCCGGAATCCGAAACACCGCAATCGCCATGTTTGGCCTACTGCTTGTTACTTACACATTGATGGTGGCCGATCGCTTCCTCGTCAGTATGCTCGCGACCGATATTCGTGGAGCACTCGAGCTGTCGTTACCTAATATGTTGACGCTCACCACCATGTTTACCCTTGGTCTTGGTATTGCGGGACTACCCGCCGCCGCACTCATCCAGCGATTTTCGAGAAAGGCCGTTCTGCTCACAGGTGTCGTACTGCTCTCCACCGCCACCTTACTCTTCACACAAGCCGTCGGTTTCAAGAGCATGTTCGTGTTTATTGTCCTACAAGGTGTAGGCATGTCTTTCCTGGCGACCAGTATGTTCGCCCTGTCAACCAGCTATTTCGCCTCAAATCGCGTCGCAGCTTTGGGTTTCGTCAACCTTTGCTTTGCGCTTGGCTCATTGTTAGGTCACTGGATCATCGGTGAGTTACGAGATGCAATTGGCAGTTGGCAGGCGCCGATGCTGATCTTCGGCTTTACCGGTCTTGCCTTTGCAGCCGCCATCTTGCTCACGGTGCGCCCCTGGTTTAGCGAGGTTGCGCCCGCTGCCAAGCATGTGGTTGACAGTGGTGGCGCGGACACGCTGAAGAACCACAATACAATCCTTCTAACAATAATGAGCGCCTTATACGGGATGGTAATTTATGGCTTCTTGGGCACCTATCCTTCTTACATGCGCGAGCTTCTGGAGTTAACGGCTGCGGATGTGGGTGCGGTCATGTTGTGGTTCGGCGTTGGCGGGCTGACTTCCTACTATGGCGGCAAGCTGGGTGATAAATTCTCACAGAAATCCGTTATCTGTACTTGCTCGCTCATTCTAGGGGCAACGACCTTGTTTCTTTTTATGACCGACCTGAGCGTATTGACGTATAAACTGTTGGCAACCAGCGTCGGCATCTTCGGTGCAGCAATCGTCTATACCAATCTTGCCGGTGGTCACGTCAAGTCACTACGCCGTAGCATGACAGGTAAAGGTTCCGGCATGTTCGTCACGAGTGTCTATGGCGGTGCCTCCGTGGCTGGATTAACGATGGGCTTGCTCGTCGAAAACTTTAGCTGGGCGTTTGCCGGCCAGATTCAAATGACGCTGCTCTGTCTGATTATTGCGGTACTCGCTCTCGGGCTGCGATCGGACCTGATGTCGACGTAGATCTGGACCGAGTCCGTGGGACCCTGTCCATGGCACGACTCTTGGACAACGCGGCGTTGAAGCCGCCTTATCCAAAGTCTGCTCGGTATGGGCACGAATAAAGGACGCGACACGCTCGAATTTCCGCAGTCACGTGCGGTGGCGAATAGGTAGTCTATCGTGTTGTCGAGACCCGATGTGTCGAGAATGGGGGTATCGACCTCAATGCCTGATCTGCTTTCAGATCGCGCGATCGGTGCGTATACTGAGCCTGTTCGCCAAAATAGCGGGTTTTCGCGATTATTACGAAAAATAGCGGGCTTCATCGACAAAAATAGACGTGAGAATAACAATGCACGATATGCTCAACCAGCCCGCGCCTCCCAATGCCGGCGCTGAAACCCTGGCGTCGATCGTCTACCACAAGCTCCTCGAGGATATTCTGAAAGGGCACCTTGAGCCCGGACGCAAACTGCGCCTGCAGGCACTCAAGGACGAATACGAGGTCGGTAACAGCCCGCTCCGTGAAGCGTTAAACCGACTCTCCGCTAACGGAATGGTCGTTCGTGAAGAAAATAAGGGCTTCCGCGTATCGCCGGCGAGCTCGCCGCAACTCATGGAACTCGTGCGTACCCGCTGTTGGCTGGAAGAGATCGCATTACGAGAGTCCATCCGCAACGGCGACGACGTATGGGAGGAACAGGTTGTTCTCGCGTATCACCGCCTCTCGCGCGCGCCACGACCCGACAACCCGGAGTCATTCAATACGAACCCCGATTGGGAAGCCTTTCATCGCCGATTTCATCTCGCACTGATTTCGGCGTGTAACTCGAGCCTTTTGCTCGGCTACTGCGCGCAGTTGCACGAGCAAGCGCTGCGATATAGAAATCTTACGGCCGTGGTCGCCTACCGGGAGCGTCATGAACATGATGAACATGAGGCGATTCGTGACGCGGCGCTGGACCGTGACGCGGATCTGGCGGTCAAGCAACTAATCGCTCATTTCGAGGTAACTGCGGACATCGTCATGTCGAGCAGTGCCCTGACCTGACGGCGGCACCGTGCCGAAGCGAAGCCTTACCCATCGACTTAGCTGAAATCTAGAAACCGTCCAACCGGACGGTGTTTCTTTAGGAGACTCTATATGAAGGTTGGTTTCATCGGTCTTGGCCGTATGGGTCAAGGAATGGCGGGGCGCATCAATGGTGCCGGACACGATCTCGTGATCTACGATCAGGTTCCCGAACTATTGACGGCCCTCGGCAAAGCAGGCGCCACGATCGCAAATTCCGTCGCGGAGACGTGCGCGGACAGAGAGGTCGTCATCGATATGCTGCCGCACGACGAGGCCCTGGAAGGCCTGGTCTTCTCTGACGGCGGTTTACTGGAGTCGCTACCCGCGGGAGCGATCCACATGCCGATGGGTACCCATGGCGTCGGGATCATTCGCAGACTCACCGAAGCACATGCGGCGGCGGGGCACATCCTTGTGGCGGGTCACGTACTCGGCCGCCCGGATCTCGCGGCGACCGGCCAACTCAGCATCGTCCCGGGCGGACCGCCCGAGGTTCTCGAAAAACTACAGCCCTTGTTCGATGTCCTGGGCAAGCGCACGTTCATCGCCGGCACGGAACCTCAAGCCGCGACTGCGGTCAAGATCGCCCACAACTTCGTGCTCGGATGTGCGATAGAGGTCATCGGCGAAGGCATCTCACTGGCGAGGAAATACGGCGTCGAGCCGGCTCTGTTCAACGAGGTCCTAACGAAAGGGCTGTTCGGATCGCCCGCCTACGACATCTATGGCCAGATCATCGTCGATGAGGCCTACGACAAAGTGGGCGCCTCGGTGCAGATCGGCATTAAAGATGCCAACCTCGCGCTCGCTGCCGGCGAACTGGCCGGCGTGCCTTTGCCGAGCTGCAACGTCTGGCGGGACCGGCTTCTCGGGGCCGTAGCCCATGGCGATGGCGAGTGCGACTGGGCTGTCATGGCGCGCGAGCAGGCCCGCGCGAGTGGTCTGGAGTAGGAGGGCAGGACCCCTCCCCCTCCCAAGCACACTCGATGCCGGAACTATTCTCCGATCCGCTGTTTGTCGTCGTCGCGATCGTCGCGGTACTCATCACAGGGATCTCGAAAGGCGGCTTCGGCGGCATCGCTCTACTCGCCGTGCCGTTGATGTCTCTGGTCATCTCTCCGATCCAGGCCGCCGGCATCATGTTACCGATCATAATTCCCATGGACTTTCTGAGCGCTTGGGTTTACAGGAAACGCTGGGATGGCAGGAATCTCACGATACTGATCCCGGCCGCGACTATTGGCATCATGATCGGCGGGCTGACCGCACGCTGGGTCAACGAGGATATCGTGCGGCTACTCGTCGGTATCATCGCCGTCGTATTTACGGCGTATCGCTGGCGCGGTCTGCGCCGCGCCGCGAAGTCGGATGATCCGTCAGTTGCGCCCTCTCGGCACCCGCCGAGCAAGCTCTGGGGCAGCTTCTGGGGTACCTGCGCGGGATTCACGAGCTTTCTCGCCCATGCCGGAACGCCGCCTTATCAGGTCTACATGCTTCCCCAGGGGCTCAGCAAAGAACTCTTTACGGGCACGAGCGTGATGTTTTACGCCTCCGCCAACGTGATCAAGCTCATACCCTATGGCATGCTCGGGCAACTTTCGGTTACAAATCTGCGTGTATCCGCTATGTTATTGCCGCTCGTCCCGATAGGTGTTTTCCTCGGCGTCTGGATCAACCGCCGCTTGAGAGAGAAAATGTTCTTCGCGATCATCCTGACGGCCATTTTCATCGTCGGGCTGAAACTCATCTGGGACGGCATCTTCAATCTTTTTGGAACATAACCATGAAATCTACGACGCTCGGATTACTTCTCTCACTGACTGCGCTCACGGCCTGCGCGCCTGAGCCCAATACGCGGGGCGCGAACGACTCGCCTGCACCAGCGGCCCCGGAAGCGCGATCTCAGCCGAACCTGCTGCTGCTCATCGCCGACGACATGGGTTACACCGATCTCGGCGCCTACGGTAGTGAAATCCGTACGCCCAACATCGATAGCCTCGCAGATCGCAGTATCAAACTCACGAATTTCCACGTTGCGCCGACCTGCGCGCCGACGCGCTCCATGCTCCTATCCGGTACCGATAATCACACGGCCGGCCTGGGCTCGATGTTCGGCGCCAACATGTTGTCCGGGGTCGAGGGCCGGCCCGGCTACGAGCTCTACCTGCACGAGCGGGTCGCGACCCTGCCGGAGCTTCTGAGTGATGCGAGCTACCACACCTACCTGGCCGGCAAATGGCATCTCGGCACGCAACCCGATCAGACCCCGGCGGCGCGGGGTTTCGAGAGCTCCTTCGTTCTACTCCCGGGTTCCTGGGCCCATTTCGGTGCTCCGGCGGATGTCTACGCCGAGAACGGGCAGCCGCTCAAAGAGGACATCCAAAACTTCTATTCGACGCGCAATCACACCGACAAGCTCATCGAGTATATCGGCGCGAATCACGGCGACGGCCGGCCATTCTTCGCTTTCGCCGCCTACACCTCGCCGCACTGGCCGTTGCAGGCGCCGGAGGACTTCATCGATCGTTACGCCGGCGCATACGACGAGGGCTATGACGTACTTCGCCGCGAGCGTGTTGCGAGCGCACAGGCACTCGGTCTCGTGCCCAATGTCGATGCCGAAGCCGGATTCCAACGCATCGGACCGGCATGGGACGAGCTGACGGAAGAGGAGCAACGCGTGTCGGCGCGCGAGATGGAGCTCTATGCGGCCATGCTCGAGAATCTCGACTTTCACGTCGGCCGCCTGATCGCCTACCTTGAAGAGATCGACGAACTCGAAAATACCGTGATCCTGTTCATGTCGGACAACGGCGCGGAGAATGACGAAGTTCGACTGAATCCAACGTTCATACGACGCTGGGGAGCCGACTGGGACAACCGCTTCGAAAATTTGGGCAGGCCATTCTCGTTCACATCCTATGGTCCCGGTTGGGCACAAGCCGCGACCGCGCCGTTCAATCGCGGCAAAGGATTCATCAACGAAGGCGGCACACGCGTTCCCGCCTTCATCCTCTACGGTTCGGGCATCAACCCCAAGGGACTCGACAAGCAGTTCCTGCGCGCCATGGACATCGCGCCGACGTTCCTCGAACTTGCCGGCGCCGAACCCGCCGCGGGAACCTATCGAGGCCGTGAGGTCGCCGAGATGGAAGGTCGTTCGTTCGCCCAGATCTTGAGTGGAAATCACGAGCCGCTCTACGCAGCCGACGAGGCCATAGGTTCGGAACTGCACGGACACCGTGCGCTGCGCCGCGGCCGCTATAAGCTCGTCTGGGAGCAAGCACCCGGCAATACCTGGTGGGACTACCCGATTTCGGAAAGCTGGTACCGCTGGCAGCTCTATGACATTGAGGCCGATCCATCGGAGGCGCACGACCTCAGCACCGACAATCCCGAGCTAGTCGCCGAGATGACTGCGCTCTGGGAAGAATATGCGGCAGCCCACGGCGTAGTTCGCGATGCCAGACTCATAGACTGGGAACTCTGGCATCCGGACCCGGCGGAGAACTAGAATGACAGCGGCCGGCGTCGCGGCGTACCGGCTGGGAGTTTCCCGCGCATGAATCGAAGCGAGGCCGTGATGAAACTATCGTCCCGAAGCTTCTGGGTCAGCCTGTTTACCGTCGCGCTGATTTCGATACCGTTCGCCACCACGGCCGAAACCTTCAGACTCACCGCCGGCGGGCCTCAATCGGCAAGCCTGCCATGGATCGGCGTCATTCAAACCCTCGTCGTCCCGGAATCTAACCGTCGCCTGAGTGCGGCTGGTAGCGAACACGAGATCGTCTGGCGGGAGGCGTACGGCGGCTCTCTGTACAAGTGGCAGAACTCGCTCGAAGCGATCGAAATCGGCCTGACCGACATCGGTTGGGTTGGCGCGTTGTGGGAGACGTCCAAGATGCCTTTGCAGAACGTCACCTACTACACACCATTCGTCACTGACGATCTCGTATTGTTGCTCGATCTGTTCAACGATCTGCACGAACGCATGCCCTCTCTCGCAGCAGCCTGGCACGATCAGAATCAAGTACTCCTGGGTGCGAGCGGTGTCGATACCTACCATCTGATGACGACGTTTCCCATCGATACGATCGATGACCTGGAGGGCCGCAAGATTCTCGCGCCGGGACCCTCGGCGACCTGGCTGGAAGGCACAGGAGCCGTTGCCGTCAATGGAGGACTTTCGACTTACTACACGCAGATCAATACGGGTGTAGCGGACGGCGTATTGACAATACTCAGTGGAGCCTACCCCTATCGAATTCATGAAGTCGCACCGCATATCACGCTGGTCGGAATCGGCGCCCAGTTCAATGGCGGTATGTCGATCAATAAGGAAACCTGGGAACGCCTCCCGCTTGACGTGCAGGCGACGTTAGCGGAACTGGGCAGAGCCTACAGCCGCACGATGGGAGAGACGGTAGTCGATCGATATGATCAGGCGCTCGCGGCCGTCCAGGAAGAAGGTGCAACGGTGGTCACGCTCGCGGACGCCGAGAAACACCGCTGGATCACGGGTCTTCCCGATATCGCGGGCCGTTGGGTGGAATCCGCGGAGCAACGCGGGCACCCAGCTGGAGAAGTGCTGAGAATGTACATGGAGGCCTTCAGAGCGCGGGGCGGGCAGCCACTACGCGACTGGGATCGAGAACTTTGATGCTCGGCGACGACGACTGATGAATCACCCAGCGGCACCTGCTACCGGGCGCGCGGGCGCCGCGGGAATCTTCGCGACCTTGATCGGTTGGATGAACGCTGCGGGTGTTGCCTGGATCTCCGGCCTGATGTTTTTGATCTGCGCGGATATCGCCGGCCGAACGCTGTTCGACAACCCAATTCAGGCAGTACCCGAGATCGTTGCATTCTCACTCGTCGGCTGCGTATTTCTGCAACTCGCGTATGCCGTGCAGATGCAGCGGCTGACTCACGCAGAAGTCCTGCTCGATTACATTAGACGGCGGAGCCCGGAAACCGGTCGCTTTCTAGAACTCCTGGCGGCTGGCATAGGCTGCTTCGTTATCGGAATAATCGCAATCGGCACGGTCCCCGACTTCTGGCGGGCGTTCCAGACCGGCGAGTTCACGGGTGTGGAGGGTATTTACACGCTTCCCGTTTCCCCAATCAAGTTTACGGTCGTATTAGGAGCCACAGTCGCCGCGGTGGAGTATTTAAGACAATTCTGCCGACGAATGACGAACGTCGACGAATCCCGGCAGATCGAAAAGGCCGTGCTCGCGGCGGTCGCATTGCTCGTAGCACTGGCGGTTACGTCCATGGTACTGGAGGCCGCGGAACTGGCCGATCGAATGATCGGGATGCTCGCGATCATGACGGTTCTGCTGTTTATCGCGATCGGAGTACCGATTTCGGTCGCGCTGCTCTCGGTCGGGTTTATCGGTCTTGCGCTACTGAAGCGCGACTTTGGTATCGCAACAGATACGCTCTCGCTCGCAGCGCAGGGAACCGTCGCGGAATACGTTTTTGCGACCGTGCCGCTGTTCGTGTTGATGGGGCTTTTCGTCAGCGTCTCGGAGATCGGTCGCGATAGTTTTCGAGCAGCGCAGCAGGTCTTTGGCCGGATCCGTGGAGGCCTGGGAATCGCGACGGTAGCCGCCAACGCCGTGTTCGCCGCGATCACGGGCATTTCGATAGCCTCGGCGGCGATCTTCGCCAAGATCGCCGTTCCCGAGATGGTCGCGCGGGGCTATACCGCAAGATTCGCCGTCGGGCTCACCGCAGGCTCGTCCGTACTCGGGATGCTGATACCGCCCAGCCTGCTGCTTATCATCTACGGCGTGATCGCCGAAATCTCTATCGGCGCGTTATTCATCGCTGCGATCGTGCCCGGCGTCATTCTCGCGGCCGCTTTCGCCATCGGCGTTCTCGTCATGGCTTGGTCCTGGCCGGATTTCGTCGGCGACATCGGCGCGGATTCGGAGAACGCCGCTTCCGCGACTGTCGGCGAAATTCTGCACGGCGTGCTGCCCGTATTCGTGCTAATCGTTCTTGTCCTGGGTGGGATATATGGTGGCGTCTTCACACCGACCGAAGCCGGTGCCGCAGGCGCTTTCGCCGCAATGTGCCTCGCCCTGATCAAGCGACGACTCTCCTGGCCCGGGCTTTGGAACGTCATCCGTGAGACCGGTCAGGTGACGGTCACAATATTGTTCCTCATCGTCAGCGCGAGTACGTTCAGCCGCATGCTGACACTGACCGGCCTGCCGGCGGACATGGCCGTTTATCTAGGCGGCGCGGGTTTGGGACTGGCAGGCTTTCTTGCCGCCTACCTGTTGTTGCTGATCGCGCTCGGCACGGTGCTGGACTCGACATCGATCCTGCTGATCCTGTTGCCGCTCGCGCTCCCGGTCGTCGCGGAACTCGGTGGAAACTTGATCTGGTTCGGAGTCGTGACCGTGATTGGCGTAGAGATTGGTCTGTTGACGCCGCCACTCGGACTTAGCGTCTACGTGATCAAATCCACTCTCGACGATGACAGAATCAGTCTCGGAGCAATCTTCTCGGGCGCTTTCCCGTTTGTGTTGATCACACTCGCCGTGACAATACTTCTAATGGCGTTCCCTTCTTTAAGTCTGATCTTCCTCTAGATCAGGCGACGGCCCTGGTAGGACGCCGCCATGATGTAAATTCTGTCTTACCCACGGGGGCGCGTTAGGAACCGACGTCGTTGCCAGCCATCGCCTTCAGCAACCGCCAGCCGATGGCATTAGTGCCGTCACGGGAAAGGCTGCCCTCTGCGCGAACAGTGATACCGATATCTACGGTATCGGCCGACCAGCCTCGGCGAGACAGCACGTTTCGACTGCCCCCTTCCAGCATCCATTCCTCAACTTCACCGTCCTCGTTCGTCACGTCCAGATATATTCGCGCGTGCGGATTCTGAAACCAGAATTCCTTGACGACGCCTTCCATGGCGACCGTCTTATCCACATTGAAGAACGCCGCGAATGAATGGTGACTATAGGTGCTCGAAGTAACGATTATCGATCCTGAAAACAGAAAGCCTGCGATTACTGCCCTTCTCATCACAACCCTCATCCGAATCAGATTCAATAACGATAATCCCAGTTTTCCCGGTATTTTAATGAAAACTGCCATCGTCAGCAGACTCGAGTTTCATGTACGAGCCGGGTTCGTGGCACTACGGGCGCTCCCGTACGATGCAGTCGAAGCCCAGAAGCTCCCCATCGTCGTAGGGAATCCAGGTCTGTTCATGTCTGTGCACGTAGTCCGTGACCCAGCATCAGGATCCAGCCGATGGCAATGACGGTACCCGCAAGATCGGTCAACAACCCTTGACTCATGAGCAGGACGCCCGCCGCTGAAGAAATGAGTCGGCCAGCCAAGCTCAAGTGGTCCCGGAAGAAACCGACGATCGCTGTGGCGAGGAAGAACACCCCGACGATGCCCGTCAGAAATGCCGAAGTGACTTCCCACACGGATCCCTGCGCAAGCAACCCTGGCCCGTAGAAGAACGCGAAAGGCAGTAAATAACAAACGAGTCCGAACCGGAATGCCGTCCAACCGACTTCGTTAATATCTGCGCCTGCGACTCCTGCCGCGACATACGATGCCAGCGCCACAGGCGGGGTAATGGTCGACACGCAACCGAAAAAGAACACAAACATGTGTGCCGTCAGCAGGGGCACGCCCATATCTGCGAGTGCAGGGGCGACGACAGTGGCCAGAATCAGGTAAGCGGCCGTGGTCGGCAAGCCCATACCAAGAATGATGGCCGTAATCATCGTGAGGATCAGCGCGATGAGAGGAACGCCACCGGACATCGAGATAATGAAACTCGATAACTTCGACCCCAGGCCGGTTGCCGAAAGAACAGCGGAGATCGAACCGGCCGCGGCACAAGCGATCGATATTGGGACTGCGTTTCTTACTCCGTTGGCCATCGCTCGCGCAATCATGTCCCAGAGGTCACGACCGACCCGCCGTATGGTAACTAGATGTAACCCGACCAGCATCACGATTGCGAAAAACGATGCCTTCACCGGCGAATAGCCCACAATCATCATGCCGATCAGCGTGAAGAATGGAATAACGAACGGCAGCCCGGCGACAACAGTAGCGGCCGGGGACTGCCCGGATTCCGGCACGCGCTCCTGGATCGCCAGATCGCTCTTCACGGCCTGAAGATGTACCACGAACAACACCGAGACGAAGAACAGCAGCGCCGGAATCAGGCCTGCTTTCATGATATTCACGTAGGGTGTCCCAACGATCTCCGCCATGATGAACGCGGCGGCCCCCATCACGGGAGGCATGATCTGCCCACCAGTCGACACGACCGCCTCGATCGCGCCTGCCTGGTGCGGCGCATAGCCCTCGCGCTTCATAAGTGGAATCGTGAACGATCCCGTTACGGCCACGTTCCCGGCCGCCGATCCCGAGATCATGCCGAGCAACGTACTGAAGAGTACCGCGGTCTTAGCCGATGCAGCCCGGAGTCCGCGCGTGATCGAACTCGAGAAACTGAAAAAGAAATCACCGGCACCGAATTCGCTCAGAAACGCCCCGAAAATTGTGAAAAGGACAATATAGGTCGAGGCCACACCGAGCGGGATCCCGTAGATGCCCTGCCCCGAGTGCACGAGGACGGATATAAAGCTCTCGAAACGCATCCCGCGACTAAACAATAATCCCGGAAGATATGGAGACAAGAACGGATACAGCAGAAATACCAGCGTGATCAGTGCCAGGGCTCTACCGACGGTCCTGCGCGTCGCTTCGAGTACAGCAACGATTGCGAGAGAACCGACGATGATATCGAGCCGATTCGTGATGCCGCCACTGAGCGCTATCTCTTCCCAGCGACCTAAGAGATACGCTCCCGCAACCAGCACAATCGCGAGTAATAAAAAGTTGACTAGCTGCCGGAAGCGCGGCGGAGCACCGCCACTGTCCCATGGCCGGAGATATACGAGCGACAGAACAATCATCAGGTGAAATACACGGATGACCATCGTCGAGACGAGTAGTATCCCGGAGACGTTCAGGAGGTGGAATAATGCCAGGCAAAACGCCAGCGACGTTGCCATCCTGGTGCGCAGCGTACGGGACGGACCTGTCAACATCTCGAGCTAACGTTGCTCGAAATAACGAGCTGCGCCGGGGTGCAGCGGGATCGGCAACCTCAAGCTCTGATCCGGATCGATCTGTTGGGCAATAGCGTTGCTGCTCTGAAACTCGTCGAGATGCCCGTATACGGCGTCGACGATGCTGAAGACCATATCGTCAGATTCATCGGCGCCAACGACCAGCATATTGTCCACAGCCAGAACCGTTGCATCCGACTCCGTGTCGTAAACGCCCGCGGGAACTGTCACGGTGTAGTAATAGGGATTGTCGCTAATGACCTGAGCGAACACCGCGGGCTCGATCGCGATAAACCTCAGCTCCTGAGTCGCACGCGTCTGCAATACAGCCGCTGCGGGAAATCCGGCGAGGGCAAATGCTGCATCGACGTTGCCGTCCCCGAGTTGACTGAACCCGTCCGAGTAAGAGAGAAAACTTGGGACGATATCGCCGAGCGACATCCCGTAGGCTCCCAGCAAAAGGCTCGCGAACGCGACGGTCGGACCGCCCGCAGGACCCAAGGCCACGCGTCTACCACGCAGGTCGGTCATCGAGTCTAGGCCCGCGTCGGCTCGGGTAACCAAGTGAAGTATACTCGGGTGGAGGGCCCCCGCCGCCAGAATACGCTGCGGCGAATCGTACGGCGCGTCTCCGTGGTAGGCGAAGTAAGCCAGATCCGCATTGGTAAGGCCGATCTCTATGTCGCCGAGGGAAACGAGTCGTGGGTTCTCGACCGCCCCTCGGGTCACGATCGGGACCATCATGAGATCTTCGGCGTGCTGCGTCACGAGATTGGATATACCCTGCCCGATCGGATAATAGGCACCGCCCAGAGTCGCCGCACCGAGGTGCAACTCCGTTTGGCTCGAGCTGGGCGCGCAAGCCGTAAGAAGGCACGCCGAGAGAATAGTGACGGTCACGCGCATACTCATGGGTCTTTGAATCGGGCTCCACTCAGCGGCGACGGCAGTAGGGATTATCGGGCTATTTTATCTAGCATATCAGATGCTTAGATTGAT
>CAYXNS010000041.1:16014-20337 GCA_964466315.1 uncultured Gammaproteobacteria bacterium
TGATCTCGATCATTTGACAAGCACCCGGGTATTCCCGATCATGCGGGCCGCTTTAGACATGCGCCACATTACCGTATCTCGAGATCTGTCTGAATACCAGGCTCACGACAAGCGCGACCGATGAGGAGTTGGCACCACCCAAGCAGGATCTCAGCCGCTACTATCCCGTGTCAAAAGTTATCTCCAGGCTGGGAAACGCTATCATTGAGGACTAGGTCGTCCCACCTCCCTAGCGACAAAACGGCCGACGGGGACGAGATCAGGAATCGATGAGTAGCAAGCGCCGCAAACACGCAACAGCGAAGCCGCCCGCAACCGAACCGACTGCAGATCAGTCGGCCGACGCGCGTACCGGCGTACTCATCGGCGTCGTCGCCTGTTTCGTACTTTCCGGATTTGCCGCCCTACTTTATCAGACGGCCTGGATGCGCCAGTTCTCAATCGTCTTCGGTACCTCTGAACTCGCGGTCGCGACCGTATTGTCAGCCTATATGGCAGGATTGGCGGCCGGTGCCGCGATTGCCGGGCGAATTGTCGACCGCATTACCCGGCCCGTACTCGTTTATGGCCTGCTCGAGGCGGGAATTGCTCTATCCGCGCTTGCGGTACCGCTGCTCCTGGCACTGGCCAACTACCTCTATATCGGCATTCTCGGTGACCAGCCGGCACCCGCGGACGCGAGCGGCCTCGGCCAATCCTTCTTCTATCTCCTAGTCGCGTTCGTCGTCCTTGCTATACCAACGGGTTGCATGGGCGCAACGTTGCCGATGCTGACAAAGTACGTCGTTCGCACGGAGGCTCAGATTGGACCGCGAGTCGGTCTGCTGTACGCGATGAATACCGTCGGAGCCGTCGGCGGTACGGTCACGGCAGGCTTTCTGCTACTCCCGGCTCTCGGCCTGTCAGGCACGGTATGGGTCGGTGTCGCCGTCAATGCCATCGTGTTCCTTATCGCCGCCAAGATCGCTCGATCGATCACCCCGGTCGACACAGTCGAGACCGCTCCGGCTTCGGTATCTACACCAGAGCCCGGCCAAGTCTCGGAACGGCGGTACAACCTGATCGGGCCGACTTGGATCCTTCCGCTTATGCTGCTGTCCGGAGCCAATACGTTTACCTACGAGGTACTCTGGACGAGGCTCCTCGGACATATTCTCGGTGGCAGCATCGCGGCTTTCGCGGCAATGCTCGCGAGCTTCTTGAGCGGTATCGCAATCGGCAGCGCGATCGCGGCAAGAATTGCGACGAGCCGTGAACGCGCGTTAACGGGCTTCGTTCTTGCTCAGGTCGGCATTGCAGCGACTTCGATTGCGATCTACGAATTGCTACATCTGCTTATCCCGGACTCGATGGGACTTCGTGGCAACGTCATGCTCGCGATAACGATTTTGCTGCCGGCGACTCTGTTTGTCGGTGCAACCTTTCCATTCGCGGTACGCATTCTGGCACGGGATGAGCATGACGCGGCGCCCGTATCGGCGCGTGTCTACGCATGGAACACGGTCGGTGCGATTGTCGGCGCCGCAATTGCCGGTTTTATTCTGATTCCTATGCTTCGCTACGAGGGGGCGGTCGACCTAGCGGTTACTATCAACGTCGCTCTCGCCTTCGCAGCAACGGTCTTGATAATTCGACCGCATATCGCCGCCGCAATTACCACCGCTATTGTTCTCGTTGGCGTCATCTTCGTCTACGACCCATTGCTACCGGAAGAAATTTTGCGAACTTCACCGATCGCGAATAATCGTACCGGTGAGATTCGTTACTACGAAGTTGGCCGATCCGCGACAGTTTTGGTCCTCGAGGAAGACGGCTACCTGAATGTGCGCACGAACGGGTTACCGGAGGCCTCGGCGAATCTCGAAGGCGCCCCTCCCTATCAGCACAACCAACACCTACTGTCGACTCTTCCCGTGCTCGCGAGACCCGACACGCGGGACATGCTGATCGTCGGCTTCGGAGCCGGTGTGGCCGTGGAGGGTGTGCCTCCATCTGTCGAGTCTATCGATGTCATCGAACTCGAGCCGAAAGTCATCGATGCAAATCGCTTGATAGGACCGGAGCGACAGATCGATCCTCTCGAAGACGACCGCGTCAACGTCTATATCAACGACGCGAGAAGCGCGCTGGCATTATCGGGAAAACGCTACGACGCCATCGTCTCGCAGCCGTCTCATCCGTGGACCGCGGGCGCATCACATCTCTATACGCGCGAGTTCATGGCACTGACTAGAGAGCACCTCAATCCGGGTGGCGTGTTTCTCCAGTGGATGAATGGCCAGTTCGTCACCGAATCACTACTACGAAGCCTCTGCGCTACGCTGCTGGATGTCTATCCGTACGTACGGATTTATCAGTGGCAGCCCGAGATATTGTTTTTTGTCGGCTCTGACGAGCCATTCGACACCGAACGCGAGATTGCTCGAACCAACCGGCCGCTCCAAGACGACCCTCAACACTATCTCGAAAAGGGGATCGGCTCTGTGGAAGATCTCGTAATCGCCCTGACAATGGACCAAGAGAATGTCGAGCGCTTCGCCGCGGGTGCAGGCCTTCTCACCGACGACTTCAACAGGATGGCGACCGAGTCCGCGGTAGCGATGGAGCGCCGTGAAACACTGACTTTTCTCAGGCTGGCCGATCTCCTGGCACCCTACGATCCGCTACTACAAGCCGACAGTTGGATACACAATGATTTTCCCGGTGATCTCGAGTTCTCCTATATCTCGGAGCAGCTCGAGCGTATGGGTTTCAAACAACATGCGGTGGACCTGGCAGACACGCTGGAGGAACTGGGTCTCGTAGACTCACTAGTCCTCATCGGCATGGGCCTCGAACGGCAGGGAGAAGACGTCGAGTCACAGCGCGTTCTACTGTCCGCAGTTATCGCCGAACCCGAGAACAGCCAGGCACGCTATGCGCTCTTGAAACCCTGGCTCGCTGATATCGCTCGACAGGACGCCCCCGAGCATGTCTTAGAGATCGCCCAGCGCGCCACAGGATCCGAAGCCGCTGTCCTTGAAGGCTGGAAAGCTGCGAGCGAGCAGAACTGGCAGGCGCTCGTCGAGCTCGACAGCATACTCGCTGAAGCGCGCCCGACAGATCTCTGGTACTTAGATGCGACAAAACTCAGAGCCGACTGGCGTATCAAGGTCACGACACCAGGATATCAGCCGCGATTCGCGCGTGAAGCCAAACGGCTGATCGACAATGCTATCGCTATCTACCAGGATCCTGATTTTTACAGCATGCGAGTCGCTGCAGCGTTCGTCGCGGACGATGCGATGGATGTTATCGAGACGGCCAGGCGATTAATCTATATCTTCAACGACACAATCAGCCGTATCGAACAGGGTATCTTCGAGGTTTGGCCACAGACCTTCGATGTGGCACTACGTCAGATCGATACGGTGCGAGCCGTCGTCGACCAAGTCAGGCGCAGCCACGATATCCCACGATATAAAACGGAGCAGCTGGATCGATCTCTACGCGACTTGATCGACCGCCTCGAAGTGGCCAGAGAAGAGGTCACGGACTAGGATCTCATCTACCGCGACCGCCCATGCCCGCCGGCGCACCGGCAGGCCAGACCGGCCGGCAGCGGTACTCAAGCCGAGCGGGGTCGCAAACATAGACTCCCTCGACGTATTCCTCCCAACGAGTCCACTCGTGCTCGCGTGGTTCATACTTCCATATCTTGCTGAGTATGTAGAGTTGATCGTTACCGAGTATCACTTTGTTCAGGGACGCAATGGTCTGCTCGGACATATCACAAACTTGTCGCCAGTAGAACATCGGATAGCCATTCTCCTGATGATCGCCGAGAGTCTCCGCCTCATAGCGCTCACATCTCCCGCGATTGTTCTCGGCTCTAAGTTCATAGACCTGACGCGCAGAAGTTATTCCGGCGGTCGACAGGAAAACTTCCTGACGAAGCGTCTCGTCCCAATCTGCAGGCTCCTGACCGGTTGGGAAGACATAGGTATCGACCATCGTGTCCGTTCGGCGAGAGTACGGATACCACTTATCCGGGATATCCAGAATCATCGTCTCAGCATCGATGTCGGGTATCTGTGGCCGCGCCCTCTCGCCACCACCACCACCCCGCTGTGCCAAGGCAAACTGGCCTCTACCTTGACCTCGTCCCTGGCCACCGCCAGCAAACCCACCACCCTGGCCGAATTGCTGCATACGCTCCAACATTTCTGCTGGTATTTGTCCGCCGTTCTCTTCCATCAGTTGCTGCAGGCGTTCCTGCATGGGTGCAGGCAAGGAACTAAGATCGAAGTCACCACCTGCTGCCTGTGCTCCCGGCCATCTGGA
>CAYXNS010000041.1:20347-24752 GCA_964466315.1 uncultured Gammaproteobacteria bacterium
AATAGGCGGGCCTACTGGATCGTCGGGCGAATGCGGTAACTTTCAACAAGATTCGGAGAACAGCATGAGCGTGAGACGGGTCGTTACGGGACATGACGAAAACGGCAAGGCGATCGTTATTTCTGACGGCGAGGCCAAGAACATCGTGAGGCCGGAAAACCGGCCTGGAGTCACGATCCATAATCTCTGGGTAATCGACTCGAGCCCGGCGCCGGTATTCGGCAAAGGTGAAACCACGGACAAAACGATCGGCCTTCTACCCCCACAAAACGGCTCCGTCTTTCGAATCATCGATTTCCCACCCGAGAAAGGCTGGATCGAAACCGTCGATCCAGCGGCAGCGAAGGAAGCCTGGGCCTCGATCGGCGCCGAGGACGTCGGCGTCGAGGACAAACCGCCTCATCCGCTAATGCATCGTACTGAAACGGTAGATTATTCCCTCTGTCTCGAAGGTGAGATGTACATGGTGCTTGACGATTCGGAGATCCTCATAAAAAAGGGCGACACCATTATTCAGCGCGGTACGAATCACGCCTGGAGCAATCGTTCAAACGCAGTGTGTAAGATGATGTTCGTGCTCGTGGACGGTACATTCAAAATCAGCGCTTGATTATTTAAAGCCACAACCATCGAAGTCTTCTGAGGCGATCTTCGCAACCGAAGCAATCAACTCGTTACGTTACGCAAGATATCGAAACTCGGCGTCTCATTGCGCTCGTGCTGACCGTGCTGTAGAGTCCGTAACCGGCTTACGACTTTCTAAAGATGGATTGACCTATGGATCTGATCCCAAACTCTGGGCCGCATCTGCATGTGCTGTTGAATCACTTCCCATCTGTTGGGACTGTTATCGCATTGGGTCTGTTCGCCGCCTCCTACTATGTAAAGAGCGACGATCTCAGACGTACCAGCATGATTCTCTTTCTGCTCCTGGGCCTCCTGGCGATCCCGACCTATATCAGCGGCGCGGCAGCCAGATGGGCGATTCACAATAACGCGGGCATCTCTTCGGACGTGATATCCGCGCACAGAGATCAAGCACTGCTGGCGTTCACGTTCCTTGGGATTACGGGTTGCCTCGCATGGCTCGGCCTGTGGCAGGAGCGGCGTTTCTCGAGTACGCCTACCTGGAACCTGATCGCCGTCTTCGTTACCTCGCTTATCGCTCTGCGATACATGAGCCGGGCAGGCAATATCGGTGGCCACATCAACCATCCCGAGCTTGGAGAGATCGAAGTCGCCACCGCGCAAGGCGAAGGCTTGACCGCGTCCGTCGAAACTCTCATTTCGAACATAATCTGGGCCTGGCCCGCGATGGAGGCCGCTCATTTTCTCGGCATGGCGCTGATATTCGGTGTCGTGCTGCTCGTCGGACTACGGTCACTCGGCGTGGGGAAAAATCTTCCCTTTGGCGCGCTGCATCGGCTACTGCCGCTCGGGGCGCTGGGACTCGTCGTCAACATCGTCACCGGTTTTTTCTTCTTTATCGCTGACTCAGGCCGCTACGTCGCAATGGATGCATTCCCACCAAAGATTATCGCGTTGATGATCGGCGGCGTTGCGATCATCTATTTCACGATCTTCGATGAGGCATGGGCGCTGAAAGCGGGAGACGACGCTCCATTGCTATCGAAAGCAATGGCCATCGTCACGATAGGTTCATGGGCTGCCGTTTTGATCTTCGGCCGCCTGCTGCCCTACTACGGTGACGGAGGCTAACGCATGGAAAATCTTGCGGTACTTGCTTTCCTATTCATCGTTGTCGTCCTTGCGATCGTCGGTGGTGTGACCTATTTGATCGATTCCATCGCCGACCGCCACGATCAGGCTGACAACTAGTTTATCGTCCTGTGAGGTAACCGGGTGCATTTATGGGGTTTCTAAGCTGGCTTGAGACAACAGCCTACTCCGATTGGATCCTATCCGGATTGATTGGCTGGCCGCTCGTGCTGTCGATGCACGCGGTCGGGACATCGATAATCGTGGGCATCTCGTTTTCGCTCAACCTTCGACTCCTGGGACTGTTCAAGCCAATTCCGATCGGCGCTCTCCACGGACTCTTGTCCATCGGCTGGATCGGCATCGCCCTGAATGTCTACTCCGGACTGTCGCTTTTCATGGCCCAGGCGACGTTCTATCTCACGCAGAGCCCCGCGTTTCTCGCAAAAATAACGTTTGTCATACTCGCGATCGCTAACCTGTATTTCACGCAGAAGGTGCTGAAGCGCAATGCGGCTGACTGGGATGCAGCCGGGGCCATGCCGCAACTGGGCAAGATCCTCGCCAGCTGCTCGCTCGTGTTTTTGACGATGGCCATCCTCGCCGGTCGGCTCATCGCTTACCTGTAAGTTCCTCGATAAGGCCATCGTCGCGCTACACGGCAACGCATCCTTAGACGACACAATCGCGCCATCATTGTTTCGCCTAGTGGGACAAGCATTATCGTAGGAGCTGCGATATTATCGCCGTTCTTGAGAATTCGAAGACGGCGTCAGGTCGCACCGAAAGGAGCAATAATGAGTAACACAAGAGAACTCTGGCTGTTAGTCGCCGGCTTCGCTTTGGGATCTGCAGCACTCGCTGAGACCAAGGTCGAAGTCACACTCGTCGATAGATTAGACGAGGCGCGTGGCTTCTGCTTCGATACTCTTGGCTTCCAGGCACGAGCTCGGCCGGAGGAAGGCCTGCAGACGCATAGTTGCTACAGCTACCAGGGGCAACTTGCGGTCGATCAGACATTCGACGCCGATCAGATACCGGACGGTATTTTCCGCCTGATCGAATACGATCTCTGCATGACCCTGACAGGGACCAGCACAGGGAGCAAGCTTGCACTGGAACCCTGTGACGGTAGTGAGCTCCAGCAATTCGAGCACAGAGCGAATGGCCGTGTCGTCTCTGTGGCGGCACCTGGCAACTGCATCACCGCCGGAGAGGGTCCGAGCCGGCATGGCGGGGGCGGTGACCCCGTTCACCTGATTCGTGATCTGACGCTCGAGGTCTGCGACGGCAGCCGGGATTCGCGGCAGCAGTGGCGTCTAAGAGACGCGGCGGACTAAAAAAAAGCCCGGTACCACTACACTGCACCGAACCTCAAATCGCGAGCGCTTAGCCCGTACCCATGTACGGTATGAGCCTGCCGAAAGACAGGACACCGAACCAGAGGATCAGCGATGCCGCACCGACGACCTTGGCGTTTGCCGGTATCTCGGTGTTCTCGGTCCAACTGTCCATCTCTGCCGCCAGGTTCTTCTGATAGTAGAGCGCATTCAAACCCGCCAAGATGCACAGAACCATCTTCAGTTGGAACGCGATATTAGGCGTGTACCGATGCGGGTCGCCGACGTAGAATGCCGCTCCCGAAACCAGGTTGATCACGAACCCGGTGATGGCGAACGGCAGGAGGTCGTGAACGGTTACAGACGGAAGAATGCGGTTGACGCCGAGCATGCGCAGGTCGATGACCAGCAAGCCGCCCAGCAGCAGGCAAAGACCGAAGAAATGCAGCGTCTCCAAAATCGGCCACGTCCAAGGAAGAGTGTAAACGTAGTACCCCAAGTTTGCGGCGATCCAATCTAGTATTGCCATCTATCTTCCCCTTGGCCTCTTAGAGGTACGCCGTAAATCGGCCGGTCGTGATCGCAACGCACCACAGCGCGATGGATACGATCGCTAAGCCCCGAATCATGCCGGGAATCGATGCACTGTCGGCCCAACCTCCGGCCTCACGTCTCAGTATCGGCCGTATGTATCCAGCGAGCAGCGCACCGGTCAATACCGCGGCGAACTTAAGCAAGAACGGCCCGTTCGCGACATAGAACGTCGCCTGCGACGTGAAGATCGCCGCTCCGGACAAGAAGTTAATGATAAATCCGGCCCCAGCCAGAGCCAACATTCTCTCCAACGAGGCAAAGGGCATTCGCTCGAAGAAGCCAACCAGACGCAGGCTAACCACGAAGACCAGACCTACCATGATCGACATTCCAATGGAATGCAGCGTAATCGCAACTGGGTATCCAACTGCTGACGTTCGCATCCATTCCGCGAACGCACTCGCTTCGAGCCACGCCATAGACTTCCCCTCCCATTGGACCGAACAATTATAAAATCGCCTTTGTTAACAGCTACTTGTTATTAGGCGAACTTTAATTATACGGATTCAACAGAGCACTTTGTATACCTAAACTAGTGAGCCTAACACTGTGGCATCTACCTACTAAATCTCGACTTCAAACCCACCTACTAGTTCGACGCATACATAGAAGCAAGGCCGATCCTTTATTTTTCACTAGAGACGCGCACGCCTGTTCGATTGCGACATCTCTATCCATCTATGCTAGGGTACGCAGCCCCCGACTCCCCGGGTCTCAATCGACGTCGTGGAAAACCCCGAGAGGTTTAACGT
>CAYXNS010000042.1:0-11989 GCA_964466315.1 uncultured Gammaproteobacteria bacterium
TTCTGATTTTCTCTTCTGATGGAAACTTACGGCGGGTCTTACGTCGTATATCCTTAACGTGTTTTTTGTATTTGACATGCTCGCTTGAAACTCCTCTGCTTTGGTTAAAGTTAGTTTAAGTATCTCTTAGCAAGAAAGGTTAGGTGCTACTATATGGGCTGACGTCACACAACGTTGGGTGAATAGCAATGAAGAGAAGAGATTTTGTGACGGGAGCCGCAGCCATATCGGGTGTGGCGGGAATGTCGGGTATCGCAGCTCCGGCGATCGCACAGAACCGGCGCGAACTGATTGTCGTTGGTCCGCCGAGGCTGATGATAGGACACAATCCGGTCGTGAGTGCGTATACGGGAAGGCCACTCAGCCGATACCTGAACTGGGTGGAGACGGCGACTAACGGCGAGCTCGTATTCGCCACCTTCGAAGGTGACGTTCCGGAGGATGAGGATAGGGAGTTCGGCATCGCGAGTGAGGGTGAAGCAGACGCCTACTTCGCTGGGGAATACCACTGGAACCTTCACCATGAGTTGTTTCGACTTTTTGGTGGCGCCATGCCGATGGGGCTCAGCCTCGAAGAGTTCATGGGCTGGTTCTACCACCGGGGAGGCGAGCAGTCGTGGAACAAGCTAAGTGAGCGATTCAATATTAAAGCGTTTGCCGCTACCACGTTGGGCTACCAGTCTGTCGGCTGGTTCACCGAGGAGGTCCAGTCAGTTGGCGACTTCGAGGGTAAGGTCATGGATATGCCGGGGGTTATCGGCTACATCATGTCTCACATGGGTGCAGAAGCGGACGACTACATTCTCGAAGGACCAATCGTCGAGGCACTGAGGAACGGCACCGTCTACGCAGCGGAGCGATCCAGCCCAGCCAACGACATGCCCGAGGGGTATCACACGGGTGTGAGATATTTCTACCCTGAGGTCGTGCACGAGCCGCATACCTTCTCGGCGCTGGGATTCAATATCGATGTGTGGAATGCTCTCACGGCGAATCAGCAACGCACGATCCAGCACGTCTCGATGGCGCACATGAGCTACGCCATGGCCGAGTCGACCGCGGAAAACTCGAGGCTTCTGCGGGAACTACAGGAAGTGCATGGCATCCAGATCAGGCGGTTTCCCCGCGAAGTCATGCTACGTATCTGTGAACTATCCGCACAGTACGTGCGAGAAGAGCTTGCCTCGACAGACGAGTTCTCGCGGCAGGTGGTCGATTCCTATATCTCCTACCGCGATGAGGCGATGGATTGGAGCGAAGTTACGGTTGCACATTTCCTCGAGAACCGGCGTTTACCGTTCTCTTACACAAGCACCTAGAGAGCGCGCAAAATGGAGTAGTGAAGCAATGGCGATGAATACAGCGGTACGTTTATTTTGGGCTGGTACGCTCGGGGCGTTGCTCGCGATTCCGGTGGCGGCGCATCATTCCTTCGCAGCGAACTACCTGATGGACGACGAGATCCCGATTGAGGCAACGGTCACCAGTTTTCGCGTCGCGAACCCGCACTCGGTGATTTTCGTAGATGTGGTCGATGACGCGGGAGAGACCGAGCAGTGGGTGATTGAGATGAGCACTCCGACTACGTTGCGTAACGCTGGGTGGACCAGCGCGACGCTGCCGGTAGGAACGAAGATTACAGCCATCGGACATCCGACCCGATCGGGTGCGCCGACGCTTGCCTTGATAAAGATCGTGCTTGAGGATGGCAGTGAATTGCTGGCGCCCTGAAGATAGAGTGGAGTGAACATGAATCCGATCGTCAAGCCTGCTCTATTGCGCCGGGCAGCGTGTGTTCTGGTGGCCCAAGCAGGTCTTATCGGTCTGTCTTTCGGCCAGGAGCAGCATCCACTTCAGCATCAGCTGAGCGGAACCTGGCACTATTGGTTCGAGGACAACGACGCGCGGGAAATCGAGGAGGACGTCTCGATCGATCCGTCTGTGTTGACCGATGCCGCGAAGGCTTACCAGGAAACATTTGACCCGGAGCGAGACGATCCGCAGCATTCCTGCCGCCCGGTCGGTACGCCCAATCTGACGCGAGTACCCTTCGCGTTGGAAATCGTGAACCTGGGAGACAAGCTGTACATTCTCTCGGCGCTTCTCGGCTCCACCCGCCGTATCTACCTGGATGACAACGGGCCGGAGCCTGATTTTTCGAATCAGTACGGTTTCTCGACGGGAATCTGGGAGAATGACATGCTCGTCGTGACAACCACCCATATCTCTGAGCAGCCTTTTATCGGCAGCGAGGGTCTGCCGTACTCAGGCGATCCGGACGCCCATGTCATCGAACGCTACCATCTCGAGGATGACGGCCAGACGCTTGTAAACGAAATTACCGTAGTTGATCCCAGGTACTATATTGGCGGTGCCCATCTGCAGATCGCGTGGAAGAAGAGCGACGCACCTATCATTATCGATGACTGCTTTCTGGCAACCTACTAGCACTGTGATTTGACCGGCAATGAAGCGACTGGAGTCGTTCTAGGGGAGGCAGGTCAACTGCCGCCAGTGAACTTGCCGGTGCAGTGACAGGCGACCTGTATATCTTCCATTCGTTTGACTCCGCATCAAAGCCTCGGCGTCGTCCTTAAGATAGGCAGAAGCTGCTTCGGAGGAGCGCGGGGATGCCGTTGGGACCACTTCCACGGTCGCCGCCGCTATTACGCATATCGATCGACTGTGCGCTACATGCGTCTCCGTCCCCGGAAGTAAGCTCGCACGATCAGTTGAAATCATCGAACAGCGTCAGATCGACCGTTGCGCCGCCGGCCGCATCGGTAAGAAGAATACCGTAGAATCCACCGGCGATCAGGGTGACGGCGGTCGGTCCTGCCAGCACGTTCTCTGTACCGGCCTCCCGAATCGTAATCTCGTAGTTTCCCGCGGCCTTCGGGATATTGGGGACGCCACCGCCCGGAGTTAGTCCGGCTTCCGGCGTTATGCCGGTGAGATCGG
Organism: uncultured Gammaproteobacteria bacterium; assembly: GCA_964466315.1. Lineage (GTDB taxonomy): Bacteria > Pseudomonadota > Gammaproteobacteria > Steroidobacterales > Rariloculaceae > SMWC01. The sequence goes on from CAYXNS010000042.1 coordinate 2,962, forward strand.
TTCCCGGCGGCTGGAGGAATATGTCGATGACGCTGAACAGGCCGGCGGCATTATAGATATTGAGCTTCGCTTCTCCCGCGATCTGACGATAGTCGTCGGCCGAGACAATCGCTACGACCCCTCCAGGTGGTCCCGCGATAAGAAAGGTCGAGAAGCGGCCGGCTGCCGCGGAAAACGGAAAGTCGATCTCAACGACACTCGGGTTACCGGCCGGGCTGACAGTCAGGTTGGGTGCGCCTGCCGGAATCGTTGTGTAGTCGGAGATGGCGCCGAACGCCAGCCCGGAGATCAATGGCGGCGACAGGTCGCCATCGATGCCGATGTCCACGGAGCTTTGACCTGAGGCCCCATTGATGATACGTATTCTCGACTCGAGGCTGTCGTCGACGAACGATAAGTTTGCGCCACCCGAGACGGTCACGGCCACCGGCGCAAAGCCCAGGCCCGCATCGTCAAGTAGCGTGAACAGTGTCGCAAGGCCCGACGGGAATACGAACGGCGTGCTGTTGAGCCGTACGTTTCCGGGGTTGCCCGCCTCGGTCAGTATCAGCTCGTACTCGCCCGCATCGACGGGCGCTGGTGCCATATCCTCTCCGAAGCTGAGACTGCCGAATGGAGTCGCAGCGAGCAGGTCCGTATCCGCGGGTACGAGATAGATGTCTACGGGCCCGAGCATGGGTGCCAGATGCAGGCCGGCACCTTGTAGGATGGTCGAATTCGCTTCGGCGGCCGCCATTTCGACGACTAGCTGCTGAAATTCGCCGGCGATCTCCGTCGCGATAATCGTATAGTCGGTGCCGGCAAAAAGTTCCAAGTCAAAAGAAACGGGCCGTTCCGCCTCTTCGTCTGCCGGCGTGACCTCGAAGTGAAAGGTATAAGTGTCGGCGTCGAAAGTGCCGCCCGTGCTTTCTCTGTAATCCAAATTCGCCTCAAGCACTTCCTCACGGCGAATTCCTATAATCCCCACGCTCGGCGCTGCATGAACGAACGTGACCGATACATCGGGCGGGTTTTTTCGGCCTTCTTCGCAGCCCGATAGTCCCAGGCCGAGTAGGGTGGCGAAAATGCAGAGATTCTGCGGCTTCATAGCGGCGACTCGAATAGCGGAATGCGCAATGGTACAGGCGCATGGTAGCGTAGGAAACTCGATGAAAGGATTCAAAGGAAGTTACCGGGTTGCAGGGATACTGCTGAGCTTCGCACTAATCGGCTCCGCGGCAGCCCAGGAGACCGCGCCGCTGCGCACGCGAAACCTCAGTCCGGTGGTGTCGATATTCGGGCTGCCGACATGGGAGGCCGCGCTCGAAACTGATTCCAACGAACTCTCGCTCATCGGCGAGATGGCCAGTCACTATCGTCTGTCCGCCCGTGGCGAGGAACAGCTGATTCTCGACGGGGAAACCTGGCGCGCGAGTTTACTTTATAAGCGCGGTATCGGCGAGCGTTGGACAGTCGGTGTAGAGGTGCCGTTGATCCGCCAATCTGGCGGCGTGCTCGACGACGTGATCGACGGCTGGCACGCATTCTTCAATCTCCCGGAGGGTAACCGCAATCGGCTGCCCGAGGATCGACTCGATTTCCGCTACAGTGATCGTAATGTGAACGCGTTTACGATCGACGGATCCAGCAGCGGGCTGGGTGATACGCAGGTCAGCTTCGGTCGAGAGATCGGCGGCGACTCGAGGAGTTTCCTGCGTGCGATCGTCAAGTTACCCACCGGAGACGGGGCCGCGCTCGCGGGCAGTGGCGCCACGGATGTGGCTGTCACATTGCTCCGCCGGGGCCTGACGATCAGGTGGTCGCGGGAGATCGGCTATTACTGGGGAGTCGGCCTCATGCGGCTTGGCGAGCCCGAGTTCCTCGCGTCACGCAATGAGGATTGGGTCGTATTGGGAGTCCTTGGTGGAAGCTGGCGGCCGTTCCCGAAGATTGGGCTCAAGGCACAGCTCGATTATCACAGCCGTTTCTACGACAGTGCACTGGACGAGTTGGGTAAGGACTCGATTCAGGCGAGTATCGGTGGCTGGTGGGCGCTCGACGATCGGAGGACGGTGAATTTCGCGATCAACGAGGGTCTCGTCGTTCGAACGGCCCCAGATGTATCATTGCATCTCAGCTTCTCATGGGAGTTCTGAACGATCGCTTTATAATCCACTGGTCATGTATCGAACGCTCGCGCTATCGTTGCTGCTTCTGATCGGCTGCACAGAGTCGCCCGATGCGATCGACGTCGGTTCGACCTCGGAGGCAACCTTGACCGAGTTCACGTCGGTATCTCGCGAGGTCGCCACAGAGGCGATGAGCGGCAGCGAGCTCAAAACGCCGGCCGCATACCTCCGCGAGCCGGGATTCGCGGGTGCGGACCGGGCGCGAGGGGAGCTTCTGAGTCTTGCGTGCCAGGCTTGTCATACGCTCGGCGAGGGAGAGAATGCGCTTCTTGGGCCTAACCTCTTCGGCATCTTCGGCCGGGCGTCGGCGGCAACGGAGAGTTTCGATTACTCGCCGGTATTAAGCGCTGCCCAAATCGTCTGGACGCCGGCGATCCTCGATGTCTGGGTGACTGATCCGGAAGAGTTTCTGCCCGGCAATGATATGGTTTTCGCGGGCTACTCCTCGGCCACGGATCGGCGCGACCTCATCGCCTTCTTGTTACATAAGACCAGTGGTCTCGCCGATTAACCGCTAGATTCCGGCGCGCAGCGTTAGATCGTCTCGAATACGGAAAACTGCAGCCGAATTTTGTGGTCTAATTCAAACAATACCCGGCAACTGCCCATGGGTCTTGCTTCTCTCATGAGGGTCTGGGGCAACTTGCAAGGAAGCTGACATGTGAGCGAAGAAGAACATACCGACGCGCAGATGACGACTCTGGATAACACGATCGAACGACGCGTTGCTAGCGATCGGCGACGGCTGACACTGCGGACCATTATTCAAAGCGGCTTTACGCCACGACGTCGAGGCGGTCGGCGAGAAGGCGAACATGACAGCCTCATCGACTGGCACGAGCCGGGCCTTCTCTTCCTGGCGCTTGCGATTCTACTCTTGAGTGTCACCGATGCGTTCTTCACGCTGACCCTCCTTACGAACGGCGCCAAGGAGGCCAACCCCGTGCTGGCCTACGTTCTCGAGCGCTACCCGGGATACTTCGCGGTACTCAAGATGGTATTGACGGGTGGTGGCGTAATAGTGCTCGTCGTGATGGCCCGGGCCAAGGTGTTCAGGATCGTCCGGGTGAGAACTATTCTGCAGTGCTTTCTCGGAGCCTATGTGTTCCTCGTCTTCTACGAGCTGTGGATGTTGAGAGGGATGCTCTGAGGCAAGCTCGACAACGTCGGTAGTGATCTATCCCTGCCGTTTTAACTTGGCTACACTACGCCTGCACCTCGCAAAGTCCCCTGGTCGGCGGGCAATAAATCATGAGCACACGATTACAACGGCAATACGAGTCGTCGCCGTTTCATGGCGCCAACGCGCCTTACGTCGAGGCGTTGTATGAAGCTTATTTGAGCGATCCCACCAGCGTGCCCGGCGAATGGCGCCAACTGTTCGTCGGTCTGGGGGGAGATGCCGCGATTCGTGACGTCGCACATGCGCCGCTCGTCCAGGCGCTTGCGACGCGGCTCAAATCACCCCATGCCCTGGGCCCGAATGGGGGTGCGGCTGCACAGCCTTCGAGCCAGGCCAGCGAAAAGCAAGCGGCCGTTTCGCGCTTGATACAGGTCTACGGCATGCGGGGTCATCAGATCGCGGACCTCGACCCGCTCGGCTTGTGGCAGCGCCACACTCCCGCCGTGTTGAAGTTCGACTATCTCGGCCTGGACGATGCCGATCTGGACACGGAGTTCTACACCGGCGGACTCGCCGGGACCGGTCACGCTCGCATGAAACTCAAGGAGATTCTGCAGCTGCTCAAGACGATCTACTGCGGGAAGATAGGCGCTGAATTTGCACATCTCTCGCGCGCGCGGGAACGCCTCTGGCTCAGGGAGCGGTTCGAGGCCGAAATGGCTAATCGCAGCTACGACGGAGAGGAGCAACGCCGAATTCTGGAGAGTCTCAACCGCGCCGAGGGCATCGAGCGTTATCTCAATACTAAGTACGTCGGGCAGAAGCGCTTCTCACTCGAGGGAGGCGAGGCGCTGATCCCGCTGCTCGATAATTTGATCCAGGGCGCGGGAGAACGCGGCGTGCAGGAGATCGTCATCGGTATGGCGCATCGCGGCCGATTGAATGTCCTGGTCAACGTGCTCGGCAAGTCACCCCAGGAGTTATTCTCCGAGTTCGAGGATGTTCACGATTCTGCAGAACTGTCCGGTTCTGGCGATGTGAAATATCACATGGGCTTCTCGTCGGATATCCGTACGAGCGGGGAAAACGTTCACGTCGCACTGGCGTTCAACCCATCCCACCTGGAGATCGTCGATCCCGTCGTGGAAGGTTCGGTCAAGGCCCGGCAGGATCGCCGGGGCGATGCGGAAGGTAATCAGGTCTTGCCCGTGCTGATTCACGGCGATTCCGCGATCGCCGGGCAAGGGGTCGTTGCTGAGACATTCCAGCTGTCTCAGACCAGAGAGTTCTACACCGGCGGTACTATTCATGTCGTGGTCAACAATCAGATCGGATTCACGACGAGCGATCAGCGGGATACGCGATCGACGCCGTATTGCTCGGATATTGCGAAGATGGTCGAGGCGCCGGTTCTGCACGTCAACGGTGACGATCCGGAGGCAGTCGTTACGGCGATTCGACTCGCGCTGCGATACCGGCAGGTATTTCACAAGGATGTGGTGGTCGATCTGGTCTGCTATCGGCGACTCGGGCACAACGAAGTGGACGAGCCGTCCGCAACCCAGCCGATCATGTATCAGGCGATCAAGCGCCATGCCAGCGTTCGTACGCTCTACGGAACGGCGCTTACCGAGCGAGGTGCCGTGACCAGCGAGGAACTGACGGCGATGGCGGAAGCTTATCGGAATTGCCTAGATGCCGGTCATAGCCCTAACGATGAATGTCTCGGGATGATCGGTAATCAGTATACGATTGACTGGAGCCGGTATGGGAGCGATCTAAGTGGAGCCGTTAAGACCGCGATCCCGAAGACGCAGCTCGAACGGCTCAGCGAGCGTGTGAACTCGATCCCGGAGGACTTCAAGCTCCATCCCCGCGTGCAGAGAACGCTGGATGATCGCGTCAAGATGGCAGCCGGCCAGCTCGAGATCGACTGGGGATTCGCGGAGACGCTCGCCTACGCCAGCCTGCTGGTGGACAACTACCACATCCGGGTGATCGGCCAGGACACAAGGCGGGGGACATTCTTTCACCGCCACGCGACATTTTTCAATCAGAAAAACGGCGCGGAGTATACGCCGCTCGACCATATCGGAGAGACCGCGACGGCGTTCACGATTGCGGATTCGCTGCTATCGGAAGAAGCCGTACTCGGCTTCGAGTATGGTTACAGCACGACGTCGCCCGACTGCCTCGTGATATGGGAAGGCCAGTTCGGTGACTTCGTCAACGGCGCGCAAGTCGTCATCGATCAATTCATCAGTTCCGGGGAGGCGAAATGGGGCAGGCTCAGTGGGCTGACGCTCTTCCTCCCGCATGGCTACGAAGGCCAGGGCCCGGAGCATTCGTCCGCGCGCCTGGAGCGTTTTCTCCAGTTATGTGCGGAGCACAATATGCAGGTCTGCATTCCGTCGACGCCCGCGCAGATGTTCCATATGCTGCGTCGGCAGTGCCTGCGGCCCGTTCGGAAGCCCTTGGTTGTGCTGACACCCAAGAGTTTGCTACGCCATCGGTTGTCTGTGTCATCATTGACGGATCTGTCACGCGGATCGTTTCAGCCGCTGATCGGCGAGACGGAGTCGCTCGTGGCGAAGGAAGTGGAGCGCGTGGTCCTGTGTAGCGGTAAGGTGTACTACGACCTGGTACAGATGCGACGCGAGAAGGAGATCGGCCGAGTGGCGATTGTACGTCTGGAGGAACTGTATCCATTCCCTGTCGAGGCCTATGCGAAGACTCTCGACCGGTATCCGAACGCCGCCGAGATCGTTTGGTGTCAAGAGGAGCCTCAGAACCAGGGTGCGTGGTATCAGATTCGCCATCGTCTGCAGGCGGCACTCGGGTCGAATCGGCGCCTATATTACGCGGGAAGGCACAGTGCCGCTGCGCCGGCGTCGGGTGTCCACGCCGCGCATGTCGTGCAGCAGCAGGCTCTCGTGGCTGCGGCACTGGAAGCGGGCTCGGGGAACGGCGACCTGGATGCGACAAATCTGATGCGCTTGGGAGCGACGGATGAGCATTGAGGTCAAGGTGCCTCAGCTGCCTGAGTCCGTTACCGACGCGACTGTCATCGCGTGGCACAAACGTGCCGGCGATTCCGTTCGTCGCGATGAGAATCTTGTGGATCTGGAGACGGACAAGGTCGTGTTGGAAGTTCCGGCACCGAGCGATGGCGTATTAAAGGAGTTGAAGATCGACGATGGCGCCATTGTGACCGGTGGGCAGGTGCTCGCGTTGCTCGAGCCCGGTGAGGTGGAGCATCCAAAGGCTGCGGCGCCGGTGGCGGAGCCGAAGCCGGCGGCGGACGCGGAGCGATCTTCCGGCAGTGCGGCGGAGCGGCTGGGTCCCGCCGCTCGGCGACTAGTCGAGGAGCACGATCTGGATGCCTCGGCGATCAGCGGCTCCGGCCGCGACGGGCGGGTGACAAAGGCCGACGTCTTGGCGTATCTCGAGACCAGCCGCGTCACAACCGTGGAGCCGGAAGAGGGCCCACGGCTCACGACACCGTCGGTAGGTGGCGGCGTGTCGCGCGCCGAGCAGCGTGTCGCGATGACGCGCCTGCGGACGCGTATTGCGGAGCGCCTGGTCGAGGCGCAGCAGACGGCGGCGATGTTGACGACATTCAACGAGGTCGACATGACCGCAGTCATGAGCCTGCGGTCACGGTATCGGGAGGAATTCAAGGAACGTCACGCAGTCAAGCTGGGCTTCATGTCATTTTTCGTCAAGGCTTCGGTAGAGGCGTTGCGCCGCTACCCCGTTCTCAACGCTTCGCTTGACGAACCGGACATCGTCTATCACGAGTATTTCGATATCGGCGTCGCCGTTTCGACGGAGCGTGGCCTCATCGTACCGATTATTCGCAATGTGGAGGCTAAGAGTTACGCGGAAATAGAAATGGAAATAGCTGACTATGGTGCCCGGGCACGCAGCGGCAGCATCAATATGGAAGAGCTGACGGGTGGCACGTTCACGATTACGAACGGCGGAATCTTCGGCTCGCTGATGTCCACGCCGATATTGAATCCGCCGCAGAGCGGCATACTCGGTATGCATTCCATTCAGCAACGTCCGATCGTCATCGAGGGAAAGATCGAAGCACGGCCAATGATGTATATGGCGCTGACCTATGACCATCGCGTCGTGGACGGTCGTGAGGCGGTAAGATTCCTGGTTGCGTTGAAGGAGTTATTAGAGGATCCAGCGCGGCTGATCTTGCAGGTGTGACTGAACATGAGTGAGAAAGAATTCGATGTCGTCGTGATCGGCGGTGGTCCGGCGGGGTACCCAGCGGCGATCCGGGCGGCTCAGAACGGGCTCAGCGTAGCCTGTATCGACGAGTGGCAAAATCATGACGGCAGTCGTAGCTTCGGGGGCACTTGCCTGAACGCCGGTTGTATACCATCGAAAGCGTTGCTCGAGTCATCGGAGCTCTACCACCGGGCCGCATCGGAGTTCAGCAGGCATGGCATCGGCGTGGGCGAACTCGGTATGGATGTCGGCACGATGCAGTCGCGCAAGGCAGGCATTGTCAAACAGCTCACCGGCGGCATCATTGCGTTGTTCAAGTCGAATGGTGTAACGGCTTTCCAGGGCCATGGCCGTCTGCTCGCCGATCATCACGTCGAGTTCACGGATGCCGATGGTGCAACGGAAACGATCAACGCCAAGCACGTCGTGCTCGCGAGCGGCTCCGCGCCGATCGAACTGCCGGTCGCGCCGTTCGACGGCGAGCTGATCGTCGATTCGTGGGGTGCGCTCGAGTTTAGTGAAGTCCCGAAACGTCTGGGCGTCATCGGTGCCGGAGCGATCGGGCTCGAGCTCGGGAGCGTTTGGCAGCGGCTCGGTGCCGAGGTCGTGATTCTCGAGGCGCTCGACGAGTTTCTCTACATGGCGGATGCACAGATCGCCAAGGAAGCCGGCAAGCATTTTAAGCGCCAGGGCCTGGATATTCGACTCGGCGCGACAATGACGGGCGCCGCTGTCGACGATTCGGGCGTCAGTGTGAGCTACGAGGACGGTTCGGGTGCGCAGGCACTGGAGGTCGACAAGTTGATCGTGGCCGTGGGGCGACGGCCGTTTACGGCCGACTTGCTCACCGATGATGCCGGCGTAGTCCTCGATGAGCGAGGCTTCATCCAAGTCGATGAGAGCTGTCGAACGACTGCGGCCCAGGTCTGGGCGATAGGCGATGTCGTCCGTGGCCCGATGTTGGCTCACAAGGGCACGGAGGAGGGGGTCATGGTCGCAGATCTGATCGCCGGTAAGGTCGGTGAAGTCAACTATGATGCGATTCCGTCGGTGATCTACACCGCGCCGGAGATCGCCTGGGTCGGTAAGACTGAGGCCGAAGTCGAGGCAAGCGGTGTCGCTTACAAGGTGGGGACCTTCCCGTTTACCGCGAATGGCCGCGCTAAGGGTATGGAACAGACGGAAGGTTTGGTCAAGGTCATCACGGTGGAGGATGACGACGAACTCCTGGGCGTGCATATCGTCGGCCCGGTCGCGGGCGAGCTGATTGCAGAGGCCGTGCTAGCGATCGAGTTCTCCGCTTCGGGAGAGGATCTGCAGAGAACCGTCCACGCTCATCCGACGCTGACCGAAGCCATCCACGAGGCGGCCCTGGCAGCCGATAAGCGCGCGATTCACGCCATCAACCGCTAATAAAATGGGGCCAGATTCCTTTTTTCACCGGAGGCGTCGGGTTGTGACGAATCGTTCAAAAAAAGGAATCTGGCCC
>CAYXNS010000042.1:12089-21988 GCA_964466315.1 uncultured Gammaproteobacteria bacterium
ATCTGGCCCCATTTTATTCGGGTCCATTTTTCGTTGCGCGGCGACTCCCACAGCCATGCTGTCTGCGTGGCCAAATCCCGCTATCATAGGCGCCCGACAGGGGCTAAATACCTACTGTCATTGGAGTTTCGGAGCGCTACTCACCGGGGACAGCCCATCGCGGCCGGTGCTGCCCCCTGTCTGAGAAGGCCCGGATCATACGCGTAAGCTGGGAGCACAATGGCTGGTCACAGTAAATGGGCGAATATCCGCTTTCGAAAGGGCGCCCAGGACGCCAAACGCGGCAAACTCTTCACTAAGCTTATTCGTGAGATCATGGTTGCGGCGCGTGCCGCAGGCGGCGATCTCACGTCGAATCCGCGTCTCCGCAGCGCGATCGACAAAGCGAAGTCCCAGAGTATGCCCAAGGATAATATCGACCGGGCGATCAAGCGCGGCACTGGCGAGGACGATGGCGCGACTTATGAGGAGGTGCGCTACGAAGGCTATGGTCCTGGCGGCGTCGCGGTCATGGTCGACGGCCTGACCGACAACCGTAACCGTACCGTGGCGGAGATTCGCCATGCGTTCACCAAGTACGGCGGCAATCTCGGCGCCGACGGTGCAGTAGCCTATCTCTTCACGCTCACCGGTTTGATGGGTTACCCGAGCGGTTCCGATGAAGAGAAAATCATGGATGTTGCCATCGAAGCCGGGGCCTCGGATATCGTCTCCAACGACGACGGATCTATCGACGTGCTCAGCGAGCCGGCCGATTTTGGAGTCGTGAAGGACGCCATGACCGAAGCCGGATTGGCCCCGGAGCAGTCGGAGATCACGATGCGGGCATCGACGAGCTCGGAGATTGAAATCGGTCAGGCAGAGACGCTACTGAAATTGCTGGACGCGCTGGACGAGTTGGACGATGTGCAGCAGGTGTACTCTAACGCGGAGATTCCGCAGGAACTCCTTGAGGCCTGAGGGGGCCGCGGGATGAATCGGTAGATCGAGATCAGGTGAAAGAAGGCATTCGCATACTTGGAATCGACCCTGGGTCCCAGATCACGGGCTACGGGTTCATCGATGTCCGCGGTGACAGAACCATTCTCGTGGACTGGGGGACGATTCAGACCTCTGGAGAGCACTGCAGCCGGCTCCGGCAGATTTTCGAGGAAGTTGCGGCGCTCGTGAGCCAACATCAGCCTGCAGAAATCGCGATCGAACGCGTGTTCGTGCACAGAAACGCCGATAGTGCGTTGAAGCTCGGCCAGGCACGGGCCGCGGCACTCTGCGCAACCTTCGAGGCTGAGTTACCGATTTTCGAGTATGCCGCCAAACATATTAAGAAGGCCGTCGTCGGCAGTGGTGGCGCGGACAAGACGCAAGTGCAGCATATGGTTAAGATGTTGCTGGCGATGAAAGTCGATCCACAGGCGGATGCAGCAGATGCTCTGGCGGCAGCGCTCTGTCATTCTCACGAGCGGAACACGCATGCGCTGTTTTGCGAGGCGGCGGTGCAGTCGTGATCGGCTTCCTCAGAGGTACGCTCGTGTCGAAACGCCCGCCGCAGCTGATTCTCGACGTAGGCGGCGTGGGTTACGAGCTCGAAGCACCCATGTCGACGTTCTATAACTTGCCTGAATCCGGCGAGCCGTTGAGCCTCGTCACACATCTCGTTATACGAGACGATGCACATGTTCTCTACGGCTTCGCCTCGGAGGGTGAGCGGGCGCTGTTCAGGAGTCTACTGAAGGTCTCCGGCGTGGGTGCGCGTATCGCACTCGGGATCCTGTCGGGCATCAGTGTCGCAGGCTTTAGGCAATGCGTTCTGGAACGGGATGTGATTGCGTTGACCCGGTTGCCTGGCATCGGACGCAAGACGGCTGAGCGCCTGCTCGTCGAGATGGCCGATCGGCTGCCGGAACAGGATGTGCCCGACGTCGACGGCGGGAATGGCGCGTCGAACGCCGAAGGTGAAGCACACGGTGCGCTGTTGGCGTTGGGTTACAAACCGGCGGAGGCGTTGCGGATGCTGAAGGACCTGGATGCCACGAGTCTGCGTACGGAGGAATTGATCCGTGAAGCGCTTAAACAGATTCATGATCGCTAGCGGTTGTACGAGCAGAGGCCGATGAACGAGGAAGCACGTTTGGTGGAGGGGGCAGGCTCCAGAGAGGACGAAGCGTTCGATCGTGCCGTGCGACCGAAGCGTCTCGAGGAATACGTTGGTCAGGTCAGCGTAAAACGCCAGATGCAGATTTTCATCACCGCGGCGCGCAATCGCGGTGAGGCTCTGGATCACACGTTGATTTTCGGTCCGCCGGGATTGGGTAAGACGACGCTCGCGCACATCGTTGCTAATGAGTTGGACGTCAATCTGCGCCAGACTTCGGGCCCCGTCCTGGAGCGTCCGGGGGACCTGGCGGCGCTGCTCACGAATCTCCAGCCGAACGATGTCCTGTTCGTCGACGAGATTCATCGGCTGAGTCCCGTCGTCGAGGAAGTGCTCTACCCGGCGATGGAAGATTTTCATCTCGATATCATAATCGGTGAAGGTCCCGGGGCACGCTCGATCAAGCTCGAGTTGCCGCCTTTCACGCTCGTCGGAGCCACGACACGTGCGGGGCTGCTGACATCGCCGCTGCGAGATCGTTTTGGCATCGTCCAACGGCTCGAGTTTTACAACAGTGATGAGTTGGCACAGATCGTCACGAGAACGGCGTCAATTCTCGATCTGCCAGCCGATGAGGGCGGCGTAAAACAGATCGCGAGCCGTTCTCGTGGTACGGCAAGAATCGCCAACCGCCTGCTTCGGCGCGTACGTGACTATGCCGAGGTCGAGGGCGATGGCCGCGTCAGCGAGGAGGTCGCGCGGGCTGCCATGGACCTGCTTGAGGTTGACCCGTATGGATTCGATACGATGGACCGCAAGCTCTTGTTGACAGTGATCGAGAAATTCGAAGGTGGGCCTGTCGGTATCGATAATCTGGCTGCGGCAGTCGGCGAAGAACGAGGCACGCTGGAGGATGTCGTCGAACCGTTTTTGATCCAGGAAGGGTTTCTGCAGCGGACGTCACGTGGCCGAATTGCGACCCCGAATGCGTATCAGCATTTCGGCGTGGCTTTACCGAGAGCTTCGCAGACTCCGGATGCCCCGGGGCTGTTCGACTGACGCCGGCGAGAACGATGAGCCAGTTCGTCCTCCCGGTTCGGGTGTATCTAGAGGATACCGATGCGCAGGGTGTGGTCTATAACGCGAGTTATTTCAGGTTTCTGGAGCGAGCCCGAACCGAGTGGTTGCGAACACACGGAGTCGATCACAATCAGATCCTCAAGCAGGAAGGTATCGTGCTCGTCCTGGTGGGTACGGAGGTGAGATTCAACCGGCCGGCGAGGCTTGACGACATGCTGTATGTCACGGCGGAGTTATCCGAGCTGAAAGGGGCGCGGTTTATTTTCGCTCAGGGTATTCATCGCGAGTCTCCCGATGGCGAGCTGTTGTGTCGGGGCATTGCCGAAGTCGCCTGTATGGATGCCGAGCAACGCAAACCCCGGCGTGTGCCAGCGGGGCTTTTGAGTGAGCTAACTGAATGAATGTGAACCTATCTATCGTTTCTCTGATATTGCAGGCGAGTCTCGTCGTGCAACTGGTTATGGCGCTGCTGCTGATCGCATCGATTGGGTCCTGGACGATTATCATCGAGAAAAGCCGGATGCTGAAACAGTCGGTTGCGGCAGCAGACGACTTTGAATCTCGTTTCTGGTCTGGCGGCGATCTGGCGTCGATGTACCGCGATATTGCTCGCGCCGGTAGCGCCCGCATGGGAATGGCCGGAATCTTCGAGTCCGGCTTCCGCGAGTTCGGCCGGCTGCAAAAGCAACAAGGCTTGACCGGCGATCACGTGCTCGAAGGCGCGCGCCGCTCGATGCGGGTGTCGCAAGTGCGTGAGGTCGACCGGCTCGAACACAACCTGGCTGTCCTGGCGACGGTAGGCTCCACGAGCCCTTATGTGGGGCTATTTGGTACCGTATGGGGCATCATGAACTCATTCCAGTCTCTTGCGAACGTGCAGAGTGCAACTCTGGCCCTCGTGGCGCCGGGTATCGCGGAGGCGCTGATCGCGACCGCGATGGGCTTGTTCGCTGCCATTCCGGCGGTCATCTTTTTCAATCGTTTCGCCGACAAGGTCGGCCGCCTCGAGGTGCGATTCGACACGTTTATGGAAGAGTTCTCCGCGATACTCCAACGCCATGCGGTACAGGCTGAGGAGGTTTCGCAGTGAGCCGTGCCCGGCATCGTCGACTCATGGCAGAGATAAACGTCGTGCCCTATATCGACGTGATGCTCGTGCTGCTGATTATCTTCATGATTACGGCGCCGCTGTTGACCCAGGGCATCAGCGTAGATCTACCGAATGCGGCTGCGGACCCGCTGGATCCCGAGTTGTTGCGGGATAACGAGCCGCTTGTCTTGAGCATCGATCAGGAGGGGCAGCTTTATCTGAATATTGGCGAAGACGAGGAGGCGCCGATCGACGAGCAGACCGTCATCACCCGGACCGCGGCGGTGCTTCGAAGGAACGCGAACACGCCGGTGCTGGTCAGAGCAGATCAGGCGGTTCCCTACGGTCGTGTGGTTACCGGCATGGTGCTATTACAGCGGGCCGGCGCCGCGAAAGTCGGATTCATTACCGATCCTGTGGATCCGGTCGGCGATTCACCCTGAGGAGGCGCGTAAAAAGGCATTATGGGTTCGTACTTTCGAAAACATACAGCCTCAATCGGGCTGTCGACCGGGCTGCATATCGCATTGGCGGCTACGTTGACGCTCGGCCTAAATTTCTCGGACCGGCCGCTGTATCCACCTGCGGGTGAGACGGTGGCTATCGAAGCGACCGTCGTGGACGAAGCGCTGATCCAGCAGGAGATCGAGCGCCTTGAGCAGCAGGAGCAGACCGAGATACTACGGCAACAGGAGCAGGAGCGGCTCGCTCGAGAGCAAGCGGAAGAGGCTCGCCGGCAACTCGAGGAGGAACAGCAACGGCTCGAGGCTGCGCGGCAGGAGCGCGAGCGAGAGGTACAGGCGGAAGAACAGCGCTTGGCGGATCTTCAATTTCAACGCGAAGCGGCCGAGCGCCAGCAGGCCGAGGCGGACAGATTGCGGGCAGAAGAGGAGGCCCGACTCGCGGCGGAGCGCGAGGCCGAGGCACAGCGACAGCGCGAACTGGAAGAGCAACGCCAACGTGAAGAACAGGAGCGACTGGCTCGGGAGGCCGAGGAGGCTCGCCAGCGGGCCGAGATGGAGGCTGAGTTACAGCGCGTGCTCGCGCAGGAAGATGAGCGCCGGCGCGCCGAAGAATCGGGTCTACTCGATCGATACATTCGTCTCATCGTCAATCGCATCGAGCAGAACTGGATTCGCCCGGCAAGCGCACAGCCCGGTCTCGAGTGCGAAGTACGGGTGACGCAGATACCGAGCGGGGACATCGTGGACGTTCAAGTCGGCCGCTGTAACGGCGATGCAGCCGTCATACGTTCTATCGAAGCAGCCGTGTTGAATTCGTCGCCGCTACCGCGGCCCCCTGTAGATGCGCTTTTCGAGCGTAGTCTCAACGTCGTGTTTACTCCGGAAGTTTAGAGGATCCAATACTGTGAGGAAGATCGTGACTATCAATCTGTCGGCATGGATCGCCGTGGCATGCTTGCTCGCTGGGCTGGTTACTTATTCCGGCTCCGAAGCGCAGCTGCGTATCGAGATTACCCGCGGGGTCGATCGTCCCGTACCGATGGCGATCGTACCTTTCGGTTGGGAAGGACCTACTAGCGAGGCGCCATTCGACCTCACAGGTCTTATCTCGGCGAACCTCACCCAGAGTGGCCGATTTGCCCCACTAGAGGATCGCAATCTGCTGTCGCACCCGACGCTGCCGGAAGAAGTGGATTTCCAGGATTGGCAGATCTTGGAAGTCGATGTTCTCGTTATCGGCCGCATCCTGGCTGCGGGCCCCGACCAATACACCGTGGTATTTCAGCTCTTCGACGTGTTGCGTGGCGAACTATTATTGGGTTACAGGCTGACTGCCAACACTGATCAGCTTCGGGTGACGGGGCACCGGATCGCCGACATGATCTTCGAGACCCTGACCGGGATTCCCGGCGTATTCGGCACGCAAATCGCCTATGTGAACCAGGAGGGCCACGGGGAGAACAGCCGGTACCGGTTGATCGTCGCGGATGCGGACGGCGCTCATCCTCAGATCGTCGCCGATTCCCCGGGGCCGCTTATGTCGCCGAGTTGGTCGCCCGATAGCCGAAAACTCGCGTATGTGTCGTTCGAACAAGACCAGTCAGCGATCTACGTACAAACGTTGAGTACGGGCATCCGCGACCGCGTGTCGGCGCGGGCCGGTATCAACGGTGCACCCGTATTCTCTCCCGATGGTCGCACGCTGGCACTGACCCTGTCCCAAGATCAGGGCAATCCCGATATCTTCATGCTCGACCTCGCCGGCCAGGTCCTGACACGACTTACACGAGATGCGGCGATCGATACTGAGCCGACCTGGGCGCCTGACGGTGATAGCATTTATTTCACTTCGGATCGTTCCGGTGGCCCGCAGGTGTACCGCGTCGAGACCTATCTCGGTGCAAGGGTAGAGCGCGTAACGTTCGAGGGCGGCTACAATGCGCGACCGCGCATCTCGCCAGACGGCAGCCAACTGGCCGTCGTCCATCGCGTCCAGGACAATTATCGGATCGCCATAGTGGATCCCGATACCGGGCTTACTCAGGTGCTGAGTAACGGTCGCCTGGACGAGTCTCCGAGTTTCGCCCCCAATGGCGCTCAGATCATCTATGCGACGCAGGAGCGGGGCGTGGGCGTGTTGTCCTCGGTCAGTACGGATGGGCGGATCCATCGGCAAATCGCGTCGGTGGCGGGTGATGTGCGGGAGCCAGCCTGGTCGCCGTTCCCAAGGACGTAGATGCAAGTCAATTCTAATTTTTTGTTGTAACATGCTGCTGTAGATATAGATAAAGGGAACCGTGATGGCTCGAATAGTTCAACTACTATTTCTCGTTGTGGCTGGCGCGATGGTGGTGGGCTGCGGTGGTGATGCGACGACCGTAGCGGCTGGCACGACGCCGACCGGTCCCAGCACGACGTCGGCGAGCCCCGGTGAAGGCGCGAGTACGACGGGAATCCAGGGCTCCGGAAGCCCCGAGGGAATCCGCGAAGTCCCGGGCCCGACCGCCCAAAGGCTCCTGAGCCGGCTCGTGATCTACTTCGAATTCGACCAGAGCGATATTGATCCGGAATTCAACGCGCTGTTGGCGGCCCATGGCGAGTATCTCGCGCGTACGGGCGCTGCCGAGGTTCGCTTGGAAGGGCATGCCGACGAACGCGGCAGTCGCGAGTACAATATCGGTCTCGGTGAGCGGCGGGCCCAGGCGGTACGCCGCGTGTTACTGTTGCAGGGAGCTGCGACGGAGCAGCTTAGTACGGTGAGTTACGGTGAGGAGCGTCCGGAAGTCGTCGGGAGCGACGAAGAATCCTATAGCCTGAACCGCCGTGTCGAATTGGTGTACCGGCAATAACTCGGTGAGGCGGAAAACGATGGCATTTGCGGTGAGGCGTAGTCATCTTCTGGTACCAGTCGTAGCTCTTGCGATGACTGGTTGTACGACGGTCCCGACGACGGAAGACCCCGTCTATCTGAAACTGACGGATCTCGAAGCGCGGTTGATCAGGATTGAGCGCGTGATCGACAATCAGAGTCTGATCGAGCTGTCGACCCAAGTCGATCAACTTCGCGCTCAGGCACAGGCGTTGCGAGGCGAAGTCGAGACGCTGCGGTACGAATCCGATACCGGAGCCGATCGGCAGCGCCAGCTCTATCTGGACGTCGACACACGGCTGCAGACGCTCGAAGTCGCTCGGGCGCAGGCAGCGGATCCACCGCCCGTCGCGATTTCCGATCTAGAGACGGAAGAGACTGTCCCGTTCGTATCGCGACCGCCTGTTGTCAGCGGCAGCGACCAGGACAACTACCAGCTCGCTTTCGATTTCCTGAAGAACGGCCGTTACATGGAGTCGGCGGAAGCATTCGATCAGTTCCTGACAGTTTTCCCATCGAGTCCACTGGCGGACAATGCTCAGTACTGGCTGGCGGAGACCTATTACGTGCAACGCCAGTTTACGACCGCGTTACCGGTGTTTCAGACGGTGGTCGATCGATATCCAGACTCCACGAAACTACCGGACGCGCTGTTGAAGATCGGCTTCTGCAATTACGAGCTGCAGCAGTGGGATGAGGCTCGAAGTGCGTTGATGCGTGTCTCTCGAGAATTTCCCGACACGACCGCAGCTCGCCTGGCGACCCAGCGGCTGGAGCGATTGGCGCAGGAGCAGGGTTGAGTGCGGCGGCAACTCTTAGCGAGGGTCCGGCTTCCGCACGGCTGAAAATCTCCGAGATCTTTTTCTCGCTTCAAGGCGAGGGTAAGTGTAGCGGCCTCCCTACGGTCTTCATTCGTCTCACGGGATGCCCTCTGTGCTGTCGATACTGCGATACCGAGTATGCGTTTACGGGAGGCGAATGGCAGACTGTTGGTGCGATCCTCGCGGCGACCGCGCGTTTCGGTACGCCCTATGTCTGCGTAACCGGCGGCGAACCGTTAGCGCAGGCGCGGTGCCATATCCTGCTCACGTCGCTCTGCGATGCGGGATACCAGGTCAGTGTCGAAACGAGCGGCGCCGTCGACATACGGGATGTCGATGATCGCGTTAGTCGCGTTGTGGATATCAAGACGCCTGGATCGGGTGAGTCCGAACGCAATCGCTGGGAAAATCTTGGATATCTGACAGAGCGGGACTCGCTGAAGCTCGTGATTTGCGACCGGGCCGACTATGACTGGGCGTCGTCGGCGCTTGCGGATCGACTGCGCGTGCCATGTCCCGTGCTCTTCTCACCGAGCTATGATGAGCTTGCGGGGGAGACGCTAGCGGACTGGATCCTCGCGGATCAGTTGCCCGTGCGGCTCCAACTTCAACTGCACAAGATTCTCTGGGGCGATGTGCCGGGTCGTTGACCATGGCTAAGGCGGTTGTGCTGCTATCGGGTGGTCTCGACTCAGCGACCGTGCTCGCCCTCGCGCGAGCACAGGGATTCGAATGTTACTCGCTGAGTTTCGATTACGGCCAGCGGCATCGTGCGGAACTCGAGGCTGCCGTTCGCGTCTCCAAGGATCTCGAAGCGGCCGAACATCGTGTCATGGAGATTCCTATCGGCACGCTAGGCGGATCGGCGCTGACCGACTCCACGATCGATATCCCGGACGACGGGGGTGAGGGTATTCCGGTGACCTATGTGCCCGCCCGAAATACGGTGTTCCTAGCGCTCGCCCTGGCTTGGGCCGAGGTGCTTGCGGCAGAGGCTATATTCATCGGCGTGAACGCCATCGATTATTCCGGCTATCCGGACTGCCGGCCGGAGTTCATCGAGGCATTCGCGAAGCTGGCTGCACTCGCGACTAAGCAAGGTGTCGAAAACGAGGCTGTGTCGATCGAAGCGCCACTCGTCTCGATGACGAAGGCCGGGATCATTCAACGTGGCGCGGCGGCCGGCGTGAACTACGCGCTGACCGTGTCCTGCTATCGAGCCGACGATCAGGGTAAGGCCTGCGGTTATTGCGACGCTTGCCGCTTCCGGCGCCAGGGCTTTCTCGACGCAGGCGTCGAGGACCCGACGCGCTACCAATCTTAGGAGCTACCGCATGAAAAGGGGCTCACTTTGTGCGGCCCCTTTTTTTGGCGATTACGGTAAGATGCACGCCGAATACCTGATGCGGGGGTATAGCTCAGTTGGCAGAGCACTGGCCTTTTAAGCCATTGGTCCCAGGTTCGAGTCCTGGTGCCCCCACCA
>CAYXNS010000043.1:0-21723 GCA_964466315.1 uncultured Gammaproteobacteria bacterium
ATGTAATGGGCCTGGGCGCTGACCGCGGGCGGCCGCAACGACCCCGCGCCCATCGTCCACGACGGTATCCTCTACGTCGTCAAC
Source organism: uncultured Gammaproteobacteria bacterium (assembly GCA_964466315.1). Classification (GTDB taxonomy): domain Bacteria; phylum Pseudomonadota; class Gammaproteobacteria; order Steroidobacterales; family Rariloculaceae; genus SMWC01. The sequence goes on from CAYXNS010000043.1 coordinate 85, forward strand.
ATGGCCAACCTCGTCCAGGCGCTCGACGGCGCCACGGGCATGCTGCTCTGGGAACACTACTTGGGTCCCAACATCGCCTCGGGCGCGATGCGCGGCGTCGCGATCTATGACGACAAGCTTTACGTCGCGACAAATGACGCAAGAATCGTTGCGCTCGATGCGGCGACCGGCGGACTCGTCTGGGACACGACGATCGGCGAGCGCACCGAAGGCAACTACTCGAACTCGTCTGGCCCGATCGTCATCAAGGGCAAGGTGATCTCGGGCCTGGCGAACTGCGCGATCTATCGCAACGAGAAGTGCTTCATCTCGGCCTACGATGCCGAGACCGGTGAGGAGCTCTGGCGCTTCAACACGATCGCGCAGGATCTCGAGCCTGGCGGCGACACTTGGGGCGACCTGCCAAACTTCTACCGCGCCGGCGGCGAGACCTGGATCACGGGCACCTACGACCCCGTGCTCGATCTCACCTACTGGGGTGTCGCCCAGGCCAAACCCTGGATGCCCGTAAGCCGCGGCAACTCGGCGCTCGACGACGCGCTCTACACGAGCACGACGCTTGCACTCGATCCCGACGACGGCCGCCTCGACTGGTACTACCAACACGCCCCAGGCGAATCGCTCGACCTCGACGAAGTCTTCGAACGCGTGATCGTCGACCTCGACGGTGAGCGTTCGCTCTACACGATCGGCAAACCCGGCATCCTCTGGAAGCTCAACCGCGAATCGGGTGCTTACTTGAGCCACACCGAAACCATCTTCCAGAACGTGTTCGCACAGATAGACCCCGAGACCGGCCGGCCGACATACCGCCAGGACATCATCGATAACCGCCAAGGTGAATGGGCGTCGGCCTGCCCGAGCACCGAGGGCGGCCACAACTGGCAGGCCATGAGTTTTTATGAGCCGTTAGGAGCGCTCATCATCCCGCTCTCCCAGAGCTGCATGGAGATCCGCGGCCGCATCGTTGAGCAGGTACCGGGCGGCGGCGGCACGCAGGCCGAGCGTCGTTTCTACGAGATGCCGGGTACCAACGGCAACATCGGCAAGCTCGCGGCCTATGACGCGCGAACGCTGGAGGAGATCTGGTCGATCGAGCAGCGTGCACCGTTCCTGACGTCGGTGCTGTCGACGGCCGGTGGTTTGGTGTTTGTCGGGGATCTCGATCGTTGGGTGAAGGCGATCGATGTCGAGACGGGTAAGGTGATCTGGCAGTCACGGCTGGCGACGAGCGTGCAGGGATTCCCGATTACTTATCGGGCCGGGGGGAGGCAGTTCGTGGCGATACCGACCGGGTTAGGTGGCGGGAGTCCGAGAAGGGTGCCGGGGCTCATTGCCCCGGATATCAACCACCCAACGACGGGGAATGGGTTGTACGTGTTTGCGTTGCCTTGAGAGTCGTTGCTTGTTTTAACTTCGTTTATATGAATGGAGCAATCAAGGCTCTATGATGCAGCCTTAACGACCAAGTAACTCGGGATAGCAATGATTAGAACGATCGGATCCACTTCACAAAAAAAACCGGCTGGATCGAGACTGGCTTCCAGGCTCATTCTCGCCCTGCCGATTGGCCTCGGGTTCTCCTTGAGTGGTACCAGCGCAATCGCGCAGACGAATCCCTCGGCCGAGCTGGAACGGGCCGCTGTGGAGGCGATCGATGGTGAGCGCGGTGCCGTGTCTGCAGCCGAGGAGACTTTGATCAAGGAACAAGTTCTACATGTTGTGAATAAGTACTACGAGTACGCTGCGACGGGCCAGGTCGAACGGATTCCCGCCGAAACGCACACGGTCCCCTGGATGATCATCAGTCGAGATGAAGTCTACGACAGCGCCGAGGAGACCATCGCCAGGTATGCTGAACGGCGCCGAACGGGTCCAGCCAACTGGGCTAAGTCGACCTACAATGTACGGAATGTGTGCGTGTTGAGCGACTCCTCTGCCATCACGAGCGGTTATAACGTTCGTACGACAGCGGATGGCGACATCTTGTCGGCAGAAGGCGTCGCCTACATCCTGATGAAAACCGGGGATGGTTGGCGCATTGCGGCGTTTTCTGGAACCACCCCGCAAAAAGTCATCAGATGCGCAGATGAGTACTAATCCCCACGCACCCGGACTCATCGCGCCGGATATCAATCACCCGACGATGGGGGAATCGACGCATAGCGGCTCCGACTAATCCGGCAACAACGCGCGTTCGTCTTCCCCGAGCGTACCGAGTATATCGGCGCGGATCAACAGCACCGGTGACTCTTCGCCAACAATCTGTTCCATCTGGCCGGTCTCGAGATAAAAAACCTCAGCGAGGAGACTGCGCCACTCCTCGTACTGCTCATCCAGCCAGCTCTCGAGTTCGGCGACTCTCGATTCCATTCTCGTTACAGTGGGGGCCACCTCATTTTCGAATGCTTCTGCGCGACTCTCTCGTCTCTGTTCCTGCATTCTAGCCAAGCTGTAGTTATCATAGAGACTCCTGATCGCCTCATAGCTGCCGCGCGGAGCGTCTGACCGGCCATTATTCACCCGCTGAACTTCACTATTCTCGAATTGAGCTACCTGTCGACGGTAGTCGACCCACAGGTTGTAGATCGACTCAATCTCAGAGTGCAGCTCCTGGAATTTCTCGTCCACGGTATCTATGAACGTATATTCGACCTGGCGTATCTGCTCGATGCGCTCTTGCATCGGATCGTTTTCGGCGGGCAAACGCTGGATAGTGAACGTGCCATCGGGCACGCTGGCTACGTAGCCGTCGAATACCGATGGCGCGAGCTGATAGGCGTAACGCAGAAACGAAAGATCAACGAGGTCCGTAAGCGCTTTGTCGGTGTGGCGAGTCCGGGCTATACGGAGATCTTCCGCAACTGAATCAAACAGCCGCTGGTATCTGGACATGCCTGTATCCGTGCCGCTGTTCTCGCCGCCAGCCATCTCGACGCTGACGTACGTCTCGTCGAGCCACACACGCCCGCTCGCGTCGAACGCACGAATCTGAAGCTCCAGCGCATTCCCGTCGGACCTGAGAATCTCGCCGGACACGGAGACCTCCGCCGCCGTGTCGGGTTCGGGCACGACGCGCACTGCGCCCCACTCATCGGTCGCGGCCAGCGTCTCGCGCAAGACGAACGGAATCAACAGCGCCTCGATCTCGCGCACTCTCGGAAAGACCTTGGATTGGTCGTACGCGAGTGGATCTGCGGGAACTCCCGGCTCGAAAACCGCAATCGAGATGTTGAGCTCGTGGGTGTTGCTCTCGTAGGCAGCCGGTGAAACGTAACCGTTAAGCTCGGTCTGCCCAACCGCCTGTAATGGCGGCACGTAGATCAATACGCTGGCGACCACGGCGGTCCAGTGCCGGCCAACACCGTTCGAGGCTCGATTCACGGCGAGATCCCGCCCGTGGTGCACACGCGATTCCGGCTCAGTGTATCGATGCAGTCGAACTGCGAAGGTGACGGCTCATATTTCGAGTAGAAACGGCTCAAGGTGAATGACATGCCCGTAGTAGTAGAGGATACCGTCGTCGCGACGTTTAAGCTTAGGCTGTCGGGCGCAACTGTGAATCGATGACTGACGAGCAAACCACCCGACAATATCAGACGAGAGATAAACTGGTCACCATTCCAGCCGCAAATCTCGACACCGTAGTTCGTTATCGCGCCCTGCGCGACCTCGTCGTAGAACTCGCAAAAAATATCGAAGTCGTCCTCTCTCTCGACGCTGATCTCGTTTTCGGATTGCGATATCGAGAAAGTTCTGAAGCGCGTGATCTCGTCTGCGAGACGCGCGAGCGCCAGGATTGTGGTCACATCTCCCCTCGTTGTGATCGTTCCGGCGTTGTCGAGATCTGTTATTCCCGCAGGCCTCAGATCCGGCGCGGCGCGGCGCAGGCGGCGAAACCATCTGTCGAGCGCTCTATTGACGTCGTCACCCCGCCAATAATCCCGCTCCCAGGAGCCGCTGAGGTCCGCGGGTACCAAGCGCGTGAAATCGCTTTCCGCACTGGATCGCGTTGGTTGCTGTGAGCAGGCCACAAGCGATGCGCAGAAGACGAGTATGATCTGCAATCTCAGCATGACTACGTATATCTCAACATTCGCCTATTTTGACCGAATATAGGCGCCATTGGTTCATAGCTCAAATGATCGCAGGGTGCAGGAGCGACGTCCTTGTCGTGATGTGGGAGACAATAGTCGATAATAAGTCTAGGCAATGCTATTGATTGATGGTGGGCCGTAGAGGTGCCCTCAATAATCAACACCCACGGAGAAGCTGAGATATGAAACCTCCGAACGCGATGACCGGATCGGGGATAGAGGAAGCGCACCGTGCCGTTAACGACTTGTCTGGAGCGATTTAGTATGAGAATGACAATATTCAAGGTAATCGTAATTGTTACCGCTATATCTTCAGGCTCTGCTCTGCAGTCCCAGGAGTTTATGGGCGGAAACTTCATGCTGACGAACGCGTTGGATGCACCAAAGCGTTACTGTCTCGACCTCGAAGGCTACGCATTCATTACTGATCTGAGCGCCCCGGTCATCGTGCATTCGTGCAAGGAAGGATTTTTCAAGGACGGCACCTGGATCGTGGATTATCCGCAGCCGGGTCAAATCTACATACCGTGGTATGAGCTCTGTGTGGCAGCAGGCAGTGCTCAGCAAGACGCGGAAGTCTTTCTGCAAGAGTGCTCCGATGCGCCGTTGCAGCACTTCAGCTTTCGCGATGACGGCAAACTCGAAGTAACGTCCGATTCTCCCGAGAAATTTTGCCTCGCGGTGGCCGAGACCAGCAGGCCAACCGGCAACAACCTGCGCCGTCAGACCAGGATGACTAATTGCGATGACACCGATGAGTCATTCACACAATGGATCTTGCCTCGCGAAGGGCAGGAATATCCCGTTGTCATCGCTGAGCCCGTAGAAGATGGCGCCGCGCCGCCCCCGGGTGTCGGCATGGGGCCGGGTGGCGCCATGGGCATGGGCGGCGGAATGGGCCCGCTTTTTGTGGGTGCTTGTTCTCCCTGTCATGCCCCGAACGGCGAGGGCTATCAATCCGAGTTCTCACCGAAGATCAGCGGGCAGGAGGATTGGTATCTGAGTCGCCAGTTATTGAACTATAGAAATGATTTGCGTGGAGCCCATGACAGCGAGCGCTGGGCCAAGCAGATGAACTTCCATATCAAGGATTTTTCTCCGACCCAGTTGCTGAGCTTCGTGGACTATATCCAGACGCTGGAAGATACGCCGGCGGAGGTCACCATAGAAGGCGATACGACGCGCGGCCGGGAGCTTTATACGCAAACCTGTTCGCTTTGCCATGGCGACGACGCGATGGGGATTCCGATGCTCAATTCTCCGCGACTGGCCGGCATGTCGGACTGGTACATGGTTATCCAGTTGGAAAAATTCCGTTCCGGCCTGCGCGGCGATCATTCGGAAGACATCTACGGCGCGCAGATGGTGCCTTTCGCGCTGACGCTACCGGGTGAGCAGGCATCGCGTGATGTCGTGGCCTATATCAATACGCTGGCGCCCCGCTGACAAGTCAGACACCGTCTTTCGTCAGTTCCGCGAGCCCTTCCCGAGCCGTTCGAGGCCCAAGTCTCGCCTGAGATCGACCGTCATCTCGTCGAGCATGTTGCCGAGCGGTATTCCCGTATCGGGAATGGACTGTTCGCGTAGTTGGACCGCTGCATAGTATCTAGCGTAGCGTAAAAATGATCCATCGCTGGGACGATCGGGTTTCTATTCGGTTGCCGGAAGATCGAAGAGCGCCTCGGCATTCCCGTGATAGATCCTGTGTCGGTCGTTCTCGGATACGGCCACCGAGTTCATAAACTCGACTGCTTCCGCCATGTCCTCGTAAGGGTAGTCGGCGGCGAACAGGATCCGTTCAGGGCCGAGCGTTTCGAGCGATAGCTCAAGCGGTGCAGCGTAGGTCATCCCCGCAGTCGTGATCATGAAATTGCTACGAAAATACTCGCTCGGGAGTTTGTTCATTTCGTCGACCGCGCCGATCTTCACCTGCAGGAGATACCGGTTGTCGATGCGGTCGAGCCAGAAAGGCAGGCCTTCACCCATATGCCCGAGAATGATCGTGAGACCGGGGAACCGATCGAATACCCCGCTCATGATGAGCCGCATCGCATGCAGACTCGTCTCCACGGCGAACCCCCAGCCGGCGAAATAGAGTCCATAATCCAGATAGGGTTCGATCATTGCCGGTGACGGCGTTCGCGGGTGGAGATAGATCGGTGCTCGCAACGATTCCGCTGCCTCGAGAATTGGCCGGAATTTCTCATCGTCGAGATATTCGCCCTGTGTATGCGAGTTGATGATCACGCCGCACAACCCCAAGCCGTTGATCACGCGTTCGAGTTCTTGCGCTGCCAGGTCCGGAATTTGCGGAGCGACTGCTGCGAGACCCGCAAAACGGGATGGGTGCGCGCGCACAGCGTCAGCCAGGCAATCATTCGCATCTTTGGCGAGCCCGGCCGCAAGTTCACCAGGGAATACCTGCACCCCCGGTGACGTCAGGGAGATGACGTGCATATCGACGCCGGTCTCGTCCATATCCTTCAGTCGCCCTTCACCGAGATCGATAAGGCGCTCGTGGATGCGCCGCGTACCGGGCGAGTCGGCGAGGATCGTTTCACCCATTTTCTTAAATCCGGGCTCACCGACTGCCCCCGCATCGAGAATGACCTTCCACTGATCGGCGATTTCCTGGGTAACAAAAGCTTCTTCAATGGCGATTCGTCTCATGGAGCGAGGTCTGGGCTAGAATGATTAACAATGACAACAATAACAGAGAGCTGGCGTCACCGATGCGTGTGAGCAACGCCTGGGGCGTCGTCTTCGCTTCCACGTTGGGCCTGATGGTCACTCAGGGTCCCGTGATGACTTTCTCGTTCGGCGTGTTTCTGCCGTCATTCGAGAGCGAATTCGGTTGGAATCGCGGCCAGATTTCCCTTGCGTTGACGTTAACGATACTTTCCGCCGCCGTCGTCATGCCGCTTGCCGGGCGCCTGCTGGATACGGTCGGCGCGCGCCGCTTCGCATTATGGGCGCTTGGCGTCTTCGGCGTGTCTATTATGTCGTTGTGCTTCGTCCCCGGCCACATCGGGTTCTTCTACGCCTGGTTCGTCGTGATCGGAATACTCGCTGCGGGTGCGGCTCCGGGACCTTTCGCTCGCGTGGTATCGACGTGGTTCGACAGGAAACGCGGCCTCGCGCTGGGGTTGTGCATGGCGGGAGTCGGCCTCGGCGCGGCCATCATACCGCTGGTTGCCCGATCCGCGACGGCGGCTTTCGGTTGGCGCGGTGCCTATGTCGTGATCGGGTGTCTGATCCTTGTCGTCATTCCAGTCGTGTTCTGGCTGTTTTACAACGACCCGAAAGATGTCGGCGGTTTCGTCGACAACGACCCCGAGCGGGAATCCGGTAACGCCCGGAAGCAGTTGGTCGGCATAACAACGCGCGAAGCGTTCGGGCAGCGCTCGTTTTGGCTGCTGCTCGCAGCATTTCTCATCGCGGCGTTTACGATCAACGGCTGCACGGTCCATCTGGTCCCGCTGTTGATGGATCGGGGAGTGACGTTCGAGGCTGCTGCTGGCACGGCATCTCTGATCGGGCTCGCGCTCATTTTCGGGCGCATCGTTGCCGGATATCTTCTAGACCGGGTATTCGCGCCCTACGTCGCGATCGGTTTTCTAACCGGGCCGATCATCGGGATGATCATTCTGTCACAAGGCGGCAGCGGCTCCACCGCGATGCTGAGTGCCGTGTTACTCGGTCTCGGAGTGGGTGCCGAAGTCGATCTCATTGCCTATATGGCAAGCCGCTACTTTGGCTTACGGTCTTTCGGCGAAATCTACGGTTATTTGTTCGGCGTATTCATCGTCGGAACGGGCCTGGGGCCACTCGCTACGGGGATCGCGTTCGATCGAATGGGGGACTACAGCGCAATCTTTATCTGCTTTGCCGTGCTCCTGGGTCTTTCCTGCCTGTTGATGCTCAGGCTCGGTGAGTACCCCCGGCATCTTCTCGACGATAAAGAAAAGTATAGAAATACAACTCGACAAGCTTAAGGTCCGATGACGCATTACTGCCCGTGTTCACCTTGCATACATCTGCCACACAATTGCTCCATGTTAATGGGATATGCTGATAGGGAAGGGAAAGGTTTTGGGAGAAATAGATGAAAATTGTAATTCCATTATGTTTGGGTCTTTTTTTGATGGCGAATCAGGCATTCGCGCACCATTCATTTGCGGCATCGTTCACTGAGGAAGTAATACAAACGGAAGGTGTGGTGTCGAGATTTGTCTTTAGAAATCCGCACGTCACCGTCTATATGGACGTGACGGACGATGCCGGCGATGAGATCCGCTGGATGGTGGAAGGCGGTGCGGCTAATCTCTTGCGTCAGGCCGGATGGACGAACGAGACGATACAGCCCGGAGAATACCTGCGCGTCACGGGTCGGTCCGGCCGCGACGGCGTGCCAATGATTCAAATGGGGGCGCTTGAAGTGCTCGACCCGGAAACCCGTGCCGTCCTGCGAACACCGAATCTGGGTCGATCCGGCTACGACCCGGGTGCGAATGGTATCGCCTCGATCCCCCTGCGGCTGGCGGATGGACGTCCCAACCTCACTGGTGCATGGGTGATGGGCGGAGGCGGCATGGGGCCCCGTGGCCCCGGTGACCCCGGTGCTGGAATGGGAGGGAACATTCCTTTCAACCAGGCTGGCGCTGCTTTACAGGCCCAGTGGGATCCGGCAGATGATCCGCAGGTGGCCTGCGAGGATCCGAGTCTCATTCGGCAGGCAGGCTTTACGCCGCACCCGGTCAGAGTCACGCAGAACGATGACCACGTGATCATCGAGTATGAGGAATACGGCGGCCGGCGTGCCATCTATTTCGACGATCGCGCCTATCGTGACGGTAGTGACGATTTGATCAAGCTTGGGCGATCCCGAGCGCGTTATGAAGACGATAGCCTGATTGTCGAGTCGACCCACATCCCCGCGGGCCCCACAAGTCCTATCGGGAATTGGCTCAGCGATCAAACGACCACCGTGGAGACCTTCCGTCGTGACGACGACCCGGAACTGGGTCCGATGTTGGCCATGGAGATGATTGTTAACGACCCCGGCTATCTGACCGGGCCGTGGGTGATGGGCTGGAGGAAACGCTACCTGGAAGGTTACGAGTTCATTCCGGTGGACTGCCAGACGCCGCTAGCCCGCTAGTTCAGGGCAACGCCAAAACGTACAACCCAACGGAAGAGGTACATACGGATAAATAAGTGTAGGATTTTCATTGCCTTGTCGATCGGCGGCGTGGCGTCCTCCGGCAGCTTTGCCCATCACGCATTCGTGGACTTTGACCGCAGCAGGGTCATCGAAATTGAAGGTGAGCTGACAGACTTCATCTGGCGAAATCCTCATGTGCGCTTCTCGGTCAGGCAAACTGGTGCGGATGGGACGGCCGATGTCTGGGCCATCGAAGGACCGTCCATGAGCATCATGAGCCGGGTCGGAATAGGGCCGGTGGACTTCGAGAAGGGTCAGCAGATCAGGGTGGCCGGCTGGCCCGACAGGAGAGGTGCGACCAGAATGCATGTCTCCAATGCGCTCGTGGCGGGTCAGGAATACGTCTTCGGATCCCGCGGGGTGCCTCGTTGGGCAGACACCGCAGTAGGCACCTCCCATTCATTGCTGGCGGGCGGCACACGGTCCGATGATGCGACGATCTTCCGGGTCTGGAGCACGGACGGTGACGATCCGCACAGCAATACGCCGGGTTTCTGGCCGGGCGATTATCCGTTGACCGACGCCGCCCGTATCGCCCAGACGCAATGGGTACCGATTAAGGGCTCGGAATGCGAGCCGAAAGGCATGCCGACGATCATGGAGCAGCCCTACCCGATTCAATTCGTTCAGGAGGGTCAGAACATCGTGCTGCAGATGGAGGAATACGACACCGTACGAACGATACACATGGGCGCAGCGGAAAGTGCGCCACCGCGAGCGCTGCTCGGGTACTCCCGCGGGCGTTGGGAGGACTCGACGCTCGTGGTGGAGACGACGGTGATCGACTGGAATTATTTCGACAAAGAGGGTATCCCGCAGGGCGATGCCATGAGTGTTATGGAATCGTTTACGCCGAGCGAAGACGGCAGCCGGCTCGAGTACACGATGACGGTCACGGATCCCGAAATCTTTACCGAGCCGGTGATGCTCGAGCGGCACTGGGTCTGGCGTCCGGGTGAAGAGGTCAAACTCTACGACTGTACCTGGAGCAACTGAGTGCCGGTGCAGCGGCCGTGCGGCCGCTGCTACTCGTTCGGGGTCATCCGTTCGAGGAACCGCCGCGCGACCTCCCGATCGCAGACGATGCGCTGCGGCTCGAGATCTGGCCGGTAGTCCCAGATGACGTCGCCCGTGACGGGCGCGGTCAGATACTCGGGGTCCGTCAGCTCGAAGTCGTAGTTCACGCGCTTGCCGTCATCGCTCAAGGTCAGGCGCTCGACGAGGTGCTTAGCGGTCCCAGAAGGCACCTGAAACGCATTGCCCGCGCCATGCGCCGCGAAATTGCCCGTATCGACGACGAGTGTCCGGCCTTCGAAGTGACCGACCGAATGACCCTGATGGGAGCGTTCGCCGGCCGGCGGGTGCTCGCGGCCGTCAAGCCAGATCACGCGCTCGACATCGAGCCATTCGAACAGGATGCTGACACGGCCATCCTCGATCGTCACCTCGAAGATGTTCGAGTACAGCATGAGCGAGGGCGAGGCCACGGGGATGCAGTCGATCTGCGGATTCAGCGTCTGGTCGTAGGCCGCTTGTGCCGCGAGGCCTTTCGCTGTCAGTGGCCACTGGTCGAGATCGAACGAGACCTGCGGCAGCCCGTAACGGCCGAGCCAGCGGCCTTCGAGTGAGGTTCCGAACGCGTCCGGGTCCGCCGGCTCGGGAATGTCGCCCTCGCGGTGGACCGCGAGCCTGCGGCCGTCGTCGAAATAGATCGTGCTGATGCGCGCGTGGTGCTGCCCCGGAGCCTTCGCGGGATGGATGTCGATCGTGAGCTCCTCGCCGATCGTGACCGAGTCGCGACTCCAGCCGCGGCGGATGAGGTTCGGCGTGGACGAGGCTTCGAGTTCCCAGGGGGTGACGCTGCCATCGGGCGCGATCGCTTCGAGATAGAGATAGACGTGCGGATTCACGAAGTCGTACTGCGTGGCCATGCCCTGAATCGTCTCGATGGCCGCCGGATCCTGATTGAACGCCAACTGGCTGTGGTGGGCCGCGGCCGGGCCGGCGGTGCCGAACCCCAAGATCAGGAATGGCGTTAGAGTCTGCGCATGCATGGTCTCCCCCGCCGCGGTTTTCTCAGGTCAGTGGATGATAGCAGGTGTCACGAACGGCGGCGCATCGCGACGAGGGCGTCGCTCTACGGCGGACGAGCCCCGAGTACGAGCCCGGTGACGACGAGCGTCATGCGTGAGGCCCCTTGGTCTTGTTCAGAACACTATTCCAGCGCAGCGATCCACCACCAGTACCGATTCGTGCACGGCAACGGAAGTACCGTGACGGGGCCGGAGAACTCCTGTGCCGCGCTGACCTTCATGCCGATATTCGACAGCGTATAGATGTAGGTCAGCTCGTTGAAGATCGCCGTGACCGAGCGGCTCCGGTTGGCCAATTCGAGGTAATGATTGGACGAGAATGGAGCGCAGTGGTAGCGCCGGATACGTTATGTAAAATCGGTGGCCGGTGGACGTATGAGTGCCCGAGGCGTTAGCAGCGCACCCGGCGAAGCGACGACCGGCGCGGACCCCGCGCCGGTATCAGCTAATAAACCGGCCCGACGGCAACCCGTTTCCCCATCGACACCCCGCTCTCGGCCTCGTCGATGATGGCGGCCGCGAAATCCTGTGTCGATAGGTAGTTCTCGCCTTCCACATCGAAGAGCACCTCCTCCAGGCCGAGGCGGTATTCGCCCGTGCGCTCACCCGGGGTCATTGCCGCCGGCGGCGGCGTCATCACGGTCCATTTGACGCCCGCCGACGCGCGGTAGGCTTCGATCGCCTGCCAGTGGCCGAAGTAGCGGCCGTGGCGGCCCGTACCTTCCGTAAGCTCCGGATCGTCGAGGCCCCACACACCGTTTAGCCACAGCGTGGTTCCGCCACTGACCTGGATGACGTGCGGCGCCGCGTCGCCCAGTTCTCCGACGGCCGCGATGAACGTCTTCGCGGCCAGGCTCGTGATCGCCGTGTCCGGTGAATTGCTCGGCCCGATTCCGTTGACCGCGAAGATGACGGCATCGGGCTGCGCCTCGCCGATCACCGCCAGCATCGACTCCACGTTCGTCACATCGCCCGCGACGCCAGAGAAATACGCGTGATCGTTGGTCAAACCCGCCGGGTTGCGCGATACGCCGACGATGTCATGACCGCGGCTCAATGCCTCGTCCACGATGATGCCGCCGACCCGGCCGCTGGCCCCGTAGACGACGAAGGTATCCGCCGCCGCTTCGAGTGCCGGCAGGACGATGAGGCCTGCGAGCGCAATCATGCCCGTGATCAAGACCGTGAATCTTCGTCGTGTCATCCCGTTCTCCTTAATTCGCTGCGCTTAGCCCACCCCGCCCTACTCAAACATCGACATGAACTCCTCGTGCGTCGAGATCCGGCCATGGATCGGCACGTGTCGTTCGACGTCGAGATTGAGTTTCTTAATATTCTCGTACAACGTCTGTATTCCCAAGCTGGGCTCGTTCGGCACCTGCCCCCTCACGGTATAGAGATCCGCGTTCACGAGGATTCGTTCCCTCGGCAGATAGACCATGAGCATGTCCTCGCTGTGATGGCCGTAGCGCATCGACCGGTCGCCGAGCTCGTAGTACATGTCCTGAACGTGAAAGACTTCGAGGATCTGCTCGCCGTCGGTAATCGCATACCTGCCCGTGCCGCGTGCCTCTCCGGACACGGTCTCGATCGGCGCCGGGCGCCTTGAGATCCAGTACATCGGGTTGAACTGGGACATGCGGTCCGGTTGCAGCGTCCGTGGCGCTGGGTGGAACAGGATGTCGAGGTAATACTGCTTGTTCGACTCGTGCGTCACGATCGTCGTACCCTGCGAGAGATAGGTCCGTAAGCCGCCCGCGTGATCGAAATGATGGTGCGTGTTGACGACGTATTGCACGTGCTTGTCGGGAACGAGCCGCTTGGCTTCCGCGAGCACGGCCAGCGAGCGCGCCTCGTTGTTCGGCGCCTCGACGATCGCGACGTAGTCCCTGAACTCGACGAGCAGGCTGTGATGCGACTGGCCGCCGAGCAGCCAGACACCGTCGCCGAGCTCCTCGCTCTCCACGTTGGTCGGCGGCGTCATCGCGGCGCGTATGGCGTCCGGTACCGGTATCGTGACGACCGGTGCATTCGGCTTGACGTTCGAGATCTGATACTCGAAGTAGTTATGCGCGGGGTTCAACCGCGGGTCGGCCTGGTGCGTGTGGACGAGCATCGGAAACATGACACCGTCATGGTTCTCGTAGCGTGTATATCGCATCTCGTAATCCATGTTGCCGTAGACGGGATTCGGGATCCACGTGCCGACGAGCTCGACGAGATTCTCGTCCGTAATCGTCCCGTTGATCTTGTACTTATCGAGGAAGGTGAACGAAACGATTGTCACCTGCCGTCCGAACTGCGATACGCCGAAGTCCGAGGCGCCGACTATCGGCAAGCTGATCGCCGTCGCGTCATCGGCAGCAAGCGCTGCCTTCAGAAATCCATGCGGCGTGATCGCGATCTCGAGCTGCCTTAGTTCACCGTAAGGCGTGCCATCGAGGTAGGGTCGCGTGAGCGTCGCGGGCTGGCCGTCGCGTAGGTCCCAGGCGTATGCGCCGTGCACGACCGCGGTAATGGGCTCCAGCGCCATCGGTGTTCTGCCGAAAGTCTCGTAGCTACCCTGCTGGCGCGTGTAGTCCTCGCGCGACCACCCCGCTTCGTAGTCGATGCTGCGGGTGTAGTCGGCGACCTCGTACGTCGGCCAACCACCGTTCACCGAGTACTGCTGGCCGATTCGCGAGCTGAAGCCGAAGCCTGAGTACTCGATGGTTTCGAGTTGGTCGGTGCCCATCGCTTGGACGGAAGCCAAAAGTGCCGCGCGGGCGTCGACCTTCTGGGCGGAGGTCATCCCGGCCCAGAGTCCGAGTAGAGCCGTTGTGATGAGTATCGTTAGTGTCCGCATGTCGCGTCCCTCTGGTTGTTATTACGTGCTAGTTTACGCGAGCTGCTAATCTATTAAAGGGATATTTGGATATAAGAAATATCTCAGCGGTATGGCGCTGAGGGTGGCCGGTGGCTGCATCGTTTTCGAAAGCGAAGGCTAAAACGGAGAAACAATCATGAGAACTATCCTATTGAGAACAGGCTGGCTGGTTGCGGTACTCAGTACCGCTATTACGGCCTACGCACACCATTCGGCCTCGGCTGCCTTCACAGAGAGCTCCATCGCGGTGGAGGGCGTTGTCACCGAGTTCAATTTCACCAACCCTCATATGAATATTTTATTCGACGTCACGGATGAAGATGGTGAGACAACGCAGTGGATGGCGTCTGCTTCGGCAGCCAATCTGCTCCGCCGACAGGGTTGGACGCGGGACACCATTCAGGCCGGCCAGTACCTCCGCATGACGGGAAGAGAAACCCGCGACGGCTCGCCGATGCTCTGGATCCAGGACGATAGCGTCATCACCGAGCTGAATTCCTCGGGCGGATCCTTCGTCCGCAATGTGCAGGGCGAGAGCGACTACCAGGACCCGGTTGCGTCTGTGCCTTTGTCCCTGACGTTCGGTGACGGGCGTCCCAATCTCACCGGGATCTGGGGCAGGGGACGCGCCGGTGGTATGGGGATGGGGATGGGTGGCAATGCGCCGCCGTTCAATGAGCTCGGCGCAGCGATGCAGGCCGAGTTCGATCCTATCAGCGATCCCGCCGTAGGTTGTAAAGACCCGGGCCTGGTCCGCCAGGCCGGCTTTACGCCGCACCCCGTTGAAATGACGCAGAATGACGATCATGTCATCCTGGAATACGAAGAATACGGTGGCCGGCGTGTTATTTATCTCGATGGCCGCGGGCCACAGAGCGCTGAACACACCAACCTGGGGCACTCGGTTGGATCCTACGATGGCGACATGCTTGTGATCGAGACGACCCGGTTACTGGGTAACTACACGAGTCCGAGCGGCAACCCGTTGAGTGACCAGACCACGACGGTGGAGACCTATCGGCGCATGGACGACCCGGACACCGGTGCAGTGCTTGCCATGGAGATGGTCATCGCTGATCCGGGCCATCTGAGCACACCATGGATGCTCGGTTGGCAGAAGACATACACACCCGGCTACAAATTCATCGAAGTGGAGTGTATCGTACCGTTCACGTACCGCGAGGCCGAGTAACAAGTAGGCCTCACCCCTTGGTGAAAAGGAGGAAGTGATCGACGCAGCAGCCATGTCCCTCTCGGAACTCGCCGACCACATAGAGCGGACACACCATGCTTACTTGCGGGTCGAACTCTCTCGCCTGGGCAAGTTGGTGGAAACGGCTGCGTCGGTCGACGGTGACAAGGACCCACGTGTTCTCGGTGTAAGAGATACCTTCCGGGCGCTGGCGGCGGTGCTGTCGAGCCATATGATGAAAGAGGAGCAAATCCTGTTTCCCATGGTCCGGCAGCTCGATACCAGCGATGAGGCGCCGATGTTCCATTGCGGGACGCTCGCCAATCCGATTCACCAGATGGAGTTCGAGCACGACCAGGTGGGTTCGACATTCACGCGCCTGCGGGAACTCACGGATGGATTCACGGCGCCCGAATGGGCCAGCGAAGACTATCGTGTGCTGTTAGATGCGCTGGCCGATATAGAGCACGACACGCACGCGCACACGCAGAAGGAAAGCGAAGTGCTCTTCCCACGGGCGATCGAGATGGAGCAGCGCAAGGGCACGAGTTGAGTCGCTCCCACGCCCGTCGACAACCGTGTAGCCCCCCGTTTTTCGACCTAATTCAATCCGCGACGTGTGAGCAGTGGCTCGACGTTCGGCTCGCGCCCGGCGAAGTTGCGGAACAGCGACATGGCTTCGGCACTGCCGCCGCGCGACAGGAGCGTATCCCGG
Source organism: uncultured Gammaproteobacteria bacterium (assembly GCA_964466315.1). Lineage (GTDB taxonomy): Bacteria > Pseudomonadota > Gammaproteobacteria > Steroidobacterales > Rariloculaceae > SMWC01. The sequence goes on from CAYXNS010000043.1 coordinate 16,272, forward strand.
AAGTGCTGGCCGTTCTCGTGCAGTATGCCGCCGTTCTCCTTGAACCACTCCACGGTGTCGGCGTCGAGCACCTCGCTCCATATATAGGAGTAATAGCCCGCAGAATAACCGCCCATGATGTGCGAGAAGTAGGTCAGCCGGTAACGTGGCGGCACGGTCGCAAGATCCGCGCCCGCGGCCGCGAGCGCGTCGGCCTCGAACTGCATGAGTTCGTCAGCGGATGGTACCTCGTCCGGCGCGAGCTGATGCAGCGCTTGGTCGGTCAGCGAGGCCGCGAGGTACTCCGTCGTCGTGTAACCCTGGTTGAACTGCTCGGCGGCGAGCACTTTGTCCAGCAACTCCTGCGGCATCGGCTCGCCCGTCTCGTAGTGACGCGCATAATTCGCGAGAACCTCGGGCCAGGTCGACCACATCTCGTTGACTTGTGACGGATACTCCACGAAGTCGCGCGGCACCCGCGTCCCGGCGAACGACGGGTAGGTCACGTTCGAGAACATGCCGTGCAGCGCATGGCCGAACTCGTGGAACATCGTCGTGACTTCGTCGAATGTCAGTAGCGTCGGTTCGCCCTCCGGCGGTTCGGAGATATTGATGTGATTGGCGACGATCGAGAGCGTGTCCTCTAGGTGCGACTGACTCACATACGCGCGCATCCACGCACCGCCGCGCTTACTCTCACGCGCATAAGGATCGAAGATGAACAGGCTCAGCGGCGAGCCGTCGTGATCGAAGACCTCGAAGACGCGCACGTCCTCCTGATAGACGGGTAGGTCGAAGCGCTCCTCGAACGTGATGCCGAAAACCTGTGTCGCGGCCCAGAACACGCCGTTCTGCAGCACGCTGTCGAGTTCGAGGTAGGGTTTTAACTGCGCGCCATCGAATGCATAACGCTCCTGCCTGACTTTCTCCGAGTAATAATCCCAATCCCATGCGGCCACTGCGAAGTCGCCGCCTTCTGCGTCGATCATCGCCTGCAGGTCCGCGGTCTCGCGTACGGCATTCGCGACCGCCGGCGGTGTCAGCGATGCTAGGCGCTCGTTGACGGCATCGACCGTCTTCGCCGTCTGGTCGTCGAGGATGTAGTCAGCATGCGTCGCATAGCCGAGTAGCTGCGCGCGTTCGGCACGCAGCCGCGCCGTGCGACTCAGGATTTCACGGTTGTCGTATTCGCCGCCGTGATTGCCGCGCATGAACGATGTCTCGAGCATGCGCTGGCGCAGCGCGCGATTCTCGAGCGCCGCCATCGTCGGCTGCTGCGTCGTGTTGAGCATGGGGATCACGTACTTGCCGGACAGTTCGCGCGATTCGGCCGCGTCCGCCGCGCCCTGGATCTCCGCCTGGGTCAGGCCGGCGAGTTCCTCGGCTGTGTCGACGACGATGGCGACATCGTTGACCTCGTCTAAGACGTTCTGGCTGAAGCTCGTCGAGAGCTCCGCGAGTTCCGTATTGATCGCACGTAGGGTTTCTTTCTCCACTTCGGAGAGTTCGGCGCCAGAACGCACGAAGTCCCGATGCGTCTCTTCGACGAGACGCAGTGACTCGGGGTCGAGACCGAGTGACTCACGGTTATCGTAGAGTGCCTTGATACGCCCGAACAGAGCGGCGTTCAGCAGGATCTCGTCGCCGTGCGCCGAGAGCCGCGGCGCGATCTCGACCTGCACCTCATCAAGCGCGTCGTTCGTGTGCGCCGCGATCATTCCGTAGAACACGCTCGAGACGCGACTCAGTATCTGGCCGGAGATCTCCATCGGGATCAGCGTGTTCTCGAATGTCGGGGCATCCACCTGATTCACGATCGCGTCGATTTCCTCGAGCTGCTCCGCCATGCCTTGTTCGAAGGCTGGCAGGTAATGGCCGTCCTCGATCCGATCGAAGGGCGGGTACTTGAGGTAGAGGGAGCTCTCCACGAGAAACGGGTTCGTGTCTTCCGCGGGCGCGGCATCATCCGTGGCATCTAGCATTCCCGTTGCGGCTGGATCCGGTGTGGTCGTTTCGCGGCTCATGTCTGCTTGATCCTGAGAACAGGCGGAAAGAATGACGGTCGTGAATATCAGTGTCGGCAGATAATAGAGCTTCTTGAGCATGGCTCTTCCCTCATATCGGCGTGTGTCGAATCGTGTCGGGCAGTATATGATAAAGGTACCGGATACAATTATTGTTTGAGATCGACAGCATGAATGACCTAGCCATTGCGCGCACCCCCCACGTTCTCGGTGTGGTCCTCTGGATCGGTGGCATGGGCTTCGTGACGACCGTCCTGCTTCCCGCCGTTCGCCGTCTGAAGGCTCCGGACCAGCGCGTAGCGTTTTTCGAGCGGGTCGAAAGGAGATTCGCCTGGCAAGCTCGTGCAACCACGCTGCTCGTCGGAATCCCGGGCATTTATATCATCTGGGGCTGGAATCTCTGGGCTCGATTTCTCAGCATTCAGTACTGGTGGATGCACACCATGGTTTTGGTGTGGGTTGTTTTCACTGCGATGTTGTTCGTCGCCGAGCCGCTGTTTCTCGCGAAGCGCCGAAAGGAGCCCGGGGAACGTGTTCCGGTTCATCGAGCGGCTCCATTAGGTCTTGTTGACGATCAGTCTGATCATCGTGTTGGGATCTGTGGCGGGTAGCCACGGGTTGTCGATTTAGGCGTCAGACGTGCCCTCCCGGAGTTTCGCCCCCATCGCTGTCCCCGGCGCCACGATCCTGATCCTCGGCAGCCTGCCGGGTAGGCGCTCCCTGGCCGAACAGCGGTACTATGCGCAACCGCAGAACGCGTTCTGGAAGATCATGGGCGAGTTGTTTCATGCCGGCCCCGAGGTACCGTATGCGGAACGAACCCAACGTTTGACGCAGCACTCGATCATGCTCTGGGATGTCGTCGCGCAGGCGGTCCGGCCCGGTAGTCTCGACTCGTCGATCGTGGGCGCGAGCATCGAGGTTAACGACTTCCCTACCCTGTTCGAGACGCATCGCAACATCCAGCTTGTCTGTTTCAACGGCACGAAGGCGGCCGAGTTATACGAGCGGCGCGTGCTGCCGCCGCTGAACGGCGAGTTCGGGCACATCCGTTACGAGCGGCTGCCGTCGACGAGCCCGGCGCACGCTACGATGTGTTACGAGGAGAAACTAGCGCGCTGGTCGATCGTGCGGGATTTCGTGAGTAGCGGGAGTCGCTGAGAGAGTCTCGAGAGCCGGAAGCGTTCAGATGACGTATTTCTTCGGCAGCGCCAGGGCGTAGTCCCGCAGATTATCCGTCAGGGACTCGTCGCTCGCGAGCGACTCGAGACATGGTCCGTAGATCTGTTCCAGTTTTTTTCGGTGCCGGATGTCATTTTCAGCCCTGCTATACGCGGTCTTCGATAGTTTTACTTCGCAGAACACGGTGCCGCCGTTGGGCAGACTCCAGACGATATCGACATTGGTCCCTTCGACGATGTCGGGCACGTTCTCGAACTTCCAGTCCACGACGTCATCGTTGATGCCGAGTGATGTGCTGAGCGCCCTGGCAGCTTCACCTCCGGCGGTGAAGTACGGGTAGAACAGGTTGAACGTAAGCGCTTGTGAGGAGTCGAGATGATGGAATAGCTCGTGGAGTTTGATTGACGAGTTCATTTGCAAGTAGTTGCAGAGGTTGTTGCGAATCGGCTCGAGGAAATTCAATGCGCGGTGTTGTGGCGGGAGCACGTGGTCGTAGGGAATTCCATCATGTTCTCCGGACGCGTCGATGCCCAGAGTTTCACGGGCATAGCGGCTCAGGTGTTGTTTAAGCGCATCCTGCTAACTGGCTACGATTCCCCCGAGACTGCTTCTACTCGAATTCCAAATGCCGGCTGCTCGTAATCGTCCTCGACTACGAACCTAGAACGTGTACTCCAGAGCGACTGCTGTAAACGTATCCCGCTTTACGGTGCCGGCAGGAATATCGGAATTGTTCTGGATAGTATAAGAGAGTACGACCGAGAAGCTGTCGCGGATGTTTGCCGTGAGCTTCGTTACCGTCTCGGTGTATCGGTTGTCCGAGCCCGCCTCGATCGCGAGCGTCTGGTTGAACTCGGATGTGTCGCTGATGTTCCAGAGATAGTCCGCGTTCAGGCGGACGATAGCCTCGTCCTGAGTTGTGCCGTCGCGTAGATTCGCCTGGCGGGCACCGCCGCCGACCTCGCCGTTCAATGTGTGCCGTTCCAAGTCGATAAAACGGCGGCCATAGCCGAATACTTCTCTGATCTGTCGTTCGTAACCGCTGAACTTGTCGTCATTCCACGCGATTCGGCCGAACGCATACGCGTTGTCGCTGAAGTCGTAGTCGCTCTGCCACTCGAGGCCGTAGGCTTCGGCCGTCGTCACGTCGCTCGAGCTCGCCCGCACGGCGGAACCTGAGAACGAGTGGTGCCACGGCACGTAGTTCCAGCCGAGGTCGAAGCTCGTGTTCAAGTTCTCACTCTCGGAATTACCGCTGGTTGCGAGGTAGCCGAGCGCTACGCGGCCGGAAAAGCCCTCCTCATTCTGGGCGTGGATCGCAGTCGCGGCGAGCAGAAGTAGCGGCAGTAACGATAGCCTTCGAAGATCAATCAACGGTCTCTCCTGGTGGCGTTAGCAGCGTCGTAGGGGAATTTTGGCGGGTATTCTATGATGGCAGCGCGAAAATGAAAGCTCTGCACTGGAGTCGCATCAAGAATAATCAACTACTCGAAGAACCCAAATCTGCGGCTGCGGTCGCGAACCTTTTTAGGGGGACCACTATGTTTCAAGAATTCAAAGCATTCGCCATGCGTGGCAACGTCGTCGATATGGTGGTCGGTATCATTATCGGTGGCGCGTTCGGCAGAATTGTGAGCTCGTTCGTTAACGACGTCATCATGCCGCCGATCGGCCTCATGCTCGGCGATATGGATTTTCCGAATCTCTACGTAAATCTCGGTAGTTAGGTGCACGAGAGTCTCGCAGCCGCAGTCGAGGCCGGCGCCCCCCGAGCCTTCCGCCGAAGAAAAACTACTGACGAAGATCCGCGACGCGTTGAGGCAGCGCGCGTAACGCGTAATCACTCGTGAGTTTTTCGTTTGCGCCACCATGCGAGGCGTTCGGCCACGTGTTTCTCGAAGCCCTGGTCCGTGGGTTCGTACCAGATTGCGCCGCGAAGTGCTTCGGGCAGATAGGCCTGCCCCGCGGCGTGGCCGCCTTCGGCGTGGTCGTAACGATAGCCGTCGCCGTAACCCTGCTCCTTCATGAGTCGGGTCGGCGCGTTGCGGATGTGCTTGGGCACGGGCTCGGCCGGGTGTTCTCGAGCTGCCCGCTGCGCACGGCTCCAGGCCTCGTAGACGCGGTTCGACTTCGGCGCCGTCGCGAGGAAGATCACGGCCTCGACGAGTGCGAGCTCGCCTTCGGGTGAGCCGAGGAAATGGTAGGCGTCTTTGGCCGCTAATGCCAGTTGCAGCGCACGCGGGTCGGCGAGTCCGATATCCTCGGCC
>CAYXNS010000044.1:0-8300 GCA_964466315.1 uncultured Gammaproteobacteria bacterium
AGCGCCTGGCCTAGATCCTCCTCGTGGTACTCGAGACCTACATGCGACGCGACGTCCAGGAACCCCAGCACGCCGATCGTCGAGTTCAACAAGAATCGGCCGGTATCCGCGCCAGCTTGCTTGAATTTACCCTGCAGCAGGTCGCTGACGATGATGATCGGCGAGGACAGGTTGACGAAGAAGCGGCTGATACTCCATTCCAAGGGGTCGGGCGTGATGTTGTGATAGCCGCTGGCTATCGGCCGCAGCAGGTACTGGTCGGCCGATCGATTGAATCTGAATATCGCGCGATTTGCTCGCTCGAACGGGTCGTTGACATCACCATCACTGCGGGTGCCTGTCGACGCGCAGCCAACGCACGCCAACGCGATTAACGAGCAGAGAACTAACGTACGCACGTCGTCTTCACGGTCTTCACTCTATGATTTGACAGACGCGATGAAGTCGGCGAATCCTTCGATTGCCGCGTTCGAATTCGGATGGTGCGCTTTACTCATGAATTCGGTATCACCAACATCGGCCGCATGCGATACCAGTAGTCGTGCCGAATCACCGTCGTTCTCCATATCCAGATAGCTACTCGCCAATCGTAGTAATAGCGTTTCCTCCGGTATTCCGAAGGAATCCGCCGAGAGTGTAGCTATAGAATGCCTGCGCGGCAGATCTTTCGCCAGCCGTAGTGAGGCTCGGAACTCGGGTTTTCTTTTGAGCCTGTAGTTGAATTAGCTCGGCTGAGCGACACTCAAGGCGAAAACCCGCCCACGAGATCGTAACCCACCAGGAAGATTCCGGCATCGACCAGTAGATGCCCGAACCAGATCGGATAGAGCGAGCCCCAACGATGGTACATCCAGGCCCACACGGCACCGCCGACGGCAACCGCGGACGCGAGGAGCCATCCGAGCGGTGAGGTCCAACCGAAAAAAGTTCCGAGAAATATGACATGGTGGGTCATGAACCCCACGCTCGAGACGAAGATTGCCAGCCATAAGCCGGTAAATCGGCGAAGCTCGGCGAAGACGAACCAGCGCCAATAGTACTCCTCGAGCAGCGAGTGAATTAAGGAATAGAAAATCGCCATAGCCAAGTATGCCGTGGGCGTGTCTACACCGAAGCCCTCTATCTTGTCTCGAACCGGCGCTCTAGCGGTCTCCATTAAGCCTGATGGCAAAAGCACATATTGATAGAGGGCCCACATCGCAATCAGTGCACCAGCACCGAAAGCAATACCGGACAACAATCCAACCGACTGTGGCCCGCGAAGCATTAGATGCCGCCGCTGTATGGCGAGAACCCAGAAGAGAGGAAAGCCAAACTGGATGAGCTTGAGCGATCCATATGTCAGATATTGGATGACGAGAGCTGCCTCGGCGAGCAGCGTGAAATACACCAGCGTCAGCACGGCCGGGAAGGCCAGTGTAAACGCTACGGCGAAGAGACCACCGTAACGCTTATTCGATCGCGGCATCGAATACGTCGAGCCGTAGCGGCGTCCAGGCCATGCCGTCGGGCGTCGCATGATCCGAGACAAGTGTGGTCGGCGCTCTCTCAGGACTGGAAAAATCGTAAACGAGGATGCGGCCGTCGAGCCGGGTGCTCACGAATCCTATGTCCTCGATCGCGAAAAACCCAAAACCGCCCGCGCCCACCTCGTCACCCGGGATCGGTAACTCACTCAGAATGTCACGGGTCTCCGTGTCGAAGATTCGGATCCCGGCCGTCTCGCTGTTTCCATACACGACGGCCATTCGGCCACCAGGCAGATTCGCGAGACGCCGCGGTTGAGTGGCCGCCTCAAACGTCTCCCGAATAGAGAGCGTGTCCGGATCGATGATAGAAATCGTGTTCTCGTCCTGGTTGATCACCCATACATTGCGGCCATCGGGTGTCACGGCAATCGCTTCGGCGCCGAGACCCGTCTGAATCACGGTCGGCTCACGATCTTCATCGAGATAGACGACCGATACCGTACCCTCCCCGAGTCGGCCCCCGACGTATACCTGATTGCCATTGGGGCTCAAGCAGATCATATGCCCTTCCCGCGCGGTATCGCCGATCGGATAAGTACGCATCACGCTCAGCGTCATCACATCGACTATCGCGAGCAGATCCTGAGTCTCCAGTGTCACAACCGCGTGACGATTGTCGGGCAGAAAAACCGAATCGTGCGGTTTGGATCCGGGTCCCATGTCGATAGTGCCTAGGACTTCGGCTTTCGGGATGTCCATTACTACAAGCCGTCGGCCCGGATCGTCCTGGCCATACTCGGCCGTAAGCGCCAGACGGCCGTCCGGAGAAACGGCGACTTCATGGGGCCACCCCGAGCCGATCGGAATTCGGGCGATCTCGGTCTTTGATTCGAGATCGAAAAACGAGACGCTGCCCGCCTCTGCGTGGCGGTTGACCACAAGCAACGTACCATCCTGTGCCCAGGTGCTTGTAGTTGCCATGAAAACCGCTGCGGCAACAATTACGCCGATCTTAATCGCATTCATTAGTCAGTACGGCCTGGCCGGAGGCGCGAATTCGAGGCTACACGTGCCGTTACGGCGAGTCAAAACGCCATGGTCACCCGGGCTCGTATTGCGGAATGCATACGATCACTAAGTATATGTGCGGATGGTGCGTCTGCTCGTCTCGGACGATGTTCTGTGATTGAACTAATATCAGGAGAATTCAGATGAGTGGAAAATTCGTCATTATTCTCGTACTTACGGTCGCGGTTCTCTTTCTATGACCGAGAACGGTGAAGCCGATCTCGTGATCATGGGTGGATTGTCTCGCGATCGTATCAGGGATTTCGTGTTAGGCAATACAGCCGAGCAGCTTCTTCGTAACGCCAAGGCCGAACTCGTGTTCATTAAGCCACCGGGCTTTGAGACGACCGTCGCCGATCACATGCCCGAGCCGCTCGTAGTCGCCCCGATTTATTATCCGTTCTGAACTTGGGGATGGGTGCGACGCAAATGACCGACATCATCGAGAGCCTGCATCAGGACCATGTCCACATGGCGCAGATCGCTGCGATAGTGGAACGCGAGCTTGCCACAATCGAAGATGGTCGGACGGCCGATTTCGAAGCGCTTGAAGACATCATGCGCTATGTCACAGGTTATCCCGATACGTATCATCATCCCACCGAAGATATCGTCTTCGAACGACTCAAACTTCGCATGCCTGAATCCATTGAAGAAATCGATGCAATACTGTCCGAGCATCGGCAGGTCATCGAGGCCGGTATACGCTTTCTGGACGCCGTTCGTGCCGTCCAGGAAGATGTGGTCATGATACGCAACGACTTCACCCTGATCGGGCGGGACTATCTCTCGTTGCTGGCACGCCATATGAATATCGAAGAGGCACGGCTCTTTCCGCTCGCGAAGAGCACGCTGACCGATGAGGATTGGCAAGAGCTGAATGAGCGCATCGAACAACGTCCCGACCCGCTGTTCGGCGCTTCTCTCGATGACGACTACCGTCGGCTTCGGTGTCGCATCGAGGCGCATCGCGACGAGGATCGTGACTCTCAGGCTTGAGCGAGCCTACTCTAAAGTGCGACATCGGCTACACACTGCTGACGCTCTATGGCCTGGGCATGATTCTTGGCGCCGGAATCTATGTCCTAACCAGTGGCGATTCCGATAGCCGGGATGTTGCTTTGCGGCGGCATGATGCTGTATCAAGCGGTCGAATTTTTTCCGAGCTTACGGATTGATATCTGCCGTTCATAGCTTCGCCGTTCGGAGACGTAACGCGTTTCCGATCACCGAAACTGAGCTCAGACTCATAGCCGCGGCAGCGATCATCGGGTTCAGCAGAATTCCGCTGAACGGATAGAGGACCCCTGCCGCGATTGGCACGCCGATCGAGTTATAGAGAAAAGCAAAGAACAGGTTCTGTTTGATATTGCGCATTGTCTGCCGGCTCAGCCGTCGGGCGCGTACGATTCCGCGCAGATCACCACGTACGAGCGTCACGCCCGCACTCTCGATCGCGATATCCGAGCCTGTGCCCATCGCGATTCCGACGTCCGCCTGTGCAAGCGCAGGCGCGTCGTTAATTCCGTCGCCCGCCATCGCAACGGTCCCGTCGACTTGTAAACACTTGATGGTGTCAACTTTTTCATCGGGTAAGACCTCGGCGATTACTTCATCGAGAGCGAGGCTCGCCGCCACCGCATTCGCTGTCGTTCGGTTGTCTCCGGTCAGCATCACGATTCGAATACCTTCATCGTGAATCGCGCGAATAGCTTCGGGTGTGCTGTTCTTAACGGGGTCCGCAACGGCCAGCAAGCCGGCAGCTTTTTCGTCGATCGCGACCCACATGACCGTCTGCCCTTCGGCTCGTGAACCCTCGGCACGTTCCGTTAATGTGCTGAAGTCGATACCTAGACTTTCCATGAAGCTGTCGTTGCCGAGCGCCACCCGTGAGCCGTCGACGATGCCGCGCACTCCCAATCCCGTCAACGACTCGAAATTCTTCGCCGCAAATGCCTCCCATCCTTGCCTTTTCGCGCCCGAGACGATCGCCACAGCCAACGGGTGCTCACTGGCCATCTCCAGGCCTGCGGAAAGCCGGATCAGGCGTTCCGACTCCACACCGGCAGCCGGTATTACGTTGACGAGTTCCGGCCTACCTTCGGTCAGCGTTCCAGTCTTATCAACGACCAACGTATCGACATCGCGTAGCAGCTCGATGGCCTCCGCATCACGAAACAAGACACCGGTGGACGCGCCCTTACCTGCCGCGACCGTGATCGACATCGGCGTCGCGAGACCCAGGGCGCAGGGGCAGGCGATGATCAGTACAGCGACCGTGTTAATGAGCGCGAATGCCATTCGTGGCTCGGGGCCAAGCTGACTCCAGACTGCGAAGGTCAGGGTTGCGATCAAGATAACAGCCGGCACGAAGTAAGCCGCCACGACATCGGCGAGCCTCTGAATCGGTGCGCGACTTCGCTGGGCGTCAGCAACCATCGCGACAATCCGCGAAAGTAACGTTCCGTCTCCGACGAGATCGGCACGAATAATCACGGATCCCGCACCATTGATCGTCGCACCGACGATTCGATCGCCAGCCTTTTTCTCCACGGGAATTGGTTCACCGGTCATCATCGACTCATCGACTGTTGTCCCTCCCTCGAGTACGACGCCGTCGACGGGAATTTTCTCTCCGGGCCGAACCCGCAACTGGTCGCCGGCCCGCACATGGCAGATGGGAACGTCTTCCTCGGCGCCGTCAGCGTCGACTCTCCGCGCCGTCTCGGGTGCTAGCTCGAGAAGCTGCTTGATCGCGGCACCCGTCCGGCCGCGCGCGCGCAGTTCGAGTACCTGCCCGAACAGGATCAACGTCACGATGACTGCCGCCGCCTCGAAATAAACCGCAACCTCGCCGGACGCCTGCCTGAATGAGCCGGGGAAGATTCCGGGCGCGAGTGCAGCAATCACGCTATAGCTATAGGCAACACTCACGCCGAGGCCTATCAACGAGAACATATTCAGGCTGCGATACCGCACGGAGGCGACCGCACGGACGAAGAACGGCCACGCCGACCATAGGCACACCGGCGTTGCGAGCGCAAGTTGAACGAGAACCTGGGCTCGGGCCGGCAGAATGTCGGACACGGGCCGACCCGGCAGGAGGTCGCCCATCGCAATGGCGAAGACTGGAAGCGTAAACAGAGCGGCAAATAGTAACCGCCGTGTCATTTCCCGGAGCTCCAGATTATCCTCGAGATCTTCGACTATCGGCGCTGTGGACTCGAGCGCCATACCACAGGCAGGGCAGGCACCCGGAGCGTCCTGGATCACATCCGGATGCATCGGGCACGTCCAGGTAGTGTGTGCGGATTGTGTCATCGAGTTGCGCTGTTAATGGTAGTTAATAAGAGACTACAGTCTTCATCGTAAACCACGAAGTCGGGAACGTGCAGCGTCTCGTCTTCCGAGATCGCAAATTTATTTCGAAGACCATGGTGCCCACAGGCTCCTACATCCTGGAAACTAAGTATTGGGGTGGGCGGCCGGCAAACCTACCACCGAAGCGATTCCGCTCGGATGACCAAGGGTCACGATACTGCTGAGCTATAGAGACTCATGTCCTACTGATTAAGATCGCGGCGATATTCATCACTGCGCGGGTATTCTCCGAACTCGCGGCAGTGGCGATCGTTGGAAAACTGGCTGGTGGGCTGATCATGCCGGAGAATCAATTTGACCATTTTAGAGAAAGTCCTACTGGCGGGTTTTGGGACACCGGTTTGTTGGCACAGCATACGATCGGAATGAAGATGGCCGATAACCACATGGAGAGCGAATGCCGTTCTACTTGATCCGGCTACTCGCTACGGATCACCTAACGCATAGCTGACCACGTCATCGAGGCGCTGTCTACCTCTAACGAATAGTCCACTGCCACGACCGATCTCTTTCCCTCGAGCGTCATAGGCAATGGACTCCGCGAGGAATTGAGTTTTCGTCTCGGTCGTAACGGTCCCAACTGCTCGGATCGTACCAGCTGAAACGGGACGAGTCAGGTAGATCGTAAACGATGTAGTCAGTACGAATACTGACTGCTCCAGTGAGTTCGCCGCGAAAAACGCCGCATCATCGAGCATCTTGAAATAAACCGATCCATGAACGGCACCAGCGGAGTGGAACAGGTCCCCGCGTACCTCGATCTCTACTTCCGCACGACCTTCCGAGATTGAAATCTTCGGTTTGACAATCCGATTAATCGGTGCCGCTAGATACATGTTCGCCAGAGCGGAAAAGTGCTGTGGATTGCTCACCGCTCAATTCTACACAGCGATCTTGGGGTCGGTGGATTCTTTTTTATCCTGTACTTACGGCGATGTGCCTACTGTTACACTGCCTCAATCTCCACAATTCGGCCCCGAGGCATATGCCCCTGGTTGCACATAGCAGTTTGCCTACATATCAACGTCTGCGCGACCGCGGTTTCGAGGTACTGACACTCGAACAGGCGCAGCAGCAGATGAGTCGGGAACTGCACATCGGCTTGCTCAACATGATGCCGGATGCCGCTCTGGCGACGACGGAGCAGCAATTCATGGGACTGATCGCTGACTCTGACCTTGCAGCTCGTATCTATATCTACCCGTTCTCAATATGCGAACTCAATCGCGGTACTAATGCCGAAGAGCATGTCAGACGATACTATTTTGAGTTCGATACCCTGGTCGAGCAGGGCCTGGATGCGCTGATTATCACGGGCGCGAATGTAATCGCTCCCACACTGGATCGGGAACCGATCTGGAAACCCTTGATTAAGGTGTCGGACTGGGCCGAGGATAATGTCGCTTCCATCCTGTGTTCTTGTCTGGCCTCCCATGCGTTGATAAAGCATAAGTACGGTATCGATCGCCAACCGTTACCCCAGAAACAGTGGGGTGTGTACTCCCACGAGGTTCAGCGCTCGGAGCACCCGTTACTGAGAGGCGTCAAGGCCCATTTCGATACGCCACATTCGAGATGGAACGCGATTACTAGTTTGCAATTGGAGCAGGCGGGGCTATCCGTCCTCGCGGAAAGCGAGGAAGTCGGCATCCACATGGCTGTTAGCCCCGACCTATTTCGCATCGTCTACACCCAGGGACATCCCGAATACGATGCCAACAGTCTTCTCAAGGAATACAAGCGGGAGGTGTTTCGTTATCAGAATGGTGAGCTCGAGTCCCCACCACCCTACCCGGAAAATTATCTGTCAGAGCAAGCTGTCGAGATCACCGGTCGATTTCTCGATCAATGGGAGAAGGCCGCCAGCACAGACGATGTACTGCCGAAGTTTCCGGAGAAGGAGATAGCACAAAGTGTAGTCAATTCCTGGAAGGATGCAGGCGAATCGATTTTCAACAACTGGCTGGGATTGGTTCACGACTTGTCGAGTCTCGATCGGCACAAGCAGTTCGCTCCACGAGTTGATCCGGACGACCCATTAACACTCCGTGACTCGGCCTCTGTGTGAACGTTAGTTTGTTCCCCGATGGACCGATTCCGTCCAGATTGGAACAAGAATGACCCCCTATCATGATCTATAACGCACCCGTAAGAGACATGATATTCCTGGTCGACGAATGGATCGGCCTGGAGAATATCAGCAGCCTGCCCGGGCACGAAGAACTCGACCGTGACGTACTGCAGTTCATTCTCGAGAAAGCCGGAAAGTTCTGTAGCGCGGCGTCGAGAGACTCAAAATCCGACTCGCCTTTCACCCATACTTCGGTTAGTTCCTTGTTCTCAAGCAGGAGCGAAACTATATCGAAGTCGCGTTGAACTCCT
>CAYXNS010000044.1:8310-9514 GCA_964466315.1 uncultured Gammaproteobacteria bacterium
CACACGTGCCATCTCAGTATTCTGGCGGAACTGCTGGGCTAGATAGGTTAAAGAGACGACCATCAGGACTACACCGATAATCTCAGCCAAATACGCTAGTTGTTCGAGCGTCACAAGGCTCCCCCGAGTTATGCATCGCCGTGCATATTAACCGTTAACCGGTGGCTGCCTTCGGCCATGAGCAGACATGGGCTCGCTCCACTCGGTGGTGCGCTTCGACCGTCAGCACCAGTTACACAGTCTCAGTATCGCCCTTCTGTTCACCTACCGGCCAATCGCCATCACGGGCTCGAACTTCTGAATCCGTTTTCCGTTGCTGACTTCACCAGTATAGATGTTTCCCTTCGAATCCATCGAAATGGCATTTGGGAAGTTCAGCTGGCCGGCCAACCGGCCCGGGCTACTGAAGTGACCGAGCGTCTCACCGCTCCGGCGGTCGACGGACCAGATCACGTTATTGGCCGCGTCAGCGACGAATAGGTATTTCTGCTCCGGATCGACGGAAATCACCATCTTGTACATCGTGCCGCAGGGGCCCGGCATGAAGTCGACGCTACCGCAGGTACGTTGGGCCGGTGTATTAGGACTCACATAAATATCTTGTTGCCATTCGCCCTCGGTCGTGAACACCTGAATGCGGTTCTGGCCCCGCTCGCCGATGTAGACCAGGCGGTCATTCGAGAGCTCAACGAAGTGCAGCGCCGGAACAAAGTTTGGCTCCTCGGGCGGCGGCCCGCCGTCCCACATATAGCCGGGAATTGGGTCGTTCGTGATCTCGCTCAACGGCATCCCGTGTCCGCCCCAGCCCCGCTTGAACTCGCCGGTTGAGGCGTCGAAGATGACCACGCGTTTCTGGTCGATGATGTAGATCTCGTTGGCGACCTCGTCGATCTGGAACCGCCCCTTTTGGGAGAAGTTCTCAAGTTCCTGGTTGTTCTCCTCCCACTGAATGCCCTCCGGCACGCGGTGGCCGAAGTCCCACACGAGCTCTCCGTCACGAGTGAACTTCTGAATGCTGTCCTGCGCCCTCGTACCGCCCACCCAGATGAAACCCTGGCTATCCGGAATCACGGTCTGGAGCCCGGTCGGCCAGCTCGGAAGATGGCCCGGGCCACCCCACGCGTGTACGACATCACCGTCCTGATCCAGTGCGATGACCTCCGGGCCGAGCACGCAACAGAGCACCGCCCGCGGATCACTTTCG
>CAYXNS010000044.1:9524-18827 GCA_964466315.1 uncultured Gammaproteobacteria bacterium
GCAACCGCACCGAGAATCATCCCTCCACCAACTCGCTGTACCGAGCCGTTTCCCACTCCGTTCGCAGGGGCGGCTCCGAGCTCTGTGCGCCTCGCCGAGGACGATGGCGGCGTGTTGGTTGATGATCTCGAGCGGGTCGGGGGCATTCTGCCGATTCAGGAACCAGACGAGGTCCATGTCGTCGACGCCAATCCCCGTGACCTGCTGCATGCTCCACTTGTTGGGGAGTGTTTTGGGCCAGAATGGGTCCACCTGATACGCGGGCGCGCCGTTCGCATCCACGACCTGCCCCTCGACGACCTGTGCATGCACAGTTGAGCCCGCGGCGAGTGCCAGCAGACCGCTGATGACGAAGACCGCAGCACACGGGGACAGCCGTTCTGCCCTCATCGAAAGATTCTCTTCACTCATGAGTACTCCCCTTTCTTCTTCTAAGTTCTAACTTTGCATATTACCAGCTGTCAACCGGCAGCTTCCGGTGGTGATCTCAACTGATCGACGCAACATTATCATCTTAACTGAGGGAGATGGAGTGTTGTTCAATGAGAAGATAATACAAGCGAGAGGAGTTTAGCTCGGCACAGGGCTCGCTGAAGCTTTCTACATTCGGCTCGTTATAGACCGTCGTCGACTTCAGGGTCAGCGACTCGGTGATCACCCACTCCATGCCGAGTACACAGCGCTCCGTCTCGACGAACCACTTGGTCTGAGTCTGGTCCGACTTGGTCTCGAGCTCTCCAACCTCACCGCCGGGCCAGGCCGGCTGAAGTTTTTGGAGATTTCGACATCCTCATGAGCGTGGCACAGACGGTTACTTGCCGAGGCAGCATTTCTTGAATTTCCTTCCACTTCCGCATGGGCAGGGATCGTTGCGGCCAACCGTTACGCGCGGGCCTGCGTCTGCGGACCGCAGCTCACTCATGAAGCTCTCGATCGTGCCGCCGACGCGGAGCGACCTGGCGAACCGCTTCGCATAGGGCCGCGCGTGCGTGAAGAATCGGCGAAGCCCCACGCAAAGGTAGTTCCACCCGGCCTCGCCCTCGGGTGTGATCATGAATCGGTCCTTCGGGCATCCGCCGTTGCAATACTCCAGGACATCGCAACGCCGGCAACGACGAGGCAGCGTGGCCGATTTCGACTTCCCAAAGGTCTTCTGCTCCGGGCTGTCGAGAGTCTCCAGGAGGGTTTTGTCGCGCAGGTTTCCGAGGTAATGGGAGCGATCCACGTAATGGTCGCAGGAGTAGAAGTCCCCGTTGTGCTCGAGCACCGGAAACTGGCCACAGTTTGGATGCAGGATACACAGCGCATGCTCGAGCCCGCGCGGCGGTCTCATCGTCTCCTCGAACCACTGAACGTAAATCCGATCCGCGTCATAGCGGATCCACTCGTCGAAGACCGCGCACAGGAAGGTTCCGAAATCCTCCGGTGTCACCGACTCCGGGGTGACGGTCCCGCTGGCACTCCTCCCGACCAGGGGCAGGAAGACCATCTGTCGGATCCCGACCTCCTTGAAGAACCTATAGAGCTCCAGAGGGTGGCGGGTATTGCGGTCGTGCAAGACGCAAAGGGTATCGCACGTCACCCCGTAATCCTGAAGAAGTCGCAACGTGCGCATGACACGGTCGTGTGTCGGCTTCCCCCTTTTGGTGACGCGATATCCGTCATGCATCTCCTTGGGACCGTCGAGGCTCAGCCCAACGTAGAAATGCTCCTGGGCGAGGAATCGGCACCATTCCTCATCCAGGAGGGTCCCGTTGGTTTGAATGCCATTGACGATTTGACGTCCGGGGAGGTTGTGTCTGCGCTGCAACTCGACGATGCGGCGGAAATATTCGAGCCCGAGGAGCGTGGGTTCACCGCCGTGCCAGGAAAACATCACGGTCGGTATCGGGCATGCGTGAATGTGCTCGACGATATACCGCTCGAGCAGCTCATCCGGCATTCGAAAACACTCGCTGATCGGGTACAGGCTGCGCTTGTCGAGGTAATAGCAGTATTGGCAATCGAGGTTGCACACCGCGCCGATCGGCTTGACAAAAACCTGAAATTCCCGTGACGCTCTCATGCCCGCATTCCTGACAAGCTCCGACCCCATGGCTGTGATCCTACGCGACGCGGGCACTACCAAGTGGCAAGACGGCCCGTCACCCCGGAGAAAGGTCTACCGATGATTCTGAGTCTGAATCATCAAAAGTTCCCAAGAAATTCCGATCCTTTTGATCACGTAAATATGCGATCATCAAGACGCTGATCAATGCCTTCGACGATGCCGGGTATCAAGTGCCCACAGGTAGGACGCGCAGATCAGGCCGTTGTGGCCCACGCCTGCGACGACATAACCGAAAGTCCCTGTGGGTCCCGAATAGTCCGTACCGACAAAATAGGCTATCTTTAATATTGTTAACGGTGCGCAAGAAGACTAGCCGAGATCTCTAAGAAAAGGCAATAGAATCAATGCAGACGAATATTCAGAAGCAGCGAAGCGGACGTTTAGAATACACTGATTGGGATTGGCCCGAATGCCTGCTTCTGGCCGAAAGACATTGGGTAAAGTCTGGAGCGATGTTCTTCAATGTGCACATCGAAAGATCGTGGCCGCTCACGTATTAGAGTTAGAAGATAGTTGAAGCGGTATCGAAGCGTGAATCTACTTCGGAGAAAGAGGTCTTTGACGCACATTCGACCATCCGGAACAGCGGTTGTGGCGATGGCCACTGTCGCTGGATTCGGCCTAATCGCTACGCAATCTGTCGGGCAGGTTCCAGCGTCAGCTCTCGTCAATCAGGAGTCAGAAGAAACTCTTGAAGCGGCTCGGGCCGCCTCGCCGCACACCGCTGAGTCGACCTTCGCTTACTTCCAAGAGGATGCCGAAAACTTTATCGCGAATGCGATTGAGCGAGTGTGGGATTCCACGCTACCTCGCCCTGAGCCTCCGCGTATGCCATGGGGAGATCCGATCTTGCAGGGCTACTGGTCATTTGCATCCTACACGCCGCTGGAACGCCCCGACGAACTTGCTGACAAGCCCCTTTACAGGCGTCAGGAGGCAATAGAGAACTTCCGGCGGGCCGTCATCGCCGACGCCTCTGTCGACCCGGCGACCGTGCATTACGACTGGACTGAGTTCGCGCTAGACAACTGGCAGACCCCAATCCGACCGAGTCGTCGAACATCAATGATCGTGGATCCGCCGGATGGCAAGCTTCCTGACATGACGCCGGAGGGACTGGAGCGATATCGAGCGCAACAGCGACGGCACACGCTAGAGTCCCGAGGTCTAGCCGAGCGCTGCATCCTAGGTAACGAGGGGCCGCCGAATGTTCCCTTCACGCAAAACACGGGTCACTCCCAGATCGTACAGACGCAAGACTACGTGTTACTTATCACCGAGGAGAACAGTGATATTCGCGTCATCCCCTTAAATAATTCGGATCACGCGCCGGAAAGTGTTCGTAGCTGGCTGGGAGATTCGCGAGGCCACTGGGAGGGCAACACCCTCATCGTGGAGACCACAAACTTCCATGAGAAGCGTAAATGGGAAGGCTCAGCGGGCAACATGCGCCTCGTGGAACGGTTCACTCGAGTCGCCGATGACACACTCCTTTGGGAGGCGACGGTTACGGATCCAACAACCTGGGAGGCACCGTGGAGCATAGAGGTTCCTCTACCCATGATGGACTCACCAAGGTTATTTGAATTCGCCTGCCACGAGCACAACTACGGGATTATCAACGTGGTTAAAGGGGCGAGAACTCGGGCAGCAGAGTACGAAGCCGGCGTGGCGAAGTGAGACTTTGAATGTCCGCAACTAGCCGATTCGAGAAGTAAGCTGGCTAGGATTTCTCGATAAACGAACGTCTCGATTGATCTCCAAATCGGACGTATCGGCCGGTCGCCGTTTCGCTAGAATGATGTCTTCCCAGTCGATTCGAGAAAATGAAGGCTAGCCTCGATGATTGCGTCTCAGCGGCATAAGTTCTGCATTCCCAGTGACGTGCACTACATTAACTGCGCGTATATGTCCCCATCGCTGAAGCAAGTGGAACAGGTCGGCATTGAGAGTGTCAGAATGAAATCGGCACCGTGGCGAATCGGTGTCGAGACATTCTACGAACCATTGGAAGAGCTGCGCCGCCTTACCGGTCGCTTGATAAACGCACCGGCCGATCAGGTGGCGGTCATACCTGCTGTCAGCTACGGAATCGCTATCGCGGCCAATGCGACGACACTTTGTCGCGGGCAAAACGTGGTCGTTCCCGGTGAGGAGTTTCCGAGTGTCGTTTACGCCTGGCGCGAACGGTGTAGGGCTACCGGCGCCCGAATGCGCATGGTGTCGCGCCCTGAAAAGCACGAAGGTCAGGGCGTAGCGTGGAATCAGCGGTTGCTTGACTCAATCGACGCGCACACGGCCGTCGTCTCGCTTAGCTCTGCTCACTGGACTGACGGCACGGTTTTCGATCTCGAAGCGATTGGCACCCGAGCGCGCGAGGTCGGCGCTGTGTTCATCGTCGATGGCACCCAAACCGTTGGGGCACTCGCGTTCGATTTTTCATCCGTGCAACCGGACATGCTGGTTTGCGCTGGATACAAATGGTTGATGGGACCATACAGCCTCGGCGTAGCAGTATTTGGTAAGCGCTTTCTTGATGCGGAACCGTTGGAACACAATTGGATTGCCCGCGAGAACAGTCAGGACTTTGCCAATCTCGTGAATTACAGGGATGAGTTCCAGCCTGGTGCTCGCCGTTTTGACGTTGGGGAGCGGTCCAATTTCGTATTGATGCCGATGTTAACTGCGGCATTGAAGCAGGTTCTTGAATGGGGCCCGACAGCAGTGCAGGACTACTGCCAGCAGCTTGGGGAGCAACTGGAGGGTCTGCTCAACGGCAGCCATTTCCGGATGACCTCAGCATCTGAACGCGCGGCGCACCTGTTTGGTATACGGAACATCGACCATGCGGCTCTGCCATCTATTCAGCGAAAGCTGGAGCGGCACAATGTTTACGTTTCACTTCGGGGCGATGCGGTGAGGGTTTCGCCGCATCTTTACAATGACGAGGCAGATATCGCAGCACTTGCCGAAGCGATTACGGTAGCTTAAGTAAATCGTATTTGCTTCTGATCAGGCAAGAAGAATTTGGAGCAGCAACATAATCAAGATCGATTCCGACTTTCGAGCGTTGGTCGATGGATTGATTGACGGCCCTGGAGGGGAACAGTAGTTTGGGTACCGAATGTCTTCCTCTGGCCGGTTTTCACCGTTAAGAATCTCCTTAATGTAGCCATTCTTAACGTCTCGTTAGCGCCCGAAAGCGGACATTCCTTGAGATCGAGTTAGAATCAGTCTTAGAGTATCGGAACGACCCACAGTGGCCGGAAGCTGTCATTCGAGCGATTTCCTGACCATAGGTAAATCCTCGTATGGCTCTTCCTTTGGCGTCTTGCTAACTAGACTTACTTAGACGCCATGGCGCTCAGCGCCGAGGTTGCCTCGGTTTGCTAACAGGAGACCAAACATCATGAGCGACATGACAATCTTTACAAAACTAATTCAAAGAAGCCGGCGCAGCATCGCGCTTCTGACGTTCGGAGCCCTGGGCTACGGGTCAGCGGTATATGGGCATCACTCCTTCGTCGCTTTTTTCCTGACGGAGGAGACGACGACAATAGAAGGCGTCGTGACCGAGTTCTGGTTCGAGAATCCTCACTCGCGGGTCTATCTGGAAGTGACGAATGAAGCGGGCAAAGCGGAGCTGTGGATGGCCGAGGGCGGCAGCAAAAACAACCTGATCCGCCGGGGATGGAACAGAGATACGATCAAACCGGGGATGGAGGTGATCGTGACGGGCAGCCCCTCGCGTGACGGCACGAATGCCGTCGGTTGGAGATCACTGACCACGACCGACGGCGTCGAGATCGGCTCATAAGCCGTCGAGCCCTTCGCTATTGGAGGCGGGGGCGATCGATGCACTTGTAGTCGAGCAGATCGTAGTCCTCGTAAAAGGTCTGTACTTTCGTGAAGTGCCACGGCTCTGCCAAAGTCACCGGATCCGTTACGACGACATCGATCGTCAGAGTTTTCCCATCGTCGCTGCGCGTGTAGCGCTCCGTCACCGTATGCTGATCGCTGAGCATGTGGAACATCGGGATGTTGTTGACTTTTTCGGCAAGCCCGACGGTTTCGACGATCAGACTGTCACCTTCGTAGCGGCCGATCGAATGTCCCATTAAGCTATTAGGCTGACCTTCCGGGTGGCCTCGCCCGTCGAGATAGACCACTCTGACGGCTTCCCATGCTTCGTACTTGATGAGAAACGTGTCGAGTCCCTGCCGGGTCTCCTGGGGGTAGGGATGGATCAGCTGCCGAATCACTCCGTCTTCAACACAGCGGATCGTCTCGTCATCCGGGAAGTCGAAACCGTCTACCCATACCTGGCCCTCGGGCGTGAAGACTGGCGGCTCGACATCTCTTAGCCCGCCGATGGAAAAGCGGGGACCCGTACCCATACCCATACCCATGCCCATGGGTCGCCAAATACCCTCGAGAACCGGGTGCTCCGGCTTCTGCGCCTGTCCAACTGGCGAAAAGCTCAGGAGAATGAAGAATGCGGTTGCCGCGAAGGCGATCGCCAGTAATCTAGTGCACCACATGATAGCCAGTTCCACTTATTCACTGCCCGAAGTTGTAATACTACCACTCTCCCGAAACCAAGAATCTCCAGTACTTACCTTCATATACCCAGTACCGGATACGTCTTCTCTCGTATTTGCACACGGGGGGAAAAGTGGTGGCCAGGGGGTGAATCGAACACCCGACACGCGGATTTTCAGTCCGCTGCTCTACCAACTGAGCTACCTGGCCGTCTCGGCGTGGCGGCTATTAGACCGGTCCGCTTCCATGGTAGTCAAGGCGCATCGGTTATTATGGGGGTCAAAAATCCTGCCCGGGCGCTTATGATTACTCCCGGCGCAGAAAAAGTCAGAGAGACGACCCGACGCCATGAGCGCAGAAAAGACCTATCCCGTTGCGGCCGGGGTCGCCGAGCACGCTTGGGCCGATGCGAGTACTTACGCGGAGCTCTATGCCGCGTCCGTAGAAGATCCCGAAGCTTTCTGGAGTAAGCAGGCACAACGACTCGAATGGCTCAAGCCGTTCACGCAAGTCCGAGACATATCCTTCGCAGCCGAGGATCTTCACATCCGCTGGTTCGCCGATGGCGAACTGAATGTCGCAGCAAACTGTCTGGACCGCCATCTAGCTGACCGGGGTGAGCAGACCGCCATCATCTGGGAAGGCGATGACCCCAACGACGATCTGCATATCAGCTACCGCGACCTGCACGAGCGCGTGTGCCGCTTCGGCAACGCGCTACGCTTACTCGGAGTGAAAAAGGGCGATCGCGTCACGATCTACATGCCGATGGTTCCCGAGGCCGCTGTCGCGATGCTCGCCTGTGCCCGTATCGGCGCGGTCCACTCGGTCGTATTCGGTGGTTTCTCGCCCGAAGCGCTCAGGGGGCGAATCGAGGACTGTGCATCCAATGTCGTCATCACGGCTGACGAAGGTCTGCGCGGCGGCAAGACGATTCCGCTGAAAGCCAACGTCGATGCCGCCATCGGCGGTCTTTCCGAGGAGTACATCGATTCCGTCATTGTGGTTCGTCGTACTGGCGGTGAGATAGACTGGGTAGACGGGCGCGATCATTGGTATCACGAGATTACAACCGCAGCCGGTACCCACTGCCCATCGGAGCCGATGAACGCCGAGGATCCGTTATTCATTCTCTATA
Organism: uncultured Gammaproteobacteria bacterium; assembly: GCA_964466315.1. Classification (GTDB taxonomy): domain Bacteria; phylum Pseudomonadota; class Gammaproteobacteria; order Steroidobacterales; family Rariloculaceae; genus SMWC01. Next base: position 17,315 of record CAYXNS010000044.1, read on the forward strand.
CGTCCGGCTCGACGGGCCAGCCGAAAGGCGTGCTGCACACCACGGCCGGTTACCTGCTCTACGCCGCGCTGACCCATCACTACGTCTTCGATTATCACGATGGTGACATCTACTGGTGCACGGCCGATGTCGGCTGGGTCACGGGCCACAGCTATATCGTCTATGGGCCGTTAGCGAACGGCGCCACGACGCTGATGTTCGAGGGTGTACCGAACCATCCCGACTCAAGCCGGTTCTGGCAGGTCGTGGATAAGCACCAGGTCAATATCTTCTATACGGCACCGACGGCTATCCGCGCGCTCATGCGCGACGGTGCCGAACCAGTAAAATGCACATCGAGAGAGAGCCTGCGCATCCTCGGGACCGTCGGCGAGCCGATTAACCCGGAGGCCTGGGAGTGGTACTACCATGTGGTCGGTGACAGTTCATGCCCGATCGTCGATACGTGGTGGCAGACGGAAACCGGCGGAATTCTGATCACGCCACTGGCTGGAGCGATGGACCTGAAACCGGGTTCGGCGATGCGTCCATTCTTCGGTATCAAGCCGGCGATCGTCAACCATGAAGGTAATATTCGCGATGGCGAGGCCGTCGGTAACCTCGTCTTTCTGGATAGCTGGCCGGGTCAGATGCGAACCGTCTACGGCGATCACCAGCGGTTCTTCGATACCTACTTCAGCCAGTTCCCTGGAATGTACTTTTCGGGCGACGGCGCCCGCCGCGATGCCGACGGCGACTACTGGATCACGGGGCGTGTCGACGATGTCATCAACGTCTCCGGTCACCGGATGGGTACGGCAGAAGTCGAGAGCGCGTTGGTCTCTCATCCATACGTCGCAGAAGCCGCTGTCGTCGGCTATCCGCACGACATTAAGGGTCAGGGCATCTATGCGTACGTCACATTGAATGCCGGCGAGGAACCTAACGACGAATTGCGCGATGAACTTGTGAAGTGGGTACGCAAGGAGATCGGCCCGATTGCGGCTCCCGACCTGTTGCAGTGGGCGCCTGGCCTGCCGAAGACGCGTTCAGGGAAGATCATGCGGCGGATTCTGCGTAAGGTTGCCGCGGATGAGTTCGGCGATCTCGGTGATACGTCGACGTTGGCGGATCCGTCGGTGGTAGAAGAGCTCATCGAGAATCGCATGAATCGGTAGAAGAAACGGGGCCGTGTCCGTTTTTTTTGATTACGTGGGATCGGAGATGATCGGGAAAAAAGGGACACGGGCCCTTCTTTATTCGTCGGCGAAATCCGGTGGCCGCTCGGAGCCCTCGCCGAAGAAGAACTTCTCCATCTCCTTCTCCAGAAACTCGCGTGCCCTGGGTTCGATCGGAGTCAGACGGTACTCATTAATCAGCATCGTCTGATGGCCGAGCCAGCGTTGCCACGCTACCTTCGAAACGTTGTCGAATATACGTTGGCCCAGGTCGCCCGGATAAGTCGGCCGATCCAACCCCTCGGACTTCGTTCCCAAGATCACACAGATTACGGTCCGGGCCATTCAATTCTCTC
>CAYXNS010000044.1:18837-20757 GCA_964466315.1 uncultured Gammaproteobacteria bacterium
TAGTGCAGTGACCTCAGTAACGTAGCGATCGGCGCTGCGATGCCGAAATCAAGGTCTTGAGCCGGTTTATACCAAAGCCAATCAGTGCTATCCATAACCTGACGAGTCTTGCCCTCCAGCTCGAGTACCATGGGCTCGATGCGCAGATCGAAGTGAGTAAATGAATGCTCGATCGGGGTTAATTCTTCATGGCTCGAGACAGCGGTACCGAGATTGCGATCGCACCAGCCTTGAACGTCATCACCCTCGGACAGTTCGGGCAGACTATAGAGCCCTCCCCAGATACCCATTTCCGGGCGCCGCTTCAGCAATATTCGCCGCTCCTCGTCGCGAACGAGCATCACGGCTACGCGTCGTTGTGGACGCTCCGTCTTCGATTTTCGACCGGGTAACTCCGCTTGAGTACCACTTATTCGCGCCGCGCATCGGCGGCTCACGGGGCATTCGTTGCAGCGGGGTCGGCGACGTGAGCAGACGGTTGCGCCAAGATCCATGATTGCCTGCGTATAGTCGGCTACCCGCTCGTGTGGCGTGTGCTTCTCGGCGAATTCCCACAACACGCGGAGGACTGCCGTCCGTCCGGGCCAACCCGCCACGGCGTGATAGCGGGCCAAGGCTCGTTTGACGTTCCCGTCCAGTATCGCCTGCCGCCGACCGTGAGCGAGCGCGAGAATCGCACCTGCCGTGGAGCGACCGATACCCGGCAACGCTACGAGTTCGTCAATCGATTGCGGCAACTCGCCGGCATGATTTGCGACAACGCACTTGGCCGCATCGTGTAGATTTCTCGCTCTGGCGTAATAGCCCAATCCCGACCAGCGCGCGAGGACGTCATTGCGCGAGGCCGCAGCGAGGTCGCTGACGGTGGGGAAACACGCGATGAATCGCTCGAAATAAGGAATCACCGTTGCGACCTGTGTCTGCTGGAGCATGATCTCCGAAACCCAAATCGAGTAGGAAGTCGCAGCGACCTGCCAGGGCAAATCGTGACGTCCGTGCTCGTCATACCAGGCTAGAAGCCTGCGAGAGAAAGAGTCCACGTCGTTAGTGGGAGCGGTCGGAGAGCGCCGCCGTCTCTCTCGCGAGACGCTCGATACGATTGACGGCGCCCGTACCGCCGCGCATCAGGCGCTGCTTCAGCACCCAAGGCCCGATTAGTGGCGGAACCCAGAAGTCTGGCTCCATCGTCAGACGGTACGTCATACTCGTACCACCTGCCTCTGGCACTAGCGTCCACTCCGAGACGCTCGACTTGAAGTCACTCTGTTCGGGCAAGGTGTCGGTACGGATGAAATTCGGTGCGATCGTTTCCATGCGCTCGACGCGTCGCATACTCACACAGAAGAACAGCACACAGCCCTCCATGGTGGTATAGACGATCGACGCGCCGTCCGCCGCCGGCTCCATGAAGCCGTACTCCGTATAGGCGCTTGAGATACGACCGAAGCGCTCATAGTCCGTTAGCACCTCAAAAATCGCCTCACGCGGCGCATCTATGTAGGTACTGGAGACCAGACTGTAGACCCCATCGTCATGGTCGACTTCGATAGTCCGGATTGTCGCCGCGAACACGGTCACTGTCGTCCAGATACCGACAACCGCTAGCCCGAGAGCCCCACGATAACTCACCGGTCGAGTATTCCTCGTAGCCTGTCTTCGAGAAACCTCGAGATCTTTCTCGGCATTGATGAGCTGACTCAAGCCCTGCCGTACGATCGGATGATCGTCAACAATCAAGACACTTCACGGCTCGATTCCCAGTTCGTTTATAGCTACTCGATCGGCTGTGGAGCGGGTGAGGGGAATTGAACCCCCATCATCAGCTTGGGAAGCTGAGGTTCTACCATTGAACAACACCCGCAAGATGCTTGGTTTCCGGGGATTCTACAGTCTGACGGTGGGATGAGTCACGGTCGGGTG
>CAYXNS010000045.1:0-20631 GCA_964466315.1 uncultured Gammaproteobacteria bacterium
ATTCCGGAGGTGTTGAGAAACCCGATAAATTCACTCGATCCGAATATCAAGGGCGGGAATTACCTGAACAATATTCTGGGTGTCATTCAGGCGCGAGCGTTGGCTGCAGACGACTGTATCATGTTGAACGATGCTGGGCTGGTCACCGAAGCGTCGAACAGCAATGTATTTTTTGTCATCGAAGACCATATCGTTACGCCGGCTGAAACTGCCGGTAACCTGCGGGGACTGACGAAAATAGCCGTGCATGAAGCCTGCAAGGAGAGAGGACTAGCGACGGAAGAAAGAGACATTGCGGTCAGAGAACTGGCCGGGGTGACTGAATGTTTCATCACGAGTGCAACGCGTGAGGTGATGCCGGTTGTCAGCCTGCGCTTAGCTGACGGTACTGAGCTCGAGTTTCCGACGGGCGGTGGAGCGTTGACGCGCCGAGTTGCCGAGTGCTACGAAGAGTATCTGCGAGCCTATTTAGACGACCACGCCGAGCAGTCCTATTTCTAGCACACGGATTGCCTCTAGGCTTCGGGCTCTCACCGACAGTACAATACACAACCTCGCCGGAAGCCAGCGGGCCGTGAATGCACGGCACAGCAGGTACTCACGACGTCCATTCGACGAACTGACCGGCACTGGGTTTGAGCGGCTGTAGCTCAGCTGGATAGAGCACTGGTCTACGAAACCAGGGGTCGCAGGTTCGAATCCTGCCAGCCGCGCCATATACCCATCCAGTAAGATCCATTCTCGTCCGGGAAAGCCTAATAAACTTAATAAATCTGAAGAGACTATCCTGCTGATACTTAGCAGTGATGCGACACTCATCTCCGAAATCGTCAATGCGAGGGGAGTGGCCGTTGCCCAGATAGTGACCAACACGATCGTATTGGATTTGGCCGACGATCTAGCGTCGTCCGTGGAGCAAGCGCTTCAGGCCAATGAGTGCCAAGAGCACCCCGTGAATTTTCGCGCCTGGCCGTACTTCCCCGTTAACTGAATTCTTAACATGACGAAACCGAGCGGCTCATATGTGCTCCAAAGCGGAAGTTCGGATGATATATTTCGCCGTTGAAGCTAAGGTTACGAACCAACCCGTTCCTGCCGGTCAGTCTAGTTTGCCCCCCGACTGATCATCCGCTTCCGGAGGCAAGAGCGTACGATCATGCTGGCCCGCAGCATAGGAATTGGAAAGTGCCGGCTCCGGACCTTTACGCACGGCTGACGCCTGCGTGGGCCGACGCTTGAGGTCCGCTCGTAGCTATTCAGTAATCCTCTCGCGGCGCGCTTACCCAGAGCTGCTCGCCCGTGTCTACAATAGTGACCACGGAAGCATTTGCGGAATTACTGCCGTCCCTCGCGCCGAACCCGTTCACGTTGACGACGTCGCCTGGTTTCAATACGTTGGGTCTCCAGCCCTGCTTGAGTAGCGTGTTAATGCCGATCAGCTCGATCGACCAACTCTGCACGTTACCGTCGGCGTCTTCGGTGTCGATATGGATCCAAGCGTGGGGATTCGTCCATTCGAGTCGCGTGACCGTGCCAGTAAATTCGACCGGCTGGTTGATGTCGAATACGGCGGCAAACGAGTGGTGAGGTACGGCAGGCGCAGCCGTCAGAAGCCATGCCACGCCGACAAAAACTGAGAACACAGTTCTCATGATAGGCCCTCCTGGGCATCATAATGACAAGTAACTTACATATAATATCTAGGCTAGAGTGTGGTTACGAATCAGACAATCTTAGCACTGGCTCTGAGGGGAACAACATGAAAAAACGACTCACGACTTTGGTCTTGTTGGCGTCAACCACGCCGCTGGCGGCACAGTGGCTGACGCTGCCTACACCGGGAGTCCCGCGCACGGCCGGCGATGTGCCGGATCTGTCCGTACCCACGCCGCGCACCGCGGATGGTCATCCCGATCTGTCGGGCTTGTGGCGCACCGAGCGAGTTCGCGGTGATCTGAACGATCGGAGCAAGTTCCAGGCGTGGGTGCGCACGCTGCTCGATGAGCGCGAGAGCCGCTTCTTCACGGATAACCCCCGCTTTCGGTGCCTGCCGAGTGGGCCGGGCAACCTCACCAACGTTAGCAACTCGTATGGGTTGCGAAGGATTGTGCAACATCCAACCATGATCGCGATGCTCTATAACGACGGGACCTATCGCCAGATCTTCACGGACGGCCGCGAACTCGAGCCGGATCCGCTCCCAACCTGGATGGGTTACTCCGTCGGCCGTTGGGACGGTGATTCGCTGATAGTCGAGAGCAACGGCTACAACGATAAGACCTGGCTGAGTCGCGGAGTCTCGCACACTGAGCGCCTGCGCATTACGGAGCGCTACCATCGCTCGGACTTCGGGCACATCCAGCTAGACGTGACCTACGAGGATCCCGGTACGTTCGAGTCACCGCTGAATGTGGTCATCGAGATGGGCTTCGTGGCTGACGAAGAGATGCTCGAAACCGTCTGTAACGAGGCCTACGCGGGGGAACGCGGCAACTGGAGCACCGAGGTTGTGGAGAGGGACGAAACGGTCGTGGAAGTCTCTCGGGAGGTCCTCGCCAAATATGTCGGGACGTACAGAGGTATGTACTTGGAGAATGCCGTCACGATGGAAGTCACGCTGGAGGACGGTGAGCTGTTCATGCAGAGGAACGGCGGTGAGAAATTGCGGCTCCTTCCCCAGTCCGAGACCACGTTCGATTGCAGCTGCGGTTGGGCGTACAGCTTTACTCGCGGGAATGAGGGGATAGCGACCGAGGTCGCCGAGGTCCATGTTTCAGGTGGATGGATCCTCACGCGCGTACCTTTGTAACTCATCGTTGGGTTAACCGTTAACGAATGACCGCTTCTGGCCGAAAGCAGCCGTCTGTTAACCGCTTGAATTCAACTGCAAAGTACAACTCTAACTGAATGGTGGGAAAAGCATTGATGTTAACGCACCTTGCCTCTCTCACCGTTCAGTTAGAGTTGTACTTTGCAGTTGAATTCAAGCAGTTAATATGCAGGCAGCTGCACAATCGAAACTGTCACCCCATTGATTACACTGAACAATAGCAAATTGCGATCAAAGCCAGAATCGTTCTAATTCTTAGGAGAATGCAATGCCTATCATCGTTCGCGGTAAAGAAGTCACAGCTCAGACGATCGGCGCAGGGGTAACGAAGAAGTCGCTGCTGTCGCCGGAAAATACAAGCTCGAATAATGTTTTGCTCGATCTCATAACGTTTGAGAACGGGGCGGCATTCGACTGGCAATTGAAAGACGATTCGTTCGGTTGGCTGCAGGTTATCGACGGTTCGGGTTCGCTAGCTGGCTATGGCCAGAATCTGGAGACCAATGGTGTGACTTATCTACCTCTGGGTTATGCTGGTACATTCAGGGCTGCTACTGACAGCATCCGTTTGTTGATGGCGACGGTTCCCGACGCTGCACGATTCGATCCTAATGTTGCCGAAACATCGCCAGAGTTAAGGACGACAGACTGGTCGCACGAGCCGGTGCTGCAATCGGAACATGATGAGCGCACTCGTATTTACATGGCAACCCGGACTTTGACCGGCACGAGCGCTTATCGGGGTGAGATGATCCGCTACCCGTCAGGTACGCAGGCGCCGGCACACCACCATGAAGGGGCTGAACATTTCCAATATGTTCTGAAGGGAAACTGTACCGCGTTGCTAGCGGGCGAGGTATCAGAGCTAAGTGCCGGCGATGTGCTCTACAACTACGAAATGGAAGTTCATTCCTTCGTCAACGATAGCGATGAAGAGTTTGTCTTTGTCGAGTTTTTTGTGCCCGGTGGCTGCAAGACAGTTTGGGCTCCGGGCACCAACCCGTGCGCCTGGTTGCCGACTGGCGCCGATATTATGGGTCGGCCACCATCGCGCGACATCGCCTACCACGTACACGGTGAAGACAAGGGCATTTAACCGACAAAAAATATTCTCGAATGTCCGCTCCTCTAATCGGGCGTCATAGTTAAGCTCCTTGTAGCATCGCCAGGTGTGATGGGCACGAACAAGGAGAACAAGAGATTTTTTCCTATCCCAGACAGGGGAGATATTGCCAATGATTGAGCGTCACGTAACTTTTAGTGTATTACCTGATAGAACTCATAATTTCGAAAAGTTCTTTAGCGATAAATATCGACCGGCTATGGCTTCAATGCCTGGCTTTGTAACAGTCGAACTACTGCGTGAGCAGGAAAACCCAACACACTACCAGATGGTCATTCGATTTGAATCGCCAGAGACGGCAGCTGCGTGGCGTAGTTCCGATGTGCATCAGGCAATGAAACCAGAGCTCAAGGCTCTTTACCAGGGAAGCACGCTAACAGTTTACGATGTAGTCGCTTAAGGAGAGCGGGGAAAGGACTGGAGCATAGAAACGAATGTTACAATATTGACGCCATGTGCCTGAAAGACATTCTTTGCCATAGCCACTCCAACGCGAGTAATCTTCATATTGGACTTCTTCTTTTCTGTGACTGTGATATTTCGCTCGGTGAATACTTCAATCCAGCCTGGCCCAGACGGTTTTTGCCTGATTCGGACCATCTTTTGGCCTGAACTGGGTACAATCAGGGCGAAGAATCATTCTCGTTCTTCGGGGAAGGCATGTCATCAGTTTGGGGGGCAAAACGACGCAATGTCGTTAAGGTTGCGGGATGGCTAATGTAGACGATCAAGCCTCACGGCAGGATAAAGCAGCACTCCGCCAACGCGACCTAACATCGTCGGATACACCACGCCTTCTGGGGGCGTCGCAGAAGGAGACGCCGGGATCGTCATGCAGGAGATCGCAGGGCCTGATATGAAGATGTATCCCATCACCGAGGTCGAACTAACCAGCATTACTAGCAAGTCGACGTTGCGAGCTGTTTTCTTTTCGGTGGCTGCGGCGTTGGTGGCTTTTGCTGGATCGGTGTGGCTAAACGTTCGAGTAGAGGGAGGGCCGGCTCAATTGGCGCTTATGCCAGAAGAAATGCAGGTTCTTTATAATCTCGGAATCCCTGTGCTATTGATTGTAGCTGGCCTCTTTATAGCTGGCGGCTTCATGTTGTGGTTCTCCACTCGTCTAATGATCAGAAAACTTAAGAAGAGATCTAAATGAGGGTCGGTAGGTTCTTACACAGAACATGAATATGGGTGTCTTTGATGTTGTTCGTGAGCCGCGACAAGAAGCTCTCCAAGCTGATGGTGCGAATGTCACGGCGAAATAGACCCATCGGAGCCTCGTTCGCATGCCACTGACACTAAGATCAGCCGCACTAACCAATAACGGTATACTCACCCCCCACCGGTACTGGCCTCAAGAGCCTAGATCCAAGTCCGGATACTGGAGGGTGCTATGAAACGACTGAACCTGAGCGTTGGAATTGTGCTGAGTTGCCTCGGGCTGAATACCCAGGCTCAGGACACGCTGGATATCTACTGGATCGACGTTGAAGGTGGCGCAGCGACGCTGCTCGTGACGCCGGAAGGCCAGTCGGTCCTCATGGATGCGGGCTATAGTCGGCCGGACGACAGCCATGCTAAACGAGTCGTCGATGCGATGAACGACGCCGGGATCGACAACCTCGATTACTTCATTGCCTCACATTTTCACGGTGACCACGTCGGCGGCTTGGTAGCGCTCGGGCGACTCGTACAGATCGGCGAATTCATTGACCATGGCAAGAGTGTCGAGCAGACTACGGAACGTGGCCAGCGTGCCTGGGAGGCTTATCTTGCAGCGGCCGCGACCGCAGAGAGGAGGGCACCGACACCGGTCAGACCGGGTGATGTGCTGCCTCTACGAGGTGTCGACCTCACGATCGTGACGTCGAACATGGCGGTTCCACTTAAGCCGATGGATCCTCAGGGCCCGAATACGCTCTGCAACGGCGCCGACCCCGGTCGCGAGAATGCAGGTGAGAACGCTCGTAGCGTAGGCTATATCGTGACGCTCGGAGGCTTTCAGTTTCTTAATCTGGGCGACCTGACCTTCGGCGGCCAACATGCGCTCGCGTGTCCGGAGAATCTCGTGGGTGTCGTCGATCTGATGCAGGTCCCCCACCACGGTAACAATATCGCGCCGCAGCTTGTGTCCGCGCTCGGCGCTACGGCAGCCGTTTCGAGTAATGGTGCCCGCAAGGGTGGCAGCCCGGAGGGATATGAAGCGATGGCGGGAGTGCCCAATATCGAAGGCATTTGGCAGCTTCATCGCGCGTTGGGCACCGACGAGTATCACAATACCAGTGAGTCGATGATTGCGAACCTAACCGAAGAAAACGATGAGGGTTACTGGATCAAGGCCGAGGTACAGCCTGATGGTAGCAGTTATACGATCGTCAACGGCCGTAATCAGCACAGCGAGACCTACACAACGAAGTAGCCGGTGGCGGTTACCGGCTTCGCTTCGGCCAGGCCCAAGGGCGTAGGCTGAGGCGGGCCGAACTCGAAATGGGAATAGGGAGAGATGATGTTGATCATAGCGTACCGGGCCGTATTCAATCGAGATCTGCACCAGACCATCAGCGGCTCGACGCAGTAGCTCGCTCAGAGAGCTGGGTGTGAGGGAATGGTGATGAATTTCAGGCGAGGCTGGGCGGTCGGTATTTTTGCAGTTCTTCCCTTTTCCGCCGGTGCCCAGACGGAGCAGGGCCTGGCAGATTGCGCGGAGATCGAGGACACGTTGCCGCGCCTTGCGTGCTACGACGAGCTAGCGAGTTCCGTCGGTCTCGAGCCACCGGAGGTCGTCGCGATACCGGAGGCATACGCGAGTCGAATAGTAGACATGCCGTCGAGCGCGTCGGAGCTTCCGGCGACGGGCGAGTGGACGGTATCCGTAGACGCCGACAGCGACCCGGTTTCCGTCTCATTTTCTTCCTGGGCCGTGTCGGGCGCATCGACCGAAGGGTACGCAATAGCGATGACCATAAGCTGTCGTCGGGGCAGGACGAGCCTGTCTGTTCGCTGGGAGGATTATCTAGGGAGCTGGGCCTCGATATCGACTCGTATCGGGAACGAAGAAGCCGGCACGAGAGACTGGAACCTGTCTACGGACGGCCGTTCCGCGTTTTATCCGGCGCGCACCGTCGCCTTCATCACGGATATCATAGAAGCGGGCAGCGTGTCGTTCGAAGTTACGCCTTTTGCGAGGACTGCCGTGGCGGCCAGGTTCGATACGAGCGGCCTCGGCGAGGCATTCGACCCCTTTCGCCAGCTCTGCCGGCGTTGAGGTGCAGCACCCGCGCGTCTGGATCAAGTGCGACGGAGGACAACGCGACAGCGTTGCGGAGGAGAGGAATGAACAACGAAATTAGAGGCGCCGGTATCACGATCGCGTTCGCGCTTGTCGCGTTGCCGATCTCGGTATCCGGCCACCACTCAACGACCGAATACGACCAGACGTCCGTCGTGGAGATCGAAGGCGAGGTCATCAACGTCTTCTGGAGAAACCCGCACGTGCTGCTGGAGGTTTCGACCACGACGCCCGACGGTGAAACGGTGAGTTGGGATCTCGAGGGCGCCGCGCTCAGTTCGCAGCGCCGGCGCGGCGTGACCGCGGATCTCGTCAATTCCGGCGACCGCGTGCGTGTTGCCGGGTTCGCTTCGACACGACGAGACCGCCATATGCTCGCCGAGCATCTGCTTCTGCCGAGCGGGACCGAGCTGTTGCTCGGTTCTGCGCGCGAAACGCGCTGGTCGGAGTCGGAAGTCGGCAGCAGCGCGTGGATCGTGGATCCTGCGAAAGCGACGGCGGCGGAGGGTGATGGCATCTTTCGGGTTTGGAGCCGCGGGCCCGGTATTTGGCCGTGGTACTTTCGCGAGCCCGACGAGCTTGAGCTGACCGATTCAGCCTTGGCTGTCGCGCGGGCATTCAACCAGTTCGAGGACAATCCCTTGCTCGATTGCACAGCGCCGGGCATGCCCGCGCTCATGGGAAATCCCTACCCGATGGAATTCGTCGCGGTCGATGGCGCGATCGAAGCTCGATTCGAGGAGTTCGACGTGGTCCGGGCCATCCATCTCGCCGATATCGATGCCGCGGACGCGGCGCCTTCGCCGTTGGGCTATTCGATCGGACGCTGGGAGGGAGATACCCTGGTCGTCGAGACGTCCAGAATCAACTGGCCGCACTTCGGCCGGATCGGCGTGCCGCAGAGCGAGGTGGTCGAAGTTCTCGAGCGCTTCACGGTTAGCGACAATGGCGCGAGGCTCGACTACGAGTTGACGATCGAGGACCCGGCGACGTTACTCCAGCCTTTCACTTGGCAAGCGCACTGGGTCTGGCGGCCGGGTGAAGAAGTCAATCGCTATCAGTGTACAGTGGCGGAATAGAGGCAATCATGCAAGACGATGAGAAGCCTGAAGGCATAAACTGCAGGGGATTCCTGGCCGGGGGCGACGGCCGCTGGGCTGGCCACCGTGCCGCTGTCCAAGACACCGAAAGTCACGGCGCAAGAGGGAGGCCGATGTCGCGGTACGTTCGGCAGTGCTACCGAACGCTGTCGATGCCGCCATGGAGCGCGAAGTACCGGACGGCTATACGGATGTGCAGGCCGCGAACTACTTTGTCGCTCATCCCGGCTTATTCGCCGAACGTGATGAGCGACACGCAACTGGAATCGATCTACGATTATATGTGCGTGATACCCGAGCCATCGACAGCCGAGGACATCCCCCCGCTGCGCGACCTTCGCTGATCGCAGAGAGGGACCCGGTCCATTTATCGTGGAGATCGCGATGAGGGCGTCGTCGCCGTAGGAAGTAAAGGGGTCAGATCCCTTTTTTCCGAAAACAAGTAGAGACTGGAACGACCTTGCGAAAAAAGGAATCTGACCCCTTTACTTCAGTGGGGTAGTTCCTCGACGACAAAGGCGCTGATATCGTGAATCTGCTCCGGCGTAAATGCGGCACCGAAGGGCGGCATAGCCTCTAGTCCTTCTCGCACCTGCCGCATGACGCTAGCGAGATTCGTCGCCGCGGTCAGTGCGACGCCGCCGGCGCCGCCTTCACCTGTCGCCCCATGGCAAAAGGAACAAGCACCGCCATACAGTGTCCCGCCGTTCGTGATATCCGCGATACGGTCAGCGGTGGCTGTAAATTCGGGCGCCTCCGTAGCCGGAACAATTTCGTTGAGTGACCCGCCCAGCGAGAACAGCCAGACGCTATCACCGCGCGTGGACCCCGCGAAGAGATTACCGGCGGAGTAAGCAACAACGTACTGTTGGCCGTTGCGCTCGAAGGTGCTCACAGGCGAGTTCATGCCTGCGCCGGTCTGAAATTCCCAAAGCAGCGAGCCGTCGCTCGAGTCAAGGGCAGTCAGACGGCCGTCGTTGCGGCCGAGAAAGATCAAGCCGCCCGCGGTTGCGAGCGAGCCACTGTAGCATCGGTCGGAGAGACGCTGCTGCCAGACGATTCGGTTGGTGTGCATGTCCATGGCCACGAAGACACCGGATACGTGAAACGGCACAGTACCGAATTCGCCGCCCAGAAATCTTTCGCCCTGCTGCGGCGGGAGCGGTTCCGCTTCATTGCCCCCCTTGAAGAAAGACATGCGGTCCGTCGCGCAGATAAACATGTGTCCTGTCGCGGGATCGTACGAACTGCCGGGCCAATTGGCGCCCCCGTTGTGGCTGGGCTTGATTACGGCCCCTTCGGTCCAGAACGGCGTGAAGATCCGGCCTTGATTGACGAGCGGCGGATAACCTTCGGGGCCGATATCCACGTGCTGCGGTACGAACGCATCGCCGATCGGAAAGGGTTGCGTAGCGGCTGTTGCTTGGCGAGGCTCCTGCGGCACGGCCCGTTCCTCGATACCGATTAACGGTTCACCCGTCTCTCGATCTAGGATATAGACCCAGCCTGTCTTGCTGGGCTCCGCCGCCGCCCGCCGCATCTCGCCGTCGATCTCGATATCGAACAACAGCACGGGGCTTGGGGCGTCGTAGTCCCAGATGTCATGGTGCACTTGCTGAAAGTGCCAGCGGTACTCCCCGGTATGTCCATCGACGGCAACGATCGAGGTCGTGAACAGGTTATCGCCGGCCCGGATATTGCCGTTGAAGTCGGGGCCCGGATTACCGGTCGAGAAGTAGACGAGGTCCAGCGCCGGATCGACGGCCGGTGTTTGCCAAACCGTCCCGCCGCCGTAGAGATAGACGTCATTATCCTGCGGCCAGGTGTCGTGCCCGATCTCACCCGGACCGGGAACGGTATAGAAAGTCCAGCTCAGCGATCCGTCATCGGCGTCGTACGCCTTGACGCGGCCGCGTACACCGAATTCCGCTCCTGCGAATCCGGTAATGACGAGCCCGTCGTAATACAACGGCGCGCTCGTGATGCTGAAGCCCTCCTCCCAACGCTCGGTCTGCGTCGACCAGGCGATCGCACCCGTACGCTGATCGAGCGCGACGAGCTTACCGTCGAGTTGACCGACAAAGACCTTGCCTTCGCCGAGGGCGACGCCACGGTTCGTCCAACCGCAGCAGATCGTGTCGATCGCTTGGTCGAGGTTCGCTTCGTAACTCCAGAGTGTCTCGCCCGAGTCCACGCTGATCGCGAATACGTCGTCAGCGCCCGTGACGATATAGACGACGCCGTCGTAGACGAGCGGTTGCGCTTCGCCCGAATACTTGGCTGCGACGCCCGAGCCGCCGAGGCGCGCGCGCCACACGCCTCTCAGGCTAGCGACATTGTCGCGATCGATATCGTCGAGGGGTGAGTAGCGCTGATTGTAGACATTACCGCCGTTCGTTATCCAATCGGCGGTTGGAAGACTCATGAGGCGCTCGCCGGAGAAAGCCGGCGCGGGATTGATCTCTGTGACTTGGGCCGAACCGGGACTCGCGTAGACGAAGACCAATGCGGAAAGGGCAGTTGCAGTCGCCAAACGGACCCGGCCGGCGGAGTTGAACATCGGAGACATTGCGGCCCTCATCGATCGGTTGTCCTTCTGTTTTATGTTGCGCCGGAGAGGGCGGCCCCGTCTCGACACTTCAGTATCAGCGGTCGATCATAAACGATTTGCCGCGGCGGCTGGTAAACATCGCGTGCGCCGCGCCGTATATGCTACGGCTCAATGGTTGCAAGATGGGGCCGAAGAACGAGACGGTAGTGCTTTACCGTGAAGTTCGAGAACGTGTGAGTGAAGGTCGCCAGTCAGCCGCTCTGGCGAACGACGGAGTTGGACCTGAGCCAAATCCCCCACGTCATAATCGACCACGAAAAATAAACCGGGTCCCTTTAGATAGCTAAAGGGACCCGGTTTATTTCTCGTTGACCCTTAGTGGCAGACGTTGTTCGAGAGGCCGATGCCGAAGGCGCCGATGCCGTTGTTTCCGGCGGAGACGTATTTGATCTCGTGATCTTCGAGGTCGACGATCGCGACTTCGGGGCTGTCCTTGAATGCGACGTAGGCCGTGCGGCCGTCCACGGAACCCTGAGTGTCCAACGGCGTGTGCCGGAACTCACCGGATTCGACGACAGCCTTGCGCACGTTGTCGTAGACGTAGAAATTCCGATTCTCCGAGCTCGCCAGCAGATTCATGCGATCGAAACGGCCGACCGTGACGAGATCGACGCCCTCACCGATGACGGTATCTTCAAATGGTTCGAAACGATGCTGATCGATCGAGACGAAGCGCCCGGTCTCTTTATCCATCATGTAGAGGAAGACGCCTTCCGGGGTCGTGTAGGGTCGCGCCGGCGAGTTGCCGACATGGAAGGTTTGGTAGACCACCTTCGAGAACGCGTTGAGGCTGTAGACCTCGCCCGTGCTGCTATTCGCCACATAGACGTAGCGGCCATCGAGGCTGCGGCTCGGTGAGGACAATGTCTGCCCCTCGAGATCGGTTACGGGCATCTCGAACGTGCGTTTGGTATTCGTATCGATGAGGCCGATCGACCCCGTCCGGCTGTTGCTGTAGTAGATATCGACCTCGTTCGGATCGAACAGGACATCACTCGTGGGAGGGAAGTCCTCCAGCGCGAACATGATGTCGGCCGCGTAGGGGGAGAACAGCACGAAGCCGCCGTCCTCATTGTCCGAGAACCCGATTTTCGATCCCGACGTATCGAGAACCATGTGCCGCGGAGCTATCGGCAGCTCGATCTCCTTCGCGAGTTCCTTGCTCCTCAGGTCGTACACGCTGACGAGCCGGCGTTCTATGTTCGTGTAGACGAGAACGGGAGCGTAGGGCGTCGCTATCAGATCGTCGACGGGATACTTCGTTTCGATTCGATAGATCGCTTCCTCGTCGATGAGGTCGACGACATCGATGACGTTGTCGGTTGCATCGGCGACGAACATCAGCCGCAGGGGATTTGAGATATCGACCTGTGCGAATGCGGTCCCGGAGATAAAAACCGATGCGGTAATCACGAGTGAATCAAGTAGTCTGTTCATGACCGGCAGGAACGCTCCGTTAGTGCCTATGACAATCCCAGATAGGGATAAATCATATCGCTGACGGTGTGGAAGTTGTCCGTGATCAGGATCAGGCCGAACGTTACGATGACGGCCATACTCGCGTAGCTCAGAGGCTTGGCGTTTCTGGCGAGAAACACCAGGATGCTGTCGATCCTGGTGATGTAGTAAGCGGACAGTAGAAACGGTATCGCTACGCCGATCGAGAACGTCAGCATGATGCCCGCGCCGATCGTCGCGCTGCCGATTGCGCCGACATAGACAATGAGCGTTGCGACGATGGCGCCGCCGAAACAGGCCGTACAGCCCAGTGTGTAACCTATCGACGCCAGCAACGTTCCGGCTACATCGCGCGTCCTGAGACTGTCCATCACCTTGCGGTCCGGAATCCGGCACGCGAACTCGCGTGTACCGCGCAGGCCGACCCACAGTCCCAACAGGATTACGATTACACCCGACACAACGGCGACCGTTCGGCTGTACTCGGCGAATAACAGCTGCGCTTGATGGCCGATCGCGCCGATCATCGCGCCCGCCAGAGCGTACAACAGCGTAAAACCGAGGACGAAAGCCACGGCGATCTGGGTAATCTTGCGCCTGATCACGGGCGTGAGTTGGCGAGCATCGGCGGTGGTCTGCCCCGGCACGGTCGAGAATCCCGCGATCACGCCGCCGAAGATTACGACGAGCTGCAGCAGGCAGGGTGTGAGCACGGATGAGAGCAGCCCGGCTCCGAGGGCCAACATGGCGACGGGTGTAATGTCGGTACGGGACTTGAGTTCTTCGGGCAGCGTGTAAGGTGCGTCCCAGCTGCCGACGAAGGTCATGTCGCGCAGGCTGCCGAGATAGGGATTGGATACGTACAGGCGAAGGCGCCCGGCCGATTCGAAATCGATGAGATTGCCGTCCGGATCCCGTTTCGAGAAACTGTAGACGCTGACCCGGTGATGCTCGACGGTGGTCGGGCCGTCCGCGATTTCAGGGTAGTAGATTTCCTCACCCACGCGCAGCGTAGCGCTCGGAACCGTGGGCGGGAGATCGCCGCGGTGAATCGTCTCAGCGACGAAAAAGATCAAGTTTCTGTCCGGGCGGAGATTACCGACGATCGCGGCCCGGTCGACATATTGAAAATACTCGTCACTCGCGAGTGTGGCGACGATCTCCAGGTCGGGCGTGTAGATGAGCCGGCGAGTCAGGTACTGGGAGACGTTTCCGGCTTTGATCATGCGGCTGTCGTCACCGACATTGCGCAAGAGTTGCTGTCCCTGGACGAAATACGGCATGACGAGCCACGACGACGCGATGACCAGACCGACAAACAGCAACGCGCCGAGCTTCAGCGGGTTTATGCGATTGACGGTTTCCACATCGATTCCTGTGTGTCCGGTCGTATCCGAACGCTACTGTATCGCCTCGAGCAGGGTCTCCGGAGAACTCGTGAACGTGAGTACATCCGTAAGCTCACCTGCGGGATTGATCACGTAGACGTTAGCCGTATGCTGCACCGTGTAATTGCTCTGAGTCTTCGTTACGGCATAGCTAACCTTGAAGTTTGCCGCAGCGGTGTTCACCTGTGCGTGGTCGCCGGTCAGGCCTATCATGCTGGCGCCGAAATTAGAGGCGTAGTTATCGGTCACCTCCGGCGAGTCACGTTCGGTGTCGACGCTGACGAATATCCCCACGGCGTCGGCGTCCGTCATGCTCAAGGCCTTGCCCATATTCAAGGCCATCATCGGGCAGATATGAGTGCAGTTCGTGAAGCCGAAGCCGAGTAGGAGGTAGCGACCGAGAAAATCCTCGTCCGTAACGATATTGCCGTCTCGATCGAGTAGTTCGAAGTCGACGACGATGCCATGCGAATTCATGCTATCGAGCGAATCGTGGTTGGCCGTATCCGAAGCGGGCATCGCAGCGGCGGTCGCGTGACCGGCATGAGCTGCCACCTCGTGACTTTCAGGCTGTGATAACGTCGAGGCGCCCACGCATAAGCTGCAGACGACTGCAATGACCTTGGATAATGCCTGTATGCGGTTCATAATCGTGTCGTAATCCCCTGGAACCTTAGACGCAATCGAGCGTTTCGGGTTCCTGGAATCACATGCCGGCCAGTCGCGGCGGCGGCCGAGAGACGCCGTCCGGCACCCAGTCTAATAATCGAGCACGCTTCCTAATGCAGGGTTAATCCCGCCATGGAAGTTACCCTGATCGCGAACGACCCGTGATTCCCCATTTTCATCGTAGTGCACCCAGATGAGCCCGTGGGCGTCGCCGTTGCCCGGCATGTCAATGATCTTGATCAGGTCCTTGCTCTCGGCGTCGTAGATATAGATGCGGCCTTCACCGTTACTCGTCGCCCACA
This sequence comes from uncultured Gammaproteobacteria bacterium, assembly GCA_964466315.1. GTDB lineage: Bacteria > Pseudomonadota > Gammaproteobacteria > Steroidobacterales > Rariloculaceae > SMWC01. Next base: position 14,771 of record CAYXNS010000045.1, read on the forward strand.
TCTCCTCACCGTTCGGCGATAACAGCACATGATCGACCTTGTAGGCGCCGTAGAGCGTATCGACGGCGTGACCCGAATCCGTGTCTATGACCGTGATTGTACGGCCCAGGTGATGCGCGGCCTCGCCCTTATCGGCGACCCAGAGTTCGGTCTCGTCAATGTTTAGTGATGCCCCGTACGGCCCAATACCCGTGCCGTTCGTCCAGATAACCTCACCCGTATTGATGTCGATCTTCGACGCGGAGGAACTGGTCATGATCGGATAGATGTACTCCTTGGCGGAATCGACGACGGCCCAGTTAGGTCGGTAGCCGGGGATCGGAAATTCGTCGATCACTTCCCAGGTCTCCGGATCGATCTTCGCAATCCAGAACGGGCGCATGGCCATCAGGGTTCCCTGATAAATCATCGTTACGCCGCGCATGCCCGTGCCTCGACCGGGCGCGTAACCTGCGGGCTCCATGAGCGCGTAGATGTATTCGTAGTCCCCGTCGGTCCAGACTGTGTAGACAAAACCGCCCATGTCGAGGTCACTGACGCCACCAAGGACTTCGTTGGTCTCGGGATCGTAGAGGATCAGGCCGAGACCGTCCGGGTCGCGAGTGAACATGTCGAACAGTACTTTGTCGCGGAACACCTGACCGTGGTGCAGGCGCGCACCGATCGTGACCTGCGCGACGTGCTGTAGCGTGATCGCGTCGAGCACGATCATCGTCTGTGAGCCGGCCGGATCGGGGTTGCCGTCGGCATCGGGTTCCCGCGGGCCGACCAGGTAAGCGTACTTGCCGTCGGGCGACATTGCCGAAGTGTGCACGACGGAGCGAAGCTTCTCCGGTATCTGGTAGCTCGTGATGATTTCCATCGTCTCGGCATCACCGACGACGAGGGCGTTGCTTGTCGGTGGCGTGTAGCCTTCATACAAAACGGATGGGGAACTCGTCGTCCCGATACTCTCGTACCAATAGGTTTTCCCCGGCTCCGGTTCGAACTTCGGCTCGCCGGAATCCCAGCTGGCTACGATTCTAGAGGGATATTCGCTCCAGACACTCCCCTCTATCGAACGGCGCTCCCACGTCGCTTGTACCGACTCGAAGGTCTCGATGGCCTCGACCTGCAGATCACGTGCAGTTTTCGTGAAGTCGAGCTGCTCGGCCTGATTGGCTTTGACGGTTGTGAGCGCCGTCAGCCATTGTTCGGCCAGGCCTTCCTCGACGGGTAAACCTCCTAGGGTGCGGATATACATGGCGATGGCGGTGAGGTCCTCATCCGTCGGATTCATCTCGGAAACGATGACGCCCATGACGGGATTGCTCTCGAGTTGATCGAAGATGTTTACGGGTGTCGGGCCGAACAGCAGCGACGGCCCGACGAGACCCTCACCGGTATCGGCATGGCAGACGCGGCAGCCGATGTCGGCTTGAAAGAGTTCCTGGCCACGCTCGAGAAGCGCATCCACCGAACCTTGGCCGTTGGCCGCGAAGCTGACGACGACCAGGCAGGCTGGGCTCAGGATCTGAACTAGATATCTCATTCTTGGGCGCCCCCCGTAAGTTAGCCGCGTTTATCTGACCGGCCATTATAGCGCAACGCCTACTGCCCCCGGAGCAGCGGGCGTTCGAGGCTCGAATGCTAGTAATCCAGGACGATGCCGTTATACGGGTCGATGCCGCCGTGAAAATTGCCTTGATCCCGGACTACACGGGGTTCGCCGTTCTCGTCGTAGTGCACCCAGATCAGGCCATGGGCATCGCCATTCCCGGGCATGTTTATCTTCCTGAGTAGATCTTTCGTCTCGACGTCGTAGACGAAAATCCGGCCTTCGCCGTTACTCGTCGCCCACATCTCTCTGCCATTCGGGGACAACAACACATGGTCGACTTTGTAGGCGCCGTAGAGAGTTTCGACTGCGTGTCCCGAGTGGGTATCCATAATCGTGATCGTGCGGCCGAGATGACCGGCTGCCTCGCCTTTGTCGGCGACCCAGAGCTCCGACTCGTCTGCGTTAAGCGATGCGCCGTAGGGACCGATGCCCGTCCCGTTCGTCCATTCGATAACGCCGGTTTCGATGTTGATCTTAGACGCATTGGACAGGGTATTCACGACGTACATGTTCTCTTTCGCGTCGTCGACGATCAGCCAGTTCGGCCGGTATCCCGGAATCGGGTATTCTTGCAGCACGGTCCAGGTCTCGGGATCGATCTTCGCTATCCAGAACGGGCGCATGGCCATGAGCCTGCCCTGATACATGCTGATGGCCGCGAACATGCCGGTCCCGCGGCCCGGCGCGTAGCCGGCCGGTTCCATGAGCGCGTAGATGTGCTCGTAGTCCTTATCGGTCCAGGCCGTATAGACGTACCCGCCGAGGTCGATATCCCGTACGCCGCTGACGATCTGGTCGGTCTCGGGATCCATGAGACTGATCGCGAGGCCGTCCGGGTCGCGTGCGAACATGTCGAGCATGATGTAGTCACGAAAGACCTGGCCATGATGGAGTCGCCCACCGATCGTGATCTGCTTTATCGGCTGCAGTGTCGCTGCATCCGCCTTCAACAGCGTGGCAGATGTGCTGAGGTCCGTCGTCGTGTCGATGTCGCCGCCCGGCCTCGCGCCGATGATGTAGACATAGCGACCGTCCGGCGACATCAAAGAGGTGTGCACGACGGCGCGCAGGTTCTGCGGCAGCATATAACTCGCGATGACCTCCATGGTCTCGGCGTCGCCGACGACGATCTGATTACTCTCCGGCGGGGTGTAGCCCTCGAACAATATGGACGGTGAGCTGGTGGTGCCGACATTCTCGTAAAAGTAGGTCTTTCCCGGCTCCGGCGTGAATTTCGGCTCGCCAGGATCGAATTCGGCGACGATTTGGGTCTGATAATGACTCGTCAGGCTGCCCTCGTTGGCGCGTCGCGTCCACGTCGCGAGTACGGAATCGAAAGTCTCGATCGCTTCGACCCGCAGGTCGCGGTCGGTCTTTGCGAACTCGAGCGTCTCGGCCTGGTTAGCTTTGACGGTTGTCAGTGCCGTTCGCCACTGCTCGGGCAGATCCGCTTCCAGCGGCAGGCCGGCGAGTGTGCGAATATACATCGATATTGCGACGAGATCTTCGTCGCTTGGATCCATCTCCGAGACGATGACGCCCATGACGGGATTACTCTCGAGTTGATCGAAGATATCGACTGGCGTCGGGCCGAAATGTAGAGACGGCCCCACGAGGCCCTCCCCAGTATCCGCATGACAGACGCGGCAGCCGATGTCGGCATTAAAGAGCTCCTGGCCGCGTTCCACGAGGGCATCTATCGCTTCCTGGCTCACCGCCACTCCACTGAGTGTGGCTCCCGAGATCAGGCCAATGGCCGGGAGTGCGCTACGAAATCGGATTCGCACTGTGTGCTACCCTCTGGATATTAATCCACTGAACGATGAATTACAGTTTACTCTAGGTCGGTGTAGGCAGTCATGAGCGTTGGCAATACCGGCCAGCAAGCGTTCGCGGGGCCACGGGGTTGCATCATGAAAAGTACTTCGAATGGAGTTATCCGACGGGCCGCCCGCGCTAGATTACCCGACCGCCGTTCAGGATTCCGTTCGGGTCGAGCGTTCGTTTGAGCTGACGCATCAACTCGAGTTCTTCTTCGCTGCGTGAGTAGCGCAGGTATTCGCGCTTGAGCGCGCCGATGCCGTGTTCGGCCGAAACAGAACCCTCGTGCTCGCCGGTGATTGCATAGACGGTCTCCAGGATTTCATCGATGTCGTCCTCTCTTCCCGTCGTGATGAACAAGTGCAGATTATTGTCGCCGATGTGGCCGAAGACGAGATTTACGATGGGATCGAACCTTGCGTTGAGATCTCTATCGACCCTGTCGAGAAAAGCGGGCATGTCGGCTACGCCCATGCTGACATCGACGCTTGCGTAGGGCGTCAGCAGTGGAGTGATCTCGGCGATACCGTCACGAATCGCCCAGAAAATCTGTGTATCTTTCTCCGATTGCGCGATGATAGCGTCTTCGATAAGCCCCGATTCGAGAGCCGATCCGAGAGCGCTCTCGAAGCGCTCGGAGTCGGTGGCCGAATCGGTCCCTTCGATTTCTATGAGCGCATACAGCGGATAGCGCTGGTCAAACGGTGAGTTGAGTTTCTCGATGTACTCGATGACGTAATCGTAGTACGAGGCCCACATCACTTCGTAGGCACTCAGTGAGCCGCCCATCTCGGCCTGCACGTCTCTGAGCAGCTTTACGACATTGTCGAACGAAGCAATCGCGCACAGCGCCGTGCATTTGCTCGGAAGCCGTGGGAAAAGTCTGAGCACGGCGCGTGTGACGACGCCGAGCGTTCCTTCCGTGCCGATAAAGAGTTGCTTCAAGTCGTAGCCGGCATTGTTTTTCAGCATTCGGCTCATCGAGCTGATAACGGTGCCATCGGCCAGTACGGCTTCGAGCCCGAGGACGAGACTCCGAATCATGCCGAACCGTATGACCTGGTTGCCGCCGGCATTCGTCGCGATTAAACCGCCAATGTGGCAGGTCCCTCGTGCGCCCAGATCCAATGGAAAGAGCAGGCCGGCATCCTCGGCAGCCTCCTGAATTGACTGAAGCGGCGTGCCCGACCATGTTGTTAGCGTCATCGAGGCCGTGTCCAGTGACTCGATACCCGTCATTCGCTCCAGGCTCAACGCGATTTCTCCCGCACGGGGCGTCGCACCTCCGGACAGACCCGTTAATCCCCCCTGGACGACGACGGGTTGTCTCGCGTTCGAACAAGCCTTCAGCATGATCGAAACGTCCTCGGTCGATCTCGGCAGGACGACCGCGATGGGTTTCTGGGGATTTTCACCGCTGACGTCGACGGCGTACTTTTCGCTGACCTCGGCCCCGCCGATGATTGCGTCTGCGCTGAGCCCCTGCGCCAGCGTTGAAAGGATATCGCTCATGATGTCGGTGCCGTCAGTTAAGCTCGTCCGTGAAACCGGTTGCCATCTGCCGTCTGTGCACCTAGGGTAAGCGGCCATGAGCAGATTGACCAGCCTGTGCCAGGAGATCTATTACGGTATGACGCCCCGGGCGTTGCGGGCGCGATATGTACTGCTCGTGTTCGATCTCTGCATCATCTCTTACTTCGTCGCCACGACTTTCATGCGGCCGTACGAGTGGATCATCGTCATCGATTTCGTCTTCGGTACGTTGCTCGTCATCGACTTTCTCGCGCGCATGATCGCGCATTCGGATCGTGGTGAGTATCTGGTGAGACCGATGAGCCTCATCGATCTCGTCGTCATTGCGTCGCTGCTGATCCCGGCGGCCTTGGGTAACGTCGCATTCCTGCGCGTAGTGCGCGCATTGCGATTGATGTGTTCCTATGTCGTTATCCGGCAACTACGAAGCCATTCGCGATTCTTCGCGAGAAACGAAGAAGTAATCTTTAGCGCGCTCAATCTATTGGTGTTCATCTTCATCGTGACGGCCGTGGTGTTTGTCATGCAGGTGCAGGTCAATGACTCCATCAATAACTATATCGATGCGCTGTATTTCACGATTGCGACGCTGACGACGACGGGGTTCGGCGACATCGTGCTAGTCGACAGTACGGGAAGATTGCTGGCAGTTATCATCATGATCGTCGGCGTAGCGTTGTTCATCCGTCTCGTGCAGACGATGTTCCGGCCGAGCAAGGTTCGCTACGAGTGCCTCGACTGTGGTCTCACCCATCACGATAGAGACGCTGTGCATTGCAAACACTGCGGCCGGCAGTTGCATATTCGCACTGAAGGCGTCGTCGGATAAGTACAACAGCAGGAAGAAAAAAATAATGATCGACTTATACACGTGGACGACGCCTAATGGCCGCAAGGTCTCCATCAT
>CAYXNS010000046.1:0-20530 GCA_964466315.1 uncultured Gammaproteobacteria bacterium
TTTCCTCACGACGTGATCGTGGATATTCAAGCCTTTACACGCGGAATCGTTGGCGATATCAATGCGCTGTGCTTCGAGGCCCTCAATGCGCTGGCGAAGAAATCCAAGAAGAGCGATGAGTTGCCGGCACTCACACGTGGGCTGATCAAATTCACAGGTAAGAAACTCCATTTCGACTACGACTCTTCGGCCTGGGATTTCATGGAAGAGGCGTTGTCGCCGGAGTCCGTTCATCAGACCGAGTCGCAAGAGCTCAGGATCGAGGCGGCGCGCCTGTTCGTATCGAGTAAAGGCAGGGTGGTTGCGGAGGTCTCACTGAATCGGTCCAGGATGATTCTCGGCCGGGACGAGGACTGCGACATCAGTCTCGACAGCAGCTATGTCAGCCGCTATCAGAATCTATTCATGGAGACCGAAGAAGGCTGGATGCTGATCGACCTGAACAGTACGAACGGCTGTTACGTCAACGGGCATCGAGTCCGGGAACATCGCCTTCAGGACGGTGACATCATCGCCGTCGGTCATCATCAGCTGAGCTTCGTCGCATCCTCGAGCGGCCTGCCGCCATTCCGCGAACTCGGTACGACGATCTTAGTCGACGAGACCGAAGCCACATCTTCGACAGCGGAGACCTTAATCAGCCCAGGACCAGACGAGGAGCAGATCCAGTCCGGATAGCCGAGCCCGTTCGACAACCATTATCAACGAGCGCGATGCAGGTGTTCGAAATGGTCGGCGGACATCCCACCAGATGCGAGCGTTCGATCCTCGATGCCGAGAAGTATTGGATCGGCGTGCTGCCTGTAGATATTGACCTTTGCGTTAAACACGTTTCGCGTAATGCCATGTTTGTCGTGAATCGCGATTCGGCGGACGGTAAACCCGCCACCTTCGAGTGGTTCCCCAGTCAAGTAGCACTTAATCGAGCCGATCTTCTCACCGGATAGCTCGAGGCCGCTCAATTGCTCGAGACTCTCAGTTGCTCTCACGACGAAATCCAGGGAGTCGAGAGTGGCTTCATCCGACGGCGGGCCGTTGCGGCTCAGAAGCTCCGGCGAGAACTCGCCCACGAAAATCTGACCTGGCATGGCCCGATCGATCATTCGCGCGAGTTCCACGGTGACATCGCCGACGATGTAGTTATAGATCGTTGGATTCAGCCCTTCAGCCTGATGAAATTCGTAACTCGAGCCCATATGAAAACCGGCACGCAACTCCGGCACCGAATTGTGAGCACCTTTTCTCCTGGCAATGGCATTGTCGGCGAGCACCAAATGCATGAAGTGATAGAGATTGATATTCGCGTCCAGGCCCAGATCTCTGTTCCATATATAAAACCCATCGCCGGTCGTCGATCGACCGAAGTCGATTCCGATTTCCGTAGCAAGCAGCTTGCTCTGTGCAGAGTTGATCGAGTAGGAAAGGCTGTTGAGTTGCGTCATCTGCTCGAAAGGATTCAGCAAACTGAAGCCAACGATATCGAAGAGGGCAACGGCCCGATTCGGAACGTAGCTAATGCTGTAACGTTTGATCATCCGTTCGATGAGCTGCCGTTCAGGCGCCGAATCCGTCAGACGCGTGCGCAGGGAGATATTGATCTTCTCGATGCCGAGCAGAGTTGCTACGTTTTTCATTTGCCGGGGCGTTAATCTACGGCGCCCCGAGATTAGGGTCTTGAAGAAATCCTCTGAAGGTCCAGGGGGCTGGCTCTCCGCATCCGACCTGTCATCGTCGTCATCCGCGTCACCGCCGGCTTCATTGGCATAATCCGCTATGGAGTAGTGCGGAACCATGAGTACGGCAATATCTTCGCCTTCCGGGCACCAGCTCAGAATCACGTTCTGACCGAGCCCCCATAAATCGTGAAGACGCGTATCGAGATGGATGAGATTGCCCCGTTGCAGCAGGCTCATCTCCTCGACCAGCGCTGAGAGAGCGTTCGGGTAGAAACCCGTGCTCGTGAAACCGAGCATCTCGGAGTCGGAAGAATCCATAGTATGAATCGTTACACGCTGGTCGAATGATACTATACGAGAACAGCCGTAGCGCTCGCGACAGACATCAGGACAATAACCGTTGAAGAAAAATAACGATACCGATCCACGCCGACATTCACGCGTCGTGGTAGACGGGCTCGAGCAGGCGCCGAGTCGCGCGATGTTGAGAGCAGTCGGCTTTACCGATGAGGACTTCTCGAAACCCCAGGTCGGAATCGTGTCGACCGGCAGCATGCTCACGCCCTGCAATATGCATATCGACGGCCTTGCGGATGTCGCTGCGGCCGCAGCCGATGCTGCCGGGGGAAAGAGCGTCATTTTCAATACGATCACGGTCTCCGATGGAATTTCCATGGGAACCGCCGGCATGCGTTATTCGCTCGTATCTCGCGAAGTGATTGCCGATTCGATCGAAGCAGTCGCTGCCGCCGAAGGCTTCGACGGACTCGTCACTATCGGTGGATGCGACAAGAACATGCCGGGTTGCGCGATGGCCGTGGCCCGCCTGGATCGGCCGTCCATATTTGTCTACGGCGGCACGATTCAGCCAGGGCCAAAACACCGCGACATCGTATCTGTCTTTGAGGCCGTCGGCGGCGTCGCAGCGGGCACGGTCAGTGACGAGGAACTCAAGGAAGTCGAAACGACAGCAATTCCCGGCCCGGGATCCTGTGCGGGTATGTATACGGCGAACACGATGGCATCGGCAATCGAAGCACTCGGCCTGAGCCTCGCCAACAGTTCGGCACAAGAGGCCGTGTCGCCGGCGAAGAAGTCGGACTGTAAACGCGCGGGGCGCGCTATCATGAACCTGCTCCAGCGGGGGATCAAGCCGTCCGACATATTATCGAAGGAGGCCTTCGAGAACGCGATTACCGTCGCCATCTCGCTGGGGGGTTCGACTAATGCCGTCTTGCACCTGCTGGCTATTGCGCACGACGCGCAGGTCGAACTCGCATTGGATGACTTTACGCGCGTCGGGGCGAGAGTACCGGTGCTCGGCGATCTTAGACCGAGTGGCCGATACCTGATGTCGGAACTGATCCGGATCGGCGGGATCCAGCCACTTATGAAGACGCTGCTGAACGCCGGGTTACTGCACGGCGACTGCCTGACCGTAACCGGACGAACGCTCGCTGAAAATCTAGCGGACGTCGGCGACTACCCCGAGGGCCAGGATATCGTGCGCCCACTCAATGATCCGATCAAAGCGGAGAGTCACCTGGCCGTGCTCTACGGCAATCTTGCACCGCAAGGAGCGGTGGCGAAGATATCGGGTAAAGAGGGCGCGCGCTTCAGCGGTAGCGCTAGAGTCTTCCACTCCGAAGAGGAAGCACTTCAGGCGATTCTCGACGGCACAGTGGTAGCCGGAGACGTCGTCGTTATCCGTTACGAAGGCCCGAGTGGCGGCCCAGGAATGCGGGAGATGTTGAGCCCCACGGGCGCCATCGTCGGCCGCGGATTGGGTGACAAGGTTGCACTGATTACGGATGGCCGCTTCTCGGGCGGCAGCCACGGCTTCGTCGTCGGCCACGTCACGCCGGAGGCCGCCGTTGGAGGACCGCTGGCAGTCGTCGAGGACGGCGACCAGATTACGATCGATAGCGAGACCAAGCGCGTCGATGTGGAGATCTCCGACGACGAAATGAATACCCGGCTGCGCAACTGGCGGCCGCAGGCGCCCAAAGCGACGCGTGGACTGCTGGCGAAGTATGCTCGGCTCGTTAGTTCGGCGTCGGAGGGCGCCGTCACGGACATGGATCTCGGCGAAGTTCCTTGACCTCAGCGAAGGTTGGCATTAAGTTGCGCGCCATGGACTACATCGACATCAAACAGACGGCCAGCCTGATGGTCATGCGTAAGCGGATCAGTAGCGGGATCGGTGTGCCCATGTGGTAGCCAGTAGAACACCACAGTCATTGAGAGAAACCCGCTGAGAACATTCCCAGCGGGTTTTTTTTAGGAGCGCGATTTAAATGAGTGAACAGGAACACGCCAGCCTCGGGATCGACGGCGTAGAAACACCGTTCCCCGATTCGCCATTCGTCGTGATGAAGTTCGGCGGCCGCAGCGTCGCGACGGCCGAGAACTGGGCTTCGATCGCTCAGCTGATTCGGCAGCGAATCGACGAAGGCACGATCCCGGTCGTTGTCCACTCGGCATTGGCGGGTATCTCCAATGAACTCGAAGAACTTCTGGTAAAAGCGACGTCCGGCGACGTTGCCGCCGAGCTCAGGGCGATACACGAGCAGCACGAACGGCTCGCGGCGGATCTCGGCGTCGACCCCCTACTGCTGGAGCCCGAGTTTCAGAATCTTCAGCAACTAATCGAGGGTGTCCGGCTGGTAGGCGAAGTCAGCCCGCGAGTTCATGCGCGGGTCATGGCGACGGGCGAACTGGCCGCCACAACGCTCAGCGTCGCTTACCTTCAGAGGCAGGGGCTACCCGCGCGGTGGCAGGATGCACGCGAGCTACTGCAGAGTGAGACCCAGCGCGATCAGACCGAGCGCTCTGGAATTCTCGCCGCCAGCTGTGACTTCGCGCCGACGGCTGAGCTACAGGCGGAGCTGTCCGACACGAACGGCTTCATTCTGACCCAGGGGTTCATTGCGCGTAGCGACAGCGGCGAGACCGTACTGCTGGGCCGCGGTGGCTCGGACACTTCCGGCGCATATCTCGCCGTCAAACTGCAAGCGCGGCGCCTGGAGATCTGGACCGACGTCCCGGGTTTCTTCAGTTCGGACCCGAAAGCCGTGCCATCCGCACGCCTGCTGCGCCGTCTGCACTACCGCGAGGCCCAGGAGATCGCCTCGGCGGGCGGTGGAATCTTGCACCCGCGGAGCATCTCTCCGGTGCGAAGACTCGGGATTCCGTTATTTCTCAAGTGCACGAGCCACCCAGAATGGGAGGGAACGTTAATCTCGAGTGCGGAGGGCGAGGATACACCCCAGCTCAAAGCGATCTCCCAACGCAGTGGGCTGACATTGATCGCTATGGAATCCATGGAGATGTGGCATCAGGTCGGCTTTCTCGCGGACGCGTTTCAGATATTCCGCGCTCACGGATTCTCGGTCGGTCTTATCTCCACCTCGGAGAGCAGCGTCACGGTGTCTATCGATATCGATGCGAACGTCACTGATCAATCGGCGGTGACCGCGCTGGCGGCAGAACTCAGCCGGCTTTGCCGCGTCGTTATCATCGAGGATTGCGCAGCCGTGACACTGGTCGGGCACAGAATTCGTGCAATCCTGCACGAGCTGAGTTCGGTAATGGAAGTCTTCGAGGAACACAAGATCCATCTCGTGACTCAGGCTGCGAATGACCTGAACTTCACGTTCGTCGTCGACTCGGAGCACGCTTACCGGTTAGTGCAACGCGTCCATGCACTCCTCGTGAATCAATTCCAGGAAGGTGGCGTTTTCGGGCCGACCTGGGAGCAGCTCACCGAGCCGCCTCCGGGGTCAATACCGGAATCGCTTCCGGCACCGTGGTGGGACTCCAAACGCGATGAGTTACTCGCCATCGCCGAGCAGCATCACGCGGCCTATGTCTATGACCGAGAAACGGTCGGCGCGGCTCTCTCCGCGCTGAACTCCCTGCAGTCGATCGACGCGGTCTACTACGCCATGAAAGCGAACTCTCATCCGGACATCCTGCGCATCGTCGACGGGCACGGTGTGAACTTCGAGTGCGTCTCACCGGGCGAGATTCAGCGCGTGCTGCAAGTCGCACCCGCTATTCGGCGCAACCGCATCCTTTTCACGCCGAACTTCGCACCAAGACAGGAGTACGAATGGGCCTTGGAGCAGGGTATCTGGGTTACGCTCGACAACCTCCATCCGCTTAGGCATTGGCCGGAAATCTTTGCCGACCGGGAGCTGTTCGTTCGGATCGACACCGGCCAGGGCCGTGGACATCACGAGCACGTGCGAACGGCCGGCGTGCACTCCAAGTTTGGCATTCCGCTGTTCGAACTCGACGAACTCGACGAGCTGATCGGCGCAGCCGGCGCGAAGATCGTCGGCCTTCACGCACACACAGGCAGCGGCATCCTTACCGTCGACAACTGGCGGCAGACCGGCGAGCAATTGAACGGACTCCGCAATCGTTTCCCCGAGGTCAAGTACATCGACCTTGGCGGTGGCATCGGCATCCCCGAGCGACAGGGCCAGAGACCGTTGGACATGGGCAGCCTCGATGAGGCGGTTAACGACGTAAAAGCGGAAGTCGATTCTACGGAGCTATGGTTGGAGCCGGGCCGCTTCATCGTCGCGCAGGCAGGCGTGCTGCTCACGCGCGTTACCCAGATCAAGGGCAAAGACGGCATGCAGTACGTCGGCGTCAATACAGGGATGAATACGTTGATCCGACCCGCACTCTATGGGGCCTATCACGAGATCGTGAATCTATCCCGTCTTCACGAAGCTGTGACGGATGTCGTCACGATCGTCGGCCCCGTCTGCGAGACCGGAGATCGCCTGGGGTCCGACCGGCTCATGCCGGAGACGGAAGAGGGCGATGTGCTCTTGATCGCCAATACCGGCGCCTACGGACACGTCATGAGTTCTCACTACAACCTGCGCGAGCCCGCCGCCGAAATTCTGATCTAGCTGTAGAGGCGGCCGAGCGGCCGTCCTACGGGCTGTGGCGCCGTTCGAGTTCGGCGACGACGTCGGCGAGCCGAAGCTCGCGCAGATTGAGGAGCACGAGAACGTGATAGAGGAGATCTGCGGCTTCCGCCGTGAGACGGGTGTCGTCTTCAGCGGCGGCAGCCACGACGACCTCTACGGCTTCCTCGCCGACTTTCTGTGCTACCTTGAGCCGCCCGCCAGCTGCCAGCTCGGCCGTATAACTACCGGCGGGCAAATTTTCCAAACGGTCCTGAATAACCGCCTCGAGCGTCTCTAAAAAATTGGTGTGATCCACGGCTACTCCTCGTTCTCGGGGGGACGCATCGCGATGCCGACGCCGATCAGATAACGCTTGAGCGCCGGTATCGGGATCGCTGCTGAATGGAAAACGGTGGCTGCGAGTGCGCCGTCGACACGCGTGACCTCGAACACCTCCTTGAAGTGCTCAATCGCTCCCGCGCCGCCGGACGCGATCAATGGAACCTGGCATACGGCGCGCACTCGGCCGAGCTGCTCCAGGTCGTAGCCTTGCCGGACACCATCCTGGTTCATGCAATTAAGCACGACCTCTCCGGCACCTCGTTGCTGCACCTCGCGTATCCAGTCCAGGGTCTTGCGTTGGCTCGACCGACTGCGACCGGGATCGCCGGTGTACTGGTAGACCCAGTAATCGTCACTTTCAGCGGAACTGTCGATCCCGACGACGACGCACTGCGACCCAAACCGCTGTGCAAGCGTCTCGATCAGCGCAGGCTCTCCCAGCGCAGGCGAGTTTATGGATATTTTGTCCGCGCCCAGATTCAGTACGGCTTCGGCCTCGGCAAGACTACGTATGCCGCCGGCGACACAGAACGGGATATCTAACACCGACGCGACTCGATTGACCCAGCTGCGGTCGACCGTACGACCGTCGGGGCTAGCGGTAATGTCGTAGAACACGAGCTCATCGGCGCCCTCGTCACGGTATCGCGCCGCGAGCTCGAGGATGTCGCCCATGACCCGGTGATTGCGGAACTGGACGCCCTTGACGACGACACCATCGCGCACGTCCAGGCAGGGAATTATTCGTTTCGCAAGAATGAGCTTATCTCCGCTGCCGATAGCCGGCCTTCGAGTAGCGCTTTACCCGCGACGGCGCGGGGCATACCGAGTTCAGCGAGTGCGCCGAGATCGTTGACATCGCGTACGCCGCCCGAAGCCTGAAATGCGATCTTCGGCCACCGGCCGATACATTCGCCGTAGAGCGCCAGACTGGGGCCTTCCAAGGCACCGTCCTTGCTGACGTCCGTGCACAGCACGTGCTCGATACCACAGGGCTCGAAACGTTCCAGCGCATCCCAGAGCGTGGTCTCCGATGCACGCTGCCAACCGTGGGTCGTGATGTAGGGTGTGCCGTCGTCAGCCACGCGTACGTCGAGTGCGAGCGTGAACCGTTCCGCGCCGAATTCGCTGAGCCATGCCTGAACCTGCGCGGGCTCGGTGACAGCCAGGCTACCGATGACGACGCGCTGCACGACACCGAGCACTTGCACGAGGCTCGCACGGCTGCGGACGCCGCCGCCGAGCTGGATCTTGGCCCCGGCCTGCTCGTGCATCGACCGGACGAGATCCAGGTTCGCGGGCTCGCCCCGTGCGGCGCCGTCGAGATCCACGACGTGCAACCACCGTGCGCCGAGATCGGCGTACCGCTGGGCGAGTTCTATCGGATCGACGTCGTAATGCGTCTCCTGCCCGAAGTCGCCCTTGAGCAGGCGCACACAGCGACCGGCGCGTATATCGATGGCGGGTAACAGCTGCACGAACTATAACTCCAGGAAGTTGGCCAAGACGCGCGCGCCCAACCGGGCCGAGCGCTCCGGGTGAAATTGCGTACCGTAAAAGTTGTCCCGCTCGACCACGGCCGAGAACGCCCCGCCGTAGTCCGCCGTAGCGCGCGTATAGCTGCCTTCCGGCAGGGTGTAGCTGTGGATGAAATAGGCGTATCCACCGTCCGCGATTCCGCTCAACAAACCCGAGTTCGAGACGAGCCGGAGCTGGTTCCAACCCATCTGCGGTACGGGCAACGCGCTGTTCTGCGGAAAACGGAAAGCCTGGCCAGGGATGATGCCCAGACACTCAACCGCATCCTCATCGGAACCCGTGAACAAGAGCTGCATGCCCAGGCAGATTCCAAGAACCGGCTGACTCAACTGCGGAATCAACGACGTGAGTTCGGCAGCATCCAGACGCGTCATCGCATCGCGTGCCGCACCGACACCGGGAAGCAGGACATGGCTCGCGTCGCGGATTTGCAGCGCATCCTCAGTCACGGGCGCATCGACACCGAGACGTTGCAGCGCGAACTGCAACGACGCGAGATTCGCGCCGCCGCTTGCGATGATTACCGGCGATACATTCATAACACGCCTTTCGTCGACGGAAGATCGTCCCCGTCGCGCACGAACGCCTGACGCAACGCGCGCGCGACGCCCTTGAAACAGACTTCGACCATGTGATGCGCGTTGTCACCCTTAACGCTGATGTGAATGGCGGCGCCGAGCGTCTCGCTCAGCGAGCGAAAGAAATGCGGCACCAACTCCGTCGGCAGCTCGCCGACGCGATCTCGCGGAAACTCGCCGTCGAACTCGATATAGGGTCTGCCTCCGAGATCGATCGCGATCCGCGCCTGCGCCTCGTCCATCGGCAGGACAAACCCGTAGCGCTGAATGCCCCGTTTATCACCCAACGCGCTCTTCAGCGCTTCGCCGAGCGCCAACGCCACGTCTTCGACGGTGTGATGTTCGTCGACCTCGAGATCACCGTCGCAACGGATTCCCAATTCGAAACCCCCGTGCTTCCCGAGTTGTTCTAGCATGTGATCGAAAAAACCGATGCCGGTCTCGACCTGCGGTATCGTGGGCCGATCGAGATCGACGTCGACGCGAATATCCGTCTCATTCGTTCGCCGCGAAACGCTCGCGCGGCGTGGTCGATCCAGCAACACGTGCGCGATCTCCGCCCAGGTCTCGGCGACGCTATCGTCGACTGCGATCTTGAAGCCGCGCAGACCGAGATTCGCCGCAAACTCGAGATCGGTGTCCCGATCGCCGACGACCGCCGAATTCACGCGGTCGAGATCACACGATTCCAGATACGCTCGAAGCAGCCCCGCGCGCGGCTTGCGGCACGCACAGTCATCTTCGATCGTGTGCGGACAGAAAAACTCGGCCGCGAACTCGACACCCTGCGAGTTGAACAACGCGAGAAAATGCCCGTGCGCGGCGTCGAAATCGGCTCGCGGAAACGCCTCGGTCCCGAGGCCGTCCTGATTGCTCACGATGACGAGTTCGTAGCCGGCCGCAAGGAGCGATCGTAACGCCAGGATGACATCCGGTAGCAGGCGAACCTTCGCCGGTGCATCCACCTGGTTGTCTTCCGGCTCCTCGATCAAAGTACCGTCCCGGTCTAGAAACAAGACTTTAGTCGCCATCGCCCAACTCCTCGCTCGAAACAGCCCGCAACAGGCGATCGTTGTCCTCGGGTAGACCGACGGTAATCCTCACACAATCGGCCATCGCAGGATCGTTCGGGAACACCCTGACCAGGATTCCGGCGCGCCGCGCGGCCTCCGTGAAACCTCGACCGTCTGTCGTCGCGACGAGAACGAAGTTGGCGTCGCTCGGCCAGACCGTCGTAACCATTGGACTGGCGGCGAGCGCCTTCTCCAACCGCTCCCGTTCGGCGCGCAGCAGCGCCGTACGTTCCGCCGACACCTGCAGGGCATCCGTGACCAGCGCAGCCGTGACCAACTCGATAGAAGGCGTCGGAAACGTGTATGGCGGCAGGACTTTTTCCAGGAATTCGATTAACTCCGGGCGCCCGATCAGTACACCACAACGTACACCCGCCAGTGACACGAATTTCGACAGCGTGCGTAGCAGGACGACGTGCGCATAGCGGGCCTGTAACTCCCGAAATCCCGGCGTGTCCGAGAACTCCTGGTACGCCTCATCGATGACGACGAGCGAACGACCACCGACCGCGCGGCAGATGGTCTCGACGTCGGCGAGCTTCATCGCGCGACCGGTCGGGTTATTCGGCGTGCAGACGAAGATCAGCTTCGCGCGCGCCGCACTCGCCTCGGTGATACCCGAAACGTCCAGGGCGAAGTCCTGCGCCGGGTCTTCATTTCGAAGCAGCGGCACCGAGAGAACTTCTGCCCCCTGGATTCCGGCGTAGAGCCGATACATGTCGAACGTTGGCGGACAGACCAAGATTCGATCGCGCCCCGCCGCGCAAAAGCCACGAATCAGTACATCGATAGCCTCGCTCGTACCGCGAGTCACAAGAACGGTGTCCGCGGGCATATCGTAGTGCGCGCTGAGTCGCTGTGTAATGGCCAGGGGGCGCGGCGGCGGATAGATGTTCAAGCCGCGCTCGGTAGGATCGCCCGGCGCACGCCACGGCGATTCGTTCGCGTTTAATCGGGTAAAACCCGGTTCGTAGGCGCCGGGGATATAGGGCGGCAGACTCATGAGTTCCGGCCGTGCCAGATCGAGAACACCGCTCATGACGAACTCCCGATCTTGTCGCGGGCGAGACGATCGAGCCGTTGCCTCACGGCCTGGCCGTGTGCATCGAGGCCTTCTAGATCGGCGAGCGTCTCGGCGATCGGCCCAACCGCCTCGAGTCCGGCCGGCGTCAATTCCTGAACCGTCATCGACCGCAGGAAGTCGTTTACGCCAAGACTCGAGTACGAGCGCGCGAAACCGTAGGTCGGCAGAACATGATTCGTTCCGCTGCAATAATCTCCGACGGACTCGGGCGCCCACGGCCCGAGAAATACCGAGCCGGCCGCCTGTACGTCATCGAGCCGGGAGCGGGGATTCTCGATCTGAAGGATCAGATGTTCGGGAGCGTAACGGTTCGCGACTTCCATAGCCGTATCGAGGTCATCGACGAGTACGGCGGCAGAGGACTCGAGCGATACGGAAATGATGTCGCGGCGTGAGAGGCCTGCCTGCTGTTCCGCCAACTGGTTCAACGTCGCGGCGCAGACGGCCTCGCTGGTCGTCACCAACATGACCTGTGAATCCGGCCCGTGCTCCGCCTGTGAGAGCAGGTCGGCGGCTACGAATGCGGGATTTGCAGCGTCATCGGCGATGACGAGCACTTCCGACGGCCCGGCCGGCATATCTCGTGCCGCACCCTGAGGATCCTGAGCGGCCTGCGCTTTGGCCTCGGTAACCCAGGTGTTACCGGGTCCGAAAATCTTCTTCACCTTCGGCACGGTCTCAGTGCCGTAAGCCATCGCCGCCACAGCCTGCGCGCCGCCCAATTTAAATACCCGCTGCACACCGCAGAACCGCGCGGCCAGGAGCACGGATGGATCGGCTCGGCCATCGGTTTGCGGTGGCGTACACAGAATCCGCGTCCGGCAGCCGGCCAGTTCCGCCGGGATCGCGAGCATCAGGGCCGTCGAGGGCAGGGGCACGCTGCCCGCCGGTACATAGAGGCCGACACTCTCGATCGGGCGAATCACACGCTCACAAACGACACCGGGCGCAGTTTCGACGAGGATCGGTCGCGGTACCTGAGCTTTGTGGAACGATCTGATATTCGCCGCAGCAGCGGCTAGGGCTTCGTGTTGCCCCGCGGTTAACGCGCCTTGTGCAGCCGCGAACTCGTCTGCCGTTGCGCTAATCCCAGACGGCCTGACACCGTCGAGTTCCTCGGTAAGCTCCGCGAGCGCTCGATCGCCGTCTCGCCGCACGCGGTCGAGAATACGTGCAACTTCGGCCTGCAGACACTCGTCTTCCACAAGCGCGGGGCGATGCAGTATCGCTTCGCGCGCAGCGGAATTCAGTTCTTGCCAGACGTACTGTTTCATGACCGCAACTAAGCCAACATTTTCTCGACGGGTAACACGAGAATCGAACTCGCACCCGCTTCCTTGAGTTCTTCCAGTGTTTCCCAGAAGACATTCTCACGGCAGACGGCATGCATCGCGACTATATCCCCGCGACCGTCGAGTGGCATGATGGTCGGCGCCTCACTGCCGGGCAGCAGCTCCCGGATAGCTTTCAATGCCGATCGCGGCGCGTGCAACATGATGTACTTGCTCTCGCGCACCTGTTGCACGCCCTCTACACGTTGAATGAGCCGTTGAATCCATGCGGCCTTCTCGTCGGGTACCTCGACCGGCGTCTGGATCAGTGCCGCCCGACTCTCGAGTATCGTTTCGACCTCTGCAAGTTCATGGGCTCGCATTGTCGAGCCACTCGATACGAGATCGCAGATCACGTCCGCCTTTCCCAGACTCGGCGCTATCTCAACGGCACCCGAGAACTCGACAACCACCGCATCGACCTTCTGCCGCTGAAGATAGTCCTCGACAATTCGCGGATAGCTCGTCGCGATTCGCATCCCAGCTAGCGATTCCGGCCCCCCATAATCCACGTCGGCAGCCACGCCGAAGGACAACCGGCAATGCCCGAAGTCGAGCAGGGTGACTTGCCGAAAGAGCGACGGTACTCCCGTCGCGGCGATGCCGAGGCGAGATTCCTCGATGACGTTCAAGCCCACGATGCCAAGATCGCAGGTGTCTTCCTGCACGAGGCGCGGGATGTCGTCATCACGCACGAGAAGCACGTCCACGGGCATATTCTCACCGTAGCAGATCAACTGATCGCGTCCTCTGGAGTAACTCAGGCCGCAACGCGTCAATAACTCCATCGAGTGTTCGGTCAGGCGGCCGGATTTTTGCACGGCTATCTTGATCCGTGCCGGTTGTTCTTGCATTGCCATGTCTCTATCTAAGATGGATCGAGCCGCTCCAGGGCGGTGCTGTAGCCGCCGTTGCCGGCGGTAAGAAAACGGGCCACGCGGCCGATCGTGGTTACGGACACTCCGGTCAGCTTGTGGATCTTCCGGTAGGGTAGACCGTCGTTGAGGTAGGCTACGACGGCCCAGCGATCCACGAGCGCCTCGAGTTCGGCCGGCGTGCAGAGATCCGTGAAGAACCGCCGGCATTCATCCTCGCTACGGAGACTCAAAATAGCCCGATAGAGCCCGGTTTCGGCGGCGGCCGCTTCCCGATCTGTCATTCCACGATGCAATTTCATGACGATGCCTCAACATATTAATGCACTAACGCGTTAATACGTTATCGTAAACCGCCAGCTAGGTCAAGGGCAGGGGTCAGTCTCCGAGTTGACCGAGGACAGCGTCGCCGAAAGCGGCCGTGCCGATAGGTTCCGCGCCCCCCGTAGCGGCGAGATCCGCCGTTCGCGATCCGGCCAGGAGCACGCTGGTTACGGCGGACTCGACGCGGTCAGCCGCCTCCGGGCACGCCAGAGAATGCCGGAGAAGCATCGCGACGCTCAAGATGGCACCGCAGGGATTGGCGATATCCTTGCCGGCAATATCGGGCGCGGAGCCGTGAATGGGTTCATACAGACCCGTCCCGGCTGTGCCGAGCGAGGCCGATGGCAGCACACCCAGAGAGCCCGCGAGCATCGAGGCCTCGTCCGTGAGGATGTCGCCAAACATGTTATCCATGACCATGAGATCGAAATCCGCGGGACGGCTCAGCAGATGCATGGTGGCGGCGTCGATATAGAGGTGTTCAAGTTCGATCTCCGGGTATTCGTCCGTGAATACGCGGGTGGTCGTCTCGCGCCAGAGTCGCGACGTATCCAGTACGTTTGCTTTGTCGACCGAGGTCACCTTCCGCCGCCGCTCCATGGCCAGATCACCGGCAACGCGGCAGATGCGCTCAATCTCGGCGACCGTGTACTCACAGGTGTCGAAGGCCGCCGTGTTGGTCCGGCCCCGTTTGCCGAAGTAGATGCCGCCGGTCAACTCGCGGACGATGATAATGTCCACGCCTTCGAGCCGCTCCGGCCGCAGCGGCGAGGCCGAAAACAGCTCCGGCTGCGTCTTGACCGGCCGAAGGTTGGCGAACAGCCCGAGAGAACTGCGCAACGCAAGCAGGCCACTCTCGGGACGCAGTTCGCCTGCTACGTTGTCCCATCGCGGTCCACCGACGGCGCCGAGAAACAGCGCGTCCGCCTCCCGGCACAAGGCCAGTGTGTCGTCCGGCAGCGGGCGGCCGACCGCATCGATCGCAGCACCTCCGATCAACGCTTCATTGAACTCGAGATCGAGACCTATATCGGCTGCGACCGACTCGAGTACGCGTCTCGCCTGGGCAGTAACCTCGGGCCCGATACCATCGCCGGGCAAAATCGCAATCGAAGAACTCATCGGGACCGCGCTTCGAAAGCATCGATAGCTTCTTTGTGCTGCATCAGGAACCCGAGTTGATCGATACCGTTCAGCAAGCAGTACCGAGCGAAACGGTCAATCACGAACGGAACCGGTTCGTGTTCGGGCAGCGTCACGACCGATGCGTCTATATCAACGCTCACATCGACACCGGGATGATCGAGAAGCCAGCGATGAGTCTCGTCGTCGACAATCACCGGTATCAGACCGTTCTTGAGCGAGTTGTGAAAAAAGATGTCAGCGATCTCCGTGCTGATGACGACTCGGATACCGTAATCGAGCAGCGCCCACGGCGCGTGCTCACGTGAGGAACCGCAACCGAAGTTGCGTCCCGCGACGAGAATGGCCGCGCCGTCATTCTCCGCTCGGTTGAGGATAAACTCACTGTTCTCGCTACCGTCGGTGTTGTAACGCCAATCGGTGAACAGATGCTCGCCGAGCCCCTCCCGGACGGTCGTCGTCAAGAAACGAGCGGGGATGATCTGGTCGGTATCGATATCGTCGAGCGGCAGGATGACGGTCCGGGATTCGATGTGTATGACGGGGTCCATAAATTCAATCCAAGTAGTGTCTGGGGTCACTGACGACACCCGCGAGCGCGGACGCGGCGGCAGTCAATGGGCTCGCGAGAACCGTTCGGGCGCCGGCGCCTTGGCGGCCTTCGAAGTTCCGGTTGCTCGTGCTTACCGACAGCTTACCGGCCGGCACGAAGTCGCCGTTCATGGCCAGGCACATCGAGCAGCCCGGTTCACGCCATTCGGCACCGGCCGCCGTAAAAATCTCGTCGAGTCCATGGGCCTCGGCATCGTTCTTGATCTGCTGCGAGCCCGGCACGACGAGCATGCGCACATCATTCGCGATGTGGCGGCCCTCGAGGAGATCGGCAGCAATCTCGAGATCGCTCAGGCGCGAGTTCGTACAACTGCCGAGGAACACGATGTCCACGGGCGTTCCGGAAATCGGCTTGCCCGATTCAAGTTGCATGTAGCCGAGGGCTTTCGCGAACGCCTCGTCGTTGCCGACCGGAGCAGGTACGGGTTCATCGATCGAGATGACCATTCCGGGGTTCGTGCCAAACGTAACCATCGGCGTCATCTTCGACACGTCGAGGGTCACTTGCTTATCGAAACTTGCGTCGGGGTCGCCCGGAAGCTGCCGCCACTCAGCGATCGCGCGATCCCAGTCCGCGCCGGAGGGAACATAAGGGCGGCCAGCCAGATACTCGTACGTCGTATCGTCGGGCGCGATCATGCCAGCGCGTGCGCCACCCTCGATGGCCATGTTACAGATCGTCATGCGCTCTTCCATTGAGAGCGACGCGATTGCCGAACCGCGGAACTCGATCGCGTGCGCCGTGCCGCCGTCGACACCGATCTCGCCGATGATGCTCAGAATGATGTCCTTGGCCGCTACCCCGGCGGGCAACACGCCCTCGAGATTCACGGCGAAAGTCTTGGGCCGCCGTTGCAGCATGCATTGTGTCGCAAGGACGTGGCCGACCTCGGTCGTCCCGATACCGAACGCCAGAGCACCGAACGCGCCGTGGGTGCTCGTATGAGAGTCGCCGCAGACGATAGTTCTGCCGGGTTGCGTCGCCCCGAGTTCCGGGCCGATGACATGGACGATGCCGCGCTCCGGACTCGAGAACCCACGCAGCGCGATACCGAACTCGTCGCAGTTCTTCTCCATTTGTACGAGTTGCCGCGTGGCGGGCGTATCGCTCACGATAGCGAGATCGGCGAGCGAACTCACGGGTGTCGTCGGCGTGGAATGATCCATCGTCGCGAGCGTCTGCTGGGGCCGTTTGACCGGCAGATTATGGTCGCGAAGCAGATTGAACGCCTGCGGCGACGTTACTTCGTGAACGAGATGCAGGTCTATATAAAGTATTGCGGGAGTATCGTCCGTCTCCGGCACAACGACGTGCGGCTCCCACACCTTCTCGAATAATGATTTCATCATTTCCTCTGTGGTCAGACGGCGAGCGAGCGGTCTGCCTGGTCGTCGCTGCCTTCCTCGATCGGCTCGAGCCAACCCCACTCGTCGGGCGTCGAGCCGTCGAACAGGCCGAAGAATCTTTCTTGCAGACTCGCCGTGACCGGGCCGCGTTTTCCGCTGCCGACCTCGATTTTGTCGACCGAACGAACCGGCGTAATTTCCGCTGCAGTACCCGTGAGGAAGACCTCGTCCGCGATGTACAGGAGTTCCCGCGGAATATCCTGCTCGTGAATCGTCAGCCCCAGCGACTCGGCCAGCGAGAGCACGGAGTTGCGGGTCAGGCCGGGAAGAATCGAGGCCGAGACGGGCGGCGTATAGAGCGTGCCATCACAGACGAGAAAGACGTTCTCACCCGCACCCTCGCTGACGCAGCCCGAAGTGTTGAGCGCAATACCTTCGGTAAAGCCCAGGCGGCGCGCCTCCAGCGTCACGAGAATGCTGGATAGATAGTTGCCGCCCGCCTTCGCTAGCGCCGGTACGGTATTCGGCGCAACGCGCTGCCAGGAAGAGATGCAAACGTCTACGCCGTTTTCCAGGCCGCCGTCGCCGAGATAAGAACCCCATTCCCAAGCCGCGATCGAGCAATTCGCCGGAGCGTCGGGATCCCCGGCAACACCCATCTCGCCATAGCCACGATAGGCGAGCGGACGCACATAGGCACCGTCGAGAAGATCATTCTTCAACACGACGTCCTTGCAGGCCGCCACCAGCGAGTCGAGCGAATAGGGAATCTTCAGATAATAGACCTTGGCCGAATTGAACATGCGCTGCATGTGATCCGTCAGCCGAAAACCCATGGGCCCCGCCGGGCTCTTATAGACCCGGATGCCTTCGAAGACCGAGGAGCCGTAGTGCAACGCGTGCGTCAATACATGCACCGTCGCATCTTCCCACGGTATGAGTTCGCCATCATGCCAGATGTATTTGCTGGTCTTCAAAGGCATCGCTTGAGTCCTTTATCGTTATGGATTATCGAGCGCGACTGTTTCCGTCGCTGCCTGGCCCGTCGCCTCCTGGCGGCGGATCACCCGGTTGATCACCTCGAGATAGGCGAAAGCCGCGGACTCGACTATGTCAGTGCTCACAGCGTGCCCGCGGAAACTCTGCTGATTATATTCGACGGTAACCGTAACCTCACCCTGGGCGTCGTCGCCAACCGTGACGCCGTGAACCTCGAAGTTCTTCAAGGTCAGATTAACGCCAGTCGCCTGCTCGAGGGCACGAAAAGCCGCGGCAACGGGGCCGTCACCCTCGGCAGCTTCGCGCAACTCTCGACCGTCCGAGCGGCTGATGCGTAACGCCGCCGCAGCGATGGTCCCGGTGCCCGCCGTGATGTGCAACTCCTCGATCGCCCACGGCCCCGCCTTACCGACATCGACGTTCATGATGATCGCTTCGATGTCCCGGTCGTACATATCCTTCTTGCGATCTGCGAGTTCTTTGAATTCCTCGAAACAGCGGTTCAGCTCGACGTCGTCGAGTTGGAAACCCAGTTGCTCGACGCGTTCCCGGAAGGCGTGCCGTCCGCTGTGCTTCCCTAGGACGAGATTCGAGCGCGCCAGACCGACATCTTCGGGGCGCATGATCTCGTAGGTCGTGTGATGACGGAGCATGCCATGCTGATGGATACCGGCCTCGTGGGCGAAAGCATTCTCGCCGACGATGGCTTTGTTTCGCGGCGCATGCATTCCGGTGACGTTCGCGACGATACGGCTGGTTGGGTACAAGCGCTGAGTCTGAATACCGGTCTCCAGGCCAAAGTACTCCTCGCGCGTGTGCAGGGCCATGACGACTTCCTCGAGCGCGCAGTTGCCGGCTCGTTCACCGATGCCGTTGATCGTGCACTCGACCTGCCGGGCACCCCCCTGGACCGCCGCCAGACTATTCGCGACCGCTAAGCCCAAATCGTCGTGGCAGTGCGCGCTTAAGCACACACCGTCTATTCCCGCCACGTTTTCCTTGAGATAATGGAAAAGTTCGAAGAACTCGCCCGGCACGGTATAGCCGACGGTATCGGGGATATTGACCGTCGTCGCTCCGGCGTCGATGGCAGCGTGCACCACTTCGGCCAGATACTCCGGCTCGGTCCGAGACGCGTCCTCCGGCGAGAATTCGATGTCCTCGCACAACGACCGCGCCAACGTCACGCTCTCGACCGCCACTCGAATGATCTCTTCCTTGGCCATCTGCAGCTTGTGCTCGCGATGAATCTGACTCGTCGCTACGAAGACGTGAATTCGCGGATGCCGCGCTTCCTTGACGGCATCCCAGGCGCGCCTGATGTCCTTTTCATTACACCGAGCCAACCCACAAATCGTCGGCCCTTCGATTGTCCGGGCGATCGTCTGCACGGACTCGAAATCACCGGGAGAGGCCGCGGGAAAGCCCGCCTCGATAATATCGACCTCGAGTTCCCTGAGCGCGGC
This sequence comes from uncultured Gammaproteobacteria bacterium, assembly GCA_964466315.1. Taxonomy (GTDB): domain Bacteria; phylum Pseudomonadota; class Gammaproteobacteria; order Steroidobacterales; family Rariloculaceae; genus SMWC01. The sequence goes on from CAYXNS010000046.1 coordinate 19,321, forward strand.
GGCAACACGGAGCTTCTCATTGAGAGTCATACTGCATCCTGGGGCTTGCTCCCCATCTCTCAATGTCGTGTCAAAAATGACGACTCGTTTGTCATTCGCTGCGTTCATGATCCGTCTCCTCACCGATCGAGGTAATGCCTCCGTAAAACTACTCCTGCAACCAACTCATTCTGCCTCTAAGCTCTTTTCCGACCGCCTCGATCTGACTATGCAGATCCTCCTCGAGCAGCCGGTTGTACTCGGGTAAACCCGATTCGTACTCGGACACCCAGTTCTTGGCGAATGTGCCGTCCTGGATATCCTTCAACACCTCGCGCATACGCTCGCCCGTGTGGGCGTCAACGACGCGCGGCCCTTGAGTGAGGTCACCGTACTTAGCGGTCTCGCTGACGAACTCGTGCATCTTCTTCAGCCCGCCTTCGTGCAGCAGGTCTACGATCAGCTTCACTTCGTGCATACATTCGAAGTACGCCACCTCGGGCTGATAACCGGCTTCGACCAACGTGCCGAATCCGCGGACGATGAGTTCGGATAGTCCGCCGCAGAGAACGGCCTGCTCGCCGAAGAGATCGGTCTCGGTCTCCTCCCCGAAAGTCGTATCGAGCACGCCGCCGCGCGTACCGCCGATTCCGTCCGCATAGGCCAGCGCGCGCGCATGGGCGTTCCCGGTGGCGTCTTGGGCTACGGCGACGAGACAGGGGACGCCGCGGCCGGCTTCGTACTGGCGGCGCACGAGATCACCCGGCCCCTTGGGCGCGATCAAGACGACGTCCAGATCCTCGCGCGGCTTGACCAGGCCATAGTGAATATTGAACCCATGGGCGAACAACAGCGTGGCGTTCTGCTTCAGTTTCGGCTCGATGAGCTCATAGAGCTTGCCCTGAACCATATCCGGAACCAGAAAGGCGACCAACCCGGCACCATCCACGGCTTGCTCCGGAGGTAGGACGGCGAAGCCGTCGTTTTCGGCCTTCGCGGTCGTCGCACCACCGGGCCGCAGACCGACGACGACTTCGAGCCCGGAATCGCGCAGATTCATCGCATGCGCGCGCCCTTGACTGCCATAGCCGAGCACCGCGACGACCTCTCCGCTGAGTACTTCGGGCCGAACGTCACCTTCCACATAGAGTTTCATGTCAATACTCATGTAATTCATTATCTATTTATAGATCTGCAAGTATTTTAGACAAAAAAAACCCCGCAGCCTTTG
>CAYXNS010000047.1:0-20370 GCA_964466315.1 uncultured Gammaproteobacteria bacterium
ACAATGACCTAGGACTCTCTCAGTTTGGGTGGTATCGGACTAGGGGGCAGGCCACCCCCACGGACCGAATGTACCCCCAGAATATACCCCCATGTACCCCCGGCTTGCAATAAATCAGCCTGGACCGCTCAGGACAAAAATGTGGCTTGTTTACTCGTATTTCTGGAAGATCCTGGACGTACAGGGACGTTGCTGGATCTGTGTTTGGTGCCGGCAGAGGGATTCGAACCCCCGACTTCATCATTACGAATGATGCGCTCTACCAACTGAGCTATGCCGGCATTAAGGGTAGATGTGACCAGGCGAGTTATTTTGCCTGAGTTCTAACCGACCTGTCGTCTGCAAGATATCGGGTACATCGTGCGCCGGCAAAACTAGGCCGGGCTGTGTTCTCTCACGCGAACCACGACCTCGACGCCGTCTTGCTCGGTGCCCGGCGGTAGCGGCGTATCGACCTGTATCGAAATCGCTTCCGGCTCGATGTCCATGAGCTCGCCCGAGTCGACATTGTAAAAATGGTGATGCGGTTTGATGGTCGGATCGTAGAACTGCCGCGCGGGATCCACCGTGACGGTTCGTAGAAGACCTCGCTCGCAGAAACGATTGAGCGTGTTATAGACGGTGGCCTTGGAGATCCTCGAACCCATTGCCCGAACGCCCGCGAGAATCTGGTCGGCCGAAGCATGGTGTGGCCTCGACAGGATTATCTCGGCCACGTCGAGACGCTGCGGTGTCGGCAAGACACCGCAGCTTTCAAGCCGCTGCGCAATCTCGTCTCGGGTCACGGGATCTTTTAAAAATCAGTAACTTGCTGAGTATAGCGCGCACCAACCTCAGATGACAATGCCGCCCAGATAGCCCCTCTCGGCGAACCGCAGCCTCACTAAATCCCGCCGGACTACCACGATTCTGCGGTCTCAGTCTCATCGAGCCCGGCGTAGCCTGTCGTGAACAGGCAGCCGACGCCTCAATCTACCGTTAGCGTAAACCTCGAACATGAGCGGATTCGCCCCGGGCCAGTATCGTGGCCTCACTCTCTGGGAACTTCTCTGGGTCCTCGCGATCGCAGGGACGATAATGGCCTGGAGCGTACCGGAGTTCAGCGGCTTTCTACTGAACGCACGCCGCACAGCCGATATCAACGCTTTCGTCACCGCGGTTCAACTCTCGCGAAGCGAAGCCGTGAAACGGGGGCGGCCCGTGGTGCTGTGCAAGACACTCGACCGTGAGGCTTGCGCTGACAACGGCGTACGGTTCGATTCTGGCTGGATGGTGTTCGTCGACATCGACGACAGCCAGCTTCCGAGTCGCTCACCGGACGAGGACCTGCTCTTCTTCCACCTGCCGCAGATAGCAGGAACGATCACGGCAAACAGGCGCCTGTTCGAGTTTCGGCCTTTCGGCTGGCGCAGCACAAACGGCACCGTGACCTTCTGCGACCGGCGCGGCAGCGCCCAGGCACGCGCCGTAATCGTCAGCTATACGGGTAGACCGCGCGTATCCGGGCAGGGGCCCGGCGGCCGAAAGCTGGCCTGCGCGGTTTAACATAATGCTCTACCGCCCTCTACCGCTTATCGCTCTACATCGACCGGTCGTCGGATCGATTTGGCTCAGCGGAGACGCGCTTCCTATAGTCGTTTGCTATGAACGCGGGGAAACATCGCGGATTCAGCTTGCTGGAACTCATGGTCACGCTACTCGTCGGCGGCATCGTCCTAGGGCTCGGCGTGCCTAATTTTATGGAATTCCAGCGTAACAACGCCATGATCACTCAGGCGAACGATCTCGTCACCGGGCTCTATCTCGCTCGTACCGAGTCCGTTAAACGGCAGGCCCCGGTAACCTTCTGCGCGAGCGCAAACGCAACGATGGCTATACCGACCTGTGGCCTCGGCCCGGAGATTGGCTACATCGTCTTCGTGGATGATACCGACCCGCTGGTTGTCGCTGGCACCGACGGCAACGCCGTCGTCGATGCTGGGGAGCTTATCTTGATGCAGCATGCGGCACCGGGCGGCACTATCGGTATCTTTGGCGACAGCCCGTATGTCGCGTTCGGAGTCAATGGCTTTGTCGTCCAACAAGCGCCGGGACAATCCCTCGGCTCGGCCACTAGCCTGTTGTTCTGTGACGATCGGGGCAACCAGGATACGGGTGGCCGCTCATCGGCACGCGTCGTGAACATCTCGCCAACGGGCCGTGCCCAGATCATGCAGGATCAACTCGACATCGCGACAGCAGCCGCGCTGACAGGAGCAATCTGCCCCTACCCATAGGAAATACCATTCAATGCTCGAACCAAGAAAAAAACAAAAAGGGTTCACACTCGTAGAGTCGATGGTCTCGCTCGTCGTGTTATCGGTCGGCATGATCGGTATCGCTGCGCTCTACGCTCAGGGACTCGGCGCCGGTCGCTCGGCCCTCTACCGGACACAGGCCGTCAACCTCGTCGCCGACATGGCGGATCGGATTCGAGCCAACCGTCTCGCACTCGCCACCTATGCCGGCCCGGCGAATAACAACGGCTGCGATCCATCGGGTGGTGGCGTCGACTGCACGCCGGCCGAGATGGCGGGTCATGACCTGTTTCTCTGGGAGCAACAGGTCCAGGCACAACTCCCCGACGGCCAATCTCTGATCCAGTTCAACGGCGGCACCCTGCCGCCGAGTTACACGATTCAGGTCTCCTGGATCGAGGTCGGGCAAGGCACCGTATCCCATCAAAGCGTGATTCAGGTACTGCAAACATGAGGAATATAGGACACACGATCAAACGAGTTCGCGGTGTCACACTCGTCGAACTCATGGTGGCACTCTCGATCGGATCTTTTCTGATGATTGGCGCCGTGACGGTATTTATGCAGAGCAAAACGGCATTCCGTGTCACGGAATCGGTATCGCGCCTACAAGAGAATGCCCGGTTCGTGCTCGACGCAATGGAACCTGACATTCGCATGGCAAGCTACTTCGGACTCACTTCCCGCTCGAGCAAGGTTCAGGGCCGAGCGACATCTCAAGAGCCCATCCCCGCAGGCCTCAATGTCGGCAATGACTGCGGCGCCAACTGGTCCATTAACGTCGCTCAAGAAGTTGGCGGAACCAATAATGGATATGGATGGACGTGCCCGGCGTTCGCCAACTCTCCACAACTTACGGCGGATACGTTCGTCTTGCGCCGCGTCAGCGAGGATCCGGTAGCTCCTCCACTGGACAATGGCGCACTGCATCTACAGTCGGCTCGATTTCAGGATAGTCAGCTCTTCGTGGGTTCGATCCTTCCAGGGGGCTTTCTACCGATGACTTCACAAACGCATAGTTTCATCGTCAACGGCTACTACGTCAGTACGAGCTCGTCTCTCGATACGCCCGGCAATAACGTGCCATCGTTACGTATGAAGACGCTCGTCGGCGGCGCACTCGGACCGCGAATCGTCGATCAGGAAGTGCTGCCGGGCGTCGAAGATTTTCAAGTTCAGTTCGGCATCGATACGGATGTCGTCGGTGCTCCCACGAGAGGCTCGATCAACCGGTACGTAAACGCGGACGACCCTATCTTGAATCCGCAGACCCCCGGCTTCGATCCCGATACCACGGTTCTGGCGGTCCGAATCTGGGTGCGGCTGCGCGCTCAGCGGCCCGAGAACGGCTTCACGGACACAGCGAGCTACATCTATGCAGATCAGAACGTGCTTGCGCCCAATGATCAATTCCGCCGGACCGTAGTCTCGAAAACCATTTATCTGCGCAACGCGAGAACACCAGTCTGATGATTACAAAACACATGATTTCCCCCGCCCGCGCAGCTCAAAGCGGCGCCGCTCTTGTCGTCGGACTCGTCTTACTCATGATCTTGACAGTACTCGGCATCTCCGGAATGAACACGGCAGCACTGGAACTCACGATGGCGAGTAATGCCCAGTTCCATCAGGACGCGTTCCAGGCCGCGGAAACGGGCATCGACCTCGCTATATCGGGCGGCCAGCTCGGTCCTGCCATCAGCGGGCCCGGCGTCATGCTACCACCCACGGCACTCGGCGGCGGTAGCTCCTCAACGCAGGCGGTCACGACATTCCAGCTTGCAACTCCCGTACCCGATCGTGCTTTCAGCCTGGGCGTCGGCACAACCGGCTCAGTGCAGGCGTATCACTTCGACATCGTTGCTCAGGGAACGGGCCCACGGAATGCGACGTCCACGCACACACAAAGTGTCTATGTCATGGGACCCGGGGGACTCTAATGGCTAATTTTCGTTCACGAAAACCGCGCATCGCTCAGGCAGCAATCGTAATGTCGATTCTTACGCTGGCCTCGGCAACGAACGTATGGGCGTATCGAATTATCAAACAACTCGAAGATGCCTACGAACTCGCTCTGGATGAAATCAGGCTGCCACAGAGTGAGACCGGGTCAGTCAGCATCCGAGCGTGTGAGGAGTGCGATACGACGTTTCTGAGCGTAACGACAACAACCAAATACCAACGGGACGGCGTGGAGATGAAGCTGAACGAGTTCATCGAGGCGGTAAAAGAATCTCGGAGCTTAGACAGCGGCGCCCGGCGCGCCTTGATCTACGTGTTTTTCGATATTGAATCAATGCGAGTCAAAAGAATTGAACTTGACTAGCTCAGCCGCTAGTTGCCAACGGCACCTGTGCGGAGTGATGGCTTCACTAGGCGAAGAGTGCGTGCTATGACCGTTACGACCAACCGTTGCGTCTGGCTGTTAGTGGGAACGCTATGGATGGTGGTATCCGGCTTACCGGCGACTGCGGATGATACAGAGCTATTCGTGTCGGATACGGATTTACCGCAAAGCAGTGGTCGGCCCAATGTGCTCCTTATATTGGATACCTCAGGTAGCATGAGGAGTGAGGTTCTCGCGCAACCGCCCTATGACCCAACAATCACTTACGATGGTAGCTGTGATGCAAGCCGCGTCTATTGGCGGTCGAATGTAGGGGATCCACCAGTTTGTGCGACAAATCGATGGATCGATCATTCGGCGCTCGTCTGTGATGCAGCGATCAGTTCGTTCTCGAGCGGTGCCGGCTACTACAGCGATCAGATGGCCCAGTACGATCCCGGTGCAGCAGACCAATGGACGCACGTCGAACAGGAACATAAGGCGCGACTCGTGGAATGCGAGGACGATCGTGGGCTACATGGTGACGGCTCTGGCGGCCCTGCCGTCTACGCCCAGGACGGAGACGATGACAGGCCCTGGAGCGATAACGCGCTTGACGAAGTGAGCTGGGGACAGACCCCGACCGATCTAACCTACACGGTCTACGACGGCAATTATCTAAACTGGTTCTACGGGCCGACTAACACATCGACTCGAATCCAGGTCCTGAAAGATGTCGCAACGAACCTTCTAAGCACGCTCAATAATGTCAACGTGGGACTCATGCGATTTAATGAGTCCGAAGGTGGCCCGGTGATTCACGCGATAGAAGATATCTCCACTGCTCGAGATTCGATACACGCCACGATCAGCGATCTTCCGGCATCAGGTACGACCCCCCTCTCGGAAACTCTTTACGAGGCAGGCCAGTACTACGCGGGCAGACAAGTCGATTTTGGCAACGCTGGCGAACCCCAGGTTTCAGTGCTCAGCAGTCGTAGGCCCGATAACTACGACATTTATGATTCGCCTTTTGAATTTGGGTGTCAGAAGAACTTTGCCATATTGCTCTCAGATGGAGTACCTAACAATGACGTCAGTGCGGATACCAAGATTCCAGCGCTACCTGGCTTTAGCGACCTAGTTGGAGCCGACTGTGACGGCGGCGGCGATGGGGCTTGTCTCGATGACATGGCCGCCTATCTCTTCGAAGCCGATCTGGATCCAGATCTTCCAGGACAACAAAATATCATCACTCACACGATCGGCTTCACGATCGATTTGCCCTTGTTGGCGACGACAGCCGCGCGAGGTGGCGGATCTTATTCGACGGCCAATGATACCGCCTCGCTGTTGACAGCCCTGACGAATATCGTGATCTCTGTCTTGTCCACCCAGACATCTTTCACAGCACCGACTGTAAGCGTCGATAACTTTAATCGAACACGAACACTAAACGACCTGTACCTAACCGTCTTCGAAGCGTCCGGAAACGCGCATTGGCCGGGGAATCTCAAGAAATATCGTCTGAGTGCATCTGATGGAACGATTCTCGACGCCAATGGCGACTCGGCCGTCGATCCCGAGACAGGTGCATTCCACTCGAACTCTCGAAGCTTCTGGTCACCCACTACCGACGGCGCCAACGTTGCGTTGGGAGGCGCCGCGAACCGGTTACCGGACCCGGCATCGCGAGAGGTTTACACCTACCTGGGCAACGCCCTGCTGACCGACTCGGCCAATCGGATTCATGACACCAACGGCGCTATCGACGATGATCTGCTCGGCATCGGGAACGCCGACGATCCAAATCGAAGTGACGTGATCGACTTTATTCGCGGCGTCGACGTAACCGATACGAACCAGAACGGCAATCGTACCGAGCCGCGATACCAGATGGGCGACCCGCTGCATGCGAACCCCGTATCGATCGTATATGGCGGGTCGCTGGCTAATCCGGATGTGAACGATGCTGTCGTGTATTTCTCGACAAACGACGGCCATCTGCACGCCATCGACCCAGCAACGGGTATCGAAAAATGGGCGTTCATCCCTCCGGAGTTCCTGTCAGATCAGGTCTTACTTTATCGGAACGAACCAGTATCCAACAAACACTACGGTGTCGACGGCAACATGCAGGTTCAGATTCTTGCGGACAATAATGGCGTTATCGAGCCGGGTATCGGGGAGAAAGTGTATCTCTACTTCGGGATGCGCCGTGGCGGAGCGCTCTACTATGCCCTGGATGTCACGATCCCAGAGTCGCCGAGACTCATGTGGAAATCCGACGCCGTTGATCTCCCCGGGCTCGGCCAGACCTGGTCGACGCCGATACCGACACGCCTGAATATTCAGGGTGCAACGCAGAATCCGGACAAGATGGTCCTCGCAATCGGTGGCGGCTACGACCCGAGCCAGGACAACGACAACGGCAGTACCGACAACTCAGGTAATGCAATCTACATCGTCGACTCCGTCAGCGGCGAGCTACTCTGGCACACCAGTGATGCCAACGCCGACCGCGACCTGGCAGGCATGCAGTATTCCTTCCCATCCGATCTCAAGGTCATCGACCTCAACGCCGACACCTTCGCCGACCGCATCTACGCATCGGACATGGGTGGTCAAGTCTGGCGTTTCGATGTCTTTAATGGCCAAACGGCCAGTAGTCTAGTCAACGGCGGCATCATCGCGCAGCTAGGCGGCGCGCCTGAAACCGTGCCGGATGTTGCCGATAACCGGCGCTTCTACTATTCACCAGACGTCGCCTTGGTCAACGACGACAACAACAGCTTCCTGCATCTCGGTATCGGTTCTGGTCACCGAGCCCATCCGAACGGTACGCTCAATCAAGACCGTTTCTATGCGTTACGTGACTACAATGCATTCGGCGGACGCACCCAGACCGACTACGACGCGGCTACTCCGGTCCGTGATGACGATCTCGTCGATATAACCGATGACATCGCGACGAATGTACCGATCGGCAGCCCAGGCTGGCGGCTCGAACTCCGAGATGGCGGTTGGAAGGGCGAGAAGGTGCTCGCGGAAGCGCGTACGTTCAACGACCAGGTCTTCTTTACGACGTTTACGCCCGGTGCCGCGGCGACCGCGAACGACTGCGAGCCGAGCCTCGGCACGAATCGCTTGTACATTCTGGATATCTTCAACGGCGCGCCGGTCAACAATCTCGACGGCATCGGTGACGACCAGGAGCTTACGCTCTCCGATCGTTTCCAGGAGTTCGAGGGATCGATCGCGAGCGAGGTCGTGCTGCTGTTCCCGTCGCCGGGCGATCCTGACTGCGTCGGTGACGAATGCAATCCGCCGCCGCTAGCCTGTGTCGACCTGTTCTGCTTCTCACCCGGATTTGCTAACGACCCGGTGCGTACCTTCTGGAGCCAGGAAAGTGCCCGATGACACGTTTGAGCAGCAATCTGGGTGTCACTCTTGTCGAACTCTTGGTTGTCATCCTAATCATCGCCGCGTTGGGATTGATCGCCGTGCCGAGCTATCGGCAATATTCCATTCGCGCCCAGCGTACGGAAGCAAAGACGGCTCTGTTGCAAATCGCAGCGAACCAAGAACGATTCTACCTGCAGAACAATACCTACAGCACGGACCTGACCGTGCTCGGCTTCCCGCTCGGCACGAGTGAGAATGGCGTGTACACACTTAACGTACCCCTGGCCGATACCATCACCTACCAGGCGACCGCGGCGCCAACACCGGGTGGCGGCGTGAACGGACGAAGTATGACAGCGGACGCAGAATGTTCTCTGTTCGGGATCGATGCTCAGGGGCTGAAGACGGCGACGCCGGACCCTAATACGCGCTGTTGGTAGCTCTTAAGCCGGATTCTTCGGCTCCAACAGTGTATCTAGAATCAACAACGCGACCCCGATCGTAATCGAGGAGTCCGCGACGTTGAACGCAGGAAAATACCACGACCCATAATGGACGCGAACGAAGTCGACGACATGACCGAGTAACACTCGGTCGATGACATTTCCGAGCGCCCCTCCCAAAACGAGACAGAGTCCAGCTGCCAATAAGTTTCTCCCGCTCACGCGCAGACGCCAAAGCCAGATCAGGATACCCACGCTGACGACTACGGCCAGGGAGGCAAAAAACCAGCGTTGCCACCCGGATGCGTCGCTCAGAAAACTGAATGCGGCACCGGTGTTGTGCAGCCGCATGAGATCCAGGACCGGCAGCAGTACGATGGCCTCGAATTCGGCAAGATGGTTCGTTATGAGCCGCTTCGTCCATTGGTCTACGGTGACGATCACAAACGTCAACCACAGCCAATTGAGCGCACCGAAGTCGAAGACTGCCCTAAATGGAATTCTCATCCCGCTCCCAACATCATGCGTATCGGCGTGTTTCTCCGGGCCCTTCTACGTTGCTGACGCAACGGGCACAGAGTTCTGGGTGCTCGCTATCGGCTCCAACGTCGTCGCGACGATGCCAACACCGGATACATTTCTGCGCCTCGGTCGTGGTGACGCTAAGCCAGAACGGCGCACCGTCTTCGCCAGCAGCAACGGCATCGTGCGGACGCTCGGACTCGGGATGAACGCTGGCGGCCGACGTAATGAAGACGAAACGCAATTCGTCGCTCAGACCGGCTAGTTCCGTCTGCAGATCGCCCGAGCAATAGAGCCGAACCTCTGCATCCAGAGGTGACCCGATGCCGCCATCGATCCGCAATCGCTCGAGTTCTTTCGACACGGCCTGGCGCACCACCAGCAGGGCCGGCCAGTCCACGGACGACTCTGCGCGATCTTCAGGCAGGTCGTGCCACGTTGTAAGGAAAACCGACGACGTACGCTCCCCAGGTAACTCGCGCCAGATCTCTTCTGCGGTGAAGCTCAAGATAGGTGCCAGCCAGCGCACCATGGCCTCAGCAATGTGCGACATTGCCGTCTGCGCGGAGCGACGCGGGAGACTGTCGGCCGGCGTCGTATAGAGCCGGTCCTTGATGACGTCGAGATAGAACCCTCCCATATCGAGAACACAGAAATTATGCACCTTGTGAAAGATGTGGTGGAACTCGTACGAGTCATACGCTGCCGTGACCTCGGACTGTAACTCAACCGCCCGTTCGAGCGCCCAGCGATCGAGTGAGATCATCTCTTCAAGCGAGACACCGTGCGCATCCGCCTCGTAACCATGCAGGTTACCGAGCAGAAACCGTTGTGTATTTCGCATCCGGCGATAGGCATCGGCGACACGTTTCAGTATCTCATCCGACGCGCTCATCTCCGCACGATAATCCGTCGCCGCAACCCATAGCCGAAGTATGTCGGCGCCGAAAGTCTTGTAGATCTTCTGCGGCTCGACGACGTTGCCCATCGACTTCGACATCTTACGGCCCTGCTCGTCAACCGTGAAACCATGCGTCAGCACGCCTTTGTAAGGGGCACGAGCATAGATTCCGACAGACGTCAACAGGCTCGACTGAAACCAGCCTCGATGTTGATCAGAGCCCTCAAGATAGAGATCGGCCGGCATCCCGACCTCCTCGCGTAGCTTACCGACGACGTGATGGCTGAGGCCCGAATCCAGCCAGACATCCATGACGTCCGTGACTTTCTCGTACCGCGATCCCTCCTCACCGAGAAACTCATCCGGCTCGAGTTCGAACCAGGCATCGATTCCCTGCTTCTCGACGCGCTCGGCGACGCGCAAAATCAGGTCGGACGAGTCCGGATGCATATCGCCTGTTTCCTTATGAACGAATAGCGTGATGGGAACGCCCCAGCTGCGCTGCCGGGAGATGCACCAGTCCGGACGATTCTCGACCATACCTCGTATACGCTCTTCACCCCACGCCGGGGTCCACTGAACCGACTCGATGGATTCCAGCGCCCGCGAACGAAGGCCGCCGAGTTCCATGCCGATGAACCACTGCGGCGTGGCTCTGAAGATCACTGGCGTCTTATGCCGCCAGCAATGCGGATAGCTGTGCTCAACGTCTTCCTGCTTGATGAGCGCGCCTGCTTCCGCCAACAACTCCACGACATGCGAGTTGGCCGGATTGATGTGCTCACCGGCGAGCAACGACGTCGTGGACAGATATTTGCCGTCCCCGCCAACCGGACAATCGAGTGGCAAGTCGTACTTGATTCCCACTGCAAAGTCGTCGTGACCGTGGCCGGGCGCGGTGTGCACGGCGCCTGTGCCGGCCTCGGTCGTCACGTGATCGCCAAGAATGACCGGTACGACGCGATCGTAGAACGGGTGTTTCAGCTCGAGGCCCTCGAGCCTCGAACCTGTCGTCTCTGCAACGGCATCCCACCTCGCTGCTCCATATCGGGCAGCTACGGCATCGGACATCTCCGTAGCGATGAGCAGGTATTCCGGTCCGCCGACCAGATCGGTCTCCACCAGCACGTAGCTCAGGTCCGCATGAAGCGCAACGGCTCGATTACCGGGAAGCGTCCATGGGGTCGTCGTCCAAATCGGGATCGAGATCCGGGCGTCGTCCGCGACGTCGGAGCCGAGCCGCTTCACGAACTCCGCCGCATCGGCGCTCGGGAACCGAACATCGATCGCACCCGAATGCTTGTCCTGATACTCGACTTCAGCCTCCGCCAACGCGGAGCGGCAGTCCATACACCAGTGAACGGGTTTGTAGCCGCGGTAGACGAGCCCACGCTCGACGAGTTGGGCGAAAGCCCGTAACTGTTCGGCCTCGTAGGCAGGATCCATCGTCAGATAGGGCGAGTTCCAGTCCCCAAGGACGCCGAGCCGCTTCAAGTCGATCCGCTGCCGTCCGATCTGAGTTGCAGCATACTCGCGGCAGGCTTTACGGAACTCGCGGGCGTCGAGTTTCTGACCGACCTTACCTTTCTTTCGCTCGACCTGGTGTTCGATGGGCAAGCCGTGACAATCCCAGCCGGGTACAAACGCGGCGTCGTGACCAGCCAGGGACTGGAACTTGACGATCACGTCCTTCAACACCTTGTTGACTACATGGCCGAGGTGAATATCGCCGTTCGCGTAAGGTGGCCCGTCGTGCAAGACGAATTTCGGCCGCCCCGCGGCCTCGCTGCGGATCTGTCCATAGATATTTTGCTCGTCCCACCACTTAAGCAAATCCGGCTCGCACTGCGCTAGATTAGCCCGCATCGGAAAACTCGTTTTCGGCAGGTTCAGCGTGTCCTTATAGTCGGCCATTGTTCCGCAATATCGTCGAGAAAAGGAGTGGATTAGGCCGTCAATGCGGCGCGCGCGTCAACTACGTCCTTGTGGATCTGCTTTACCATGGAATCGATGTCAGAATATTTTCGCTCTTCGCGAAGCCGCTCGATGAAGTGCACTGTGATGTACTCACCATAGATATCGCGATCGTAGTCGAAGATGAACACTTCCAGCAGCGGCTTGACGCCGCCTACGGTCGGCCGTGTGCCGACACTCGCGACGCCGTCCAACAGTCCTTCCCCGAGTCCGCTGATTCGGGCGGCGAAAATTCCGTCCACGGGCGTCAGGCACCGATTCAGGTTTACGTTCGCCGTCGGAAACCCGAGACTCTTCCCGAGCCCCAGGCCTCGAATAACCTTGCCGGACATCGAGTAGTCCCGGCCGAGCATCTCGCGGGCCGCCGGCAGATCGCCGGCCTGGAGCGCCGACCGGATCACCGTACTGCTCACGCGGTGATCGTTTTGATAGACAGCCGGCACCGCCGTGACCTCGAAGCCGGTAGATTTACCCGCCGCGATTAGACCGTCCACTGTCCCCAGCCGATGGGATGCAAAACGGAAATCGTGACCGACGACAACCTGTTTCGCGCCCAATCTGTCCACGAGCAGATCACGAATAAACGTATCCGGGCTCAAATCCTGGATACTGCTGAAGCGAGGACAAAAGAACTCGTCGATCCCGTAATCGGCCAGCAGATCGAAGCGCTCGCGGAACCGCGTCAAGCGCGCGGGAGGATCCGCCGGCGAGAAGAACTCTTTCGGCATCGGCTCGAACGATAAGACCAGCGTCGACAGGTCTTCAGCACGGCCGCGCTCTTGCAACTGCTTGAGTATCTCCTGATGGCCGAGATGAAGGCCGTCGAAAGCACCGACCGTGACGGCCCGAGCGTTATTGCCAGCGCGCTGCAGGACTCCTAGATTGCGATAGAAATGCATAGTGTCTTGAGTGGCGAGGATACGTTAACTACTCTGCTGCGGACGCTGCCCACGAAGGCTCGCGGGTGACAATCCGATCAGGTAGCACGTGACGAAGTACACGGTTATTCCACCGAGAACACAGACCGCCAGTGCGCCGATTCGCTGCGTCAGGGTCAGCGCGAGCCAATCTCCAGCCAGATCGCGAGTCCAAAGCACCACGGCGCTCATAAGACCACTCGCCACGGCGACCTGAATCGAGAAGCGACCCCAACCATCGGCCAGGGTAAAGACGCCATCGCGCCGCAAGCCGCGATAGAGAAGAATCGCATTGAATAGCGCTGAGACCGTGGTCGCCAGCGCAAGCCCGACATGGGGCGCGTAGAAATCCGCTCGGACGAGAGAGACGACGAACACGATATTCAACGCCATATTCAACACGACGGCCATAACACCGATACGAACCGGCGTACGCGTATCCTGCCGCGAGAAGAAACCTGTCGACAGCACCTTGACGAGGATGAACCCCAGTAGCCCCAGCGCGTAGGCAAGCAGCGATGCTGTGGCCATGGTCACATCCGCGGCCGTGAACACACCGCCGAAAAAAAGCGTCGTTAGCAATGGCTCGGCCAGCAGTATCAAACCGAGTGCCGCCGGTACGGCGATCAACACCACGAGGCGAAGGGCCCAGTCCAACGATGCCGCGAAATCTTCGGGCGAGGCTTTCGCATGATGCTCGGAAAGATGCGGCAACATCACCGTGGCCACGGCGATACCGCACACGCCGAGAGGAAACTCCATGAGCCTATCGGAGTAGTACAACCAGCTGATACTGCCAGCCGCCAGGAATGACGCGATCAACGTATCGAACAGAAGATTGATCTGCGCAACCGATGAACCGAACAACACCGGTAGCATGAGTTTCAGAATCCGGCGCACGCCCTCATGGGCCCAGTCCCATCTTGGCCGCGGTAAGAGCTTAAGATTCAAGAGAAACGGGAGTTGGAACAACAGCTGGACGGCGCCGGCCACGAAAACGCCGATGGCGAGGCCCATCGCCGGCCGCTCCATTCGGGGAGCGACCCACGCGGCGAAGGCGATCAAGACGAGATTCAATAGGACGGGCGTGAAGGCCGGCACGACGAAACGCCGGTAGGTATTGAGAATCCCGCCGGCAAGGGCGGTCAGCGAGATGAAAAAGAGGTAGGGAAACGTGAATCGCAACATGTCAGTCGCGAGCTCATAGCGGCCGTCTCCGCTCAAGAAGCCGGGGGCGAATATCATGATTAACACCGGCGCGGCCGCGACACCCACCGCTGTGATCGCAAACACGACGAGTCCCAGCGTCCCTGTCACGCTGTCGAGAAGCTCCTGCGTCTCGCGCTGCGACGAGTTCGCCCGGTACTGGGAAATAACGGGCACGAAGGCCTGCGAGAACGCGCCTTCGGCGAAAAAGCGCCGCAACAGATTCGGGATCTTGAACGCCACAAAGAAGGCATCCATGACGATGCCCGCGCCGAACCAGTGAGCAAAACCGATATCCCGCGCCAGCCCGCTGATGCGGGACAGTACCGTCATGGAACTGACGACGGATGTGGACTTCAGTAATCCCTCCGACTCCACCTCCCTGGTCTCTGCGTCCACACTCATTGCCTGCCTGACCCCATGTCGATCGATCTATCCACGCCTTTCCGGCCGCACCCAGCTTGACTTGCGCGGGGTGGCTCCCAATAATACCGCCCTTTTCCGGGTCCCGGCCCGCCACTCACCGCCTTACTACGAGCAATACCGTTGGCCAATATCCAATCAGCGAAGAAGCGTGCCCGGCAGAATGTTACGCGCCGCACCCATAATATGGTGATGCGCTCTCGGTTGCGCACGGCCCTCCGGAAGGTACTGACCGCAATTCAGGCCGGCGACAAAGCCGCCGCGAGAGAAGTCTACAAGGATGCCGTACCTGAGATCGACCGTATGGTCAGCAAGGGAATCCTGCGCAAGAACCGTGCGGCACGTTACAAGAGCCGCTTGAACGCCAAAGTGAAGAACATGGCCTGAGCGCGCCGCGCCCGCCGCTAGTCCTCCTGCCGGTCTCCGGCTGACTCCAGAAAACTCATCACGTCTCGCGAAAGAATCTCCGTACCTGCACCGGTCACGGCACTAATGGCGTAAGCCGGTCCTTCCCAGCCCAGGCTATCGATCAGCTCCCGCCGACGATCCTCCCAGGAGTCCAGAGGAAACAGGTCGAGTTTGTTGAGGACCAGCCAGCGCGGCTGGGCGGCGAGTTTCTCCGAGTAGCGCGCCAGTTCCGCCTGGAGCGAGCGGACCGCGTCGGCCGGCGTCCCTTGCCCCTCCCCGACAGCGACATCGACGAGATGCAGCAGCAACCGCGTCCGTTGCAGATGCTTCAGAAATCTCATTCCGAGCCCGGCGCCCTCGGCGGCCCCCTCGATCAGACCGGGGATGTCCGCCATGACGAAGCTACGCTCCAGGTCGACGCTGACCACTCCGAGATTCGGATAGAGCGTCGTAAAAGGATAGTCGGCCACATTCGGCCGAGCCGCGGACAGTTTTCCGATCAACGTCGACTTGCCGGCATTGGGAAGCCCGAGAAGACCGACATCCGCGAGAAGCTTCAGTTCCAGACTCAGGTGACGCGACTCGCCTCGTTCCCCCTGGGTCGATTGGCGCGGCGCTCGATTCACGCTGCTTTTGAAGCGCGTGTTGCCGAGTCCGCCCCTTCCTCCGCGAGCGACGACTAGCGTCTCGCCATCGCGGGTCAGGTCGCCCAGTGTCTCGTCGGTATCGAGATCCCCGATCACGGTCCCGATCGGTACATCGATGCGCAGATCCTCTCCGGAGACCCCGGTCCTGTTTTGGCCTGCGCCACCTCGACCGATCTTGGCGCGAAAACGGCGCCTGACGCGAAAGTCGACGAGTGTGTTGATTCCCTCACGAGCAATGAGTTCGACACTCCCCCCGTGGCCGCCATCACCGCCGTCGGGCCCTCCGCGTGGGATGAATTTCTCGCGCCGGAAGCTCACGCAACCGTCGCCGCCACGCCCGGCCTCCACCCAGATATCGGCTTCATCGACGAACTTCATCGGTGCATTGTAGGGCTGATCGGAAGCCAGCGCGTATCAAACAGCCCCGCGTGGCGGGGCTTGTTTCGTCCAGCCTGAACCGGCTTTAGTCCGTCGTGACGCTCACAAACTTGCGGCTTTTCGGTCCTTTCGTCTCGAAACGCACGCGACCCTCCGCGGTTGCGAAGAGCGTATGATCTTTGCCCAGGCCGACGTTGACACCCGGGTGAAATTGCGTGCCGCGTTGCCGAACGATGATATTCCCAGCGAGGACGTGCTCGCCGCCATATCGCTTTACGCCGAGCCGTTTGGATTCTGAGTCGCGGCCGTTCTTCGAACTACCGCCTGCTTTCTTATGTGCCATCGCGCTGTCTCCTCATGAATCCTGTCTCAATACGTTGCCTAGGTCTTCTTACTCGTCTTTTTCGTAGTCTTCTTGGCCGCTTTCTTGGCCGTCTTCTTCGTAGCTTTCTTCGTCGATGCCGCCTTCTTGGCAGCCGGTTTCTTAGTAGCCGTCTTCTTGGCAACCGTCTTCTTGGTAGCCGTCTTCTTGGTAGCTGTCTTTTTGGCGGCCGTCTTCGACGCCGCCGCGCTCACGTCCTCGGATTTCGCTGGCTTCGCTGCTTTCGCGGGCGCCTTAACCGTAATCGAAGTGACCTCCACTTCGGTAAAATGCTGGCGGTGACCTTTGACTCGCTTATAGGTCGTACGCCGCTTGAACTTCAGAACAACGACTTTCTTGGCTCGACCCTGCGAGGTGACTTTCGCCTCGACTCTGCCGCCGGATACCAATGGCGATCCCAGCTTGATATCAGATCCTTCGCCGACCAGGAGCACCTGATCGAACGCGACGGTCGAGCCCTCCTCGGCGTCCAGACGCTCGATTCGCAGCCGGTTACCCTTCCTGGCGCGGTATTGTTTGCCGCCTGTTCGAAAAACCGCATACATCGGGGGTAAGCTCCTGCTCGAATACCTGACGCGAAGCGCGCCGGAAAGGCCGCGTAGTGTAGTGAGTTAGCCAAGGCGGGTCAATGAGTTAGGCGCGTAATAGGTTATCTCACGCGGCCTGTCGCGACGACCCCGGTCCGGATGTCAATCTCGCCAATCGATTGCGTATCAGGCATTATGCCCCCCGATGCAACTGGTAGATACACCACTCCATACGCCCTCCCTGGAGGCGATCAGAGACCTGGTCTCCGATGACTGGGGCAGCGTTAATTGTCTGATATTTCAGCGTCTCGGCAGCGATGTCGCCTTGGTCAACCAGGTCGCGCACCACATCATTCACGGCGGCGGTAAGCGACTGCGCCCGCTCACTACACTCCTCGCAGCCCGCGCCTGCGGCTACCAAGGTAGCCAGCATATTCAATCGGCCGCGATCATCGAGTTCATCCACACCGCAACGCTTCTACATGACGATGTAGTGGATCATTCGGACCTTCGCCGAGGTAGAGAGACGGCGAATGCCGTGTTCGGGGACCAGGCCAGCGTGCTCGTCGGCGACTTCCTGTACTCGCGATCGTTCCAGATGATGGTAGAGATCGGTGAGATGAAGATTCTAGACGTTCTCGCGAATGCGACGAACACGATCGCCGAAGGCGAAGTCCTGCAGCTCATGAACTGCAACAATCCGAATATCGCGGAAGCGGATTACATGGAGGTCGTCTACCGCAAAACCGCGAAGCTGTTCGAAGCGGGCACGCGAATCGGCGCAATCCTGGCAAGCTTTGACGATACACGCGAGCAAGCGCTCGTCGCGTACGGCCGCCATCTGGGATTGGCATTCCAGCTAGTCGACGATGCGCTCGATTATGACGCGACGACCGAGGAACTCGGAAAAAATATCGGCGATGATCTCGCGGAGGGTAAACCGACGCTGCCCCTGATTTACGCGATGGACAATGGTACCGCGGCCGAACGGCACATGATTTGCGAGGCCATCGAGACCGGCGGCATTCAGAATCTGACCTCCATCCAACTGGCGATCGAGACCTCTGGAGGCCTTCGCTACACGGCGGAACGCGCACGGGAGGAGGCGGAACTTGCGATTCAGGCGTTGGACGTTCTTCCCGATAGCGACTATAAACAAGCGCTCGCGATTCTCGCCCAGTTCGCGATCAATCGCCGTTTCTAGCGCACCTGATTACACCCGACGTAACACGGATGAGGAGAACCCATGTCTTGCTGGAGAAAATGGCTCGGTATTGCAATGGTGAGCAGCACTTTCGGGTGCTCCATCGACACGCCGACGACGCAAACGGATACATCAGAAGCCGGGCAATCGGGAGATAACCGCCCAAACATTCTGCTGATCGTCGCCGATGACCTGGGATTCACGGATATGGGGGCGTTTGGCAGTGAGATTCCCACGCCTAATCTCGACAGACTCGCGTTCGAAGGCGTCCGCCTGACAAACCTACATGCCGGGCGAGCGTGCCAGCAAACACGTGCAATGCTGATGTCCGGGCGTGGCGTAGCTTCGGTCATCGAGACTCACCCGAACCGCCCTGACGGACAGCGAGACAACAGTCTCACGACGAGAGTAGCGGCCCTCCCCGAACTCATGCAGGACGCAGGCTACAGCACCTATATGGCCGGCAAATGGGACCTGGGGTTGTCCGGTGACACCACACCCGCCAGGCGCGGCTTCGACCGGTCGTTCGTCCTTCTGGAAGCGTCCTCCAGTCACTTCGCGGAGACGTTCTGGGGTGAAAAGACCTACTACGAGGAAGATGGCGTCGCGGTACCCATCGAGACGCTGCCCCACGATTTTTATTCCACACGCTCCTATACGGACAAGATGCTCGACTATATACGGACCCATGACGGTGATAACCCCTGGTTTGCGTTCATGCCCTATACCGCACCCCACTGGCCCTTACAGCTGCCCGATGACTGGCTCGATCGCAACTTGGGCGAATACGACGCGGGCTGGGATGCGCTACGCAAGGAGCGCGCCGCCCGAGCCGGCGAGCTCGGCGTGATTCCCGCGGGCGCTACGATGGAGGCATTCGAACCTGTCGCAGCACCCTGGTCCGAATTCACTGCCAATGAACAGGCGAGATATTCCCGTGCCCAGGAGATCTACGCGGGAATGGTGGAGTACCTGGATGTCAACATCGGCCGGGTCATTGCTTATCTGGAAGATAGCGGTCAACTCGACTCGACGGTCGTCATGTTCATGTCGGACCACGGCGCGTCGGCTGGCCAGCACGCCGTCTATGCAGGGCGAGGACCCTCAACGGGCGGACCTTCCATTCCCGACACGCGTGACAACACTCTCGAGAACTTCGGCCGCATCGGTTCTTTCATCGACCACGGGCTGGGCTTTGGCGAAGCAGCGACCGCGCCATTGAAATACTTCAAAGGCCGGCTCGCCGAGGGCGGCATTCGGGCCGCGGCGATCATCCGTTATCCGAGCGTCGTCACGGAACCCAGCATCGACAGCACGTACATGACCGCTATGGATATTCTGCCCACGTTCCTGGATATCGCGGGGACGGTGCATCCGGGAGAAAGTCTCTACCGGGGCCGCGAGATCATACCCATCGTCGGCAAATCCTTCTGGCCGTATCTCACGGGTGCGAGTGCCACAGTCCATGACGCGTCCGATGTTGCGGGCTGGTCCGCCGGCGCGACAGGAGCGATCATTCGGGGAAATTATAAAGCCATAAATCACGGACCACCGGGCAGCGGCATGGGGATGGGGATGGCTGCGGCAGCGCCGTGGCGACTCTACGACATCGTCACCGACCCCGGCGAAATAAACGATCTGTCCGAGGAACACCCGGACCTTACAGTCGAACTCGTAGAGATATGGGAGCGAGACTGGCGGTGATGCCAGCTTGAGAAACACGATGACCGAATCCGACCCATTAACCGTACTCGCTACACGCCTACGTGATGCTACCGGCTTCGCACCGATCGAGCCGGTTCACAATGACATCGGCAGCATGGCCGATGCGTATACGATTCAGGCCATCAATCGGCGCCACTGGATCGACGAAGGCCGCGAACAGACCGGCTACAAGGTGGCTTTTACGACGATTGAATCGCAGGAGCACTTTGGCACGTCGGAACCCGTCTATGGCACTTTATTTAGGGATATGCAGTTCGAGAATGGATCGACGCTGCCGTCGGACCGCCTGGCCAAGCCGATGCTCGAGGGCGAGATCGTGATGGAGCTGTCCGCAGATCTTCCCGGCGATGCGCTGGATCCAGAGACGGTCCGCGCAGCGATCGGTGCGATTTTTCCCGCACTGGAGGTCCCTGACAGCAGCGTGAGCGGACAGATCGATGCCGTCGATATGGCGGCCGACAACGCCGCCGCGGCCGGTTATGTCCTTGGCGACCGCCATCCTCTCGAACTCGACTTCGACCTGGCGAGTATCGGGCTGACTATGGTCCGAAACGGCAAAGTTGTGGATTCCGGCGTGAGCGCTATCTGTATGGGCAGCCCACTCAACGTTCTCATCTGGCTCGCCGGCGCACTCGCGGCGGCAGGCACTCCGCTGCGTGCGGGTCAGATCGTTTTCGCGGGCAGC
>CAYXNS010000048.1:0-8007 GCA_964466315.1 uncultured Gammaproteobacteria bacterium
GCCCCGAGACGACCGAACATACGCGCTTCGGTCACCACGTAGCGCGTTACGAGGGAGGCACTCTGATCATCGAGTCGAGCCAACTCCTGGGCAACCTCTCGAGCGGTGGGGGCAACGCCCTAAGCGATCAAACCACGACGGTAGAAAGATATCGGCGCGTGGACGACCCCGAGGTAGGTCCCATGATCGAGATGAACACGGCGATTAACGACCCGGGGCACCTCACTGGGACATGGAATATCACGTGGCGGAAGATCTTTGCCCCTAACGGTCTGGAGTTCACCCAGGTGGATTGCCGGCTACCCCTTCCCCCGAGTCAATGAACGCGAAGCTCGCATTGAGATTGCTTGGCTGGGCACTGCTCCTCCCCACGTAATTCATCCGCGCAAAATTATATTGATAGCTATAGTTTATTTCGCTATGCTTCGGAAGTTCCTGGGTGAAGCGCCCGACAATCAGCCAGGGCGGCGATATCTCAACAGAGTTCTTGCATCTAATCGTACCGATCCGAAACCAGAACGGAGCGAATGATGGCTACTTCGGCGAAGTCGCAGGCTGAACAGCCTATTGAGTCAGGTTTCGGGCTGAAGCTATCCGACAGCATTGCGGCGATCATGCGAAATCTGGCCCGTGATTACACTCGCACCCTGGAACGACGATTGGCTGCTCATAACATTACGGTAAGCATGTGGTTCCCGCTGAGAATTCTCTGGGAGGAGGATGGAATCACTCAGAATGAGATCCAGCTTCGCCTTGGGCTGGCTCAACCAACCCTGACAACAGCTCTGGACCGGCTGGAACGACGTGGTCTTATCGAGAGACACCGCAGTACTTCCGATCGGCGACGAGTTCATATACATCTGACTCGCGAAGGGAAAGATCTGGAGGACGAGATCTTGCACTACGCCGAGGAAGTTCAGGCAATCGCAACAATGAACGTAACGAAGCGAGAGCTGGATACCCTGGAACGTGTTTTCAAGAAAATGCGGACCGCCCTGGATGAGGATCATGCACTAATTGGAAAGGTGACTCGCGATGGATAGGCTCTATACGTTGGCATTTACCATACTCTTGTTCGGTATCTCGCTTGCGATCCGCTTCACGGCCTGGCGTTACCCCGAGTACAGGAATCGCCTTCGTGAGATGGAGGTCACCGCACAAATAAGAGCCAAGGAAGGGCCGGGACGCTATTTCGTCATCAAGGATGGGAGGGTTTTTTCTCGGCACGGCATTCATCCCAGCCCAGACGTGATCGTCGAATTCAAGTCCGCTCAGCTTGCGCTGCAGGTGTTCACGCATCCCAACGACCATCTCGGGCGAATCAACGCGGCGAAGACCTTCAGCATGACGCTGGACGGCCCCGAAGACCAAGCCATCTGGTTCATGTTCACCTTGGAAAAACTGCTGTCCATACGCTGGCGTTTCGGCATCGATATCGGTAACGGCGAGACCCGCTATTGCAATATGGCGAATGGAGGTCCGCTCTTCGTCTATGTGCGTGACGGCAAGATCGTGCGTATGACGCCCATAATATTCGACTCGGACGATCCTCAACCCTGGGTCATCGATGCCAAAGGAAAACGATTCTCGCCACCCCGAAAGACCTCACTCGCGCCCCACGGCCAGAACGTCAAGTCCACCGTGTACTCACCGGACAGGCTGCTTTATCCTATGAAGCGCGTCGACTTCGATCCGAACGGCGAAAGAAACCCCGAGAATCGCGGTATCTCGGGCTATGAGAGGATCGGTTGGGAGGAAGCGCTCAACATTGTCGCGAATGAGATCAAGCGTCAGAAGACTGTCCACGGGCCCGGGTCGATCGCGTGCAGCCACCCTTCCCATCACACCTGGGGAAACATCGGCTACTACCTGAGTGCACTGCGGAAGTTCGAGAACGCGGTCGGCATGACCGAGGTTCACCACAACCCCGATAGCTGGGAGGGTTGGTACTGGGGGGCGAGCCACCACTGGGGCGGAAGCTTGCGTGTCGGGCAGTGCGAGACCTACGGCACGGTCGAGGACTGTCTCAAGGAAGCTGAGATGATGGTGTTCTGGTCGAGCAACCCGGAGTCGAACAGCGGTGCGTACGGGGCACTCGAGGGAACAGTCCGCCGCCAATGGCTCAAGGAAGCTGGAATCAAGCTGGTCCATATCGATCCCTATTTCAACGATTCGATTCAGCTCCTCGGCGGCAAATGGATCGCGCCCCGCCCCACCACGAGCCCCGCGCTGGCGATCGCAATCGCCTATGTCTGGATCACCGAGGGACTCTACGACAAGGATTATGTGGCAACCCATACGGTCGGGTTCGACAAGTGGCGGGACTACGTGCTGGGCGAGACCGACGGCACGCCGAAATCCCCGGAGTGGCAGGAAGCCGAAACGGGTGTGCCTGCCAGCGACGTCCGCGCGCTGGCGAGAGAATGGGGCACCAAGAAAACGTATCTGGGTGCCGGCGCTTGGGGGAACGGTCACGGCGGCGCATGCCGGAACGCGACGGGAATACAGTGGGCGCGAACGATGGTCTGCCTCATCGCCATGCAGGGACTCGGGAAGCCAGGCGTCAACATGGGGAATCTGCAGTGGGGGACACCACAGGATTTCAACTTCTATTTTCCCGGGTACGCCGATGGCGGGATGTCCGGCGACCTCCACAAGACATCGATGTCTGTTGCACTCTACCAACGTATGCCTCAGCTACCGTCGATGAACACGAATGCGCAGGTCATCCCGAGGATGCAGTTACCGGAAGCCATTATCGACGGGAAGGCAGAAGGCTACGCCTGGAACGGCACGAGCATCGAGGCGCAGTTCACCAAGATCACTTACCCCAAACCGGGGTTCTCACCCGTCCATATGCTCTACAAGTACGGCGGATCCCTGATCGCAACCATGCCGAACAGCAATCGCTATATCCAGATGTTCCGATCGCCGAATCTCGAGTTCATGGTCAGCCAGAACATCTGGATGGAGGGCGATACGGAGTTCGCCGACATCATCCTGCCCGCCTGCACGAATTTCGAGCGACCGGACATCAGCGAGTGGGCCGGGCTCGGCGGCTACGCGCATCATGGCGAGATGCAACTCAACCATCGTGTCATCACATTTCAGCACCAATGCATCGAACCGCTGGGTGAGTCGAAGTCGGATTTCACGATTTTTCAGGAGATCTGCGAGCGTCTCGGGCTTGCCGCGTACTTCTGCGAAGGGGTCAGCGAACTCGGCTGGGTCAAGCGGCAGTTCGAGGGATCGGATTTGCCGAAGTTTATCTCTTGGAAGGAATTTATCCGCAGAGGCTACTTTGTCGTGCCGACAGAGAAGGAGGAGTTACGCGTGCCCGTTTCCTGGAACTGGTTCTACGAAGGAAGAAAGAAAGACGTGCCCGAGCCCATGCCGCTGCCCTCGGACTACTCAGAAGAGTATCTCAAGGGCCTGCAGACACAATCCGGGAAGATCGAGTTCGACTGCGAGAGTCTTAAGCGCTTCGATCCCAATAGCGAGGAACGGCCCAGCATCGTCAAGTATCAGCGAGCGGAGGAGAACCCGAATGGTGAGGGCTATGAAGACTATCCGTTGCAACTGATCTCACCACACCCCCGATTCTCCTTCCACACGCAAGGCGACGGGAAGGATAGTTTCCTGAACGACATTTCGGATCATCGCGTTCTCGTCGACGGCTACTACTACTGGGTTGCCCGTCTCAATCCGGTGGATGCCGAAGATCGCGGTATTCGTGAACATGATCTCATTCGATTGCACAATTCACGCGGCGCAGTGATCTGCGCCGCTATGCTCACGCACCGCGTCACAAAGGGTGTGGTGCATTCGTACGGCTCCTCGGGCGTCTATGATCCCATCGGCGACCCCGGCTACTCCACCGATAGAGGCGGGTCCGTGAATCTCCTCTCCTCCGGTAGATCTCAGATCAAAAAGGCGCACTCCATGGGTGCGAGCTGTTGCCAGATTGATGTCGAGAAATGGGTCGAGGGCGCAGCATCCGTGACGCCGACAGCGGAGCAGGAAGTTGCCTGAGGCGAACGGAGTTCCAGAGATGGAGAAGTGGAATCTCATCGTCGATGTCGCAAAATGCACGAACTGCAATCTCTGCACGCTGGCCAACCAGGATGAGCACGTCGAGAATGAATTCGAAGGCTATTCCGCGCCGATGCCGCGCCACTGCCATCGCTGGATAGACATTCGCGGTCGGGAACGCGGATTCGGTCCCGTAATGGATGTCGCCTATCTACCGGTGATGTGTCAGCACTGTGACGATGCACCCTGCATCAAGGCCGCGCAGAACGATGCCGTGAAGAAGCGCGACGACGGCATCGTGATCATCCGGCCCATGAAAGCGAAGGGACAGAAAGCGATCGCCGATGCCTGTCCGTACGATGCCGTGATATGGAACGAATAGGAGCAACTTCCCCAGCATTGGTTCTTCGATGCCCACCTGATCGATAGTGGTTGGGAAGAGCCGCGATGCAGCCAGGTCTGCGCAACGGGCGCGTTGACGGCCGTCAAGATAACCGATGAGGAGATGGCTAACCGCAAGACCCGGGAGCACCTCGAAGAACTTCAACCGGAAGCGGCAACGCAGCCGCGCGTTTACTACAAGAATCTGTATCGCTACACACGAGAGTTCGTCGGTGGCACTGTGATCCGGACGATCGATGGTGTGACCGACTGCGTGGCGGAGGCAAACATCAGGCTCGATCGTGGTGGCGAAACGATTTATGAGGATGTCTCGGATGCCTACGGCGAGTTCAAACTGGACGGACTCGAATCGGAAAGCGGCCAATACCAACTGACGATCGAGGTCGAAGGCCATGAGCCGACTGTTCTCGATTTGGACGTGCACACGAGCACTTACTTAGGTCGCATCGAGATCGCAAACTAGCGGCTGGGCAGATGTTGCTCGTATGATGCAGCGATGGCTACTGAGAACTGGAGACCACAATGAACAAGACGATCGGTCCCACATTGCTCGCAGGCGCTTTCGTTCTCATGCCCGTGATGTCATTCGCCCAGCAGCCCGGCATGGGGATGGGAATGGGAGCAGCCCCGGTCGAACCTCCGGAAGGCACGCAAATTTTTCGCGATATCGCCTACGTGCCACACGGCCATGAGAACCAAGTGCTGGATCTCTACCTCCCGGAGGCCGGTGAGAGCCTCCCGCTGATTATCTATCTCCACGGCGGCGCTTTTCGTGCCGGGAGCAAGAACCAGCTTCCCGCGATCGATTATGTGGAGAAGGGATACGCAGTCGCCAGTGTCGAGTACCGCTTCAGCCAGCACGCGATCTTCCCGGCACAGATCGAGGACGTTAAGGCGGCCGTTCGCTGGCTGCGGGCCAATGCCGACGAATACAACATCGATCCCGACCGGTTCGCGTCATGGGGGCAATCGGCCGGTTCGCACCTGGCTATCATGCTCGGCGTCACCGACGGCGTGACCGAATTCGAGGTCGGCGATAACCTCGATGTATCCAGTGCCGTGCAGGTCGTGATCGACAACTATGGCCCGACGGATTTCGCGCAGATGGATGCGCATCGCCTCCCCGATGGGCAGGAGCACAACCCGGCCAATTCCCCGGAGTCTGAGTTCGTAGGCGGCGCCTTACAGGAGAACCTGGAAGCGGTGGCGCGTGCCAATCCGATCACCTATGTCAGCGAGGGTGACGCGCCGATGCTCGTTGTGCATGGTGATTCCGACCCGCTCGTGCCACACCACCAGAGCGAGATCCTGGTCGCGGCGCTCGAGGAGGCGAACGTGCCGGTGGAGTTCTATACCGTGTCGGGCGGCGGCCATGGGCGATTCACCGACCCGAAGGTTGGAGAGCTGATAGAGATGACGCTGGAGAAATACCTGAAGTAACCGAAATCGGGGCGCGCGGGCGAAGAATCAGATCCCATCGACGCTGATCGGCCGGTAAGTAAGCCCTGCCCTTACTCGTCGCCTTCCTCGAGATTACTCCCAAACGCGCCGTAGTCCACCCAGTTCAGGTAGTCACCCGCGCAGCTGATCTCACTGAGCTCCCAGTGCGGCGGTGCTAATTCATAGCGCATCGTCTCCGCGACCCACGGCTCGGCCAATGCGATGGGATCTTCCATCGTGACGTCGATCGTCAGATTCAGCTTGTCGACTCGAGTGAAAATTTCGGTGACTTTTAATTGATCGCTGTGATGGTAACCGGAACGATCCATCCACGTCCTCTCATCGATATCCGAGCTAGTTACGACGAGCGTGTTGTCCCCCTCCCAGTGCCCCACGGAATAACCGAGCCACAACGCGGCTGCATTCTCCGGGTAGTCACGATCATCCGTATAAACGCGCCGAATCGTATGGTCGTACTCATAGAGCATGACCATCTCTTTAGGGGTGTGAATGATCTCGAAGGGATAGGGATGAAAATAAATTCGTGGAAGACCCGGCGGGTAGCATCGAGTCAGCACCGGATCATTGGTTTCTTCGAGCCCATACGCGCCAGCATTCGAATTTTTTGCCGTTGCGAGACGCTCCTGTCCCCATGCTGTCAATTCCGGTGGCTCGGGTGTCCAGGTTGCGAGACTGCGAAATGTGCCCGGCGGATAGATTTTCGTCCACACACCGGTAAGATCGCGGGCCGGCGCGGGCCCATTTACCATCTGCTCCTGAGTCGTGGGCTGACCGGAGGTGTACTGTGCGATAGCGGTCGAGGAAAGACCGACCGTGACCAGCCCTACTACTATCCAAATGTTCACTCGGTGCATTCTAATCGCTCCGTTGGAACGTCTGTTTCGGCCAGACGCCCTTGGCCAGATCGTTGTGGTTAACTGGGATAGCTCTGCACTCCATAGCTAATAAATACCATCGCATCGTGCGCGTTGTCGAGTACCGGCGGAGTTAACGTCGGGGCGAATACGCAGAAAGGATCATTCTATGTGGAGCATTCGCTATTTGGACAAGACTTTTCAATCGAACCTGGAGACAGGCCCTCGGAATTTGTGTAGAAATCCGACCCAGGAACGTACTCTACGGTACACATATATTGAGCCGCAGCATACACGGTGCACCGCGCGTGGCCTTGCGGATATTCACATCGGCGGACCTGTCGGAATACCTATCTGTTCCGGCGCTCTGCCGAATAATAGGATACTCGGCTTGATACGCACCACGATGCGTCCGCCCTTCACCGCTGGCATACGGTAGATATGCAGTTCGTCAATCTGAGAATCGTCTTCATACACATCGGTGACTGAGACGCTCAACGCGAGCGTTAACTTCATGAACGACAACTGGAATCTCCGAATCTGGAGTCGCAATCTCACGGATGATGACACACCGATCCGGATCAGTGAGGGTCAAGACTATAATACGCCGTTGATCAGCAATTTCTGGTTCATTCCAAGAGATCCGCGCGATGTAGGGGTGCAGGCGACCTACAGCTTCTAGGCCGCAACGAACAGCGGCTCTTTCAGGAACGATTGGAGACTGAACGAGCGCGATTAGATTCAGAAGCGCGCCTGCCGTCGCCGATGTCGGCGGTCAGGTGCGTTGCGCTGATCACGCAGGCTTACGAACTCTCGACGGATCAGTAACCCGGAAGCGCGCCCATGGTTATCTGGGCCGAGAATAGCCTCGCTATTGCCCCCTTTGCCTCTCTGCGCACAGGACGCAGATACCACTGTACAGTTCTTCCTCAAGGGAGGGTGCAGAGCACTCGTCACAGAATAGGATCTGCTCTGCGGGCTTGCGACTGATCTCATACCCGCGGTTTTCGTGGGCGCTTGATCTATAGGGCAAGTCCGGCAGACGCGGCGAGTTAGGATTCATCCACAATTCTCCAACAGTTTCAAAGCTCGCTCCTACACCCCATTACACTATCCATGCAAACCACGCTAGCAAGTCAATACGTAGAGTTACTTATGCCCCTCGAATGCGAGCGCGGGCACGACTTCCGTAATCCACTTGAACTCCACATCCTCATCGTAGGCTGAAGCCATTCCATATACAGCCGTATTTCTGTAC
>CAYXNS010000048.1:8017-15129 GCA_964466315.1 uncultured Gammaproteobacteria bacterium
TACGCGCTTTCCACAATGCGGTCTTCGCTGGAGCATTAGTAAAATAAGGGGTCTCAGAGGGGGCGAGGGTTGTCCGTATGGTGATTGCCGTAACGACGCTGGCAGCGCTGAGTTTCCTGTTTGCCTCCCTGCTGGTTCTGGCTCACAAGCGATTGCATGTCGACGAGGATCCACGGATCGATGCCGCGCATCAACTGCTGCCCCAGACCAACTGCGGCGCATGCGGTTACCCGGGCTGCCTGGGCCTGGCCGAGGCTATGATCGCGGGCGGCGCTCTTCCCGGTAAGTGCACGGTGATCAACGAAGATGAAAGGGAGTTTATTGCTGAATTCCTGGGGATAGACGCGGGCGCAGAGGAGAAAGTCGCCGCCAGGCTTGCCTGTGCCGGCGGTACCAATGTTGCTCGTAACCGCGCCCGCTATGAAGGTGTCCGTTCATGCCGCGCTGCCGCGCTCGTGGCTGGGGGCGGCAAAGGCTGTTTCTGGGGATGCTTGGGGTTAGGCGACTGCGAGGCCGTATGTGACCTCGATGCGATCTTCATGACTGCGCACGATCTACCGGTCGTCATTGAGGATGCCTGTACTGCGTGTGGGGACTGTGTCGATGCTTGTCCAAAGAATTTGTTCTCTCTGCACCCGGTTAGTCACCGACTTTGGGTGGCCTGCACGAACCTGGAGAAGGGAGACGCGGCTCTCGAGGATTGTGAAATGGCCTGTGACGCCTGCGGAAAATGCGCCCTCGACGCACCAGGCAAAGTAATCACAATGGTTGACAACTTGCCGGTCGTAAATTATGAGATGAACCACAACGCGAGGAGCGCCATCGAGCGTTGTCCTACCGGCGCAATCGTATGGTTCGATCCCGAAAAGGGACCTAAAACCGGCCGCGTCGCACACAAAATAATAC
Organism: uncultured Gammaproteobacteria bacterium; assembly: GCA_964466315.1. Taxonomy (GTDB): domain Bacteria; phylum Pseudomonadota; class Gammaproteobacteria; order Steroidobacterales; family Rariloculaceae; genus SMWC01. Next base: position 8,924 of record CAYXNS010000048.1, read on the forward strand.
GCCAGAGCGCGCGGCGGATAACCGAAACCTGAACAGGTATCTCGATCTATGAACAGAAAGAAAGAAGTGTTTAGATACCCCGGCGTTCGGGCAGCGATGGACGGGAACACTGCAGCGATCATGTGTGAGCGCGAGTCTACGGACGGTGCCGGTGCGTATCCAATTACACCATCTACGCAGATGGGCGAATACTGGGCCGAGGCGGCGGCGGCGGGGCACATCAATATATCCGATCGACCGCTCATCTTTATAGAACCCGAGGGCGAGCATTCCGCCGCGGCGGTGACAGCGGGCTTATCGATGACTGGATTGCGGGCCGCGAATTTCTCGTCCGGTCAGGGTATCGCGTACATGCACGAGTCTCTGTATGCGGCAGTCGGCAAGCGCCTGACCTACGTACTGAACATGGGTTGCCGCGCAATGACCAAAGCAACTCTTAACGTGCATGCCGGGCACGACGATTATCATTGCGTTGACGACACCGGCTTCTTCCAGGTCTTCGCCAAGAATGCACAACATGTGGCAGACCTCAACATCATTGCACACCGTATTGCCGAGCTGGCACTGACGCCTGGCATCGTTGGCCAGGACGGCTTCCTAACAACACACTTGATTGAATCGCTGACACTTCCCGAGCGCGAACTGATCGCGGAATATCTCGGATCACCCGGCGACGAGATAGACACGCCGACCCCGGCGCAAAAAATCATTTACGGAGAGAAGCGCAGACGCATACCGGAACTCTGGACTGTGGATGACCCGGTCATGTCCGGCGTAGTACAGAACCAAGACTCGTATATGCAGAGCGTTGCCGCGCAGAGACCGTATTTCTTCGACCATATCCGGGAGCTCTCGGATCGGGCATTCGATGAATTCTATGATCTTACCGGCAGGCGTTACAGCAGCGTGATGACCTATCGCAGCGATGACGCCGACTACCTGATCGCGGGTCAGGGTAGCCTGATTCCAACGGCCGAAGCGGTCGCCGATTACATGCGGAAGGAGCGCGGCGTCAAGGTCGGTGTCGTCAATCTGCTGATGTTCAGACCATTCCCTGGCGATCGCATTAGCCAGGTTCTCAAGAGTAAGAAAGGCGTGGCCGTGCTCGAGCGCGTCGACCAGCCGTTAGCTGCAGACCTGCCTTTGATCCGGGAGATACGCGCCACCCTGAGTAAATGCCTGGAGAACGGCCGTAGCGTGAATGGTCCAGCACATTCGGGTATCGCCAACTACAAGTCAATCAAGGACATGCCAGAACTCTACTCGGCCTCGTTCGGTCTCGGTAGCCGCGATCTGCAACCCGAGGGGGTTATCGCGGCAATCGAAAACATGTTGCCCGATGGCCGACAGCAAAGAATGTTCTATTTGTCAATCGACTTCGTCCGCAACTCGATGATGACGCCCAAGCAGGAGATTTATCAGCAGTCTGTACTGGAAGCGTACCCACAGGTGGCCGAGCTTGCTTTACGCGGCAGCGAGAATCCGAACCTGATGCCAAAGGGCAGCATCACAGTACGAATGCATTCGGTCGGTGGCTGGGGCGCTATTACCACCGGCAAGAACCTCGCCCTGACTTTATTCGATCTTCTTGGCTATCACGTCAAGGCAAATCCGAAATATGGATCGGAAAAGAAAGGGCAGCCAACCAGCTATTACCTATCCGCAGCACCCGAACCCATACGAATCAACTGCGAGTACTACTACGTCGACGTCGTGTTGTCGCCGGATCCCAACGTGTTTAGTCATACCAATGCCGTTGCCGGTCTCAATAAAGGAGGCGTGCTGGTGATGCAAAGCGATGCCGCCTCACCCGAGGAGTTCTGGGGATCGATCCCGCACCGGTATCGCAAGCTCATCATCGATAATGAGATCCGCGTTTTTTTTCTTGATGCCTTTAAAATCGCCCGCGACGAAGCCACCGATCCCGAGTTACAGCTACGTATGCAGGGCATCGCATTCCAGGGCGCTTTCTTTGCGACGTCCCCGCTCCTCGAGAAACACGGACTCAGTGAAACCAAGTTGCTGGATGCCATCAAGAACCAGTTGCAGGAAAAGTTCGGATCGAAGGGTGCCCGTGTAGTCGAGGACAACATTCGTGTTGTCCGGCGTGGTTTCGAGGAAGTAACCGAAGTAACGGACAAAACCCTGAGTGAGAACAAGAGGAACGATAGAGGCAACGGCCAGTTGCCGATTCCGGTCATGGTGAAACGTCAGCCGGAATCGTCTTCGGCCGCATCGGACATCCATCGATTTTGGACAGAGACCGGCAGCATGTACGCAGAAGGTGCCGGTGCCGCCGTGCCGGCAGACCCGTTCATGAGCATGAGTCTGATGCCGGCGGTCTCCTCACATTTCAGGGATATGACGTCGATTCGCTTCGAGTTTCCCGAGTTCATCCCGGAGAAATGCACCGGTTGTGGGGATTGCTATACGGTTTGTCCGGATACGGCCATTCCCGGTTTGGTCAACGAAGTGGGCCAGGTGCTCGATACCGTCGTCAGACGATTGAAAAAGCGCGGCGTTAAGACCGAGCGCCTGCCGCGTGCCGTACGGCAGATGGAGATCAAGCTGCGCAAGCTATTCGCCGAAGCCGCCGAGACCGATTCGGTGCAAGCGCTGATCGAGGAAGCGATTGAAGCGACCATCGCCGCTGCGGGCCTGCCGGATGACGACAGGAAACAACTCGAAGAGGAGTTCGGCGAATTCCTTGAGGAACTCGGCGATTTCAAGTTTGCACTCTGCCGCCCGTATTTCACGCTACCGGAGAAAAAACAATCGGGTAACGGCGGTCTGCTGAGCATCACAATAGATCCGTACACCTGCAAGGGCTGCATGGAATGTGTGGAGGTTTGTAAAGACGACGCCCTGCGGCCGATAACGCAAACCGACGATGCCATCCAGTCACTCAGAAAAAACTGGGACTTCTGGCTCGATCTGCCGAATACACCGAAGAAATACATCCGCGTCGACAACCTGGAGGAAGGTATCGGGGCGCTGGAGACGATTCTCCTGGACAAGGAAGCGTATCTGCCGCTCGCGAGCGGTGACGGGGCCTGCCTGGGATGTTCGGAAAAAACCGTCATACATCTATTTATCGCAACCGTCGAGTCGTTAATGCAACCGAGAGTCGCGAAACACGTTGCCGATATCGAAGACCTCACTGCGCGTCTCAAGAAACACGTACAACTGAAGCTTGTCGATGAAATTGACGTCGGTGATGCGGAGGATATGGAGGCGGTGCTAGAGCATGATGGTGATGGTGATTTGACGCTGGCCAAGATCGCCGGCCAAGTTGAGAAAACGCACGAGGCTGAGCCTATAGACCGGGAGTGGCTGAAGCATGTCACAGACTTGACTCGGAAATTGAATGATCTGAAGTGGCGCTACCAGAATGGTGCCACGGGTAAAGGACGCGCCAGCATGGGAATGCTGAACGCTACCGGTTGCACGTCCGTCTGGGGTAGCACATACCCGTTTAACCCCTATCCGTTCCCGTGGTCAAACCATCTCTTTCAGGACAGCGTCTCGATGGCCATGGGTGTCTTCGAAGGACATATGGCCAAGATGGCAGAGGGCTTTAAGACAATTCGTTTGGCTGAGCTCGTGCTCGAGGATCAGTACGACCCGGAAAGACATGCGGAAGAATACCGTTATTTCGATTGGCAAAGTTTTAACGATGAGGAATTCCATCTTTGTCCTCCGGTCGTTGCCGTCGGTGGCGACGGCGCAATGTACGATATCGGCTTTCAAAATCTGTCCCGCGCCATGATGTCGGGCAAACCGGTCAAAGTGCTCGTTGTCGACACACAGGTTTACTCGAATACCGGTGGCCAGGCATGCACTTCCGGATTCTTCGGGCAGATTTCGGACATGGCCCAGTACGGCAAAGCCATCAAAGGCAAGGAGGAAGCGCGTAAGGAGATCGGTCTCATCACCATGGCGCACCGCACAACGTACTTCCTGCAAAGTACGATGGCGTATTCCAATCACATGATCGAAGGCTTTATACAGGGATTGATGTCGCGGCGACCGGCGCTGTTCAATCTGTACACGTCCTGTCAGCCGGAACACGGCATCGGTGATGACATGGGCCACCACCAGGCGAAGCTTGCCGTGGAGTCACGCGCCTATCCACTATTCAGGTATGACCCGGACTGCGGCAGTAACGCGGACGAATGCTTCGATCTCGATGGTAATCCCGCTATCGACCGCGACTGGCCCGTAACGAAAATCAACTATGTCGAAGAGGGACAGCTCAAGGAAATGGAGCTGCCAACGACATTCGTCGACTTTGCCGTTACCGAGACACGCTTTCGCAAGCACTTCAGAAAAGTGCCACGCGACGCCTGGAATGAAAATATGGTTCTCGTCAGCGACTATCTCGAACTCGATGAGGACGACCGCGACGGCAAAGTGCCTTACGTGTGGGCACTGGATGCCAAGCGGGAACTCAGCCGCCTGCTCGTCGATGAGCCCATGGTCAAATCGGCCGAAGAGCGGCGCGACTTCTGGATCATGCTGAGAGGCTTGGCCGGCACCAATGCGACGAGGGGAATGAGCGACGAGCAACTGAAGTCACGGATTCGTCAAGAAGTCGTGGAGAAAATATCGGCGGGTCTGATGGGACTCGTAAGCGGCGATCAGTCACTGGATCTTACCGCTGTGCGGCGTACGAGTGAGGCGGTTGCGGCAGGATCTGATGAGCCTGCGTCGGGACTGGCAGCAGCCCCCGCCGCCGCAGCGGGCGATTACATGGCGCCCTGGATCGAGTCCGAAGAATGCACCGCCTGCGACGAATGCCTCATCATCAATCCGCAGATTTTTGCTTACGACGACGATAAGAAGGCTTACATCCAGTCCGCCGAAGCCGGCCCGTACCGGGACCTGGTCAAATCTGCGGAGAAATGTACGGCGCAGGTCGTCCATCCGGGCCTGCCGCGGAACCGAAGCGAAAAAGATATTAACAAGTGGATCGAACGGGGTCAGAAATTCAATTAGCCTGTTGCGGCAAGTACGGAAAGTACGAGAAGCAATAATGCTGGATCTGGTACGTAAGGATTCGTTCAGGCACGGGGTGCATCCACCCGAGCACAAGGACGAAACCAGCCATCTGGCAATACGCCGCTTTCCGTTTGCGCCAGAGCTGGTGGTGCCGTTGAGCCAGCACCTCGGTAAGCCGGCGGTTGCTGTCGTTCGCGAGGGACAGGAGGTGGCGCGCGGTCAGACGATCGCGGAACCCGACGGATTCGTGTCCGTCGCCATGCACGCACCGGCTTCGGGTGTCGTCAAAAGAATCGCGCTCGCACCGAGCATCAGCGGGACCATGGTACCGAGCGTCTATCTGCAGCCATATCCGGCCTCGTCACAGGAAGCCGCCGATGGCGAATCCTGTGATGCGGAAACTGCGACGCCCGACGAGATCATTATGGCAATCCAGCGAGCGGGAGTTGTCGGCCTCGGCGGCGCCGCATTTCCGACCCATGTCAAACTCAAAGCGCCAGAGGGAAAGCGACTGGAAACCCTCATCATCAATGGCGTCGAGTGCGAACCCTACCTGACCACGGATCACCGCGTCATGCTGGAGCAGACCGCAGACGTATTCGTAGGCGTCAGATACCTGCTACGCGCGACCGGTACCACAGAGGCAATCATCGCTGTGGAGGCGAACAAGCCGGATGCGGTTAAAAAGCTCGAGGAAGATTGCCCTCAGGATTTGCCGGTCAGCATACGTGTGTGCCCGGTAAAATACCCACAAGGCGCAGAGAAGCTGGTCATCAAATCGTTGCTCGGCCGAGAGATACCCTCCGGCGGATTGCCGGCCGATGTGAACGCAATTTGCATCAACGTTGCGACGACTGCGGAAATTGGGCGCCTGTTACCAAGAGGACGCGGTATCCAGGAACGTGTGATCACGATCGGCGGTCCCGGCGTTCAGCGAAAAGGCAACTATAGAATTCCAATCGGTACGACCGTCCGCTTCGCACTGGAAGAAACCGGGGCAGCACAAGATATTTCGCGCGTCTTCCTTGGCGGGCCGATGATGGGAGCCGCCGTCTCCAACCTCGATATTTCGATTACCAAAGGTACGTCGGGAATTACCGTGTTCACAACGGAGGAGACAGGTGAGGCGACGGGGCACAAGATAGTTTACCCTTGTATTCACTGTGCGAGATGCGTCGAAGTCTGTCCGCTATTCCTCAATCCTT
>CAYXNS010000048.1:15139-18631 GCA_964466315.1 uncultured Gammaproteobacteria bacterium
GAATGAAGAGTACGTGCAGATGGCGGAAGAGTTTCATCTGATGGACTGCTTTGAATGCGGTGCCTGTTCCTATGTATGCCCGTCGCATATTCCACTCGTTCAGTATTTCCGCCTCGCCAAGAAGATGGTGCGAAAACTCAGCGCACCGGAATGAGTAAGCCCAAGCAATACCTCGAAATAGGCTCGTCGCCTCATATTTCGAGCGGTGCTAGCGTCGAGGTCATCATGCGCAACGTCCTCATCGCGCTCTCACCGGTTTGCGTATTCGCCGTTTATTCGTTTGGTGCGGCTGTGGCACTGGTGCTCGCGACGGCAACCATAAGCTGCATCGCCACTGAGCACATTTTTTGCAAAGTTACCGGTCAACCGAGCTCGATTGGCGACTGGTCTGCGGCCATCACCGGGCTGCTCTACGGTTTGACGCTGCCGCCGGATCTGCCGTTATGGATGGTGGTCGTAGGCGCCGTCTTTGCTATCGCCGTCGGCAAGTTCCTCTTCGGCGGACTGGGCAGCAACGCTTTCAATCCCGCACTGGTTGGGCGGGCATTCATTCAGGCCGCATTTCCGCAGCCGATGACCCATTGGGCCCTGCCATTCGGAGATAATCGTTTTGTCGATTTACCCGGGTCCACACTGGCATTGCCCTTCGCGCAACCGGCCTATGATGCGGTGACCACCGCGACGCCGCTTGCTGAGATCAAGTTCGGCAGCATTCAGGCTGCTAATCGGGATCTGCTGTTCGGCCTCACGTCAGGATCCGCCGGAGAGACCTGTGCGGTACTTGTTCTGGTCGGGGGAGCGTATCTCGTAGCGCGTAATATGATGAACTGGCGCATACCGATTTCTATCTTCACTACTGTTGCAGTCATTACTTGGATGTTCAATCTCTACGATCCCGTCTTGTTCCCAAGACCGACTTTTATGCTGTTCTCCGGCGGCCTGATGCTCGGTGCCGTATTCATGGCTACCGACATGGTCGCGTCCCCGATAACCAATGCGGGATGCTGGTTGTACGGTTTTCTGATCGGAGGCGTCGTTGTTGTCATTCGCTTCTGGGGCGCCCTGCCCGAGGGCGTGATGTACGCGATCCTGTTGGCTAATGCCGTCTCACCGCTTATCGATCGACTCATGCAACCCAGAGTATTCGGTACCGGCAAGGGGGCAAGGTGAACACCCCCGGCCCCGTTCAGCAGCCACCGACCTCGGCTTGGTCCATGTACCGTTCGATTGTCGGCGTCGGCGCACTGTGTGCTTTACTGATCGTCACGGTCTATCAAACAACCGCAGCCCGCATCCGTGAAAACCAGGAACGTTTTCTCGCGCTCGCTGTTTCAGTGGTCCTGCCGGCGGCCCATTCGACGGTCGCCGTTGCGCTAGCGGAGGATGGTCACCTGACAGAAGCGACCGAGGCACCCGCATTACCGGTGTTCCTGGGATATGACGCAGATGGCGAGTTGGCCGGAGCGGTCCTAACCGCCGAGGGCATCGGGTATCAGGACATCATCCGAGTGCTCTACGCCTACTCGTTCGAACTCAATGCGATCGTCGGTTTTATGGTGCTGGACAGTAGGGAAACGCCGGGGCTGGGCGACAAGATTGAAACGGAGCCACACTTCGTTGCCAATTTCGAAAGACTGGACGCAACGTTGAGTTCGGCTCGAGATGCGTTGCTGCATCCGATCGTGACTGTAAAACAGGGCGCCAAAACAGAGCCCTGGCAACTCGATGGCATAACCGGAGCAACGATTACCTCCGAGGCAATCGGCCAGATTCTGAATAACAGTGCAAACACCTGGGTGCCGGCACTGGAGAGCAACTCGGAGGCGTTCGCCACGAGCGCAATCAGCGAGGAACAGTAGATGTTGGGTAAGGAAGTCAGCGCGACCGATGAATTTATCAAGGGACTGTGGCGGGACAACCCCGTGTTCGTACAGGCGCTCGGCTTATGCCCGGCGCTTGCCGTTTCCAACACCGCGATCAATGCACTGACGATGGGTCTCGCGACAACTTTTGTGTTACTGATGTCCGGAATGTCAGTCTCGGCATTGCGCACCGTCATACCCCGCGAAGCCAGAATCGTATGCTTTATCTGCATCATTGCGAGTTTCGTTACCGCCGTTGACTATATTATTCAGGCGATCAGCCTCGAACTGCACCGTAGTCTTGGTGCGTTTATCGCCTTGATCGTCGTGAATTGCCTGATCCTCGGACGGGCGGAGGCGTTTGCGTCGAAGAGCACACTTGCTCGATCGGTGCTCGACGCGCTCGGCATGGGCGTCGGCTTTACGGTCGCGCTACTGTGGATCGGCGTTGTGCGGGAAATTCTCGGCAGCGGTTCACTGTTCGGGGTCGTCCTATTCCCGGACGCTTTCCAGACCTGGACCGTGATGGTGCTGCCGAGTGGGGGGTTCTTCGTGACGGCCATGTGGCTCATCATTGTCAACCGTATCAATAGGACAGAGTCTGCGGCACAACCGCATACCCATGGGGTAAACCCATGAGTGACATATCCCATTGGTCGGTCTTCGTTAGCGCCGCGCTGGTCAATAATTTCGTGCTGGCCTATTTCCTCGGGCTCTGCCCGTTCTTCGGTGTCTCGGCTAAACTGGAGACCGCGATTCGCATGGGCGGCGCCGTGAGCGTCGTCATGCTGGTCGCTTCAGTGTGTGCGTACTCGATCAACCTGTTGCTCGACGCCGTCAACGCACCATACTTACGGATCATTTCTTATATTCTGGTGATCTCTTCGACGGTCCAGCTTATCGAAATGCTGACTCGAAAGCTGAGTCCGGCGACATTTCGTGCATTGGGGATTTTTCTGCCCCTGATAACGACGAACTGCGCCATTCTGGGGCTTGCTATTTTTCAAACCAACCGCGGATACGGGTTCACGAGTGCCGTTTTCTATGCGCTGGGTGCCGGCGCCGGATTCACCTTGGCCCTCGTCTTGATGGCAGGCGTACGCGAGAAACTCGACCTCGCCAACGTGCCCGACCTGGTCAAGGGGACTACGATCGCGTTTGTCGTCGCCGGAATTCTATCCATGGGCTTCATGGGTTTTGCGGGGCTCGGGCGATGAACCTGCTGTTACACTTCTTGATCGCGACGGCGCTCATCTCCGGGTTGGGGTTCTTACGCATGTTCGCGGATCGCCACGCAATAAAGAGGAGCGCGTATCATGTGCCCTGAGGACTACCCAACAGACCCATTCTTCACTGCGACGGTGTTGAGCACCGAACGCATCACCGATGAGACCGCGGACGCAGAAGTGCGGGAGCTGGTGCTCGGAATCGATGTGGATGAGTTCAATCTCGAAGTCGGTCAGATCATCGGTGTGCTCACCAGGGATTCGGGAGAGTTCGGCGGCTCGGTGCACCATCGACTGTACACGGTTGCTGATGCGCCCCTTTCGGAGGCAGGAAGTAAACCTGAAGTAACGATCGTCGTACGGCGTTGCAATTACATCGATGATTACAGCGGCGAAGAGTATAT
>CAYXNS010000049.1:0-18170 GCA_964466315.1 uncultured Gammaproteobacteria bacterium
CCGCTTCCTTCACCTAGAAATTCCACTCCACCAGGGCGTGAAGCCATGCGACCGGCATCCGGGCACTAGAGATTAGTGTCATGACGTTAGCTTCACACGCAGTATGCGCTTTCCGGATACCGGGTACTTCGGTTACCGACACAATGGCGACAGTCTGCTGATCAATTGTGGGTCCATGGGTCTCGATAGAGAGAGCTTGACATGCATATCCTGTTTCTGAGCCATTATTTTCCACCGGAGGTCAACGCCCCGGCCAGCCGCACATTCGAGCACTGCCGCGTCTGGGTCGAGAGCGGCCACCAAGTATCTGTCGTCACGTGCGTGCCCAATCATCCTCGGGGCGAGATATACCCGGGATTCCGTAACTCGATCTGTCGGAAGGAGTCGCGAGACGGTATCGATGTCTACCGCCTGTTGACATGGGTTGCCCCCAATCGAGGATTCCTCAGGCGGACGGCAAATTACTTCTTCTATCTGGTAATGGCCACCTTGGCGGCACCATTCTTGCCAAGGGTAGATGTGGTCGTCTCCACATCGCCACAGTTCTTCTGCGGGCTGGCGGGTTACTTCGTCAGCCGCTTAAAGCGAGTGCCTTGGGTCTTGGAAATTCGCGACCTGTGGCCGAAATCCATCGTTGCGGTGGACGCGATGCGCAAGAGTCCTGTCATTCGCTTGCTGGAACGCATGGAGTCATTTGCCTACCGTAAGGCTAATGGAATCGTTTCTGTGACGGATTCATTTCAGTCGCACATCATTGCGAGAGGTGGTAGCGAGGAGAGACTGGCAGTCATAAAGAATGGCGTAAATCTGGACCTCTTTGTTCCGGGGCAGGCTTCGAAAGCGTTCGCGATCGAGCACGGCCTCGAGGATAAATTTGTCGCCGCGTATGTAGGCACTCACGGGATGGCACATGGGCTGGAGACTATACTCCACGCTGCCGATAGGCTCCGTGATCGTACGAATATTGTCTTTCTACTGGTAGGAGAAGGTTCCCAACGGGAGAGGATACGGCGCTTGAGCATCGAGATGGATCTACACAATGTAGTAATGCTCCCTCAGCTGCCGAAAGAACGAATGCCGGGAGTATGGACATGCGCAGGCGCGAGTCTCGTGGTCTTACGTGATCAGGAGCTGTTTCGGTCAGTAATCCCTTCGAAGATTTTTGAAAGCATGGCGATGGAAACGCCAGTGCTATTGGGTGTTCGGGGCGAGAGTCAAGCGATTGTCGAGGCAAGTGGAGGCGGTATTTGTATAGCGCCGGAGAACGCGGATGAGTTGGCCGCGGCGGTGTTAGCGTTGTCGAGTGATCCCGTCAGGCATGCCGCCATGGCAGCCGCCGGCCGCCAGTTCGTGCAACAGAATTTTGATCGCAAGGAGCTAGCAGGAAGATATGAGAAGTTATTGGAAGCGTTCGTGCGGACAGACACCGAAAGATTGGCCACGAGCAATCGTCGGGAAGACAGTGTTGAGGAGTTGAAATTGAGAAATTAGTCAGCAATTGAGGACCCCAATTGTCGTCATGAGCAAAACATTGGTACATTTGATTGCTGCGGCGCGGCCCAATTTCATGAAAGTTGCGCCGCTTTACCACGCCCTGAAAGTAGATGGAGCTTTTGAACCACGTATCGTCCACACTGGGCAGCACTACGACCCTAATATGTCCGGTGCGTTTTTCGAGGATCTACTCCTCCCGGAGCCCGATTTTCATCTGAATGTGGGCAGCGGAACCCATGCCGAGCAAACGGCTGGCGTCATGCTCGCCTATGAAAAAATAGGTTTGACGGAGCGGCCGGACTGGATCGTGGTGGTGGGAGACGTGAACGCCACCGCGGCAATCGCTCTCGTGGGGGCCAAGCTGCATATTCCTGTGGCCCATCTGGAGGCGGGGCTGCGTAGCGGTGACCGGACGATGCCGGAAGAGATCAACCGGCTGGTTACAGACACCATTGCAGAGCTATTGTGGACTCCATCCCCAGATGCCGATGAAAACCTGAGGCGCGAAGGCATTCCGGAAGAAAAAATCGATCGTGTTGGCAATATCATGATCGACTCCTATGAGCGCATGAAGGAATTGATCATCGCGCAGGACACCAGATTGCGTCTTGATCTTGAGCGCGGCGCCTACGGCATCGTCACGCTACACAGGCCGTCGAACGTCGATTCCCGTGAAACATTGTCGATTCTTGTCGAGCAACTGCGACGGACCGGAGAGCGGCTGCCGCTGGTATTTTCCGTTCACCCGCGCACTCGTAAGCAACTGCTCGCTTTTGGTCTGTTTGATGAGTTGAACGATGGACCAGGCATCACACTCATCGATCCGCTGAGTTACGTCGAGTTCATGAATCTAGTCATGAACTGCAGGCTGGTCATTACCGATTCAGGTGGCATCCAGGAAGAGACGACCTACCTGGGTATTCCATGCCTAACCTGCCGGGACACCACGGAACGACCGATTACGATTGAGCAAGGAACGAATCGCCTGGTGCCGGCACCGGAGATATTCGCCTGTGTGGATGAGGTTCTCAGCAGCGCTTGTGCCGCCCCTGCTCGGCCAGAGTTCTGGGATGGCCAGGCGGCAGGCCGTTGTGTTCAGAGCTTGAGGTCGAGGATCTATGAAGTGGACCCCGAAATTCGGATAGTGCGGCAGTAAATTTAAGGTGGAGTCCATAGTTCATGGTTATGCTGCTGGAGTAAGCGGCCGAGTCCCAGCATAATATTCACTCGGACTTCAGTGACCTCCTCAGTCTTTCGATGAATACGTTATCGACCTATTGGCCCTTGCCGTCCATCGAGATCTTGATGTCTCTCAACAGATAGCGTTGGACCCCTCTGGCCGCTATTTACGATACTGGTGACAGTCTCCGTCATGTATGCGTTTAAGATGATCTATGGTACTGCTAAGACATACCTGACTGAGCCCCGCGGCGCCGATGCGGCGCAGCGCTGTTTTAAATTGAAGGATCGTTCATTGTGAGACTTCGCTTGCGCGCCATTGCTGCCATCCTACTGCTGCCCATGTTGCCGAGCCTCTCGGCGATTGCCGAGCCGTGGGCCGCGCCGGGCAATATGCGCCTCCGGACTGATCTGCAGTTACTCAACGATACGGGAGTCATAACGCTTCCCCTGGCCACCTGGCCGGTCGCCTGGGATGCTGTCCATCGTGCGTTGGTCGATGTCGAAGCAGCCGAACTTTCGCCGTCCCTCTTTATCGTGTATGAGCGTTTGCGCCAACAGGCTCGCGACGAAGCAGAGACCCGCTCGCTCGGTTTCGAACTGAAAGTCAATGCCGCCAAGAACCCGCATATCATCCGGACCTTTGAAGACACTCCTCGCGAAGACGGCCAGTTGTCCGCCGGCGTCAACTGGAAGGGAGAGACTTTCGCTTTTAATCTCACTGTATCCGGCGTCGACGTTCCCGAGAATGAGGACACGGTCCGCCCCGACGGGAGCTATGCCGGTTTCGCGCTCGGCAACTGGATGTTGTCGGCCGGCTGGCAGGAACGCTGGTGGGGGCCCGGCTGGGGCGGTAGCCTGATCCTCTCGAACAACGCCCGCCCATTTCCCCATATTGCGATTCAAAGAAAAAGCACCGATGCGTTCGAGCTAAGATGGCTTCGCTGGATCGGCCCCTGGACGCTGACGAGTTTTATGGGGCAACTCGACGATGAGCGCGAGATCGATGACACATTGCTGTTCGGCCTGCGTGTATCGTTCCGTCCAACTCGCGGGTTGGAGATCGGTTTGTCAAGAACAGCGCAATGGTGTGGCGGTGACCGTCCGTGCGATTCTGATATTTTTGCCGACCTGCTGTTGGGTAATGACAATAGGGGCGTGAACGTCGCACCGGAAAATGAGCCCGGCAACCAGCTCGCCGCTATCGATGTCCGCTGGTCGTTGCCGCACCAGATACCGGTCGCGTTCTATCTGCAGTGGACCGGCGAAGATACCCGGAAGGGCGGACCCGAGCTGGGTAGCTGGCTGCGGCAGGCGGGTATTGAAGTCTGGGGAGGCACCGGGGAACTGCAGCACCGAACACATGTTGAAATTTCCGACACGACCTGCCAGGAGGGTGGTGCCGGGTCTGGGGGCGCCAAGCCGAACTGTGCTTACGAGCATTCGATTTACCGAACCGGTTACCGGTACGAGAATCGCGTAATCGGCCATTCCAGCGACGGGGACGGATTATCCTACTCACTCGGGTCAACCTTCGTACCGCAAGCCGGGCATTACTGGAATGTGCTGCTGCGCAAGGTGGAAATCAATCGTGAGGGCTCTTCAAGCGCGCGCCACACGCTTTCGGCGACGCCCCAGGACTTGCTCGGGATTCAGCTGAGTCATAGCAGAGTGACGGCGATAGGACGGTTCGACATCGGGCTGGGCTTCAGTCGTCTGGATGATGAGCTGACCGGCGAGGAAACCGACGACGTTAGCGCATTTCTACAGTGGCGGCTGCATTAACTTTTCATCCAGCACCCGAGACAGGTCGGGCGCCTGCTGTGCTATCGCCTGCATAAATCCAAATCCCAGCGAGAGGACAGAGAGCAGATTGATTCTTAAGTTCATGGTGACTTCCTTTCCGGTCAGTCACTATTTGTGCCGAAGCGGGCGTGCAGTACCCGACAGCGCATGAGTGAAAATAGCATGTCTCTTTGGTGCGCTGGAACCCCACGGGTATCATCGCGACTGTTTCAGGGACACGGAGCAGTAATCGTGACCGTTATCATCCGGCCTGCTACATCTACAGACATGCCGATCATCACCGAGTTCAACTGCCGTCTCGCCGAGGAGTCGGAGAATAAACAGCTCGACCAGGATACCGTAATCGCGGGCGTCACCGCGCTACTCGACTCTGCGGATAGAGGGCGGTACTACGTGGCCGAGATCGATAGCGAGGTCATCGGCCAGCTTCTCATTACTTACGAGTGGAGCGACTGGCGCAATGGCCTCCTCTGGTGGATTCAGAGCGTTTATGTCGCACCCTCGTATCGAAGATCCGGCGTGTTCTCGAGCCTGTATAAGACCGTGTCTGATCTCGCGCGGGACGACCCCGCCGTGTGCGGGCTCAGACTCTATGTGGAGGAGGAGAACGAACGGGCGCAGAGTACCTATGCGTCGCTGGGTATGTCGCGTACCCGTTATGAGGTCATGGAGTTAGACTTCACCTAGCTTTGAACACTGACGAGGACGGTTCTCCGATGTGGCCTCGTTCGATGTTCCCAGAGGTAGATCCCCTGCCAGGTACCCAGCATGAGCCGCCCCCCATGGACCGGAATGCTTAAGTCCGTCTGTGTCAGGAGGCTACGGATGTGGGCCGGCATGTCGTCGGGCCCCTCGGTGGTGTGCCTGAAACGGGGGTCACCATCCGGTACCAGGTCGCGCATGAAGGTCTCCAGGTCTTTGAGTACGGTAGGATCGGCATTCTCATTGACCATCAAAGACGCGCTCGTATGGCGAATGAACAGATGGCACAGCCCGTCCGTGATACTACTGCTTTCGACGACCGCCGCGACACCCGCCGTGAGTTCGAAGCTGCCGCGACCTCGAGTCTCGATGATTAACTTTTCCTGAAACATCAAACGTCACCCCGTGGGATAATGATAACAATGACCCCGGAGCGATTTCACAAACTGAAGTCCGTTCTGACTCAACGGCAACCGGACCTGACCGTTTTAACTGCCGACGTTCATAAATCTCACAACATCTCGGCCGTACTCAGAACATGCGATGCTACTGGTGTCTATCGCATGCACGCCATTTCTCCGGGCGGAGAGCTGCGCCGGCATCACATGATCGCAGGCGGGAGCGGTGGTTGGGTGGACGTCAAGATCCATCCTGGCCTGGATGAGGCCGTGCAGAGTCTGCGTAACGATCACTGGCGGCTATTGGCGGCACATCCGAGTGAGACGGCGCGGGATTATCGCGATATCGACTATACGGCGAAGGTCGCGATCATACTGGGCTCGGAACTCGACGGGTTGAGTGCGGGGGCGGTGGGTGCCGCCGACGAGATCATCGCGCTGCCGCTCGAAGGTATGGTGGCATCGTTGAACGTGTCAGTCGCGGCGGCCGTGATTCTCTATGAGGCCCAGCGTCAACGGCGCTCCGCAGGGCTGTACAACGAATCTCGATTGAGTCGGGATGAATTCGACAGGGTCCTGTTCGAGTGGGCATATCCGGAAATAGCCGACCGCTGCCGGTCGCGGGGACTGCCGTTCCCCGAACTGACCGATGATGGCGAGATGAAACGAAATCCTCTGGTGACGCCTCTATAGCTGATCCAACCAACGGTCCGAGAGCCGCTCTCGGCTCGGCTGGAACATCAGATCGTAATGGAGGCGCAACGTCTTTACTTTGCCGAACCAGGGGATCGTGACGATATAGATATTCCCGTATTCGTCGGCTTCGATAACCGGCACGTTCTTGCTGCCGTGAAGCTCCTCGACGAGCGGCGCGATGATGTCACTGTGCGTAACCACGAGGACGATCTCACCTTTATGATTGTCGAGCACCTGTGCCATGAACGGCTCAACGTCATAGGGATCCCTGATCTGAACCTCTATACCGAGCCTGCCGGCGAGCGGTGCAGCCGTCTGTTGCGTCCGTTGATCCTGACTGGCGTAAATCGCGTCGACTCCCTGGGCAACGTCGATGTACTCGAGCGCGTCGGCCAGAAGCTCGGCGCGCTCGGCCCCCAGTTCGCTCAATGGCGGATCGCTGGTCTCGGGCAGAGCCTGGACGGTATCGGTGTGACGAACGAAGATCAGAGTCGTCGTCGCCCGTGACTCCATAAACCAGGAGATACCGAGACAGGTAGCGATGAATCCGGCGATCGGGATAAGCTTGGAGCGACGGCGATTCAGATCCGCGGGCGTTGGCCGCCGCCGTCTGTCGCGTAGATTTCGTCGTTTGCGCGCCACTAGTCTGACTCTCGATCTCGGTCGCGGTTATTATTCGCCGACCGTTCTTCAACGACCGTGTACTCCACTTCCACGATTTCACCATGCTGCGACTCCGGGCGCGAATCGCCCGACTGTACCTGCCGACGCAGCCACCATAAGCGAACGCTCAGAGTGAGCCAGGCTAGAATCGCGAACCCGACGAGGAAAAACAAGACAACGGCGCCTAGAAATATGGCACCTATGACGACGAATGCTGCGACGATGACAGCGGCAATTCTCACGAGCGGATTCTGCGGCAGGTTCGGCCTATAAACGTGTTGATTCATAGACGTATATTCTACCCTAGGGCGGTGCCGTCGAGCGGTAAATACCATCGAACCAGGTAACCCAACCCTGAGCAACGAGATTGAACTCCTCGAGGTACTGCCGGACGCGCCCATCCGCCAGAACGGTCCATGTTCCGCGAAATGCCAATACTCGGTCTTGGCCCACATACTCGATCGTTCCCTCCAGGCGCATGCCGTCTTCCACCCTGCTTCCGATCATGTCGATCAGCGTTCCACTCGAGCCGACCCAAATTTGCCGCCATTGATCCCGGCTAGGGATGTAATAGTTGATACTCGCGCCGGACGAGCCGCCGGTGCCGCTCCACGCTTCAACGATGGAGCACCCGCCGTCGCGTTTCGCAATCTCACTTCGCCCGGCCCAAGTTCCGTCGGCGAGTCGCACATCCCATTCGCCCAGCCAGAAATCGAAATCGCTCGAGCCGGGAATCCCTTCACACGGATAGACTCGACTTCGGACATTACGGTAGACGCGTTGGTAGCGCGCTTCCCTTCGCAGCGGCTCGAATTCTGCCGCTTCTTCCAGGGATGATAGCGCCCGAAGGCCGAGATGATCGGCCGCCTCCAGCGCGCCGAGCGCCAGGATGGGCTGTCCGAGGGACGCCAGATTTCGAGCACTTTCAAGATCGATCATGGCCGGTGGACCGCCGGCCTGTTTCGCGAGTTCGAGTGATTCGAGCGCTTCATCGTGGAGTGTCAGCCCGCGTTGCGCCTGAGCGATTCTAAGCCACGCCGTGCCGTCTTCTGGATTCTCGTTGACTACGTCTCGATACCCCTCGATCGCCAGGGCCCAGGCGCCGGACTCGAATGCACTGTCAGCCGGCCGGGGCTCGGGATCGCCCTGGGCGAGGATGACGATCAGGGGCACGCAGAGAAGCGCGGGGAGCGTCGATAATCGGATGAGGATGCTGGTACGCATGGCCTGTCAATGGAGTGGCGATCCGGCTATGGTCGCGGCTTAGGAAGCGGCTCGCAAGCTGAGAACTGAGGCGGGCGGCTGGGGGCGACACCTGCCTTGCAAAGCGCTGGGGCGCTCGCGAGAATGCAAACGCCGGAGAGGTGGCAGAGTGGTCGAATGCGGCGGTCTTGAAAACCGTTGTCCGTTTGCTCGGACCGGGGGTTCGAATCCCTCCCTCTCCGCCAAATAATATACAAAACAACTAGTTATACAATGATGACTAACAAGTCGAGACGCGACTTCTGCCGAAGCATGACAGGCGCATTACTGGTGGGGGCGTCCGGAGGATCGATTCTGTTTCACTCCTGCGGGCACGCCCAGGAGCCCGATGAAAGGGCCGCATCGCTCACGCAAGCGAATAACGGCCGTAACTACCTCACCGTCGATATTCACTGTCATGGCCTCGTCCCTGAGATGGAGCCATACATTAACCAGACCGACGGCTGGGCTGCGCAGGAGGCACGCGGCTGGGGATCTTTCTCCACGTCGATCACGGGAGAGATAGGCCGGAAGTTGACGAGCTTGGAGACGCGTCTGTCCATCATGGACGCCATGGGCGTGGACATTCAGGCGATTTCTCCCTCACCAACTCAATACTATTACTACGCGCCGCGAGACATCGCCGAGGAAATCATCCAGATTCAAAACGAAAAGCTGGCCGAGTTTGTTGCGGAAACGCCCGATCGCTTCGTCGGAATGGGGGGCGTGGCGCTACAGCATCCAGATCTCGCAGTGCAGCAGTTGGACCATGCCGTCAATCGACTCGACCTGCGCGGGGTAATGATCTCGAGCCATATAGAAGGCGAAGACCTGAATAGCTCACGATTCGAACCCTTCTGGGCCAAAGCGGTTGAGCTCGATGTGCTCGTATTCATTCATCCAATGGGATTCACGCAACCACAGCGCTTCCGCGATTATTTCATGGGCAATGTCGTGGCGCAGCCGCTCGAGACGTCCATTGCGATTTCGCACTTAATCTTTGGCGGCGTCTTGGATCGCTATCCCGGATTGAAGATCTGTACCGCACACGGTGGCGGCTATCTCGCATCCTATATCGGCCGCGCCGAACGCTGCTACGAAATCGATCCGCGATGCCAGACGATCCAGAAACGCCCTCTCGAATACCTCAGGGATCTATACCATGACTCGATCGTGTTTACCGAAGAATCCCTCCAACACCTGGTGCGGCAGGTCGGGCCCGATAGAATTCTGCTCGGTAGCGACTATCCATACGATCTGGGCGAAGCGATGCTCGGCGGGACCGCGGCCGAACTCCTTAGAATCCAGACTGCCTAGATCGATGGTGGGAGCAGTCTTCACTACGCTAGTTGGTGGACGCGCCCGACAAGTCGTATTCGTTCCCTGCCCTATTGCTTACGTCTTGTATAGTAAATGTGACAATACCTAACGGATGATTAAATGGTAAGCGCAACCTAAGTCGGAGCAAGCAGATTCGATCATCGAAACTTTCAGTCCGGAGACTGACATGAAGAAGAAAGACGTCGAGTGCGCGACGCTCGATCGCCGGGGGTTTCTCAAGGGCGCAGCGACGGGGGCAGGCGCGATGCTCGTCAACGTGCCAAGGGCCGGCGCACAGACGAGCGGCGAGTCGCCGGCTGCGAGTGGAGCAGCTCCTGCACCGACGGCACAACAGATCGCGCGCGATGCCAGCAACGTTCAGCCGGTCACCATTCCCGGGCCGCCGGTCCAGAAGCCGGGTTCCGACCTCATGGTCGACGCGCTGAAGGCACTCGGTATCGAGTACGTCTCCTCGAACCCCGGGTCGAGCTTCGAAGGCCTGCAGGAATCGCTCCAGAACTACGGCAATCCGCCGAACACCGATCCCGAGTTCATAACGGCGCTGCACGAAGAGAGCGCCGTCGATATGGCCAACGGCTACGGCAAGGCCGAGGGCCGGCCTATGTGTGTCCTTCTGCACGGCACGCTCGGCATTCAGCACGCCTCGATGGCCGTCTATCAGGCCTACTACGCCGGAACGCCGATACTCATGATGGCCGGACGGGACGACGGCTTCATCCCAGCCCATACGGCCAATGACATGGCGGCCATGATTCGCAGCTTCACGAAATGGGACGCGCAGCCGACTTCACTTACGGGTTCCATCGAAGCGCTGCACGAAGCGTACCGGCAGGCGATGACGCCGCCGACCGGTCCGACGCTCGTGATCCTCGACACCGAACTCCAGAAGGGGGAAGCGGCCGGTCTCGACGTATTGAAATACGAGCCGCCGAGCATCCCGGCCATCGATACGACGACCGCGCGTGACCTCGCGCAGAACCTACTCGATGCTGATAATCCGCGGCTGACGGTCGGGCGTTTCAGGACGCCGGAAGGCGTTGCCCGCGCCGTCGAACTCGCCGAACTCGTCGGCGCTTCCGCGAGCACCTACGCGACGTACGGCCCGATGAGCTTCCCGCAGCGGCATCCGCTCTGCGGGCCCGGTGCGAGCACGGACTACGACTTTACGCTAGGCCTCGAAGCCGGCCCGGCCGACATCGGGATCGTCGGTCCCGGTATCGACACGCTGTTCGAGACGCGCGACGAAATGCAGGTGGGCCTCGGTGGCTTGCGGCTACTGCAACCCGGGGCCGGCCCGAGTCAGTTGCCCAACGATCCCGGCCTCATCCCGCGTTTCGCGGCAGGCACAGACGTCGCGACACGGCTCGATGCCGATGCCGATGCGAGTCTGCCGCTGATCATCGCCGAGGTCGAGCGCCTCATGTCGCGCAGCCAGCGCCGCGCGGCAGAGGCGCGCCGCGAGCGCCACGGGCCCGCGAACACGGCGGCCCATCTCGCGAACGTGCGCCGAGCCGTTGACGAGAAGCGCTTCGGCTGGGATGCGAGCCCGGTGGCGACAGCGCGTATCTACGGCGAGCTCTGGCCGCTGATCCGTGACGAGGACTGGTGTCTCGCATCGCCATCGTCTTTCTCAGGCGCCCACCACCGCGATCTCTGGGAACACGATCGACCGTACAGCTATCTCGGCGGCCAAGGTGCGGGCGGCATCGGCTACGGGCTCGGCGCGAGCACGGGCGCTGCACTTGCCGCGAAGCAGCGCGGACGGTTCGTCGTCAACGTGCAGTGCGACGGCGACATCAACTACGCGCCGGGCTCACTCTGGACGGCCGTCCATCACGAGTTGCCTATGCTGACCGTCATGCACAATAACCGCGCCTGGCATCAGGAGCTCATGTTCCTCGAGTTCATGGCCGGATCGCGTGGCCGCGGCACGAACCGCGCCCACATCGGTACGACGCTGCGCGATCCGTTCATCGACTACAGATCGATGGCGCAGGCCTACGGCATGGCAGCGGAAGGGCCCATCAGCGATCCGTCCGAGCTTCAGACCGCACTCTCCCGCGGCATCGCGAGCGTCAAGAGTGGCGAGCCGTACCTGATCGACGTGATCACGCAGCCGCGCTAACGAAGAGGGCGCCATGATTGAGAAATACCTCATAAGTCCCGGCTTTCTGGCGGTAACCCTGGTAGCCGGTCTCGGCACCGCAATTGCGCAGGACGATATCGGTGACGCAGCTCGAGGCAAGGAGTTCTACTATACGCACGGCTGCTACGGCTGCCACGGTTATAACGGCGAGACGGGTGCGCGCGACCTCGTCGGCACGAACAGCCCGCTCGTTGCGAACGTTGATACGTTTCTTTTGTATCTGAGGTTGCGGCAGGACTATGCGCCGGTCGTGCCGTCCACACGCATGCCGAGCTATCCGCAGAGCGCCCTAAGCGACGCGGACGCGCGCGACATTTTCGCTTACATTAGGATGTTCGAGCTCAACGTGCCGGATATTGGAGACATCCCGGCACTCGAGGCCGTGCTCGAGTCTGCAGCG
This sequence comes from uncultured Gammaproteobacteria bacterium, assembly GCA_964466315.1. GTDB lineage: Bacteria > Pseudomonadota > Gammaproteobacteria > Steroidobacterales > Rariloculaceae > SMWC01. The sequence continues at coordinate 12,068 of CAYXNS010000049.1, forward strand.
CGCGGTGCAAAATAGCGGAGGTGAACTCATAGCATACGAACATATCGGAAGCGCGTGTTGACAAGTTAACGTCTACGTCCGACAGAAATCCCGCGGATCGCCTGTTGCGCCTCCCATTTAATCATCCGACAGCCGCTCAAGCCGCCACCCGAGCATAATCGTGATGCAGGCCGCTGACGCGTCTCAGCTCGATTACCCTCCCCCGCTATAGCGTCCACCTGGATCGTCCGGAACATTGGTATCTTGGTCAACAGTCAGGAGATAAGCGGTTTCGGACGAAAGCTCCCATACATCACGCGCCCTTCCCTGATAATTCCCCGTTATTTTTCGTTCGGCTCTCTCAGACTTAGGATTAACCTACTGATTTTCTAAAGGAATCGCCAAGAACTACTCGAAATGAAATCGGGAAAATGATAATTACCCAGCATCCTCCCCAGAAGGGCTACCCCTTCGAACCTCTTGGATTTCTGCTTCTTCGATAGGTCCGCTCTTCTTGAATCCGACCATTGGCCTTGTGAATACGGACAGATCCTTCGTGGGTCTTCATGTACCTGCGCATCTCAAGAATCGCAAGCTCTTTCGTACCTGCTTTCACAACAGCTCGGTTGGACCCTGCTTTCCGTAGCCGCCAGTTCTCATTCTTTTTCTCTAGGTGATATCTTTGTAGTGCCATCTTCGGGCTCCGTCTCAGTGGTTGGGATTCGGTGCGAAAACGATCTAGCTCTCCGCGTTCTCCGAATCGTCTGGTCTCATGAGGCTAGTTGGTGCGGAGCGTGCCGGTTTTCGGCCCCGTTCCTGCGTCATGTCTAGAGTCCCCGTTATACCCTTCTCACGCATCCACTTAACCTGGGCGTCATACTTCTTGGCTAGGGATCGGGAACCTTCAGAAGGTTTGGTCCTGGTTGGCGCCGAAGCGAGGACCAAGCTCCCTTTAAATTTCTTCAGTCGTTGGAGAAACATCGATCTGTCGTTGTTATTAGAATGGGGTTACTGATTTCTGATGATACCAACTTCGGCAAGCTTTCTGAACGGCCGCTTCCGGCCGAGGCTGTGCAAAAACTCGTGAGTTTCGGCGGCTGACGGGACAGCGATCCACATTTACAGTGTACAGCTATCAGACAGAGGTTTTACTGCCCACATCAGGGTTCGAAACGAGCGTATTTAGCGGAGTTTCACCACCAAACTTTTCAAATTTGACTTTTTACACAGCCTCGGCCGGAAGCGGCCGTTCGTGACCAGAAATTGGCAGCTGACTACAATGTGATTGCGCGATTTTCCAGTGAGTCAGATCGGTTGACTCATGCGCCCGCCAGCTCCGAAAACACTGACGCCTATCGAGGAGTTACCCAATCGGCCAATAGCCGCGTAAACTAACTTTCAACCTGGACTAGTTAATGCGGACAAGTCAGGGGTAGGGCAACACCATATTTGACATATATTGGTACTAGATAAGTAATGATGAGCCTGCCTTCAAACAACTAGGTCGATGAGAATCAAGCTAATCAGCTCATTGAGCGCAATCCTTGTTCTTGGAGCCTGTGGGAGGGGTCTTAATCAAGCACTTAGCGCGGATTCCACCAAACCAATGACGGCGCAGGTACTTTACCGCGGTAATCGTTGTGCAGCGACTAAACTTGGCGTTCACATAATCCGCGATGCTACCTCTTGGGCCGAATGGAAAAGACAGCAGCAAACACTCTTCTCTGCATCCGGCGAAGAGGAGAACAGGGCAGCCGATCTCGAATTCAGCCAGGTTAGCATCATTGTGATATCAATGGGCCAGCAACCTACCCCAGGTTATGCGATTGAGGTGCCAGAGGGATCTGTCACGTTACGCGGAACATCACTGGCTATTAGCACCATCTGGAAACAACCACCCGAGGATGCGATCCTGGCACAAATGCTAACCAGCCCCTGCATCGCCTTCACGATCCCCACAACGCAATACACTACTGTGGAGATTAAGGACCAGGACGGCAACACCATTATTGATCAACAAGCTTTACCCGAAACGACCACGCTTGGCTGACTCTGGCCGGCCACGAGGGCGAGAGCTAGCAGCGGTCTGAGCGGCGGTTATGGCGTAAACATTGACCGAGCCCGGCAGAGACCAAGATCCTGATGCCGGTTTAGTGAAAGCGCTTGTGTTGCATTTCCTCCATCCAGCCGAATGATCTCCGACGCCGACTCTGAAATATATAGAACGCCAGAAATATCAACGTGTACAGATCGAGACTGCCACCGCCTCCGCCTCCGGAAGATGGCGGCGGCGGATCAGCAGCATTTCGGGGATTAGTACCGGCAATCATCTCTGCCAGGTTACTGATTCCGTCTCCATCAGCATCCTGCGCGGCATCACTTGGGTCCAATGGGTTGAAGTTAAACTCAATTTCTTGGATATCGGTCATTTCATCGTTGTCATCGTCCGGATCAGCATTATTGCCGATGCCGTCATTGTCTGTATCAACGGATTCCGTTGGGTCCAGCGGGAACGCATCCTGCCCGTCCGGCACGCTATCGTTATCATCGTCCGGATCACAGGCATTGCCGATACCGTCGATATCAAAATCCCTCTGGTCCGCGTTTGCAATGTCTGGACAATTATCAGAGAAATCTGGCACACCGTCGCCGTCGAAATCAGAAGGGTTATGGTTTACCGCGAGCTGGATCGTCCCCTCGCTCGATCCGTAGCCATCCACAGAAATAGCGTAGCTCGTATCCCGTGAGACGGTGAAAGTAATCTGACTATGCAGTCCCCCGAAGTCGTCATTAGCCGCGACTTCTGCGAGGGAACTGACCAGACTTCCTGTGTAAGCTGCGAGTGTCGTGTCAAATTCGCTCCCTGCCGTTGAGATGGTGACCTGTCCATCGTGGGGAGCTTCCCAGGACCACCAGACTGAGGCCAACGGCACCGAAACACCCGCGTTGCTAGGTTCACCGAGTTCGCCAGTGGCTCCGATATTGGAGCCTGTCGCCGAGGCATTGCCGATCAGGGCGATATGATCAGCAAAGTTGTCGTTGGCGGCGGGTCCGCTTCCACCTGATGTGAAGGCATAGTTGAGAAGTATCTGGCCTTCACTGGTCCAGTATCCGTCCACCGCGATGCGATAGGTCGCGCCGGCCGTGACCGATATGGAGACTAAACTCTGCAGGCCGCCGCTGTCATCATTGCTGTCGAGTTCGACCAACGAACCGACACTTGTCCCGATATAGACCGCTAACGTGGTATCGTAATCGCTGCCAAAAGTATCGAGACTAAAGGTACCGTTTGACGGGGCGGTCCATTCGTACCAGACCGATGCTAAGGGAGCGCTGGCTGCCGCGTGATTCGGTTCCCCGGCCTCACCCGTTGCGCGGATATTCATACCGTTAATCAATCCGCTTGCCCCCGGGAGTGATAGGGCGTCGAAGAACATGTCGTTGTCTGGCACTACTCCAACCGACACATAGGCCGGATTGCTGACGATCGAGCCAATAGCATTCGAGATCTCGGCGGTGTAGTTACCTTCATCGGTCTCAGCCGCTGCCACCACCGAATAAACAGAGTTCGTTGCATTCAGAATTGGTGCGCCATCAAGCAACCATTGGTACGCCAGCGGCGCTTCACCGACCACGGTCACCGAAACGCTGAACGGATCACCAACGATAACGCTGCGTCCAACCGGCTGAGTCACTATTACAGGAGCCCCGGTTGAGCCGCCTGGGGCTGGATAGTTGAGTTCAATATCCCCTTCTCTTCCAGCGTAGCCGTCGACCTGCACCTGATAGGTCACGCCAGCATTCGCTGTAAACGACACCGCACTCTGCAGCCCTGAAGAGTCGTCATTCGCTCCCACGAGATTCAGGCTTTGGAGTTCGGTGCCCTGGTAGATGGCCAACGTGGTATCGTAAGAACTTCCCGTCGTTGAAATCGTGACGTTCCCCGAAGTCGGGGCGGTCCATTCCCACCACACCGTTTTGCCTCCCGCCACGTAAGGATTGCGCGGCTCATCTGGCTCCAAAGATGCGAAACGGTTCGCCCCGGTGGTCTGAACGGTGCCTGGAGCCAGCACGATGCGGTCAGCGAAGTCGTCATTGGCGGGCGGCGAAACGATGGGGAACGAGAAAGATTCTGAGGCTGGGTTTTTGCCCGCGGCCGTGACTTGTACACTCAGGTTGACAGTCGCTACGCCTGTTGGGGCAACCAGCGTAGCGAAGTAGATGCCGTCGTCGGCTGTTACGTCCGGCCCCACGCCATTATCGAGGAAGGGCTGCTGGATCTCCCCATCGAAATTGCCCGTCACGGTGGCGCCGGTCACCGGCAAGAGATCGGTCACGGAGATGAAGATGGCGTTCGGTTGCCCTTCTTCCAAGAGACCGTTCGAGTTTGCTGACAACTCGAGATCACCATCTGCCAATACGGTCAGGGACCCATGAGCGTCCACGAGACCGCCGCTGGCCACGCGACCAGTCAGGGAAGTGAGCGGCCTGGCAGCGATTAGCAGCCGGTTCTTCAACTCCGTAATCCCCGCAGTGGGATACTGGCTCGCCAGCAGGGCGGCCACGCCTGAGACATGCGGGGTCGCCATGCTGGTGCCGTTGAAGGTGCCGTAACTGCTATCGGAAGCCGCTGTACTAGAGAAGATCTCGACGCCCGGTGCGGCGACATCAACCGTGGTGACACCATAGCTGGAAAAGGAAGCCAAGCCCCCGCGGCGATCGATTGCTGCAACCGCGACGACATTCGGAACGTCGTAGCTCGACGGGTAACTTGGGGAGAGATCGTTGTTTGAAGCGGAGTTTCCGGCCGCCGCGACAAAGAGAATTCCTGCGTCGTGCGCCGCTTGGATGGCATCCTGCAGCGGCTGGCTGTATCCGCCACCCCCCCAACTGTTACTGAGGATGTCGACTCCCTGCTCCATCGCGTATTCGATGCATACAATCGCAGCGGAGGTATACCCTGAACCCGACGCGTTGAGAAACTTCAGTGCCATCAAGCGAACATTAGGCGCCACCCCGACGTGCGGACCAGCGTCGAAGGCGGTTGCGGCAATCGTTCCTGCCACGTGTGTACCGTGGTCATTGTCATCAAACGGGTCGCCTGATCCAGTGATGGCGTTGATCCCATATACATCGTCGACGTATCCGTTAAGGTCATCGTCGATATCGTTGTCCGCGAGTTCTCCAGGGTTTATCCACATGTTGGATACGAGATCCTCGTGGGTATAGCGGACACCTGTGTCGATCACTCCGACAACGACGGTAGGCGATCCGGTAGTGATATCCCAGGCTGGGACGACATTGACATCGATGCCTGCTACACCCCCGTCCTGTCCGGTGTTTCGTAGCCCCCAAAGCTCGCCATCGACGAACGCCGAGTCGGTCGGGGTAAGCAGAGCTTGAACCCGCCAGTCTGGCTCCACGTATTCGAACAAGCCAGTCTTCCTTAACCGCTGTATCGTGGTGAGAAGCGTCTCGTTCGTGAAAGACTGGGCTCCCGGACCGCCCGCGGGGACGAGCAGTTTGAGACCGGGCACGCTCTTATGTTCACGGCCTACCGCAAGGTTTTCCCAGGCCAGAGCCGTCGCTACGGCCGCACTGTTAAAGGCCGCCGCGGCGAGACCCGGCTGTTTGAGCCGGACAAGAATCCCGTTCGCCGACGCCTTTCCGCCGCGTAGACCGATATCGGGCGCGGACCAGCCGCTGTCTGCAGCATAGACGCCCTTGGCTTGTTCAGTCGAAGCCTCTGCTTTTCCCGAAACCTCTGCTTTTCCCGAAACATTGACACCACCGAGTGACGGCGATATCGCGATAAGCATCAGAACTGCCGCTACGCCTAATTGGCGAAACTCTATGGATGTCCACAGAAACACGACTTATAGGTACCTATCTTCAGACAAATGGGCTAGATATGATTCCAGATTAAGCGAGCGTCTTGCTCGCCATTGTATATTGTTTAGCGATTTTAGCATGGCGCAAGGAGGCGTCACCGTTTCCATGGCGCCGCTGGATTGACCGTACCCCCTAACCAGAGCCACCCTTGATGTGGGAGATTTAGCATATCAGGCTACGGTACTGACAAGTTAACGTCTACGTCCGACAGAAATCCCGCTGATCGCCGCCT
>CAYXNS010000050.1:0-17799 GCA_964466315.1 uncultured Gammaproteobacteria bacterium
CCCCCTATAGCGGTGCCAAAAAAACTGAGAGAGTCCGAACTCATTGTGTCGTCATGCCATTGGGCATGGCAAGTCTAGTTGGTGGACGTTCGAGTTCCATGAGAGAATCTCTCTATGGCGACATCAACGTTATTTTGCACAAGAGGCTGGCTCCTCTATGGTCCTTTGGTGCTGATGTTGGTGCTGTTCGGAACGGCCTGCACGGAGCCCGACGCTACTCTATATCGCATGCTCAATTATGAGCGAATCGAGACGGATCCTCGTTCGGGTCCGATTTCGGCGGAGCTTGTCAATCCGATGAACGTCCTTGCTATACCCGAACAGATCGGGGCACCATCGGGAATTAGTTACCAACCCGATCTCGAACAGTTTGTGATCGTTACGGACGACAATGAACTATTCGTATTGGATGATTCGCTCAGTAACATAGAGTTTGACACAGTTATTGAGCACTCATCGGAAGTGGAAGGCGTAGCGTTCCTAGACGGGGCACGGCTTGCCGCGATGAGTGAGCAGGGCGACATACTCTTCTTCGATAGATCAGGTCAAGAGTGGGCGCTGGGTCAGATCGAACTCCGTCGTTGGGACAAGACCAACTGGAGCCATGTCTTTGGTTCAGCCGCCTTTGAGGCACAGACTCAACAGTTGATTACCGGTGTTAAGGTCGGCATCAACGAGCTATATCATGTTGACCTCGACGGCTCACTGGCGGAAACCGTCACGCTGGCACCGGCGGATCAATTAGTGGTCTCGGCTCCGGCTGAGCTGAGCCGATATACGATTGTGGGCCTGACTACATCGGGGGGTGCTCTCTACCTGTTGAGCGAGCAGTACAACACCGTCTTACGGCTGCTCGATGGGAAGATTGATCATGCGTGGGGGCTTCAGGGCGTTGGGGAAGTGTCAGGTCTGACCGTGAAAGATGGGCTGTTCTACGTGCTTGGTGACTTCGAGGAAGGTCAGCCAAAGCCGCCAGTATACGTTTTCTCGCTTGAGCCATAGGGCTGATGAAACGTCCGTTTGTGGCCGTACTTGCCCGTTAAACAAGCTCTTAACATGGCGAAACTGAGTGGCTCTAGTGGGTTTTCAACCGGTCATTGAGTCGGGCTCCACATCCCCAATCGTCTCCTAGCATCCTTCACTGAATACCGCTAGCCGTTTGTTGTGTTGGCAGTTTTAGCGCTCGCGTAGAGGATGCTATAAAAGCGACGGGGTAGCAGTTCATCTTCAGCCCATCCGTGACAGTGGTCACTGCTCGGCGCAGGCTATGCTGTGACGCAGTTCCCAACGCTGTAATAAAAAGCCAATAGACTGTCGAGTATCGAAATCTGCTTTGGGAACAAACGATGAAACTGAAAGCCGTCCTCTTTTTTGCTGTGATCATTCCGCACATAGAAGCCGTTGCGGACGATCACTCCGTCGGTGCAACAGCTGGCATGTTCGGCCTGGGCCTCGAATACACCTATTCATTTAGTGAGCAGCTGGCAATCCGAGGAGGGATCAATGGATCCAGTTACTCATTTGATCAGACAGAGTCGGGTATAGACTACGAGTTCGACATTAACTGGGAGTCAGCCTCTGTCGCTCTCGATTTTCACCCGACTAGGGGGCCGCTACGCCTATCGGCTGGAGTTTTTAAGAACGACAACAGTCTTTCAACTAGAAGCAGCGTTTCCGAAAACGTGACGGTAGGGAGTGCTACATACACACCGACTGAGGTTGGCACGTTGCGCGGAGCAGTCGGCTTTGACAGCGTTGCGCCTTTCATTGGTATCGGCTGGGACTGGTCTCGAAGCAACCGTTTCGGCATCGCATTGGATCTTGGCGTGCTAAGCCAGGGTTCACCGACGGTGTCGTTATCAGCGGATGGATCTCTGCTCGGCGACCCGATGTTTTTAGCAGATTTGGCTGCAGAAGAGGCGGAGCTACAGGATTCCTTGGGAGATTTAGACTTGATGCCCTTCGTAAATTTCGGTCTAGTGTTTCGTTTCTAGCCAAAGAGACGACTGAACTCCACCGCCACGATGGCATCGACCAGTTGCTGGGCTTGTTCGTCGGTCATGGTTACAGGGTAGGGACGAGGGGATAGCCTCTCAATCCGAGTATCTGGCCTGAAACTCCAGAAATAGCCTCGTTTCCAACCTGATCTCAGTAGCATGCGCTGGATCGGATCAGGGCTTTATGCACCGCTTTCCGAAACATACGAATGTCTCCTTGTCCGATGCCATTTCTCGACCGCGGCGGCAGACCATTATCTGAAAAATAATTAAGTCGATTGACCGGCAGAGCCTGTGTGGCTAGGCTGCGGTGTAATCCGTAATTCACCTGGAGACCCGAGATGGTCACAAGACGCGCTCTACTCAAGAACACCGCTGTAGCCGGCACCGCCATGGCCTTCCTGCCTCGGCTACTCCATGCGCAATCTCAAGGCGAGGTCATCAAGCGGGCGATCCCGTCATCCGGTGAGGAATTGCCGATGGTCGGTCTCGGCAGCTCCGCGACATTCTCCTCGATGGCTCGCAGCTCGGAGACGACCGCGCTGCGTGAGGTGTTACGAGCGTTGATAGAGAATGGCGGTACGGTATTCGATACGGCGCCGGGTTATGGGGGCGGGTCGGCCGAGCAGGTCGCCGGGGAGTTCGTCAACGAACTCGGAATACAGGAGCAGGTGTTCTGGGCGACGAAAGTGAATGTTCAGCAGCGACGGAGTACTGCCCCCGCCGACCCAGCGGCTGCGATGGCACAGATCGAGCGCTCGTTCGGCATTATTAAGAAATCCGTAATCGATCTGATCCAGGTCCATAATCTCGGCGACGTGCCGACACAGCTAGCGATTCTCAAGGACCTCAAGGCGGAAGGCCGGATTCGCTATCTCGGCGTGACGTGGACGGGGGCGAGCCGCTACCCTGAACTCGCGCAGCTTATTCGCGATGAGCCGCTCGATTTCGTCGGCCTCGACTACGCAGTAGACAATCATGGCGCTGCCGACTCGCTCATACCGTTGGCGCAAGACAATGGTGTCGCCGTCATGGTCTATCTGCCATTCGGCCGTAGCCGGCTGTGGAGGCGCGTCTCCGGTCAGACGCTGCCCAACTGGGCTGCCGAGATCGACGCCAGCACCTGGGCGCAGTTCTTCCTGAAATATATCGCCGCCAACACGGGCGTCACGGTCATTACGCCGAGTACGAGCACGCCCGCCCACATGATCGACAATCTAGGTGGCGCGATCGGCCGGCTACCGGATGCAGCGATGCTTCGTCGAATGGAAGAACACGTCGACGCCCTGCCGTCGGTCTAGGCACGTAGAAAAAAGGGGCGGAGGGAAAAGGGGCCCGGTCCCTTTTCCCTCCGCCCCTTTTTCCCTGCCGCTTTACGTCGTGATTGCGCTACACCGGCCGCAAGGCCTGCTACGGGGCCTTTACCGAGCCGTTTCTAAGGTATGATCTGCGTGGAAAACAAGAATACGGCAGGAGACCGACATGAAGGGCTTAATCATAGCGACAACCATATTCGCGGGTCTTACGCTCGCCGCATGCCAGAACGCGGAGGATACCTCTGCGAACGAGACGCCGCCCGTCGCAGGGCCCGTCGAGCCGGCTCCGCCCGTAGCCGAGCCGGCAGTGTCGGTTGGGCCACAGACAACGACCCAGGCGTCCCTGGTGAGCGACTCGGAGTGGGTCGTGTTATTCGCGGGCCACGATCTCACGAGCTTCGAGCCGTTGGGCGAGGCACAGTGGAATATCATCGACGACTACGTGGAAGGTGACGGTTATACGGAGAGTTTTCTGGTCACCAAGGGCAGGTACACCGACTTCCGTTTACACGTCGAGTTCTGGCCGGGGCCGGAGGCCAACAGCGGCATCTTCATCCGTTGTGATGATCCTGGTGAGGTCAGCGCAACGAGCTGCTACGAGATCAACGTTTTCGACACGAACGAGAATCCGGATAGCCGAACCGGTTCGATCGTCAACCACCAACCACCGTTGGTAACGACGGAGGCGAACGAGCGGTGGAATACTTACGACATCGTCGCGGAAGGCTCACACATTACAGTAACGCTGAATGGCGCGGTCACGGCGGAGATCGACGACGAGAGTCATCCTGACGGGCCGTTCGCGTTGCAGAATAACGGTGGCTTGATCCGGTTCCGCAATGTCAGATTGCAGCCGTTGTAGTCTCTCAATGTCCGGGAAGAGTTGTGGATGAACCGAGACCGACGACGATATTCGAAGACTTGGGCAGTCATTGTCGGCCTGTGCATCGTTTGCGGAATCCTGTCCCAGGCTCACGCCCAGGGTCCGCGGGGGTATTACGAACCGGAATCCAACGGCCCGATTGACGCAGAATTTTCCTTCGTCCGACTACGGTACTCTAGTGCCGGCGGGCGTGGTGGCCGCGGCGGCCCGTCGTGGCTCACGGACTGCCAGCCGTGGGATCCCTGTGCTGAGCTTCATCTCCTGAAGGGAGTTACCCGGCTGACGAGGGTGCGCGTGGGTGAGCCGCGCACCGCGTCTCTGCTGGACGATAACTTGATGGATTTCCCCTGGCTCTATGCGGTCGAGGTCGGCCATTGGTATCTTAGCGACCTCGAAGCGACGCGTCTGCGCGAGTACCTCGATAGGGGCGGGTTCCTCATGGTCGATGATTTCTGGGGACCCCAGGAGTGGTTTATATTCACCGAGTCGATGACGAGGGTATTTCCCGACCGCCCGATCGTCGAGCTGGCCGAGAGTCATCCACTCCTGCACGTCCTCTACGACCTCGACCAGCGAACTCAGATACCTGGCCGTGGCGGGAACCGCTATGGCACAACGCCTCATTGGCGCGGCATCTTCGACGACGACAACCGTTTGATGGTTGCGATCAACTTCAATATGGACATGGGCGATGCATGGGAACACGCTGACGACCCGTCGTATCCGGAGCCGATGACGGCGCTCGCTTACAAGTTCGCCATGAATTACGTCATCTATTCCATGACTCACTAGCGGCCGTTCCTCTATGAGCCAAATTCATCCTGATCGACGATGCCGCCTGAGACTCGATGTGATCGTCGTCGGCCTCACGCTCATCTGTGGCGCCTTCTCCCAGGCAGAGGCGCAGAGAGGGGGCTACTATCGTTACGAGGGATATGACTACGAGGAGGTCAGCGGTAACGAATCGCTCGACGCGGAGTTCTACTTTATCCGGCTCAAGTACTCCTGCGGCCGTTATTGTCGCGGTGGCTGGACGACGGACTACCCCGACGCCGAGATCCACGTTCTTCCTGGGATCAGCCGGCTGACGCGTGTTGCAACCGGCGAGCGGGGCAGAATCGTTAGCCTGCAAGACGATTCGGTCATGGATTATCCGTGGATCTATGCGGTCGAGGTCGGTCAGTGGTACCTGAACGACCAGGAAGCCGCCATTCTACGCGAGTATCTGGACCGCGGCGGCTTCCTTATGGTTGACGACTTCTGGGGTCCTTATGAGTGGGCGGCCTTCACCGAGTCCATGCTGCGCGTATTCCCGGACCGGCCGATAGTGGATCTCGCGGAGAACCACCCACTCCTGCACGTGCTATACGATCTCGATCAGCGGACGCAGATTCCTGGTCGTGGGGGAGGGCATGGTGAAACGCCTCATTGGCGGGGAATTTTCGACGATGATGACCGCTTAATGGTCGCGATCAATTTCAATATGGATATGGGTGATGCGTGGGAACACGCTGACGACCCCTGGTATCCGGAGCCGATGACGGCACTCGCTTACCGGTTCGCCGTCAATTACCTCATCTACTCGATGACCCATTAGAAAAAGGGACCCGGCCCCTTTTTTAGTGGGAGTCGTCGGCGTCCGTGTCGTCTGCAGGTGGAACATGCCATGCTAGGGCCCCGAGCACGAAGAGGATGATGACGATGCTGATCAACGGCGTCGCGGGCAGCCAGATGGGGAAGTCGTCGACCGTATTGAACGGTCCGATAAACCGGGAGAGCACAGCGCCAACGCACAGGCCGATCAGAATGCCGAACGCAAGTTTCGTCTGGTAGTGCCACGCAAGACCCCACAGGACCAACAGCACTAGAAAGGCGATCCAACCCAGTATCATAACCACGTCCTACCTATTTTTCGCTCGCGTCAAAAAAGCCTGCCTGCACGTACTAGTGTTCTACGAACTCGGTCGCGTCGGCGCCGAAGAAATTCAACCGCGTGAGGACCGTGTAGTCGCCCTCAACCGCCATGAACCCGATCAAAAGCAACAGGACCACCGGCGGCCCGATAATCGCGTAGATCAACGCCATCCTCTCCCAGAACATGTGCATGAAGATGGCGATGATGAAGCCCGCCTTCAGCAGCATGAAGAGGATAATCAGACTCCAGCGGAGATAACCTTCGAAGCCGACGTAGTCCACGAGGTAAGAGAATGTGCTGAGGATGAACAAGAGTCCCCAGATCCAAAAGTAGATGGCGAGTGGATGTTGTTGCCCGTCTGCTTGTGCCATGTCGAACCCTTACCAGAGATAGAAGAATGCGAAGATGAAGACCCAAACCAGGTCGACGAAGTGCCAATATAAACCAGTGATCTCGACTATCTCGTAGCCGCGTTTCTCGTAATCCCCGCGAAGAACCTTCATCGCTACGGTCGTCAAGTAGATGACCCCGATGGATACGTGCGCTCCGTGAAAGCCCGTGATCATGAAAAATGTCGCACCGAACTGCGGCGCTCCCAGCGGGTTGCCCCAAGGCCGCACGCCTTCGTCGACGATGAGCTTCGTCCATTCGAAGGCCTGCATGCCGACAAACGTCGCACCCAAGGCGGCCGTTATCAGCATGAGCGATGCGGTCTTGGCGCGATCTCTGCGATAACCCATGTTGACGGCCATGGCCATCGTACCGCTGCTCGTGATCAGGATAAATGTCATGATCGCGATCAGAATCAGAGGAATCGGTTCGCCCCCGAACGACAGTGCGAAGACTTCACTGGGGTTCGGCCACTGCGTTCTCGTAGAGGCGCGGACGTTCATGTATCCCGTGAGGAAGCACGTGAAGATGAAGGTGTCGCTCAGGAGGAAGATCCACATCATGGCCTTCCCCCACGGGACATGGAATATCTGCTTGTCCCCGGCCCAGTCCGAAGCTATGCCACGGATTCCGGGATCGAATCCGGGTCCCGTCACTGTCACGTCGTGTGCCATAGAACCACTAATCCTTTACGTCGATAAGAGCAAATAGAACAAAATCAGCCAGACGAGCAGCAGGAAGTGCCAGTAGACCGAACATAATTGGACACTCAGCCGGATACTCGCGATCTGAGTCACATCGAGAGACCCGAGTCCCCGCCAGACGCGCAACGTCGTCTTGGCCCAGACCCATAGCCCGCCGAGTAGATGCAGACCGTGCAGTCCGGTGATCAGATAAAAGAACGTGTTTGCCGGGTTGGTCGCGAGAAAATACCCCGCTGCCGACATCTGCTGCCAGGCGACAACCTGCCCGATAAGAAACACGATCGTGAAGACGCCGCCTGCTGTCAGGTTGGACTTGACGCCCGCGAGACTATCGTGGCGTGCGGCGTTTCGCGCCAGCTGAAACGCCGCGCTGCCGAGCACGAGGGAGATCGTGTTGATCCATAACAGCTGCGGGTCCGGTAGCGGCCGCCAATCGGGAAAGGTGGCCCGTTCGACATAGATAATCGTGAAGAGCGAGAAGAGACTCGTTACGACGCCGAGGAAAGCCCAGAGGCCAACGCGCTCCGCCGGCATGCCGACGGTGCCGCCTTCGAGATCGATCGGCCCCTTCTCGATCCACGGTTTCGTCCTGAGTCGGCGCACCAGAAAGAACCACACGAGTATGGCTCCACCGAGCGCAACGAAGAGAACGGAGGCGCTCACTAGTGATCAACTCCGTGATCGCGGCCGGCGATAACGCCTTCATGCAGTGGTTCGGTCTGCGGGATGAAGTCCTGCTCCTCGCCCGGGACGCTGTAGTCGTATGCCCAGCGGTGGACCTCGGGTAACTCATCGCGCCAGTTGCCGTGCACGGGCGGCGTGTCTGGTGTCTGCCATTCCAGCGTCGTCCCGCCCCAGGGATTGCTGCTGGCCCTGTCACCTCTGAACACGCTCCAGACGATATTGACGAGGAAGATCAGTTGGGCGGCGCCCACGATCAGAGCCGCGACCGTGATGCCGGCGTTCAAACTCTGCGCGGAGTCGGGAATGAAATCGGTCGCGCCGTAGGCGTAATAACGTCGCGGTAGGCCGAGGAATCCGAGGTAATGCATCGGCAGATAAATGGCATAGGTACCCAGCAGTGTGAACCAGAAGTGCCATTTACCGAGCGTGTTGCTGAACATGCGCCCAGTTATCTTGGGGAACCAGTGGTAGATGCAGGCGAACATGACCAATACTGGGGAGACGCCCATGACCATGTGGAAATGTCCGACGACGAAATAGGTGTCGGACAGCGGCAGATCGACCGTGACGTTGCCGAGGAACAGGCCCGTCAGGCCCCCGTGTGTGAACGTGAAGATGAAACCGATCGCGAACAGCATCGGAACCGTGAGGCGTATGTCGCCCCGCCATAACGTCAGCACCCAGTTGTAGACCTTGAGCGCGGTAGGCACGGCGATGATCAGCGTCGTCGTTGCGAAGAAGAATCCGAAGTAGGGATTCATGCCGCTGATGTACATGTGGTGCGCCCAGACGATGAAACTCAGCGCGCCGATTGCGATGATGGCCCAGACCATCATTCGATAACCGAAGATATTCTTTCTGGCATGTGTGGCGATTACGTCGGACACCATGCCGAACGCCGGCAGCGCGACTATGTAGACCTCCGGATGGCCAAAGAACCAGAATAGGTGCTGGAACAGGATCGGGCTGCCGCCTGCGTAGTCGGCTTCCTCTCCCATCGTCAGCATCTCCGGTATGAAGAAGCTCGTGCCGATGACGCTGTCCAACAGCAGCATCACGCCGGCGACGAGTAAGGCTGGGAACGCTAACAGGCCCACGACCGTCGCGACGAAGATGCCCCACACCGACAGCGGCATCCGCATCAGCGTCATTCCGCGGCAGCGCGCCTGTAACACGGTCGTCACGTAGTTCAGGCCACCCATCGTAAACGCGACGATAAAAACGACCAGTGAGAGCAGCATCAAGGCGAGACCCCAGCCAATACCGGGCGTGCCAGGCGAGATGGCCTGGGGCGGATACAGCGTCCAGCCGGCACCGGTCGGGCCACCCGGAACAAAGAAGCTCGCAACCAGAATCAGTACCGACAACAGAAAGGCCCAGTAGCTCAGCATGTTCATGAATGGGAACACCATGTCGCGGGCGCCACACATGAGCGGGATCAGATAGTTGCCGAATCCGCCGAGGAACAGCGCGGTCAACAGATAGATGACCATGATCATGCCGTGGAGCGTGACGTATTGGTAATAATCGACGGAGTCGATGAACGACACCAAATCCGGGAAGCCCAACTGCAGTCTCATCAGGCTCGACAGTACCATTCCCAGCACTCCGACCGTGATGGCGGTTATGCCATATTGGATGGCGATGACTTTATGGTCCTGGCTCCAGATGTACTTCGTGATAAAACTCTGCGGATCATGCAGATGGTGATCGCGGTCGGCGATTGCGACATATGCCATTAGAACTTTCTCCTGGCTGTTCTTCTAAAACGCTGATTGAGGTGGCGTTTCGTTTTATTAACTACGCTGGTTTCTGATCCGTACACGATTACAGCATGTTGAGATAGGCGACCAGATCATTGATGGTCTGATCGTCGCGTAGAACGTCTACCATCATCATCATCTGGTGGCCGTATGCATCGCCCGGGTGAGCTCCGCGAATACCGGCTCGGAAATTCTGAAGCTGTCTTACCAGGTACCAGTCGGTCATTCCCGCCAGGCCTGGCGCGTTCAGCGCCCATATCCCCTGGCCATCGGCACCGTGACACACTGTGCAAGTCCGATAAAGCTCCTCGCCTCGCTCGGCATCGCCTACGACCGTCGCCGGTGACGGTTCCGACGGCAATGATCCGATGTAAGCGACGATGTTCTCGATTGCCGTGTCGTCGGGTACTGCGACCATGATCGGCACCATCGTCGCACCGAAGATATCGCCCTCACCCGTGCCGCGCACACCATCCTTGAAGTACTGAATCTGGCGGCGGAGGTACCAGGGTTCCTGGCCCGTAATCTTTGGTGCATTTAACGCTTGCAGGCCTTGGCCGTCGGGGCCGTGGCAGGCCGCACAGATCGCGTAGGCGGCTTGGCCGGCTTCCGGATCGCCGGCGGGCCGGGCCGCAAGCTCGGCGTAGGTCGGTTGGGTCGCGAGCCAGGCATCGAACTCGCTACGTTCTTCGACGATGACCGATCCGCGCATCGCGTAGTGCGCGAGGCCACACAGCTCTTCGCAGAGAATCTCGTAGGTGCCGGGCACTGTCGGCGTAAACCATGCATAGGTAACCATGCCCGGGACGAGGTCCATCTTGATGCGGAATTGCGGTACCGCGAAGTCGTGCAGGACGTCCTTGGAACGCAGCAGTGTTTTAACCGGCTGGTCGAGCGGCAGATGCATTACGGGATTGGCGACGAGGATGTCATCCTGGCCCGTAGGGTCCTCCGGATCCATCCCGAATGGATTCGTCTCACTGAGATGCCGGATACCGGTATCGCCGAAGGCCCCGTCTTCGCCGGGGTACCGATAACTCCAGTGCCATTGCTGACCGACGACTTCAACCTCGATCGCGTCGTCCGGCACTGTGACGAACTCGCCCCAAACCACGAGGCCGGGCGCGAGCATTGCGACGACACCGACGGCCGTGATGATGCTCAGCCAGGATTCGAGTTTCGTATTCTCGGGATTGTAGTCCGCCTTCTGCCCCTGCTTGTGGCGGAAACGAATGATGCAGTATGCGAGGAACAGGTTGACGGCAACGAACACGACGCCCGTAACGATGAGCGTGATATCGATCGTTGTATCGATGAGGCTCCAGTTCGACGCGAGCGGTGTGAAGTACCACGGACTCAAGAAATGAAACAACAGAGAGCCGAGCACCAGTAGGATGATTACAATTGCTAGAGGCATACCTTTAGAATCCTTATGTTCTAGTAATCGCCGCGAACCCGGGAGTTAGATCTATTGGTGCTATTTTATCAGGCTTTAGACTAATTCTAAACACACGGCTCTGATCCACACACGATGAACTTGCCGTTCATCAACACATAGTGGCCCGGGAAAGAACAGAAGTAGGTGTAGTCACCGCCTGGCTCAAGTCCAGAGAGATCGAACGTCACCGAAGTCTCTTCGCCGCCGCCGATTATATTCGTGGTGGCGAGTACGCGGGGATCGCCCTCGGGCAGGTACTCCGGCGGTCCCGCGGTCTGTCCGGCTGCCGCGACGGGCATGTAATCGGCCGTCGTCGTCAGCACCCAGTTATGACCCATTACATTCGCCGGAAGCATGCCGGTGTGTACCAGGTTTATCGTCACTTCGTCGCATACGGTGCTCACGCGCATCTCGGCGAGGTTGAATTGCAGCAGGTCGTTCCCTTCGATGGTCTGGGTACATTCCTGACCCCATGCTGATCCGCACAGCATCCACCCTGCCAGCGCGAGGATGGCAAAGCTCATTCTCACTTGTTAATAACTCTCATTCCGGAGGCCTGGGTCCTTGCGGGCGCAATGTTATCAGAACCGCGTCATAGGGGTAATGGGTAAGGGCTGAGACCGGCGGTAATTTCCGCCTACCGACGGTGGTTTTAGAGACCCGTCGTCTCGAGGAATGCCTGTTCGGAAATCTGCTGCCAGGGGCGGGAGCGCTCCATGAATATTCGGTAGGAATCCCAGATCTTGGCGGACAACGGATCGCGGGCCGCAAGATCGTCCATGACCTCGTGCGTGAGCTCCTTGAGCCGCGCGAGTACGGCGTCGGGAAACCGCCTGAGCTCCACGGAGTCATCTGCCGCTATCTGCTCGAGTGCCGCTGCGTTGCGGGCGGTGTACTCGGAGAGCATATCCAGATTCGCCGCCTGGCAGGCGACGCGGAGGACAGCCTGCAAGTCTGGGGGCAGGCTGTCATAGGCTTCCTGATTCACCGTACATTCTATGACTGACCCCGGCTCGTGCCAGCCGGGGTAGTAGTAGTAGCGCGCGGCTTGGTGTAGGCCGAATGCGACGTCGTTGTATGGCCCGACCCACTCCGTTGCATCGATCACACCGGTTTGCAGAGAGGTAAAGATCTCCGAGCCGGCGATAACGACGGGTATGCCACCGGCCCGTTGCAGGACTTCGCCGCCGATACCCGGCAGCCGCATCCTGAGTCCGCGAAGGTCTTCGATGCTCTCGATGGGCCGGTTGAACCAGCCACCCATCTGCACGCCCGAGCCCCCGACTGCAAAAGGTCGTATGCCGAAGGGCCGGTAGACTTCCTCCCAGAGTTCCATGCCGCCGCCGTAATAGAGCCAGGCATTGGTCTCGAGGGCATTCATTCCGAATGGGATCGTCGTGAAGAATTGCGAGGCTTCGGCCTTGCCGCGCCAATAGTAGGCACCACCGTGGCCGAGCTCAGCCGTGCCGCTCGAGACTGCATCGAAGATCTCCAGTGCCGGCACGAGCGCCCCGGCTGCGTAGATTTCGACCTCGAGACGTCCGCCGCTGAGTTCGGCGAGATAGCCCGCGAGCGTATTGGCGCCCGTCCCGAGTCCCGGGAAGTTCGGCGGCCAGGCAGTGACCATCTTCCAGGAGAACCGCTCCTCTGAATTTGCAATCATGGCGCCGCGCTCGTCCTGCTGCGTGCAGGCCGAGAGCGCGGCACCACCCGCCACGCCTGTGATGAACTCGCGTCGTCTCATTGCGGCAAACTCTCATCGCTTGGATGGCACACACCAATACCAGACTCGATCGCCAGCGCCTAGCCATTCCGACAAATCCCACTGTGAACCGTATTAGTCGTAAAAAAAGTATTTAAACACCATAATTAAAAATAATTTAATAAAGTGGGAATAACAGTCACAATATATGGAATATTGATATGAAAAGTGGAAAATTAATTCAATTTCGGCGTTGTAGGTGGCCGGAGCTCCCCACGCCACTTCCCTGCTGTGTGCTACCGGTCGGTTACCCAACGCCACTATCGCACGCTGATGGCCGCAGGAGATGCCCCGAATGGCGCCGAAGCAGTCAAAAACACCCGCCATTCGTGGCCTTGCCGCCTCCGTCCCACTAGGTCAAAGTATGCGCGCCTCGAGGAGTGCAGATGATCGGGTTGTTACAACGAGTGAGTCGAGCCGATGTCGTTGTCGACGGCGAGACCATCGCCCGTATCGGCACGGGGCTCGCGGTGCTCGTGGGCGTGGAGCGAGGCGACACGGGCCGGGAGGCTTCAAGATTACTCGAACGGCTGTTGGCATACCGGGTTTTCGCCGACTCGGAGGGGCGCATGAATCTGAGCGTTTGCGACATCGGTGGTGAGCTTCTACTCGTGCCGCAGTTCACGCTGGCCGCTGATACCGGGAAGGGAAATCGTCCAGGATTCTCCAGGGCTGCCGAGCCCGAGCGCGGCCGGGAGCTGTTCGACACACTCGTCCGCGAGGCTGAACGCTCCGAAATCGCGACGGCGTACGGCCGGTTCGGCGCTATGATGCAGGTGAACCTGTCGAACGAAGGCCCGGTCACGTTTTGGCTCAGAGCGCCCCCGAGCGCGTAGGCGGACAGCGCTCTCCCTGGCCTTTCGCGTATGATTACCTGTTGGAATTGAGCTTGGAGAGTTGAAATGGGATTAGGTGGGATAAGCATGTGGCAGCTGCTTATCATTCTGCTCATCGTCGTATTGATCTTCGGTACGAAACGGCTGAAGTCGATCGGCGGTGACCTGGGTGGCGCGCTGAAAAGTTTTCGTAAGGCCATGGACTCCGACGACAAGGATGATGGAGACGGCGGGAGCGATGGCGGAGAGCCGCAACGACTCGAAGAAAGCCAACCCGACGCGGAGTTCGAAGAGCAGAAGGATAAGAGCGAAAGTAGCTAGGCCAGATGTTCGACGTCGGATTTTGGGAACTCGCACTGATATTCCTCGTGGGCCTGATGATTTTGGGCCCGAAGCGTTTGCCGCGCGTCGCGAGCCAAATTGGCCGTTGGGTCGGGCGTGCGCGCCGCACGGCAATTAGCCTCCGCCGCCAGCTCGAGCAGGAAATCGCAACGGCCGACGCGCCGCCGCCGAAACGCAAACCCACCCATATCAAGCCCGTGAATAGTCCGGCGGCCACGAAAGACGAAGAAGACACGGGGGGCGACGATGCTGAACTGTCTGTCGACGCTTCGGCAGATGAAACTGAAGCGGCACCGGCGGCAACGTCCGATGCATTACCCACAATGGACGAGGAAGCCGACAAAGACGCTGGCGGAACGGCTGGCGGTTCATGAAACCGGACGCGCACGATCCCGGATCCGAGGACCAAGAGCAACTGGCCGAGGGGTCGCTCGTCTCGCACCTCGTCGAGTTGCGCTCGCGTTTGATGAAATCGGCTGCTGCAATTCTCATCATCTTCATTTGCCTGATTCCCTTCAACCAGAGCATCTTTACGTTGATCGCTACGCCGCTCATGGAGCGGCTTCCCGAGGGCGCGACGATGATCGCAACGCAGGTCGCATCGCCGTTTCTCACACCGTTCAAGATGAGTTTATTCGTGGCGTTGTTTCTCGCGATGCCCGTCGTACTGACACAGGCCTGGTACTTCGTCGCCCCCGGCCTGTATAAAAAGGAGAAGCGCTTCGCGTTCCCCCTGGTCTTGTCGAGCATCGTCTTGTTCTATGCGGGCGTTGCATTCGCCTACTACGTCGTGTTCCCGCTGATGTTTGCATTTTTCGCGAGCCATACGCCCGAGGGCGTCACGATGATGACCGACATCAGCGCCTATCTCGACTTCATACTGACGCTGTTCTTCGCGTTCGGCCTCGCGTTTGAAGTGCCCATCGCGACTGTCATGCTCGTGTGGAGCGGGCTCGTACCCTTGTCGATACTCGCGAAGGCTCGGGCATATGTTTTCCTAGGGGCATTCGTACTCGGCATGCTGCTGACGCCCCCCGATGCGATATCACAGACGATGTTGGCCGTGCCCGTCTATCTCCTGTACGAGACGGGGCTGTTGATGGCCCGCCTTTTCGGTCCGACGCCGGAATCTTCCGATGAGGAGAGCGTCGAATTGGGTAGCGAAGGCGGGGGCGAGTAACTCGAGATGCAAATCGATGAGTGAGCAAGTCGCCGCGGTCGACGCACCGCGCTCTGGAATCTTCGGCCACCCGCGAGGGCTGCTGACACTGTCGACGACCGAGATGTGGGAGCGCTTCAGCTACTACGGCATGCGCGCCCTGCTCGTGCTGTTCATGGTGGAGGCAGTCGAGGAGGGCGGACTCGGCTACTCCGATCAGACGGCAACGGCCATCTACGGACTCTATACGGCGGCCGTCTACATGCTCGCGCTGCCCGGCGGCTGGATCGCCGACCGTTTGATCGGCGCGCAACGCGCCGTCTGGTACGGCGGCATCGTCATCATGAGCGGCCACTTCGTCCTTGCGATCCCGAGCGTCGCCGCGTTCTTCCTGGGATTGATTCTTGTCGCGCTCGGTACGGGTCTGTTGAAGCCGAACATCAGCGCGATCGTTGGCGAGTTCTACCCGCCCGGAGACCCGCGGCGTGACGGCGGCTTCACGATCTTCTACATGGGCATCAATATCGGCGCGGCGCTCGGCCCACTCGTCTGCGGCTGGCTCGCGCGGGACGACTGGCATTACGGCTTCGCCGCCGCGGGTATCGGCATGCTTTTCGGCCTCATCCAATTCAAGATCACGCAATCCCAACTCGGCGACGCCGGACGCCACCCACCGGCCAGGCGCGACGACGACGCGGCCTACCAACGGAAGGCGTGGGGTGGAATCCTGGTGTTTCTCGCGCTTGTCTTTGGGCTGCTCGTCACGGGGCTCACGGGTGTCCTGAGCCTCGATGCCGCGGCGCTGGCCCAGAGTAGCACTTACGTCATCGTCGCGATGGCGTTCGTGTATTTCGGCTACGTTCTGGTTCTCGGCCGGCTCACGCGCGAGGAGCGCGGGCGCGTAATCGTCATCATCGTATTGTTCTTTGCCGCGGCGATGTTCTGGTCGGGATTCGAGCAGGCAGGTTCGTCGCTTAATCTCTTTGCCGAGCGCTACACGATTCGTGAGTTCGGCGGTTTCGAGATCCCCACGAGCTGGTTCCAGTCGCTGAATCCCGTGTTCATCATCATTCTCGCACCGTTCTACTCCATTCTCTGGATCGCGCTGGCGCGCCGTCACCTCGACCCCGCGACGCCACTCAAGTTTGCGGTGGGTTTGATTATCTTAGGGTTGGGTTTCGCCGTCATGATCGGCGCGGCGGCGCTGGTCGCCGACGGCCAGCAGGTCCTGCCGACCTGGCTCTTTTTTACCTATCTGCTGCACACGATGGGCGAACTGGCGCTGAGCCCCGTGGGCCTGAGCTCCGTGACGAAGCTCGCGCCGCGACGCTTCGTTGGGCAGATGATGGGCATCTGGTTCCTCGCTGCGTCATTGGGCAACATCCTGGCGGGACTGCTCGCCGGCGAGTTCCGTGCCGATGCGCTGGACGAGATGCCGCGCTTGTATACGCAAATCGTGCTGACGACGGTCGGTTCCGGTGTGATACTCGCTCTATGCACCAAACCGCTGAAGCGGATGATAGCGGGGGCCGACTAGTGTGCGCGCTGGTGTTGGCGTGCGGCGGTCGCTAGTCTCGCTCAGAGTTCCAACGATCGAATAAGACGAACATACTTGGAGGTGCCCGAATGGCCGCAGTCACTCCCTTGCCACAATTAACCCTGAAGGCGATCCTGCTCGGGCTCATACTGTCGATGGTGCTCGCCGGCGCCAACGCCTATCTCGGGCTCTTCGCCGGCATGACCGTCTCCGCATCCATTCCGGCCGCCGTCATCTCCATGGCGATATTGAAGCTTTTCAAGGAGTCCAACATCCTCGAGAACAATATCGTGCAGACCGCGGCGTCCGCCGGAGAGTCGCTGGCCGCGGGCGTCATATTCACGCTGCCTGCGCTCGTGATTCTCGGTTACTGGAATGTCTTCGAGTACGCCTGGGTCAGCATCATTGCCGGACTCGGCGGGCTGCTCGGCGTGTTGTTCACGATCCCGTTGCGTCGATCGCTCATCGTCGAAGAGCAACTCATTTATCCTGAGGGGACGGCGACCGCGGAAGTCCTGAAGGTCGGCGAGTCGCCGAGCCAGGGCGCGAAGTATCTCGCCGTGGCGGCGCTCCTGGGTGCGGCCACCAAGTTCGCCGAGACCGGGCTGCGGCTGTGGGCCGGCACGGCTCAAGGAGCCACCTATGTCGGGTCGAGTACGATCGCGTACGCCGGCATGAATCTCTCGCCCGCGCTGGTCAGCGTAGGGTACATTGTCGGCCTCAATATTGCCGTGCTCGTCTTCCTCGGCGGTGCGATCTCCTGGTTCCTCGCGATCCCGATTTTCTCGACTTTCTATCTCGAGAGCAGTCCCGCGCTCGCGGCCGAGTTCGCGGTCGGCCTGGGCGCTACGGATCTCGCTTTCGCGATCTGGACCTCGCAGATCCGCTACCTGGGCGTCGGCGCAATGCTCGTCGGCGGCATCTGGGCGTTGATCTCGATGCGCGGCTCGCTCGTCTCGGGAATCACGAGCGGCCTCAAGGCCGAGCTTCCGATAACGGCGGGCGGCTACGATCACACGAAGCACGACACGCCCATGAAGTTCGTGCTGGCAGGCGTCGCAATCTTCGTTCTT
>CAYXNS010000051.1:0-14594 GCA_964466315.1 uncultured Gammaproteobacteria bacterium
AGTTACGTCAGGCCTCGTGTCTTCAGGTAACGTGTTCAGTAACGCGCAAGCGACGGCGAGCAGTCCGGAAGTCAGAATAAATGCCCACCTCCATTCGAGAATATCGCTGATCACTCCGCCGAGTAAGCGGCCTGCGAACCCACCGAATATCGTGGCGCTGATATAGATATTTATCGCGTTTCGAACGCGTGCAGCCGTTGCGGCATTTGCCGAGTAAGTCATTAATGACGTAAAGACTGCCGGCAATAACAGGCCCTGCACGAACCGAAGGACAATCATGATCCAGAATGCTCCGGCAACCGCCAGTAGAGCTTGGTTGACCGCGAGCAGGCTCACGGACGCCAGCAGCAATCTTTTCGTCGATACATACTCCGTCAGATAACCATAGAAGATCGGCGCGAACCCGAGCGGCAACATCGTTACGGCCATAAGCAACGCCGCGTCGGTTGACGTGACGCCGAATTCCGCCGCAAGCAGCGGGAGAATGGGTTGCGGCAGATAGAAAGTCGCATACGCCAGAATGGTCGTAAATAAGATGGCGAACAACGACGGCGTTTTCACGGCAATCGTATCGACCTGATTGAATTCTGGCGATTTATTCTGCTGAATCCCGTTGGGCTTCGACGAAAGCGTAGCACTCTCACTCGAGGACCGCTGCGTTCAGCTCGGTCCGACGATAGTAAGTTGAACGATTCGGTCGACGACTCGATCAAGGAAACCCGATTAATCGGCCGCACAACGCAACGCTCAGCCAGAGCGTTAGCGACAGCACAGCTAGCGGTTTGCCCCAGACGTTTTTCGCCTCGGTTTGGCTAATTCCTCGCAAGCGACTGCGAACCCCAAATGCCAGAGTCAGTGCCAGAATCAGCGCTGTCAGCTTCACCCAGAACGCGGTGAGGTAGTAATATTTCGTCGCGAAACACATGAATAACAATACCCCCGTTGGGATCATGATCGACATGCCGGCGAGCAGGATCGGCGTGGTGCCTCGCGCGAGTTGCGCTACAGGCTGACGGGAAAGACCGAGACCGAGTAAACGTAGATCGACGACGAGTACAGACCCGCCGATAATCGCAAGGCCAAACAGATGAAATGTCGCTATCGCGGGAAACAGCCATGGTGAACTTCGCATCTCGATGAGCAACGGTGAGTACTCGAGCCAATAGAACACTTCCAGCAACGACATTAATCGAACCAATAGGCCTGATAGGGAATCATGCGGCCGGCTGTGATGACCGCCGCCCACAAGAATAAACTCAGGCCGCCTGTCAATCTGACTCTGGCCGGTGGAACGCGACTCAGATCCCATACATTGATACTGCGATATACCGTTCGATGGAACGCCCATACGTTCAAACCCGCAAGCGCGAGCAGCCCGAGTTTGGCGCGAAAGAAAAGATTCGCGTATTTCTCGAGCGGCGCGGCGAAAAACAGAAGCGATCCGGATGCAATCATGACGACCAGGCCCGCGACCGTCCACGGGAGCAGGCGCGCGAGGACCTCGGATGCGGGCACAGGCGACAGTGCGATCCCTAGAAGACGCAGGCTCTGCACGATTACGAGACCAGCGAATACACACAACGTGACGACATGCACCGTCAGAACGATTAGATATAAGTAAAGGGATTCGTGGAGGGCAATGCTCGCTGGCGTCGCGGCCAGCCACTCACAGATGCTATAGAGCAACATTCAGAGGACAGCGCGACGCATCACGCCGCCGTGCACGCGGAAAACTCAGTGTGCTAGGGTATCGCGATGCTTTACCGGGCCGGATTACCATCGGCGCCAGGTGCGGACCCGCCCATGAACACCTTGCGCCCGTCGAGGTACTCGAAGAACACGGCCACACCCTTGTTCTCACCGCTCTTCGCCTGGTAAGCGAAGACTTTGATCTCCGATCCCACGGGCAGGGCATCCTTCGTGAAACCGTGCCGGAAGAGGTTGACAGGAGGGCCGCCCTCGAAGCCCCAGTTCGTCACCGAACCGTCTTCGTTCGTCACATCCACCCAGAGCCAGGAGTGTGGATTGACCAACTCGACCTTGGTAACCACGCCTTCCATGTTCAGTGTCTTGTTCTCATCGTAAGCGGCTGCGAATGAATGATGTGCCAACACCGGTGCCGAAACAAGTAACAAGGTACCGGCGCTAATCGTCAGAATACGTCCGATCAGTATCTTCATGAACCTTTCCTCACCCCTAAGGTTACCCGACCTCTTGGGTCGCCTGATATTCCCGTGCCCGGGTTCTCGCCCCTCTCAAGACGTTAATAATGCCATAGTTTTGCTCGTGGCAGGCGAACTCGAACAGTCCTGGGGGCTCCATCATCGGCCACGGGACCTCTATGGACCACGGCGCCTCCCAGGTGGTCGGATCCGTAAGTGTAGCCTCGTACAGGAGCGTATCGTCGGCGACCCGGGTCAGGCGCTCCACGAGGTGCAGATTGCGGGTTGCGCCTCGCCATTTGCGACTTTCACTGAAATTCGTGGTCTCGATCACGAGCGTATCACCTTCCCAGCGGGCACGGGAATCTCCTAGATAGCTGCGGACGCTGTCTGGCGCGTGCGGGGATCCATCCAGATAAAAGATCCGGATGCCGCTGTTGGCTTGAGTGATGAGAATCACCGAATCGGCTGTTTGCACGATCTGCGGTTGACCGGTGTTCTGCAGGAACGGCACCCGCGGTGGTCCCTGGTTCCCTTGGATACAGCGCTCGTAGAGGCCTCGGGACTCCAGCGTATGTCGTCGCGCCTGATCCTCCAGTCGCACCTGCCCCTCGGGTGTCAGCGCAGGAACCCGGCCATCCGGCGGGTCCACGATGAGCGATGTTCTGCGATTCGGCCGGATCGGGCTCTGCCAGTTATCCATACCGAACTCGGTCCAGTCGTAATGGACAGTCGCGGGATCGACGGATGCATCCTGGGTGGCCCATTGAACGAATGCGGTGACGGCCTCTGCCTCCGTAAAAAGTGGTTTGCCGGCATACACGTCGGGGCGTTCCAGGGGAACATAGGCAACGTTTAACCAATATCCGCTCAGATCCGGGTCGCCCCAGGCCGTTCGAGGCGATTCCGGCCGCAGTGCGGTTGGGTCCCACATGCGCTGAGTAGCATCGGCCATGAAAGCCTCCGCTTCTTCCCGGAAATAGGCATAAGTCGATTCGGAGGTATGTGGGGACGCCGCTCGGGCCGCTTCCACCGTTTCCTCGGATTCCTGGTTAATCAACGCGGAAGGCGGGGGCTGGTCCTGGCTCGTGACGGGCATCGGTGCGAACAGCGCCATCGCAAGCGGGAGTATTCCAGCAGTCGACGGTACAAACCTCCGCGCACCCATCTCCTATACTTCCTAATCGTTCGTGACGTCCTCGTCGTAGAAACCGAGCGGCTTGTACATCATCGGTTCGACGATCGGAATGCACTGAAATTCGTTCAACCGGGTGTTCTCATCCACGTGCCGATAGAGCATGAAGCTCATGTTCCAGGGCCGCGTGAACACGGTCGGGTCTTCGATAGTCGCTTCATAGCTGATGTGATAAGGACTTACTCGCCTCCAGCGCTCGACGACATGCAACGTAGCACTGGAAAAATTACCGGCGCGATCGAACCAGAGGTGTTCGTTGAACCCTGTGACATCGATGACCAGTGTGTTGTCTTCCCAGTGACCGTTGGATGTGCCCATCCACGATTCATCGAGCGCCGGTCGCTCGGCGTCCATATAGACCGTCCGATGAGCACTCTTGTACTCGTACACGATGAGGATCTGTTCGGGGGTCTGGAAGATCTGTAATGGATACGGCATGTAGTTAGCGCGCGGCACACCGGCGCGGAAGCATTGAAGTTCGGGGTCGCCGGTATCGAAGCGGCTCGGATCATTGGTGACATTAACGACCGTCCGGTTGTTGTAGTTTCGTTGTTTCTCCGCCAGCGCCCACTCCTGATACGGTAACTCGTCACCCTTGACGATTCCCAAGCCGGCGCGACCGGCACCCCAGACGCCCATGAGTTCAGCGTAAGGTCCCGGTTGGACCGAATGCGAGAGGATGTTCCAATTGGCGGTCGTGAAAGACTGCCAGATTCCCTCGAGATCTGGCGTATCATGTTCGGTGCGAGGGGGTGTGTAAGGTGGAAAGGCTTCGGTCATTTGGGCCTGGCTGACCGTGGATCCGGCAACGAGACCTATCGCGACGGAAACGGTCGATACAACCCCTATTACGCGCCCGAACCGAGTGTGCGACAATGCCCTCTCCTTCCCCTGAAGCCGGCTTAAGCGTTAATTAGGCGAACGTACGCCGGATCGAATCACTCTGTCATAGCGAATCTGCCGTTGTCAATGAATCAAAACGACGCCGAGCTATCAGGCAACTCGGGCGCCGGCCTGTTCCGGTTCTATGGAGAGCGGTTAACGCCAGCGCTCCATCGCCTGCCGATGCAGGGACGCCGCCGGAAGCTCTGTAAGCTCCATCCGGATGCCGTTCGGATCGATTACATTCGACAGGATGGCATGGGTGCTGCTGACACGGCTATCCTGAACGTCCGCACCGCGTTGCCTGAACATATCGATCACACCCCCCATGTTATCCACATGAACGCCGAAGTGGTTGAGCCCGGCGGGGCGATTCTCATTGGCAGGCTGTAATTCAACGAATGTGTTCTGGCTAACCTGGACATAGACGAGCGCAATCTGTCCCGCATCGTTAGTGATTCGGAATGCCTCCGGAAACCCCATTGTTTCGGTGTAGTAGGTCACGGCCGCGTCCATATCCGGTACCGCAATTCCGACGTGATTGACGCCTACGATGTCGTGATTTTGGCTCTGGGCGATCGCCATCTGGACAGCCAGCCCAACTGCGATTCCGCCTATGAATAGCGATAGTCCCCTCATGATCAACTCCTTATATATCCCGTTCTTGACGACTAGAGGAGTATGTCGTTGCTCGAAAGATACCCTACTTGACCGCGTGACGTCAGTGGCCGCAGCGATTCTCCGTCATGTTATCGCTCGAGGTACTTCTTAGTGATGATCATAGATTACGACATCCTCGCCGATGTCGATCGACATACGATCGTGTCCGACCTAGCCCCGAGGGTGGTGTTCGAAACGCGTTGGCTACAACGCTCGGGGATCGGAGACGAAGTGCTAACCCTCGGAAATATAAGAAATAATTTTATTAAAAACTACTAGCTATAAGTATATACTATGTAGTAATATACATCCGATACTTGGGATAGCCGCTTGATAGCCAGGTTTTATAAACGAGTAATTTTCGGTTCGCTGTTTGCGGCGTTCGTCGTCTACTCCGCGCTGGTGTACACGGCCACCCCCAACATCACCCCTGGAATCAGGATCTCCGAGTCCATCCGTCACGGGCAGGTGCTGTTTCAAGAACATAACTGTGTCGCCTGCCACCAGTTCTACGGTCTGGGCGGCTACATGGGTCCGGACCTGACCAACGTCATTTCCACCAGAAACGCTGCATATGCCCGTGCCTTCATCGCCAACGGCAGCCCGCGAATGCCCGACTTCGATCTCCGGCCGGAAGAGATCGATGCCTTGGTTGCGTATCTGGCATTCGTGGACGCGTCGGGGACATTTCCCTCCGAGAACTACGAGATCTACTGGAATGGCGCTGTCGTCGAAGCCCGTCGCTGAGCGCCCCAACCACGTCGGTTTATGGTTCCTGTCGCTCGGAGTTCTGGCTCTGATGGCGGGCATGCTGTTCGGCACGATCGGCGGCTTCCAGTTCCTGTACCCTGAGTTTCTTCAGGAACTACCGTTCGTCAAGTCGCGGCCCTTGCATGTCTCTCTCGCAGTCGCGTGGATATTTCTCGTAGCGGTTGGAGGTATCTACTACTACCTGCCAAATCACTGCGGACTGCGATTGTTCGCTCCCAGCGCCGCCCGCTGGCATTTCTGGATCGCGCTGCTCACCGGTATCGCGATCCTCGGCAGCTATGTTGCGGGACGATTTGGCGGGCGCGAATACTGGGAGTTTCCAGCTGCTTTGAGCATACCGATATTCGCGTCGTGGATTCTGTTCGGCGTCATCTACTTCCGGACGGTACTCAAGAGATCCGAGCCATGGCCGGTTTACTTCTGGATGTGGGGGACCGGCATATTTTTCTTTTTCCTGACCTATGCAGAATCCTATCTGTGGCTGATCCCCTACTTCCGGGAAGACACGATTCGCGAACTCAGTGTGCAGTGGAAATCCTACGGGGCTCTCGTGGGGTCCTGGAACATGCTCGTCTACGGGACAGCGATCTTCGTCGCGGAGAAGATCAGCGGCGAGCGGAAGCTAGCCCTTTCGAAGCTGGCCTTTGGAATGTATTTTCTCGGTCTCACCAACCTGTTGTTCGGCTGGTCCCATCATATCTATCTGTTGCCGTCGGCCCCCTGGATCCGCCATCTCGGCTACATCATCAGCATGACCGAGCTGCTGATCCTGGGTAAGATCATCTGGGATTGGCGGGCCTCCCTGACGGACCTCCAGAAACATCGCTATTGCGTCGCATACCGTTTTCTGTTCGCCGCCGACATCTGGGTGTTCCTTAACCTGATTCTGGCGCTGCTGATATCGGTGCCGGCCTTCAACATCGTTACCCATGGCACTCACATCACCGTGGCCCACTCCATGGGCAGCACCATCGGAATCAATACCATGATTCTACTGTCTTCGATTTTTCTAGTGATCCGCCTGGAGTATGAGGAAGAGGCCCCAGCAGGTTGCTCGAAACTGGTAACGACGGGGTTTTGGCTTGCGAACGGCTGTTTGCTGGTGTTCTGGGTCGCGCTGATCCTGGCTGGTATCGCCAAAGGCTTCTACGACGGTCCGTCCTTCCAGGACATGATGCAGACCATTCGTCCTTATCTTCTGGTATTCGTCTGCTCCGGTGTCGGGACCATGCTGGGTCTCTGGCTGGTGTCGTGGCCCGCCTTGAGGTTGATTCTCAATCTGCTGTTACTGGGAAAACGACCCGATCGAGATTGTTCCCATCCGCTCGTTCGTCCTCTGTCTTAGAGATTCGGCGCTTCTAACCATCGTCTACTTCAGACCTATCGCGGCACGAAACGTCTCGTTGCCTCCAGGTCGCAGTTGAATGGAGACATGTCCAGATGTGGGGAATAGAGCAAGTCCCTGGTATGTGTCATCGATACCACGATGTACTCAGGATCCTCGAGCAAGAACTCGAGCGTCATACGGGTGCTGTCCTCGCCCAGCCGGTAATGTTCGACGACATGCTTCTGAGCGCCCGAAGGAATACCGTTATGATAAGGTGATCGATTGTCGGGGAAGTTCGCGGTATCGACGACCAGAACATCGTCTTCCCACCAACCGATCGAATGACCTTCGTGGGAACGCTCATCGGCATTGGGATGACCACGTCCGTCCACGTACACGGTCCGTACCTGGTCGGAATACTGAACGCGGCCGCGGCGACCCGGGCTTTCTCAGTCAACTCGAGGTCACGAGCTGTGCGGATTCCGCAGGCTGCAGTACTCGGTAACGTTCCCCTCAAACGTCACCACCGCGTTCATATCCAACGCAGCATCACTGTGCTGGCTAGCCACCGGGCCGGCGAGCGCGAAAGCTGCAGCCGCAAAGACTGTGATGCGTCTCGCGAACTCCCCCAGGATTCAGTCATGGGGCTGAATCTAGCGCATTCTATGTAGCCCGGTTAATTCCACCGCGCACTGATGGCGGCTCGATCCACCTCCTCGCCACGCAGGTAGACCGAAGAGATCCGCCTCGTGTTGGTGATGTCCTCGAGCGGGTTCGCCTCGAGCACGACGAAGTCCGCACTCTTCCCTGCTTCAATGGTCCCCATATCGGTCAGTCCCAGCAGCTCGGCGGCGTTTCGGGTAGCGGCCACAAGCACCTGAGCAGGTGTCATTCCTGCCGCAACCATATCCTCCATCTCGACGTGGGGTGCCCACGGTGTGTTGCCATCGGTACCGAAAGCGATCGTCATGCCCTCGCTATTGAGCCTGGCCAGATTGCGGGCCTGGATACCAAAAACATCCTGAATCTCCGGTTGATCGACATTGCTCGCCTGCAGTTCTTCCAGCTGCCCGTCGGGCATCGAGCCCGCTAACCAGCTTAGGTCTGTCGCGACTCCGCGGCCGGGTAGATTCGGAATGAGTATTACATTCGGGTGCTCTCCCGCGAGCTGGACGAACTCATCGTCAATGTCCTGATCGCGTACGCCGTGGGCAAAAATGTCGATATCGGCCCGCAGCAGGCCTTTTGCATCCTCGAGTTCGAAGATGTGCGCCGCGACTTGCAGGCCGTTCTGATGGGCTGCCTCGATGACGGCGCCATAGATTTCGGGACTGAGTTTTTCGTACTGCTCGTCTCGGTCGTCGACCCAGATCTTGATCAGATCGACATTTCGAGTCGCCTCGTCCTGGACGGCTTGCCGGCCTTCGGCCGCGGTAGTGACCCAGTGGACCACCCTGCGCCCGGGCTCGGGGCCCGTTATGCCGTGACCGGCGGATCGGAATCGCGCCGTGCCGGGAATCACCTCGTCGCGCAGCTCCAGCGGCGTGTCCGGGCCGTCGGATCCCATGCTCACGGCTGCTCCAACACCGAAGTAGGCCCGTCTCTGCAGGTCGTTGATCAACGCCTCGCGGGTCGTGCTCATGTGCGTGTGCGCGTCGACGATCGCCGGCATCACGGTCATTCCCCTAAGATCCACGCGGGTGGCGCCCGCCGGTGCTGACACGGCGCCCGCCACGCCAATGGCGACGAACTGACCTCCGTCAACGGTAAACACACCGTTCTCGATCGGTGCCGATCCGTCCCCGGTAATAAGCCGAGCTCCTTCGTAGAGAACGACGGTTGACGGTTCTACCGGTGCCGGTTCTGGAGTCTGCTCAGGGGCCTGCCCGCATCCCGTCAGCGCAACCAGGGTCAGCGCCAACATTCCTGCTGCAGCGCTCCGGTAAAGCGATTTTTCTTCTTGTTGGTACATCAAAGCCTCCACGGGTGGTGAGTCAACTGATATTACGCCTGAATGAAAGTTCCCGCACCCGTTAGCTCGTGCGTCGCGAGTGCAAACAATTGCGTGATCCCAAGTCGGGACGGCAAGGAATCTGTTGCTGAGGGACCTTGTATCGTGCGATGTTAGCGAGATATCAGGGGATCTAGTCGATGCTTACCTCATCTGCACGGGTAACCGAGTGAGGAAAAAGTTATGAGAAGAATTGGAATCTTGATTCCGTCGATGGTACTGGTGCTGCTGGCTAGGCTCTCCGTTTCCGCCCACCACAACCCGGGGTACTACTACAATATGGCCGCGGTGACTGTCCACAACGATGTAACGGCGGTCTCCTTTACGGTGGTCGATCCTCACGACCGGCTGATCTATACGATGGTGGATGACGCGGGTAACGACAGAGAATGGATTGCCGAGCTTCCCGCCTTCAACATGATGCGTCGGTACGGCGTTAGTGGCGATATGATCAAACCCGGAGACAAACTCACGCTGAAGGGTAATCCGGGCCGAAATGGCGCGACGATGCCTCGGATAACTCACGCACTTCTGCCCAGCGGAGAAGTCACCACATTCTACGCCCCGCAAGGAAGCGGTTCGCTGGAAGATCTGCAGATCGACTGAACCGGTCCTGGGATGCGTCTACCACAGGCCAGTCGTGCGGACCTCTATTCCATCGAGCCGAGTTTCCTCCCGCTCACCCGCGATATGGTGTTGCGAAGATACGTCGAGAACTAAAGCGCACTCAGGCTGCCAACCCAACGAGAATCTGTGCGCGTGAACAAACCGTTCTTGATCATTCAACTCCGGCCGGAGGACGAGGCCGCGGACAGTGAGTTCCGGGCGATCGTCCGCTACAGCGGGTTGCATGTAGAGGAAGTGGTTCGCGCACGAGTCGAGCATACCGGCCTGCCCGAGATCAAACTCGGCAACTACGCCGCAATCATTGTCGGAGGAAGCCCATTCGACATGAGCACACCGGAAGATGAGAAACACGAGATCCAAAAAAGGATCGAGAGCGATTTCATGAATCTGTTCGAACGAATCGTTGAGTCGGACTTTCCGTTCTTGGGTGCGTGCTCCGGCAACAGTCTGTTGGGCAAGTTCTGCGGCGCACATATATCGAGGAAATATGCCGAGGATTTGGGGGGCGTCGATATCGTGCTTACGGAGGAAGGAACAAAGGATCCGCTGCTGAAAGGGTTCCCGGAGACTTTTCGCGTGCTGCTAGGGCACAAGGAAGCATGCGACGATGTCCCACCGGGCTCAGTACTCCTCGCATCGTCGGAAACCTGTCCGGTGCAGATGTTTCGGCTGAGAAATAATATCTACGCGACGCAATTCCATCCGGAAGCGGATACCGAAGAGTTTCGGGTGCGAATCAAGGTTTACAAGAACCACGGGTATTTCGCGCCGGAAACAGCGCAAGACCTTATTGCCGCTGTCGCGAACGAAGATACCCCCGTGGCGAAACGGATACTCGATCGCTTCGTCCGCCGGTACCGATCTTCCGGTTAGACTGACTATAAGGCTGGTCGCCGGCGAATCTGGTATAAGCGTAGTCAGGACCCGAATAGCAGAAGAGGCTCGTCATGTGTATACGCACCCCGCTCATCATGATCGTTATGCTCGCGCTGTCACCCGCGCGCGCCGCTGAGGCGCAGATCACCGACCCGCTGCCGGCCCCGATAGAGAATCAGGGCCTGATGGTGCAGATCCGGGACGTCGCGCGCCTCCCGTACACCGGCGACTATCGTCCGCCGGATCAGGACAGGAACCCAGCAAGCTGGGCGCGCGTCAGCTTTGTTCGCGACCTGCCGGACGGCCGGCGCTTTGCGAACGACTCGCGCGGCTTCCTCTACCTGCTCGGTACCGAGAACGAGCTCTCGCTTTATGCCGACCTTGGTGCCGCCTTCTCACACGTAGTCTACAGCCGCAACGAAAGCGGCATCATCGGCTTCGCTTTCCACCCTGAGTTCGCGCAGAACGGATTGTTTTATACAGTGCACGGCGAGACCACATTAGGCAACGCAAAGACGCTCGAGTTTATCCCTCCCGGATACACCGAAGCCGATGTCAAGCATCACAACGTCATCACCGAGTGGCGCGCGAACGACCCTGCGGCTAGCACGTTCGATGGCACACAACGTGAACTGTTGCGCATCGGCCAAGTTGTTACCAACATGTCTCACCCTCTGGGCTACGTAGGGTTTAATCCCACTTCCGAGTCCGGTGATCCCGACTACGGACTGCTGTACACGAGCGGTAGCGATCTAGGATTCAGTAACGGCCTCGGACCGAACGCCGAGAATCCCGGCCAGACACAGCGTCTCGATTCGATCGTCACGGCCATCCTGCGGATCGATCCACGCAGCCCGTCCGAATCGAACGGAACCAAAGGACTCGGCGATTACACGATCCCGGCGATCAATCAGTTCGCGACCGATGGCGACCCCGGAACGCTCGGCGAGATCTATGCCTACGGTTTTCGCAACGCGCACCGATTGTCGTGGGACCTCACGGACGGAACGATGTTCGCGGCGGATATCGGCATGAACAATATCGAGGAGATAAACATCGTTAGAGAGGGCGGCAATTACGGCTGGATGGCCCGCGAAGGGTACTGGGAGAACGGCATTAACCGTCCCGGCGGCGCGCTCAATCAGCTTTTCGCACTCTCGGCTGACGTGCTCGATGGGCAGACCGAAGACGAATTCACCTATCCCGTCACGATATACGACCATAACGAAGGAAACGCGATAACGGCCGGGTTCGCATACCATGGGCCAATCGAGGCACTGCGCGGAAAGTTCGTCTTCGGTGATCTCGTGCGGGGACGGCTCTTCGCTGCCGACCTCGAAGCGATGCATGCCGCGGATGACGGCGTTCCCCGCACTGTGGCACCGGTGGAGGAGATTCAGCTTTACGTGCTCGATCCGGACGGCGATCGGGTCTCCGTCTCTTTTCTCGAACTTATCGAACGTGCGAATGGCGAGACAACACCGCGGGCGGATCTGCATCTGAGCCACAGCCTGGACGGCGAGATTTTTCTTACGTCGCGTATGGACGGAACGATCCGGATGTTGGTGCCCGACGAAGATTGAATAAGGCCGCGGGGAAGCGATTCCGCTGGTTGTTTCGGCCCATGCGCTCCTATCGACGGTGCGCCGGGTCCGGAAATCGAGCGAGGAGTTATACTCCGACGGCTTCCACTCACATAGAAGCACCCTTGGGAGAAAAATAATGACTAATAACAGGTGCGTCGTCCTCATTGGTCTAGTTGCTTCCTTGCTGGGCATCTCTGCCTGCTTCGGCCCGGATTCAGGTCCCGCTCCAACTGCGGCGCCGGCCCCAACTCTGGCAGCGGTGGAAGCGGCTCCATCACTACTTCCGGACGACACCATCGAGCGTCTCGCCGACCGATCCGCTCCGAGGTTCTCTGGTGACGCGGCGGCGCCTAGCTTCATCGTCGACCCCACCTGGCCGAAGCCTTTGCCTGACAACTGGCGTATCGGTCAGGTTGGCGGACTCGCTGTCGATTCACACGACAACATCTGGGTCTATCACCGGCCTCGCTCGCTGAGTTCGAGCGCTTCTGCCGGCCTGGGTGTGGCGGGCAGCAACGCCGATGGCGTACCCGTCGATGGCCTTGGAAATCCGAGAACCTTCGCAGAGCAGACCGCCGGTTGCTGTGTTCCTGCCCCTTCAGTACTGAAGTTCGATAGGGAAGGCAACCTGCTCGATAGCTGGGGTGGCCCCCAGGATCTGGGCTTCCTCGAGAATAACTGCCGCGTTGAGGACGGATGTGTCTGGCCTGGCCGTGAGCACGGACTCTTCGTAGACCACAACGACTTCGTCTACATCTCCGGCAACGGCACAAACTTCACCGGGCAGTTCCCGTGGGCCGCCACATTCGGAGACGACTCACA
Source organism: uncultured Gammaproteobacteria bacterium (assembly GCA_964466315.1). Taxonomy (GTDB): domain Bacteria; phylum Pseudomonadota; class Gammaproteobacteria; order Steroidobacterales; family Rariloculaceae; genus SMWC01. Next base: position 12,920 of record CAYXNS010000051.1, read on the forward strand.
TATCCTGAAATTTACTGCTGAGGGCGAGTTCATCTATCAGATTGGCTACGCGGGAATGGAGGGTCCCGATAGCGAGAACATCGACGGCGGCCCGAACGGCACGCCGCAGCCTTACCTTGTCGCTGATTTCAGCGTCGATCCGAGCACCAACCGGATGTACGTTGCCGATGGTTACGGGAATCGACGCATATTGATGGTTGACGCCGAGACCGGCCAGTACGTAGGTCACTTCGGCGCCTACGGGCAAAACCCCGTGGACGATCCGGACGGAACTGAGATCGACCCTTATGACGCAGGGCCATGGGCCGGCGATTTCCAGGCCGGCAATCTGACGCCGATGTTCTTTCGCAGCCCTCTTCACTGCGCCATCGTCAGTACGGATGGGCTGCTATATGCCTGCGATCGCGGCAATAACCGCGTTCAGGTCTTCAACGTGAGCGAAATCGGCGGGCCGTGCTCTAACCCGGACGCCGAGCCTGGCGTCTGCGGTTTCATTAAGGACATTTACATCGCTCCGCAGAGCGCGAGCGGTACCGCGGTCTCGGCGACACTTTCCACGGATTCGGCAGAGTCTTGTCTGTACGTAGGGGATCTGGCGAACGGAACCTTCTACATCATCAACCGGGATAACTTCGAGGAGTTGGATCGTATCGGCCGCGCCGGCCGACAGATCGGCGAGTTCCATTGGATACATGCCCTGGCCGTCGATTCGGACGGCAACGTTTATACCGGCGAGGTGGACACCGGGCAGAGAATCCAGAAGTTCGTTCGCTACGGGGAGAGCAGTTGCAGCGGAAACGGTAGCCTGGAAATAGGTCTTTATAGCCTGAACAGGTGACAAGCCTGGATGGTCGCTCGCGGGTTGCAGACTCGTGAGTGAGCCGCCCGGTCACGAGTTCCAGTCATAGGTAACAGCACGAAGATTTTCTGTTAACGAGATTCCGCTATCGGCCGAGCGTACATACGTATGGCTTGATTTGCTCGCCCGGCACCCAGGCCCAGTATCCGTTCAACGTCACGGACTCGGTAAAGTTCACTGGATCGGTGATCACCGCCTGCCAGTCCAGGCGGCTTTCATCGCCGCTCAGCGTAAATCGCTCGACGATTTCGGCCTCCGGGCTCTGGGGTGTGCCGACATCATCGAAGAAAGGATAATCGACATCGGTCGTGGTAACGATCAACGTGTTTTCCTCCCAACGGCCAACAGAGAATCCCATGTGCGAGACTGGTTGATCGGCGGCGCTTGCGTCAGGGTTCATGTGTATCGTTCGGACGCCATCCCACTCCTCGAGGCGCATGACGATGGTGTCACCGTAATCGGCAAAATCGATCGGATACGGGTTATCCATCGCGACCGGGATACCGGGCGGAATGCAGCGCAATGCTGGATCGTCCGACAGCGGATCCCATGCGTCTTTGGCCGCCTGACCAGCCGGCGTCAGCGGCCAGACGTATTCGTCGCTGCCGGTTTCGGGTCTCGATCTGGGGGTCCAGACGCGGAAGATACTGCGCGCTGTAGCCTCTGCGTCGGCGACGACATCATCATCCAACGCGATCTCCTGCGGCAACGGCCCCCTGTCGGATGATGGTAGACGCGCCGCTATATTGGGATTCAACACGACTTCACCGCCTGGCGGAAATATAGAGACGACGAACATCCCATCCAGCCCGTGCC
>CAYXNS010000051.1:14604-16508 GCA_964466315.1 uncultured Gammaproteobacteria bacterium
GGCGACTCGGAGAGTAGCGCCGACTCTGATGATGTCTTCGCCAATCCCGAAGCGCTCCAGCGTATTCACGGAGCCGGCTGCCATCTGCCAGGATGTGACAGAACCATCGCTGCCAGGGACATCCATAGTGAATGTAATGTGCGGATTTTTCCACACTACTGAGGTGACCTCCCCTTCGATCTCGGTGAGCTCGGTCATATCGTAGAACGCGGCAAACGAATGATGCGCATTGGCCGGTACGGAGAGGATCAGACCAACAAAAATCAGATTACAACCTCTCATGAGGATCTACTCCTTGCAGAATACGGACAATATCGCACGTCCAGCTTGAGGCGTGCAGGCTAACTTATCGTTCTCGAGCCACCGGAACCACATCTACTCGGTCCACACGCCACGAACCGGCTGACCAACGAGCACAGAGGGATCCGCTCCGGCCCGGGGCACGAATTTCTGTGGACGCCCAGCCCACACCTCGGCGGTGTACAGGTTGTTCTGCTGATCGACGCCGAACTGATGGGTGCCCCATAATCCACCAGGTTCCGGAGTCATCGTTCCCCACGTCTGCAGCAGCCTCCCGGTCAGGTCGTACTGGTAGAACTTGAAGTTGCCATGGCCGTCCGATGCCCAGAGATGCTGATCCGCGCTCATGTAGATGTGGTAGATTGCGGTGGGCCCGTCTCCAAAGTACCACTCGTCGAGATAGTTGCCGTTCTCGTCGAAAACCTGGACCCGGCGATTACTTCGATCGTTGACGTAGACTCGGCGCTGGTCGTCGATGGCGATGCCGTGCACGGTATTGAAATAGCCTGGCCGCCTCTCCGTGCCGGCCTCGCCCATCTCACCCCACGCCATTAGGAAATTGCCTTCCTTATCGAACTTGACCACGCGGGTTTCCTCGTAGCCGTCCGCGACGAAAAACGTGCCGTCAGGCAGCCATGCGATGTCGGTCTGACGGCCGAAAGTCTGGTCGGAAGGACCCGTCTTCCGGGTTAACGACGGCACGCCCCTGTTGCCGGTCTTTCTCGCGTTCTGCTCGGTCGTCGTGTCATAGGTGCCGATGGTCTGTAGTAGCTCCTTGCCGTCGTTGCTGAACACCCGGATGACGTGGTGCCCGTCGTCAATGGCCCAGACACGCTTCTCCGGATCATAGGGGCTCATTAGAATCTTGTGAACGCGGCCCTGGGACAGCACTTGCGGATCTTCCGGCTTGAACAGCGAATCCCACTGGGTCCAGTCCTCTATCATGTTGCCCTCGCCGTCGAACACCGTGATGATGTGATGCCAGCGGTAGTCGACGCCATCTTCCCCAAGAAACTCGTCGGTCGCTTCTCCCGGGCTCGCGTAGGGACCGACCGACGCGTTTCGCGCGTACATCCCGCGCCCGGGGACCTGGAGGTGCACGGTCCGGCCATCCTCGGTTTCGAGTTCTACTATCTGTACCGCGAGGTTAGACAGGTCGGGCAACTCGCCGCGCATCGTGACGAAAATACGGTCCGGATTTTGAACGAACACGCCCTGAACTGCGCCCCACGTCCAGCCTTCGTGGCCCGGCCACTCCGACAACGGCTTGGGCCAGTCCGGATCTACGACATACGGACCGTGTACCAGGTGGTCACTGATATTGTTCGGGTCGACCCACTGGCCCGGATGCTGTTGAGCGACGGCGATTAAGGTGCCGGCTTCCTGGGCAGAACCGGACAACGTCATCCCCATGGTGGCACCAAATACGACGCACATGACTGTAACTTTGTGGCAAAAGGTGTTCATCTGTCCTCCTCTTCCCGAGAGTAGAGGTGATCGAGCTCCGAATACGGTTACGTGACGACGCGTCGAACAGGGACTGATACCCGTCAGTGTCAGCCCTGGTTGCTACGAGGGAGATGTTTAGACGAAGCCGAAGCCCT
>CAYXNS010000052.1:0-271 GCA_964466315.1 uncultured Gammaproteobacteria bacterium
CGAGGAACTATCCCGTCGCGTCGAGCAGGCCGCGGACAATACGGTCGATCTCGTCCCTGGCATCGCGAAGCAATGGCGGGCGTTAGTGGCGGGGATGGCCAACCTGACCAAGCGCGGAGCGTCCGTGGATCAGATTCAGCAGGCCAGAGAGCGATTACAGGAGATTCTCGGCGATGTCCCCCTGACTCCGAGGGATGGCGTCCTATGGGCCGAGGTCGGCCTAAACGAGCAGGGGCTGCTCAGGCGGCAGCATCTGTCTATGAAAGTGGTA
>CAYXNS010000052.1:281-9603 GCA_964466315.1 uncultured Gammaproteobacteria bacterium
GCGGGGGTAGGATTCGAACCTACGACCTTCGGGTTATGAGCCCGACGAGCTGCCTGACTGCTCCACCCCGCAATCGCGAGCGGCGATGATACTAGGGGGCCAGAGGTCCTGCAAGGCGTTTGAGGATAGCGGCCGGAGGCCTTCTCCTATGAAAAGGCGCGGGTACAGAGGTCCAGCAATCCGCCCGGGAAGAGCCCAAGCACAAGTAGGGCCAGCACGTTGCCGCTGAGGACGAGTCTGAGATCGAGATCAGCTTCCAGCGGCGCTTCGTCCTCGGGCTCCGTGAAGTACATGTACCAGACTACGCGCAGGTAGTAGAACGCGCCGATGACGGCGAAAACCACGCCTGCTATCGCGAGCCAGAGCATCCCCGCGTCGATGACGCTGCTGAGGACGACGAGCTTAGCGTAGAACCCCACGAAAGGCGGCACGCCGGCCATGCTGAACATGACGATGAGCATCATGACCGCGAACCACGGGCTCCGAGTGTTCAAACCCTTGAAGTCCTCGAGCTTCTCGGCCTCGAATCCTTTTCGGCTGAGCAGGATGATCATCGCGAAGGCTGCAGCAGCGGTCAGCGAATAGACCACGGTGTAGAACATCGCCGCGGCTAACCCCGCCCCCGCCCCCGCGACGAAGCCCATGAGAATAAAGCCGACGTGCGAGATCGTGGAGTAAGCGAGCATGCGCTTCAGATTCGTTTGTGCGATTGCGACGATGCTACCAATTCCCAGGGACAACACGGAGAGAACGGCAATCATGCTCTGCCAGCTCTCTTGCATCCCTCCGAGACCCTCGACCAACACCCGCCACGCGAGCGCAAAAGCTGCAATCTTCGGCGCGGAGCCGATAAACGCCGTCACAGGCGCGGGTGCGCCGTGATAAACATCCGGCAACCACATGTGGAACGGTACGGCGCCGAACTTGAAGGCGACACCGACGATGACAAATGCTAGACCTAGAAGTGCCGGTAGGTTTATCGAGCCTGGTGCTGAGAAATGCACGGCCAAGTCGTCCAACTGCACGGTGCCGGTGACCCCGTAGAGGATCGAAACGCCGTAGAGCAGCGTGCCCGATGCGATCGCGCCTAGTACAAAGTACTTCATCGCCGACTCTGCAGCGGTAGCCGACTCGCGATTGAACGCAACCAGAGCGTAGAGCGATAGCGACAGGATCTCGAGGCCTAAATAGAGCGTCAGCAAGCTATTCGCGGAAATCATGACGATGATGCCGAGCAGACCGAACAGCCCGAGAATGAAGAACTCGCCCTTGAACAACCCGGCACGGATCAGATAGTCGCGCGAATACATGAACACTAGAGCGACGATGAGATATGCAAACATTTTCAACACGCTGCTGACTGGGTCCGTCACGAAACTACCGTCGAACGCCGTCACACTCTCGCTAACGGCAAAGTAGGATGAGCACGCCGCTGTACCGACGATCGCCAATATCGCGAGGCGGAATGTGAGCCGTCGCTGCTCGTCGGTTAGAAACACATCGACGAGCAACACGATGCAGATCGCGCTGATTAGAAATATCTCCGCTGCTGCTAGCATGAAATCAGGCATTGGTACGCTCTACCCTCATAACTTGGACTGCGAGACATGCTCGAGAAGCTGGACGAGTGTCTGTTCCATGAGATCGAGGAGCGGTGCTGGCCACAGACCGACCAATAACACGGCCACGGCGAGTACTCCCAGAATAAAGAACTCACGCGAGTTGATGTCCTCTAAAGACGCGACCCCGTCGTTTGTGACGTCACCGAAGACCACGCGCTTAACGAGCCACAGCGTGTAGGCGGCCCCAAGCACCAACGTCGTCGCTGCGAAGAAGGCCAACCAGAAACTCGCGTGGAAACTTCCTATGATGACCAGAAACTCGCCTACGAACCCAGACGTGCCCGGTAGGCCGGCATTGGCCAAAGCGAACAGGACCATGAGTGCCGCGAATGTCGGCATCGTGTTTACGACGCCGCCATAGGCGTCGATATCGCGGCTGTGGAGACGGTCGTACATGACGCCGACACAGAGGAACAATGCGCCGGAGATCAAACCATGCGAGATCATTTGCACCATGCCGCCCTGCACTGCCAGTTGGGCACCGGAACTTTCCGGTGCGTTCACCGCGATCATGAAGACGGCGAAAAAGCCAAGTGTCACGAATCCCATATGCGTAATCGACGAGTAGGCGATCAGTTTCTTCATGTCCTTTTGCGCCAGGGCCACGAACGCGATATAGACGATTGCGATCAAGGAGAGCCCGATCATGAGCCAGTCAAGCGCATGGCTCGCATCCGGAGTGATCGGCAGACTGAAGCGCACGAATCCGTAACCGCCCATCTTCAGCAAAACGGCCGCCAGAATGACCGAACCGCCGGTCGGTGCTTCGACGTGTGCGTCGGGAAGCCAGGTATGTACCGGCCACATGGGCACTTTGACGGCAAACGCCAGCAAGAATGCGAGGAAGATCCAGATCTGTTCCTGCATGCCGAGCGGTAACAGATGGAAGTCGAGAATCGCGTAGCTATCCGCCTGTAGATACATGTAGATCAGCGCCAAGAGCATGAAGACGGAGCCGAGGAAGGTGTAGAGAAAGAACTTCACGGTCGCGTAGATGCGCCGCTCACCTCCCCACACGCCGATGATGAGGAACATCGGCACGAGCACCGCTTCCCAGAACACGTAGAAGAGCAGCGCATCCAACGCGGCGAACACGCCAATCATGAGCCCTTCGAGAACCAGAAACGCGGCGAAGTACTGGGCCGGCCGCAGTTGAATTACTTCCCAGCCCGCTAGTACGACCAGCGGCGTGAGGAATGTCGTCAAGAGAATCAGCGGTAGCGAAATACCGTCGATACCGAGGTGATAGTTCGTGTTTAAGGGCGCGATCCACGGTAGAAACTCGACGAATTGCATCTGCGCCGTCGTCACGTCGAAACCGGTATAGAGCGGTACACTCAGAACGAATGCCAGAACGGAAACGGCGAGTGCCATCTGCTTACCGAACTCCGCGCGCTCGCCCGATCCCAGCGCGAGTACGGCGATGCCGCCCACGATAGGCAGCCAGACCAGGATACTAAGGAGCGGGAGACTCGACATCGTCCTACGCCCCGAGTACCAGCCAGCCGACCATGATCGCGAGCCCGATGATCATGGCGAAGGCGTAGTGATACAAATAACCCGATTGGAGCTGCCGGATGATCCCGGAGGCTCGTTCCACGAGGCGTGCACTACCGTTGACCGCTATACCATCGATGACGAATTGGTCGCCCACAACCGACAATATTCCGGCAACGTTCCGTACCGCACGCGCCAGAATCTGCTCGTTGAACCAATCGAAGTAGTACTTGTTGACCAGTATGCGATGGAGTACCGCCAGGCGCTGTTGGACCAGAGCGGGTAGTTCCGGACGGTGAATATAGAAGAACCAGGCGACCAACGCACCCGCCGCGGCGAGATACAACGCGGGCGAGGTGAAATTGACGAACGCATGGGTGGCGAATGCCAACGGCCCATGAAATTCTAGTGCGAGCTCATGGATGACATCGTGTTCTTCGAGAACAAAGATCGAATCGGCGAAGAAGTCACCGAACAGCACGGGCCCGACCGTGAGCCACCCAATGATCACGGACGGAATCGCCAACGCGATGAGCGGGCCCGTCACGACGGCCGATGTCTCGTGGAGATGTTCCCTGGCGTGCGGATCGATTCGTTCCTCGCCATGAAAGACGAGGAACAGCATGCGGAAGCTGTAGAGGGCTGTCACGAAGACGCCCAGTAACACGCACCAGAACGCATAGCCCGAACCCCAAGTGCCGGAGGCATGTACCGCCTCGATGAGCGCGTCCTTCGAGAAGAAGCCCGAGAATCCCGGAAAGCCGATCAGCGCAAGCGTGCCGACTACCGAAGTCCAGTACGTGATCGGCATGTACTTACGCAGACCACCCATCTTGCGCATGTCCTGCTCGTGGTGAAGCGCGATGATCACCGAGCCTGCCGCAAGGAATAGCAACGCCTTGAAGAATGCGTGAGTGCCGAGATGGAAGATGCCGGCTGCGTAAGCGGAGGCACCCAGTGCGACGGTCATGTAACCGAGTTGCGACAGCGTCGAGTAGGCTACGACGCGTTTGATGTCGGTTTGCACGATACCGAGCAACCCGGTGAAGAACGCCGTCGTTGCACCGATGACGATAACGACGCTCAGAGCCGTCGCGGAATGCTCGAAGAGCGGCGACATCCTAGCGACCATGAAAATTCCGGCTGTGACCATCGTTGCCGCGTGGATCAGTGCGGATATCGGGGTCGGGCCTTCCATCGAATCGGGGAGCCAGACGTGCAGTGGCGCCTGCGCCGACTTACCCATCGCACCGATGAACAGGCATATGCAGGCCAGCGACAGTACGGACCACGGCACACCGGAGAAGACTTCTATCGATTCGCTACTCAAACGCTCTGCTTGTACAAACACCTCGGCGTAATCGAGCGAGCCCGTGAACATGAATAACGTTGCAATGCCTAACAGGAACCCGAAATCTCCGACCCGGTTGACGAGAAATGCCTTCAGGTTCGCGAAGATCGCCGTGTCCTTCTTAAACCAGAAGCCGATCAGAAGATAGGAGACGACGCCGACTGCTTCCCAGCCGAAAAACAACTGCAAGAAGTTGTTCGACATAACGAGCATGAGCATCGAGAACGTGAACAGTGAGATATAGGCGAAGAAACGCTGATAACCGGGATCGTCATGCATGTAGCCGATCGTGTAGACATGCACAGCCAACGAGACGAAGGTCACGACCGTCATCATGAACACAGTCAGGTGGTCGATGAGGAAGCCGACCTCCATCTGGATGCCGCCGACGCCCGCCCACCGGTAGACGGTTCCGTTAAAGATCTCCGCGCCGTCCAGCGCGACGTCCTTGAGCACCAGCGCAGACAGCGCGAACGAGAGCGCGACCGCGCCGATCGTGACCGAATGCGCCCCTACCCGGCCGATCTGCCCGCCGAAGAGTCCCGCAACGATGGCTGCCAATAGAGGCGCGAGCACGATTGTGAGATAGACCGATTCCATCGCTAACCCTTCAGACTATCCAGTTCTTCGACATCGATACTATGCCGGGCACGGAAGAGTACGACGAGGATCGCCAGCCCGATCGCGGTTTCTGCAGCGGCAACCGTCAGGATGAAGAAGACGAATACCTGTCCGAGTTCGTCGTTGAGCATTCGTGAGAAGGCAATGAAATTGAAGTTGACAGCCAACAGCATGAGTTCGATGCACATCAAGAGCAGGATGACGTTCTTGCGGTTGATAAAAATACCGGCAACGCTGAGGCTGAACAGCACGGCCGCGAGCACGAGGTAATGCGAGACTGTGATCATTGCCGCGCCCTCATTCTTCCGAGTCCTTCGCCGCGTCCATCTTAACCAGGCTGACTCGGTCGTCGCGTTTCACCGCGACCTGCTCGGCGATGTTCTGCACCTTGAGCCCCGGCCTGCGGCGCATCGTCAGCGTGATCGCCGCGACGATCGCAAGCAACAAGACGACGGCCGCGAGTTCGAACGCGTAAACATGCTCGGTATACAAGACGGCGCCGAGTTCCTTGGTATTGCTATAGCCTTCCGGATGCGGCTCCGGCACCGTCAGGAACGGCAACCCCTGGCTGCGGAACCAGATGACATGCCCGATCTCGAAAACAACGACGACGGCAACGCCGATGCCGAGCGGCAGATATCGCGTGTAGCCTTCCCGCAGCCTCTCAACGTTGATGTCGAGCATCATGACGACGAACAGGAAAAGCACCATAACGGCGCCGACATAGACCAGAACCAGGACGACAGCGAGAAACTCCGCCTCCATGAGTAGCCAGAGCATCGCGCTCTCGAAGAATGCGAGCACGAGGAAAAATGCGGAGTGCACCGGATTCTTACTGGTAATAACGCCGAGCGCAGCGATGATCAATACCGCGGCAAATCCATAAAAAAGTAGTGTTGTAATCAACTGAAAGCCTTGTTCTCACCTATAAGGAGCGTCGGCAGCTTTGTCAGCCGAGATCATGCTCGCGTACTTCTCACCGACTGCGAGCAACTTGTCCTTCGTCATGATGTTTTCGCCGCGCGTCTCCATGTGATATTCGTGGATTCGGGTTTCTACGATCGCATCGACGGGGCACGCCTCTTCGCAAAAGCCACAATAAATACACTTAAACAGGTCGATGTCGTAGCGAGACGTACGGCGTGTTCCGTCTTCACTGACATTAGACTCGATCGTTATCGCGAGCGCGGGGCATACCGCTTCACAGAGCTTGCAGGCGATGCAACGTTCCTCCCCGTTCGGGTACCGCCGAAGCGCGTGTAGCCCACGGAATCGGGGCGACTGCGGCGCCTTTTCTTCCGGGTACTGCACCGTGAACTTCCTCACGAAGAGATGCTTGAGCGTTAGGCGCAGACCCTTACCGAGTTCGATCAACAGAAACGTCTTTATCAGATTCTTAACCATCTCTCGCAGCTCTCTCTAAGCAGCCCACGGCCCGATCTCGGCGGCGACCATGACGCCCTCGACGGCAATCCAGATGATCGTCACCGGCAGAAATACCTTCCAACCGAGTCGCATGATCTGGTCGTAACGGTAGCGCGGGAACGTCGCCCGTACCCAGAGAAAACAGAACATGAAAAACGCCATCTTCAGCGCCAGCCAGGCGAAACTCGGTTGCGCGAGAAAGTTCGACTCGAGCCCCGTAATTCCGGCGAGCGGCGACATCCAGCCACCGAAAAAGAAGATCACCGTCAACGCGGTAATCAAGATCATGTTCGCGTACTCCGCCAGGAAGAAGAGCCCGAACGCTATTCCGGAGTACTCGACATGGAACCCCGCCACGATCTCCGATTCGCCTTCAGCGACGTCGAAGGGTGCGCGGTTGGTCTCGGCCAGGCCGGAGATGAAGTAGACCAGAAACAATGGAAATAACGGCCAGACAAACCAACTCAGTACGCTCGTCCCCTCCTGAGCCATGACGATAGCGCCGAGATTGAGACTGCCACCAGCCATCAGGACGCCAACCAGAGCAAAGCCCATCGGAATCTCATAGGCCACGATTTGTGCGGCGGATCGCATAGCGCCCAGGAACGCGTATTTCGAGTTGGACGTCCAGCCGGCGATGATGACGCCATAGACTCCCATGGACGTGAGCGCGAGGACATACAGGAGCCCCGCGTCGATATCCGCGATCACGAAGTCTTCGTTGAACGGCACGACAGCCCAGACGGCGAGTGCAACCGTGAGCGAGAGTAACGGTGCGAGATAGAAAAGGAACGGATTCGCATTGCTCGGTACGACGATTTCCTTCAGCAGCATCTTGAACGTATCGGCGAACGGTTGCAGTAACCCGTACCAGCCGACGCGGTTAGGGCCGAGCCGGTTCTGGATATAGCCGATGATTTTGCGTTCCGCGTAGGTGAAATATGCAACGGCGATGATCAGCGGCAGGAGCACGAGCATGATCTTGATGCTCGTCAGCACGACGTAATGGACGATTTCCGGTAGACCGATCAGCGCCACGAGACTGTCGATTAAGGAGAGCAGGCTGTTCATGATTCCGACTCGCGCGCGATCTGTGTACCCTGAAGCGCGCTTCCGCGCCGGACAACCGGGTCGATCGCATACATCGGCACATCCAGTGTCATCTCGTCGACGCTTACCGGCTGGAGGTCGACTCCGTGCCGTCCTTTGTATTCGTTATTCGCATCGACCTGCCCGATTTCCGCCGCGAGCGCATCGCTCACGTCTGCCGGATTCTGATAATCGCAATCCGGCAGATCGAGTTCGTTCCCGAGTACCCGCAAGACCCGCCAGCCCTCACGCGTGTCGCCAACAAGGCCTGCGGCAGCATCGAAGCTCTGCCAGCAACCTTCGACGTTGACGAACGTTCCCGCCGTCTCCGCGAAGGTGCCGATCGGTAGCAACACGTCAGCGCAATCGAGCAGTCGTTGCGTCACGAATGGTGTAAAGCAGATCACGGTGTCGGCCGCCTTCAACGCCTGCTCCGCAAGTGCGCCGTCGGCCAGATCGTCGTCCGGCTCTAATCCGAATAGCAGGTAAACGTTACGTGGCGACGCGAGCATGCCATGAGCGTCGCGCCCCGCGGATTCCATTGCCTGACCGCCCGGCCCACGATGCGGAAGTACTCCGGCTAACGCCGCGCCGACTGCATTCGCACCCTCGGGTAGATAGCCGAGTTGTGCGCCGGTTAGATCTGCCAGGCCGGCGCTCAGGCGCCTGATGTCGGCGTAGCGCGGATGCCTAGTTGCGATCTGCCCCACTAGAAGCAGTGCCCGTTCCTTGCCCATGAGCACGCCCGCCGCAGCGTGATCGGCGTCGCCGATCTCTGCGCCTTTGAGCGCTTCGGCGATTACGCTCGGGACTTTGGTGTCGGAGAGTTTGGCAGCTGCGGCCACCACAGCCGCCAACGATTTCACGAACCGCTCCAGCGGAGCTTCGACGTAGGCTGAGCACGGGAAATGCACTTCGTAGGGCGCGGGGTTGACGAAACCGACGGCGGCACCCTTGCCGGCTGCCTTACGCACGCGGTGGGCGATGATTGGGACCTCCCTGCGAAGGTTTGAGCCGACGACGAGGATGCCATTCTGGTCGTCGATCTCCCCAATAGCCGTCCCGAGCGAGGGGAACAGCGGATCGGCATTCTGATCGCTGAAGTCGCGCATTCGAAGGCGGTGATCCAGATTCTGGCTGCCGAGATGCCTAGCCAGGCGATTCAGCAGATACATCTCCTCTAACGTAGCATTCGGTGAAACGAGCACGCCCAACGCATCGCCCTCATCGGCCAAGTCATTGCGCAGCGATTCCGTGATCGCGTTCAGCGCCTTTGCCCATGACACGTCGAGCCACTCCTGATCTCTCTTCAAGAGCGGCGATGTGAGGCGGTCTTCTGCATAAACCGCTTCATAGCTGAAACGGTCGCGGTCCGAGATCCATGTCTCGTTAATAGCCTCGTTGTCTTGCGGCACAACACGTTTGAGCGTGCCGCGCAGGACATGGCCGGATAGATTCGATCCCGCACAATCATGTGGTGATACGAGCGGTTTCGTGACCATCTCCCAAGCGCGAGCGCCGAATCGATAAGGTTTATTGTTCAGTGCGCCAACGGGACACAGGTCGATAATATTGCCGGACAATTCATGGTCGACGCTACGCTCGATGTAGGTGCCGATCTGCGTATGCTCGCTTCGACCGATCGTGCCGAGTTCCTGAATTCCCGCGATCTCCTGGCCGAAACGGACACAACGTGTACAGAGGATGCAGCGGGTCA
>CAYXNS010000052.1:9613-13148 GCA_964466315.1 uncultured Gammaproteobacteria bacterium
CGCTCGATCTTGCAAACCACATTCACCGCCTTGATCGCAGATCGGACAATCCAACGGATGGTTGATAAGTAAGAACTCCATCGTCGCTTTCTGCGCCGATAATGCGGCGGCAGACCGTGTGAATACTTTCATCCCATCCATCACGGGCGTCGCACAGGCAGGTAGCGGCTTAGGCGCCTTCTCGACTTCGACTAGACACATCCGGCAATTCGCGGCGACAGACAGCTTCTCGTGGTAGCAGAATCGCGGGACATAGGTCTCGTGCCGATCCGTAACTTCGATTAGCATCTGCCCTTTACGCGCCGTGACCGGCTCGCCATTGATCTCGATATTGACTGTGTCGTCACTCATGGATTCGTTCGTGCGCCCTAGGCGGCCGGCTGTAACTCCCCGACGATGCTGCGGCCGCCGTTCTCGACCATATATTCGAACTCGTGCCGGTAGTGCTTGATGAAGCTCTGCACAGGCCATGCTGCGGCATCACCGAACGCGCAGATCGTGTGACCTTCTATCTTGCTCGCAACATCCACGAGCAGGTCGATGTCGGATTTGACGCCTTCCCCTCGCGTAATGCGCGTGAGCATGCGATAGAGCCACCCCGTACCCTCGCGGCAGGGCGTGCATTGTCCACAGGATTCCGCCTGGTAGAAGCGTGAGATCCGGCGCAACATATTCACCATGCAGGTGGTGTCGTCCATTACGACCATCGCACACGTGCCCAACCCGGAGCCGATGCCCTGCAGCGTATCGAAATCCATCGTTAGGTCCATGATGACGTCGGCTGGCAAGACGGGCACAGAAGACCCGCCCGGTATAACGGCTTTCAGCGCCCGACCACCGCGCACCCCACCAGCAATTTCCAGTACTTCTTTAAATGGAATCCCAAGAGACAATTCGTAGTTGCCCGGCTTCTCGACATGACCGGAGACCGAGAAAATCCCCGTTCCGCCCGAGCCCTCACAACCGAGATTCGAAAACCATTTGGCGCCGTTACGGATAATCGCCGGTATCGACGCAAGGCTCTGCGTATTGTTGATCGTCGTCGGCGCGCCATAGAGGCCGTAGTTCGCCGGAAACGGCGGCTTGAACCGCGGCTTGCCCTGCTTACCTTCGAGAGACTCCAGTAGCGCTGTCTCTTCGCCACAGATGTATGCGCCGGCGCCGACGAACGTGTGCAGGTCGAAATAGACACCGGAGCCTCTGATATTCTTGCCAAGCCAACCGGCTTCGTAGGCTTCCGCCAGAGCTGCTTCGAATCGCGGCACGGGTTCACCGAGGAATTCACCGCGGATATAGTTGTAACCGACGGTCGCATCCATCGCGTAGGCAGCGATCGCCATGCCTTCGATCAACGCATGGGGGTTGAATCTCAGAATCTCTCGATCGTGGCAAGTCCCGGGCTCGCTCTCGTCCGAATTACAGACGAGGTATTTCTGGATCGTCGAGTCCTTCGGCATGAAGCTCCACTTGAGCCCCGTTGGAAACCCGGCACCGCCACGGCCGCGCAGCCCCGAGGCTTTCACTTCCTCGATGACGGCGTCGCGATCCATATGGCCGTCGAGAATTTTCTGCCAAGCCACGTAGCCGCCAACCGTCAGGTAATTCTCGAGCGACCAGCAGTCCTGCTCGATTCCGAGCGTACCAAAACAGACTTGCGTGGATTTCACCATTGCCCGCCCTATTCCAACTTCTCGAGTACGGCATCCACCTTTTCGGGGGTGAGATTCTCGTGAAATTCGTGGTTGACCATCATCATCGGCGCGCCACAACAGGCTGCGAGGCATTCCTCCTCACGCTTCAGGTAGATCCTGCCGTCAGGGGTGCTCTCGCCTGTCTTAATTTCGAATTTGTTCTCGAGATGCTCGACGAGCTTGTCCGAGCCCCGCAGCATGCAGGAGATGTTCGTACACACGGAGACGCAATGCCGGCCTACCGGTTCGGTCTCGAACATCGAATAGAAGGTTGCAACCTCATAGACCTGGATGGGCGACAAAGCCAGATACACCGCGACCGCATCCATGAGTTCGGTCGTTAGATAGCCTTGATTCTCGTGCTGGACCGTCTGCAATGCGCCGATGATAGCGGAACGTTGCCGGCCCTCGGGAAACTTCTTAACCCAATGGTCGATTTCCTCGCGTACGTGTTCAGACAAGAGTTCGTTGCTCACCGGTCGATCTCCCCGAACACGATATCCTGCGTCCCTATGACGGCGACCATATCGGCCAGCATATGGCCTTGCACCATCTCGTTCATCGACGAGAGATGCGCGAAGCCCGGTGCCCTGATCTTGACGCGATATGGCTTATTCGCGCCGTCGGAGACGAGGTAGACACCGAACTCTCCTTTTGGGTGCTCGATGGCCGCGTACGCCTCGCCTTCCGGCACGCAGTAACCTTCAGTGAACAGCTTGAAGTGGTGAATCAACGACTCCATATCGTCTTTCATCTCGATGCGACTCGGTGGCGACAGCTTGCGATCGTCGACGATCACCGGGCCGGGGTTTTGCCGTAACCAGTCTACGCATTGCTTGATGATCCGGTTCGATTGACGCATCTCTTCGACGCGCACGAGATAGCGGTCGTAGCAGTCACCCGTAGCGCCGACGGGCACATCGAAATCGACGTCGGCGTAGGTCTCGTACGGCTCCTGCTTGCGCAGGTCCCAGGCGACACCCGAACCCCTGAGCATCGGGCCCGAGAATCCGAGCTGCATCGCGCGTTCAGGAGTAACCACGCCGATATTGACCGTACGTTGCTTCCAGATGCGATTGTCCGTCAGCAGCGTCTCGTACTCGTCGATACAGCCCGGGAAGCGCGCGGTGAAGGTGTCGATGAAATCCAGGAGCGACCCGCTGCGCGCTGCGTTCATGCGCTTGAGATTTTTCTCGTTTCGATACCGCGAGGGTTGATACTTCGGCATCCGCTCCGGTAGATCGCGATATACCCCACCGGGCCGATAGTAGGTCGCATGCATGCGCGTGCCCGATACGGCCTCATAGCAATCCATGAGATCTTCACGTTCCCTGAAGCAGTACAGGAACATCGTCATGGCGCCGACATCGAGCCCGTGCGCGCCGAGCCACATCAGGTGGTTCAGAATGCGCGTAATCTCATCGAACATGACACGTATGTACTGCGCGCGGACAGGTGGCGTGATGCCGAGCAGTTTTTCTATGGCGAGCACGTAACCGTGCTCATTACACATCATCGATACGTAATCGAGGCGATCCATATAACCGATGGTCTGGTTGAAAGGCTTGGACTCGGCGAGTTTCTCGGTGGCTCGATGCAAGAGACCGACGTGCGGGTCTGCTTTCTGGATAACTTCGCCGTCCATCTCGAGAACCATGCGCAACACACCATGAGCCGCCGGATGCTGCGGACCGAAGTTCAGTGTGAAATTCTGGATCTCAGGCATCGTTTTGGTCCTTGAGATCCGGATCGTAGCGGTTGTCGTCGCGGATCGTCTTCGGTACGAGTGTGCGCGGCTCGATACTTACGGGCTCGTAGACGACACGACCCTTACTCGGGTCGTA
>CAYXNS010000053.1:0-12415 GCA_964466315.1 uncultured Gammaproteobacteria bacterium
TGCAGGTTCACGCCGTAATCCGTGTAGAACTCGGTCCAGTGCTCTATCCCGTGGACCTCGAGCCATTTCTGATCCGACGCCGCCCGGATATAACCCTCGAAATTTCCTCGCGGATGTAACCCCTGCCCTCCCCAGTTGGCTGCCGAGAGTAGCGGCACCGTCACCTTCGACCAGACGGGTGAACGTTCTCTGTGATAGTCATCGTCCAACGGATGCGCGCGGATCTCATCACCGAAATCGCCGCGATTTCTCGCTAACTCGTTGTCGCTGAGTGTCTTGGTGCCGCACGCAAGCTCCCCCGTGACCCGGCTCCTCGGCCCGCGCTCACCCAAGCCGTGCTGTACGGTCTTGACTTGCATCTCGTACCAGTTCGCCCAAAAGGTGCTTAGGATGCCCCCATGGTGCGTCATGTCCCGGTACCAATCAGCCGATCCTTCCCAGACACAGATCGCCGCCAGATGCGCAGGCTGCAATGACGCGACCTGCCACTGATTGATACCGTAGTAGGAGACGCCGTTTAATCCGACTTTGCCGTTGCTCCAGGACTGGCCGCCGGCCCACTCGATGCAGAGATAGAAATCGCGGGCCTCTCTCGCGGAGAAGTGGTCGATATAACCCGGCGAGTTCCCACAGCCACGGGAATCGATGCGAATACAGACGTAGCCATCGGGCACCCATTTCTCCGGATCGACCACCTCCCAGTTCTGATACTGATTAGTCGAACCCGCCGTAACGTCGGGATGCTGCTCGGCCATACGCTCCCAGGCGCTCGGGTAACCCTCCTGAAACGCCAGCCCCTTCGCATACGGCCCGTAGGAGAGAAGCACCGGATAGCGTCCTTCCGGCTCCGGACGGAACACGTCTGCCTTGAGAACCAGACCGTCGTCCATCTCGATATCGATGTCCCAGTCGATCTGCATACCGTCGTGAATCTCGGTCTTCAGCGCGGCCACTCCTAAGTCACCTTCTTGCTAGTTCGAATTGTCGCCTGAGCTCTCTGCGACGCGATCGGTTATCTCCAGCAGTTGCGCCGCGTTGTTCCCGACGATCGCCGCTTTATCACCCGCGGTCAGCGCACTCGCGCCGTCGACAAAGCCAACCGGGTCGTACATTCCCATATCGAACGGGTAATCTGTACCGAGAACGATATGATCGCTGCCATAGAGGCTCACGAGGTACTCCAACTGATGCTCGGTGAATACGACGGTATCGAAAAAGAGCTTACGCAAATAACTCGTCGGTGGTTCCTTGATGCACCGCCGGCAATCTTCGCGATTCGCATGCGCATGATCGATGCGCCCAGAATACGCCGGAAGATATCCGCCGCCGTGCGCGACGCAGATCTTGAGCTTCGGGTAAGCATCCAGAACACCGCCAAAGATCAAGTGACTCACGGCAACCGTCGAGTCGAGCGGATTACCGATAACGTTGGTGAAATAGTGGTCGCTGAGCCTGTCACCATCGGAGAAGCCATTCGGATGCATGAAGATGAGTACACCGAGTTCTTCGGCTTTGGCGAAGAACTTCCGGAAACGGTCGCTGGACAGTTCTTCACCGGCCACGCTCGTGCAGATCTCGACGCCACGCATCCCGAGATCGTTAACTGCGCGAGATAGTTCTGCAACGGCGAGGTCCGGCTCCTGCATCGGGACATTCGCCAGGCCGACGAAGCGATCGGGATGAGCGGCGACGATCTCGGCGATGTAATCGTTAACGATTTGCGCCGACTCCAGACCGAGGCCCGGCTCGAGTGCGTAGTAATACTGCAGCGGCGTAGGCGATACGGCTTGTATGTCGATCCCCATGTCGTCCATGTCTGCAAGTCTCGTCTCGACCGAAGTGAGCTTCGCGAATATGGCCTCCGCCTGCTTACGGTTGACTTCCCTGGTCGCCGCGTTCGCAAACTTGAATAGATAATCCATCTCCACCTCGAACGCGTCCGCGACCGCCTTCTCGGCCGCGGGGACATAGACGTGACAATGCAGATCCACGGTCAGTCTATCGCCCGAACGAGAGGTGGTCGACGAGCCATTACCGTTTACGGTCTGAGCCGCGGACCCGGGACTACATGAATAAAACATTGCTACTCCTTTCAAATAATCAATAGATGCCGAGATGCTCCCGAAGATCGGCCTTCTCATGCCTGATCTCATCGGCCGTTACGCGGACCGCGACCCGCCCACTGTTCAAAATAACGACGTCATCTGCGATATCGAGCACCAACTTAGGATTCTGTTCGACGAGCACGATCGACAACCCCTGCTCCTTCAGCTTGCCGACCGTCGCAATGACCTCGGCAACGATTTGCGGCGCAAGCCCCTCGGACGGTTCGTCCATGAGCAGCACGCGCGGATTAGACATCAACGCACGGCCTATCGCCAACATTTGTTGCTCACCGCCAGACAATGAGCCAGCCGTCTGCTTCTCGCGCTCTCGGAGTCTCGGAAACGCCCTGTAGACCGCTTTCTGCGTCCACGGCGACTCTTTCACCCACGGCGGAACACGTGCAGCGACAGCCAGGTTCTCTCCGACGGAGAGGCTGTTGAAGATACGGCGCCCCTGAGGAACGATCGCAATCCCGAGTGCGGCACGATCTTCCGGCAAGAGATGCACGATGGATGATGAGAACAACTCCACGTTGCCACAGCGCGGTGTCAACAGCCCGACGGCGACACTCATGCACGTGGTCTTACCGGCACCATTCCTGCCAAGCAGACCGAGGAGCCGGCCTTCCCGGAGCCGGAACGAAACATCCTCGAGGACTAGGCTGTCGCCGTAATACGCAGCGACATCAGAGAAAACCAGTGCGTCACTCACCGAGATATATCTCCCGGGTACGCGGATGGTTCACGACCTCGGCTCGAGATCCCTCGACGACCACCTCGCCGAAGTGCATCAGTGTGATGTGTTCGGCGAAATCCAGCGCCACACCCATGTCGTGCTCGATCATGACGATCGTTACGTTGCGCGGAATAGATAGCAAGAGCGCCTTTATCTCGTCTCGCTCCTGCACGGACAAACCGGCGAAAGGCTCATCGAGCAACATGAGCCTCGGTTGCTGTGCCAGCGCCATTCCGATTTCGACGCGACGCTGATCCCCATAGGAAGTCTCTCTCAGTGGCGTGTCAGCCATCTGCTCCAAACCAACCCTCGCGAGCACATGCCGTGCGGAGGCCACTATCTCTGCCTGGCCATCCAGATTGACGAACGGATTCCAGCGCTTCAGGCTCAAAGCCAGCAGCGACAACGAGATGTTCCGCAACAGGCTATCGTCCGGGAACAACGTGATGATCTGATATGTTCGCGCCATGCCTAGGTGCGCCCGGCACCGGCCGGGCGATTTCGTGATCTCGCGGCCATAGAAGCGCACCTCGCCACGATCCGGTCGCAGTTCTCCCGTGATCAGGTTGAACAGCGTCGTCTTGCCGGCACCATTCGGGCCGATAATCAGCCGACGTTCTCCTTCCTCGACAACGAGATCCAGGTCTTCGATGATCTGGAGGCCACTGAACGATTTCGTGACGCCGCGGACGTTGAGTACGTTCATGGCAGCTTCTCGGAGGCTGCCCGGGCGGTCCCACGAAGCCGTTCTCGAGCCCAACGCCAGAGTCGTCTCGACCCGGGAACGATCCCCTCCGGCATGAAGATCACGATGGCGACGAAGATTGCGCCGAGCACGAGATTCCAGCGTTCAATATACGCGCTCGCGACTGTCTTCATGATAACAACGAGCCCGGCACCGACGACCGGGCCGAGAAGCGTTCCGCTTCCGCCCGAAATGACCATGAGCAGGACTTCCGCCGAACTCGGCAACCAGAGCACGTGCGGGCTGACGTAGAGGTGGTAGTAGAGGAACAGCAACCCCGATATTCCGCTGAACAGTCCGGAGATGACTATCGCGCTGAACCGGATCAGCCAGACGTGGTAACCGAGTACCGTCATGCGGCGCGGCTGATCCCGGGTGCCGCGCAAACTCACGCCGAAAGGTGATCTGACGAACGCTGTCATACTCGCGAACGTGAAAAGGAATACGAGCAAGGTAAACAGGTAGAAGGCCGCAGGCGAGTCGAGCGAGACCCCGAGCGGCTCGGGACGTACACCAAGGATGATGCCGTTGTCGCCGTTCGTCAGATCAATCCAGCGGTATGCTATACCCCAGAGAATCTGTCCAATCGCAAGCGTAATCATGATGAAGCCGATGCCGGAGGTACGTAGCGAGAGCACAGCGAATAGCGCCGAGGTAACGAGCGTTACGATGAGAGCGGCAGACGCGGCAGCGAGGTGGCCCCATCCCGCAACCACGAGCAGCGCGCCCGTGTAACAAGCGATGCCGAACAAGCCGGCGTGACCGAGTGAGACGAGGCCCGCCCAGCCGACCAGGATGTTAAGGGCCAGAGCGAACACGGCCCAGATTAGAATCTGGCTCGCGATGTTGACGTAATAGTTACTTCCGAGCCACAGCGGCAGCGTGACAAGCACGAGCAGTACGATCCCCGCAGTCAGCCGGCTCATATCGATCGCCTGCCGAACAGCCCCTGTGGTCGCAGGACGAGAACGAGCACCATCGGCAGAAACAACACGACGTAAGCAAACTCGGGGAACACCACTTGCCCGAAGTTATAGATAAAGCCGACGATGAAACTACCCAGCAACGCACCCGGCAAGCTTCCAGCGCCACCGAGAATGACGATGATGAGCGCGAGCGGCAGCATCTCCGCGTCCAGCCCCGGATAGACCGAAAGTATCGGGCCGCTCAACACGCCCGCGAGGCCGGCCAGCGCGGCCCCGAGACAAAATACAGCCGTGAACAGTCGGGAGACTCGAATTCCGGTCGCTCTCGCCATCTGCGGATCGTCGACACCGGCGCGTATCATCGCGCCGAGGCGAGTCCGCTCAAGCACCAGCCAGAGCCCTGCCGCGATGAACACGGCGATAACGACGACTATGAGCCGATAGCGCGGAAAGACGATATCCGAAAAGCGGACAACGCCGCGCAGCGACTCCGGTGTTGCGAGCGGTATCGGATCGCCCGTCCAGACGAGCAAACAGACGTCGGCGATGATGAATGAGAGCCCGAGAGTCACGAGAACCTGGGCAAGCTCCTGGCCCACCAGCCGACGAAGCAAGAAACGCTCGATGAGTCCGCCGATCAAGGCAAGAACCAGCGCACTCGCGACCGCCGCGACCCAGAAGTTCATGCCGAGCCGTAAAAACGTCACGCCGAAATAGGCTCCCAACATGAAGAGCGATCCGTGAGTCAGGTTCGGGATTCGCATCAGCCCGAAGATCAAAGAGAAACCGGCGGAGAGCAGGAACAACAACCCACCCATCGCGATGCTGTTGATGGTCAGGATGATCCAGAGTGTCATCGAGCGCGTTCTCCACCGTCTCTCGTCACGGGGAGCGACCGCTTAGAGGCACTCTCGACTACTGCCCAAGATATCTGGCAGGCGGATAGTCTCTGGAATACACGGGCTGTGATAGAAACTCCGCGGGGTCGTAGGTCCAGAACTGACTCACGTCCTCATAGGTTTTTATCGGCGTGTTGACGAGCCGGCCGTCTCTGCGCCGAACCTCTAAGATATAGACGTTACCGACGACATTGCCGTAGTCATCGAAGCGCACATAACCCCGCGGACTGTCTACCAATGTCACGGAACGCAATGCCGCCATGAGCGCTTCTTTGTCGTCCGTATTGCCGCCAACTTGCCGTAATGCCGTGTCGAGAACGAGTGCCTCGAGGTAGGCGGACACGGCATAATACCCCGGGTCGACGTCGTAGGTCTCACGCATACGCACGACGAACGCCTGACTGGCTGCCGACGGTAATTCCGCCGAGTAGAAGGACGAGGAGATCACACCGAGCGCTTCATTTCCCATGTTGCGAAGTATCGACTCATCTGCCGACGTCATTCCGCCGAGCAACGGAATACTGCCGTGAAGACCGAACTCTTCGTATTGGCGCATGAATCGCAGTCCGTTGACGCCTGCGAATGCCATGTAAACGACGTCCACGTCTCTGATTTGCGCAATATATGCGCTGTACTCGGCGACATTCAGTGGCGGCCATAACTTCGCGACGACCCGCCCCCCACCATCCTCGAACGCGCGTTGAAATCCGGCGACCATTTCTTGCCCATAGGCGATATCGTCGGCAATCGTCACGGCTCTTTTGAAGCCCAGATCGACGGCGGCGTAATGGCCCATCGGGTGCGATGCCTGTGCGGAACTCGACGAGGCACGAATGAAAAAAGGATTCGGCGTACGCTGCGTCATGTCCTCGGCCGCGGCGATACTCAGAGTCGGAACGCCAACCTGCGCGATATAGTCATTGATCGCCAACGCTTCGAACGCGGCCAGCGGTCCGATGATCGCGTCGACGCCATCGCGCTCGACCAACTCCTGCGCTTTCGTCTTGGCTGTCGCCGGGGAACCGCCCGTATCGGCGACGATCAACTCGACGGGACGACCGGCCATCATCGCTCCATGCTCCTCGACATAGACGTTGAGGCCCTGCTCCATTTGGATCCCACCAGTCGCCAGTGGCCCCGTCTTCACGGTCAGGAGCCCGATTCGAATCGGCTCGGCGTTCTGGGCGAACACACCGCTAGCGACGATCGCCAGCAACAGAGCCGCGGTACTCGTTACACCAGTCTTTTCGAGGATAGAACGCATTCTCATCTTCTTATCCCGGGCCCGAAAGATCACCGCGACTCCTCTATCGCCTCGCATTAGCGATGACGAAGCTACTTCATGTGACGATCGAAAAAGGCAATAGCTGCACCGACCGCCTCGCGTTGAATCGAGTCCGGAGCGTACTCTCCGGTGCTATTACGTTGGATGAAAATAAATCCATGATTGTCGTGATCGAAAGATAGCCACTCGACGTTCTTGCCGGCCTCCTCGAGCAACTCGTAGTTCAGCCGGAAGGTGGCCTGGTTGTGATCGCGGTCCCGGCCGATTACGAGTATCGGCATCTCTACGGCGTTGATCCGTTTCATGGCCAGTGACATATCGATTCGGCCACGCGCCGCCAGCAGCGCTTGCTCCTGCATTTCCTCCGTGTTGACTTCCATCGTCTCTAATTCTGGTCCCGATGGCGGCGCATTCGGGTCGGGGGGAAGGTGCGCCAGGTAGTCCATGGACGCTGGCTCAGCCGCGACGCCGGCCCGCAGACCGTCGTAGTCCGATGCCACCTTCATCAGCATCTCACCACCATGGCTGACGCCGAGCCAGCCGACTCGCTCGGCATCGACCCCCGGTAACGTCTTGACGTACTCGACGACCGAAATCGCATCTTCGTACTCGAGCGGCCCGCGGTTGTACCGTTGCCTTCCCTGAAACTCGCGCACCGTAAGTTCACCGCCGTAAGGCGTGTCTACTTCGGCGCGATAGCGCATCCAGACGACGGCATAACCTTCATCCAGAAATCGCTCGAGTGTACCGCTACCGTAGCTCGTCCATTCGCGAATCCAACGCAAGCCGAAACCACCGTTCATATGAGCGAATACCACTGTCGGGAACGGCCCAACTCCTTCCGGTTTCCGATATCCGATTGGTGCGTACACACCGTCCAACAGCTCGACAAGTCTGAGTTCGGTTGGAATCGCCGAACCCATGACGGGCTCCGTCATCACGAACTCGTCTCCCTCGACCACCTTTGGAACGAACAGCCACATTGGATCGATGCTCTGATTGTCGGGGCCGTATTGTGCGATCGCGGCCGTGGTTATCCCGAGAGACATGATGAGAAAAGTTACCGTCACGCGCATGATCCATCCCCTTGTTTTTCGTGTCCTGGACTGCTGCCTAGAAGCTCTTTCTCTTAGCCCACTATCATACATCGCCGGTTCGATGGAGATTCGATTACCCGCGACCCCGGCCGGGACCGTCGGCGGCGCGTCAGATGAATTACGCGTATCAACGGGGTAGTATTGCCACGGGGAAGAAGCCGATTGCGCTTCGCAAAACAATCACAATTTGATGATTATAAATACTATTTTTTTTGAGTTTAGCGCAGGGCAGTTCCCATTGAACTGAAGGTCAACGGTGCGCCGTACGAGGTCGATATAGAAGCGTCGGCACCTCTTCTCTAGCGGCTCACTCGACCGGGACGATCGGCAATACCACGTACGAAGCGCGCTCACCACCTGTATAGATACTGTTGTTCGCGAGGTTATAAGCGGCGAAATAATGCTGCCCATCGTGCGCATTCACATCGAGCCGAATTCGATGCCCTTCTTCGAAGATCATGCTCGTCGCCCAGATCTCGACTTCGATCGGCACGATTTCGCCCGGCGTGAGTTTCTGCTCCTCGTCGTGCGTGTGATACGGCCGATACGGTGTAGAGAGCAACGGATCGAGCTTGCGGTGCGACACCTGCAGAATCCCTCGCGTCGCCGTCTCTACCGTCCCGTCGGGCGCCATATCACGCAGATAAGCGAACACGTCCATGTCGTCGGTCTCCGATGAGACCCACATGACGAGATTGATATGCCCAGTAAGTTCGACCTCCTCCGTGAGTGGCTCGGTCACGAAGCTGGCTGTCGGCAGCCCGCGATTCGCTCGTGAATAGGCCTCCGGACCCGCGGAATAGGTCAGCTCCCCATCCGCTCGCGGCCTGGATCGCGTGAGCGTGACGTCGTGGATCGCCTCGTCGACGACGCCGGCGGGATCGCTACTCAAGTAATAACGCGTGTACTGCGTGCGCGCGAGCGGCCACTCGTTCTCGAAGCGCCATTCACATTCGCCGACGGAGCTGCGGATACAGAGCTTTACGGGCGGCTCATCCATGATGCCGGTATCGATGCCCTTGAGCCAGTAGTCGTACCAGCGCAGTAACTCAGTCTTACCTTCATCGGAATAGAACGCATCTGTATGGCCGCCGATGTGCATCTGCAGTCGTTTCTCGGTGGATGCCGAGCGGACATAGCCGTCTATATTGCCGCGCATATGGTGGTTCCAGCCACCCCAGTTTCCCGAGCTGTACAACGGCACGGTGATCCGGTCGAACTGTGCGCGTGACTTGCTCTCGTCCCACCAGGGACTGTCCATATGGTGCGCCAGGAAATTGTAAATCAGGTCTTCGCTGAGTGCGGCCGAGTTGTCGGCACGCGTGTTCTCGAGCAGCTGCTTGCCGCGAACGTCCAGCCACCAGCGGCCATAGAATCCCTGATTGAATACGCCACCATGAAAAACCGAGTCGCGGTACATGTCGGCCCAGCCCTCCCAGGGCACGATCGTCGTCAGTGACGGCGGTTGCAGGCTCGCGACGTTCCACTGCGTGATCGCGTAATAGGACACGCCGACCAGTCCGACCTTGCCGCTGCTCCACGGTTGTACGGCCGACCACTCTATGGAGTCGTAGAGATCGCGCGCTTCCTGCATGGACCAGATGTCCGACTGACCCGGCGACGTCCCGGTACCGCGCGTATCCACGAAGACGAGCGCATAGCCGCGCGACGTCCACCACTCGGGCTCGGGCCGTTCGACGTGAGTGAACGGCGCCTCATGCGGCAGGATGCGGTCCATGGCCTTCTGATAGGCGCTCAGGCTCATGAGAACCGGGAATGATCCGTCGGCATCCGGCCGATAGACGTCGGCTCTGAGCACGGTCCCGTCACGTGTTCGAATCGGCACATCCCGCTCGTAGATCATCCCGAACTCGGGTGTCGACAACTCGGCAGCTTGACCCTGTGCGCCGGCGAAGCCGACGGCGACCGCGAGTACACACAGAACGAAAGCTTTATTCGCGAACATGATTATCTCTCAGACGTTGTTATCTCATGACGTCGACGCGCAGGGGCGACCACGCCAACCCGTCTGGGGCCTCGTGCGCAGAGACTAGCACATCGGGATCCGACTCACCGAATTTATCCAACTCGAACAGGCGAATCGCTCCCTGCCCGGGCTCACTCACGATTGCGTAACCATCGTGCATCAGCACACCGAAATTTCCGGTACCAGGTTCACCATCACTGCGCAGCGGGATTTCTGTGACGATCTCGCGTGCCTCGACATCAAAAAGTCGTAGGAGTTGTTGGACGGGCTGCCCACCGCCGCCGCCGTTCGGCGCGACTGCAAACTGGCCGTCGGGAGAAATCTCGACGCGACCGGCGAATGGATTGGAGTCTATCCTCGCGACGACCTCAAGTGCTCCGGTATCCACGACGGAGATCGCCTCCTCCTGCCGGTTCGCCACCCAGACCTCGCCCCCGTCGGGTGACACGGAGATGCCCTCTGCGCCCGGCCCGGTCGGAATCACGACCGGCGGACGATCTTCGTCGAGGAAGATGACCGACAGTGTGCCCTCGCCGAGGCGGCTCGTGACATAGGCTCGCGAGCCGTCGGGGCTGACGCGCATCATGTGACCTTCGCGGCCACCCGTGGGATAGGTTCGAATGACTGCCATGGCACTCAGATCGATGAGGGCGATGAGGTCGGAATCCTGCATGGTCGCCAGCGCGCGCTGACCGTCCGGGTGAAAAATCGCCGTATGCGGGCGCGAGTTCGGCCCGAGATCAACGCGACCGACGATGCTCGCATTAACGATGTCGATCAGGATCACGTGCCGGCCATGATCGTCCTCGGGCCCGTATTCACCGGTCAGGGCGAAGCGCCCGTCCGGAGAAACCGCAACCTCGTGGGGAATGATCGGGCCTACAGGCAGCCGCGCGACCTCGAGACGTGTTTCGAGATCGATAAGAGAGATGCTTCCACCCGCGCGGTTGGCGACCACGAGCGTCCCGTCAAGCGCTAATGCGCTGGAAGCCAATAGCCACAGTATCAGCGGTGTCCACAGTAGGCGCTTTATCATATTCCCCTCCTCCCGGCTTTTTTTGGGATCCGGCTGTGGGTCCACCGAACAAGTATGAACAATAACCAGCCGGTGACCAAGCGCTATCCAGTCCGAGCGGGCGGCTGGAGATAATGCTACAGCAGTACATCGGATCCGGCACCATTCACCGTACCGCCAGTGTCGGAACTCGGAATCAGTACAATGTATTTTTCAGTAGCAACACCGGCGGCCCCGTTTGCGTGAACTCTTCGTACATATCCATATAGGCGAACATACCGACAGGGATGTAGCCACCGCCCAGGACGACGTCGATGTCGCTATCGCCGTCTAT
Organism: uncultured Gammaproteobacteria bacterium; assembly: GCA_964466315.1. Taxonomy (GTDB): domain Bacteria; phylum Pseudomonadota; class Gammaproteobacteria; order Steroidobacterales; family Rariloculaceae; genus SMWC01. The sequence goes on from CAYXNS010000053.1 coordinate 11,130, forward strand.
ATCTCCCACATCCATGGTCATCCAGCGACCGCCCATGAGCTCCGGGCTGGTGTAAGCGCTGAAGTTCAAACCCCCATCGTTTTGTAGATAAGTAAAAGATTCTCGTTGCTCCGATGAGAAATCGGGATAGAACGAGATCGCTGCGATATCCAGGTCGCCATCATTGTCGAAGTCCGCCGCCTGCGCTCCGAAGGCGCCGTACATGGGGTAGAAGTACGCCTCATCGAAGCGGAGATCGCCACGATTCAGATAGATTCGAAGGCCCTGGTAGTTCTTAGGCGTGTTGTAAGTATCCGAGTCGACGTTATCGCCATTCACCACTAGAAGATCCATGAGACCATCGTTATCGAAGTCCTCCAGCTCGAAAAAAGTATGGCCATAGGCTGCGTGGGTCTCGAAGACGGTATGGCTCTGAAACTCATTGGTCCCATCGTTGATCAATATATAGAAGCCTTCTCTCGCATCAGACAGCAACACAGCGAGATCGAGAAAGCCGTCGCCGTTGAAGTCATGGCTCTCAACCTTGACGGCCCCGGGCCGGCTGACGATCACATGCTCCTCATAACTGCCATCAGCCTGTGATTCGAACCAGGACACGCTACCTACCAGCACACCGAATCCACAAACGACAAAATCCATGGCCCCGTCGCCGTTTAAATCCACGATCTCCATGTCCGCCATCCGGTAGAGATCGTTGATGAGGACGCTGATTGCTCCGCCTTCGATGCTTTGCTCTACCAGACCCAGGGTCGTGATATGGGCAGGCTTGGCTGCCGACGCCGCATTTGCCATCAGATCACCAATGGAGCCGATATAGGCAACATCGTCCACGAACTCGATGTCCACCGGGGACATCGCCAGACCGAAGCGCCGGGGGTCCGACTTCAGAAAACCATCACCATCGAGAACCGCCAGCGTATTCTCGCCGCTATCCCCTATATACACCTCGCTGCGCGCCTCACGGATGCGGACCAGAGTCGTCACGGCCACCTCAGGGCTGTAGTTGGATTCGGTAAGGCGAAACTGGGGCAGTTCCCAGGCAAGAGACGGTTTACCGGTCTGAGGCAACGGGTCGATTGGTGCCGTATCTACATAGTAGTACCGCAGCACTTCCCATTCACTCTCGCTCAGCAGCGGCGCGCTCGGCAACACATTCTCCCGCAACAACACCTCTCGCCTTCCCGTGACGTTCTCCCGGGCAAACGCCGGATGGTCCGCCAGGTAGTCGACGTTTTCCATGCCAAGCCAGTAACCCATGTAGCCGAGCGCGGCCTCCCAGCTTCGTT
>CAYXNS010000054.1:0-11517 GCA_964466315.1 uncultured Gammaproteobacteria bacterium
TTCGGTTAGGAGCGATGTCATTCGCCTGGATTCCGCGAATACTTGGAAGCGCCGCGAGTCGGTCTTCCCCTTCGTCAAAGTGAAGGCCTGGAACCATTTCATACATATCGTACAAAGTGTCAATGCCGGCATCCACAATCAAATCATCGCTAAATACCGAGGTAGATACCGGAATTTCTTGCAGAGATTCCTCACGCCTCCGACCGGTAACGATGATTTCTTCCAATAATATATTTGCGCCTTCATCCTGAGCCATAGAAGGCGCCGTATAGAGCATGCACAGAGACGTGCCGACTGCCGCTAGCTTACTAAGGTTCTTCATAATCCCTCCCAAAGAGTTGTGGCTGCAGCCGAGCTACTCCCCAGGTTCGGCCAAGGGTAAATTTGCATAGATTTACGATCCAGGCGCGTAGATCGTAACTAGCCTCATCAGCATCAATTATTACGCTAGAAACCCCAAGTTGCCATCCTTTTTTCGCATGCTGGCATACCTGTTGTTCATGTAAGCGCGAACGACAACTATCCATTAGCCGCGGTTAATGTCGTCAACGAAAAAATGTACTCGTAACAGTACGAAAGAGCAGCCGCAGCCACCGCAGAGCGGGGCGCTCTCGTGAATTCACAGCGCGGCCTCTTGTTAGCCATGATTTTTCGCACTATAGCCTGTAACTATGGAGGAAATATGAAGGAAATAAGGGCGTATAAAGAGTGAGATGTGGAGGGAACGCGCGCAAATGTCTTTCGATTGATCTGCACCCCCATCGCAGTTTTGAGCCTCCGGCCCCCGCCTCCCGAGGCATCAGGACGTTTCCAAGTAATTGTAACTATTTAGCTAACTGGAGACACCCGTGGACGCCACGGCCTAACGGGTCATAACAGATATGGACGAATTCCGGCAGCAAGTTCGCCGACCATTAACGTGCCCGCTAGCCGGATTCGGCGGCAACCTCCTCGACCTCGCGCCAGACGCGCAGCAGATTGCCGCCCCACAGTTTCTCGATGTCGTCCCGGCTGTAACCCCTGCGCGCCAGCTCCAGTGTGACGTTGAATGTCTCGCCGGCATCGAACCAGTCGACAATGCCGCCGCCACCATCAAAGTCCGAGCTCAGCCCCACGTGATCGATGCCGATCAGGTCGACCGCGTGGTCCACATGATCGATGAAATCACCGACGTCGGCGTAGCCGATCTCACGGAGGCGGGCCATGATCTTGCTGCGCTCATCGGAGGAGAGCGAGAGCGTATCGCTGAGTCGCTCCAGTTCGAACTCTGCCAGTAGCTCAGCGGTCGCTTCCTGCTGCGCGGGCGTTAGGGTCTTGACGAACTCAGCTAACGCCGTAGCCTGCATGACCCCGCCGGTTTCCTTGAGTGCGAGTAGTGTCTCGTCGTCCATGTTGCGGAAATGGTCCGTGATTGCGCGTGTATTGGAGTGGGATGCGATAACAGGCGCGCGGGAGAGCCGTATCGCGTCGAGCGCCGCGGCCTTCGATATGTGAGAGATATCGACCATGATGCCGAGCCGATTCATTTCGGCAATGACTCGTTCTCCGAACGCGCTGATCCCGTCATGCTCCGATTCTTCGTCCCCGAACTCGGGGCGTGGCCGCGCGGAATCGGAGATGTCGTTGTGTCCACCGTGCGCCAGCGTGATATAGCGGGCGCCGAGTTCGTGGTAGCGCTCGAGGAGCGAGAGATCATTACCGATGACGTAGCCGTTCTCGATGCCGATGGCGGCGACGAGCTTGCCGGAAGCGTGGATGCGCTCGACGTCGTCAGCGGAGTAAGCCAACTCGATGAGATCCGGATACATCTCGTCCGCCATGCGGTGGATCGCATCGAACTTCGTCATTGCATCGGTTTTCGCTTGCGCGTAGTTCTCCGGCGTCCGTTCGGTTTGACCCACAAACACGATAAATACTCCAACGTTGAGTCCACCCACACGCATTTTTTCGAGATTGACCTGGCGAACACCGTTCAGCGGATCGACGGACTCTGTCGCGAAGTCGAAAGGGATATCGTCATGAGAATCGATGGTGATCACCGCGTCGTGAATGGTCTCAGCGGTGGTGCGGAGATCGATCTCCGATATCTGAGCGGGACCTGTGTCCGCGCACCCGATCATCGTCAGTAAGAGGATTACGCAGAACGGTATGGAAAGTAGTTTCATCTCGACTCCGTCAGGTTGTCGGGTACCAGTCGCGGTTTTATTCGCAAGCTTTGTCATCTTCTCGTAGTTTGATGAGAAGAGCTAGCAGTGAGGCCTTTGAATGAGTGGATCTGAGCGGTGAGAACGACCAGCGCCCTGAGGCATAGAGAGCAGTGGGCGGTGGGCAATGACTCTGGCAGGCTTTAAGATTAAGATACCCTTTCGCATTCGATACGCGTGGAGTGGACACCTACTCAGGGAGCCTCCGATGCCGATTCTACGACTAATTACTCTGGCCTCGATCCTGTGGTTCTGCGGATCCGCTGTTGCCCAGAAATGGAGACCGTACGCGAGCGCAACAGATGGATTTCGCATCATGGCTCCCGGCGAGTTCGCGATTGAGGAAATCGACTTCGAGACCGAATACGGTATCGTGGTCCCCGCGCGAATCTTCAGCCACGAGAACGACACCGGTCGGTATTCCGTGACCGTTGTGGATTACCGTGATGCGCAACGACTCCATGACGAGCGCCTACGGGAGATCGGTGATCTTTATCTGCCGATTTATGGGCAAGTAGACGTACGCGCCTCAATCGCCTTTGCGGCCAAGAAGATTCGTGACAGAGCCAGCACGATCGAATATGACGCCTACCACTATATTAGTCGCGTCGACGGGCACCAACTACAAACGACGAATCCGGATCATACTCGAACCTTTGCCGCGATCTATCTGTATGAGAGCCGTCTCTACGTCATCGACGCGACGGTCTTGCCGGATATCGCCCCGCCGGGAATATTTCAGCAATCTCTCGAGTTCATCGATGAGGATGGTGAGGTAATCAGGTATCGGAATTTTCCTGACGATCGTAAAGTCTCAGGCGTCGTTAGGCGGTAGCCGTACGCCATCCTAGGAGTCCTACAATGCAACTGAAATCTCAAGGTCTTGCTGCTATCGCAGCTTACACCGTGGCGCTCTCAGCCTGGGCGCAAAACGACAGGGAAATTGTTGAACTGACAACACAGCCCGATGACGCTAAACTTGTGTTCTCGAGTTTAGAGCTCGGCCAGACGAATCGTGGCACCGTTAACATCAATGGCTACGACCGACATTTTTCCGTTACGTTTCCCACCTCGTATAACAATGACGTAGCTTATCCAGTCGTTCTGTTTTTTCATGGCTGTATGTGTCGTCCCGATCTCACCGAAGAAGCCATCTTGAGTTATTTGGATTGGGCACCAAGATTGGAATCGTATACAGAAGATTTCATCACTATCAAGATGTCTGCCTTCTCCGAGAAGAAACCGGAAGTTCCCCAAGGGGTCGAAAACGGTGGGGCGCGGGGTATGTGGCTCTGGCATGAAGGTTTAGAGTCAGAGCGTGACGATTACGCGTTCGTTGATACGTTGCTCGAAGAACTACAGTCGTCGTCTGATATCAATATCGATACGGAAAACATCTTTGGGGTCGGTCATTCATCAGGGGCGATCTTTTTGATCTCGTACGTATTAGGTGGCCCAGTCGATCTAACCGATGTCAGCATAAATGACACCTATAGCTTTAAAGCCATTTCCGTGTCGGGAGGTTCAACGTTACGCAAAGGGATTGTCGATTTTAAAGAAAATACGTCTGACACATTACCATCCGTCTTACACATCCAGGGCGAACGGGATGTGGGGCTGTGGTTTAACGGCCAGGAAACGGGCAAAAGTGGTATCAATTTCTTAGAATTTGCCTCGATCGAAAACGGGTCAACTATAATTGATGGATTACGAGACACAATACATGGGCGTACGTACTCTGCGTGGGACGAAAATACCCCCTCAAATCCAAGTACGTTGGAAAGATGGGCCGAGCATCTCAATCTCGAGTATTCAGGGTACGAGGAATACTTTCAATACTACGTCTATAATTTCGCGCCGGTAACGACTTCAGAGAAAATACTCGTCGGTATGAGGATTAAAGATTGCGGGCATGGGTTTCGCGCGGATCAATTTCAATCTGATTTTTTCCGAATATTTGCACAGCAAAATGGCGATTTGCGAGGGTATGACGGCAAGATATCTCGAGATACCGCAATGACGTTTTGCTGAGGCCGCATAGAACGGCTACTTTGTAGAAAGTGGCCGTTCCTGGCGAGATCCACGAATCACGGCAAGCGTTGCTCTTCCGCGCAAGCATAACGGTTCACGGCAATCTCCGGCCGCCATATCCAGTAGCGCTCAACCTCGAAGGGCGCGGTAAATGTCTCAGGATCCGTAACCTGGAGACGGTAACCCAACCGATTTCCGTCTTCGCTCGGAGTGAACCACTCGATCAATCGAATCGATGAACTAAAGGGCGTTCCGAGGACATCTAACACTTTAGGTTCAAGGCTGGTGGTCTCTACAACTAAGCTGTCGTCATCCCAGTAACCTGTAGAGCGGCCAAGTAAGGAATTGGCGCCAGAGGCGTTAGCAGCATCAGAGCTCATATATATCACGCGCTCGTTATCGTCCTCCTCAAACCGCAATAAGATGTCTTCGCCCTCGTGAACGAACTCCATTGGCAAGGGGTTGAACATCAGATACGGCATATTCCATTCTGTGCAGCCCAACAGAGTGGGATCGCCTGCGTCCCACTCTAAACGCTTGGCCTCCGCTTCCTCCGTCATCGGGTAGTTGCCGTGAAACATTCGAACCCCGGAGTGCGGGATCTCGTCCAAGTTAGTACTCCAAACCCGAAATATTCCATCAGCATCGCGTCGAGCTGCTGCTTCTGCTTCTTCGTCATAGACTGATGCCAGCAACTCCCCAGCTCCGCTGCGAGTGAAATATCGGGTGGATCTGGTGGTCAAAAGTACTTCTTCACCGCTGCTGAGCAGAAAATTGTTAGCAAATATCTCGTTTAGCCCCCGCAGCGATTCCCGTCCGTAGATTTTGATTGGGTCTCCCTTGTGAAGGAACTCCCGGTCTATGCCGTGCGCACGAAGTATGCTGATAGCCCCGGTTTCGACCCGCCAGATCGTTGACTCACCTGAGGGCTCTGTTATCTCGACTTCGAACTCCGCGTGTGGATTACGCCATACCCACGCGGTAACGACGCCCTCAATTTCGATGAACTTGTCTGGACTGAAAAAACCGGCAATGGAATGGTGAGCTGATGACGCGCTTACGACACAGGCTGCGCACAGCAAGACCGTGAGACGAAGAACCGTACGATTTCCCTTCATAACTCCTCCAGGTATAAACCAACGTGCATATTAGCTGTTAAGCAACGACTGCTTACGGTCAAGAGCAGACGTTGGTTTACGTTCATGAACAATGTTCTCCTCCATGATATCGCCGAGGTCTAGGTCACCGCGTTCCGGCTCCCGCAATGTATTCATCCACCTCACTCTCGAGAATCGTCAGGGGAACGCTGCCAACACCGAGCACAACGTTGTGAAATTCCCGGATCGAAAAGTTGTTACCGAGCGCTTGCTGCACTCTTTCTCGCAACTCGACGATTTTCAGTTGACCGATCATGTAAGAGCACGCCTGCCCCGGCATCACGATATATCGCTCCACCTCGCTCGGTTCAATCCCATAGTCAATCGCTTGCTGCCTGGTCCACTGTTTTGCATGCAAGCCGGTGTCCACGGCAAGTCTCCTCGCCCTGAACAGCGCACTGTCGAGCTGCCCGATCAAGCCCTCGACATCGCCTTCGTACCAGCCGGATTCGGCCGCGAGCCGCTCAGCGTACAACGCCCATCCTTCGGTGCTCGCAGAGATTCCACCGTAAACACGAGCCTGTCTGAAGCGCGGCAACTCGGAGTTCTCTGCCATGAGCGCAACATGAAAATGATGGCCTGGCACGGTTTCGTGATAGACCAGCGTGCGCAAGCGATGCGCGGTCATTCTGTCATGGCGTAACGGCATCTGGAACACGCCAGGACGCGAGCCATCAAGCGGAGGTGCTGTATAGGATGCCGCCGCGTTGGGCCAGCGGAAACGCGGATAAGGCTGCGCAATGACTTGCGCAATGGGTTGGAGGTCGAACAGCTCGGTTGCACGTGCCTCTGCATCGCGCAGCATTCCGTCGATGTCCGCCATGATGCGCTCGCGCCCTTCGTCCGTTTGCGGATAACTGAGCCTGGTCCTGAGCGCGACTACGCGATCGTTGATTGAGCCCGTGGAAAGTCCAATCTGGCGCAGCAGCCCATCCATCTCCGTCTCGAGCCTCGAGACTTCACGCAAGCCAATCTGATGAATCTCGTCAGCCGTCAGATCCATCGTCGTATATCGCTTTAGTTGATAAGCGTACACGTCAGCGCCCTGCTCGAATCGCCACAACCCCGCATCATCCGTCGCCAACGGCAACTGTGACCGAAGCACGGCAAGTGCCTCACGCCACGCTGGGTACACCTGGTTATTGACAATCTGTGCTGCTTCATCGCTCAAAAGCTGGCGCCGTTCATTAGCCAAGCCCTCGATACTCTGCATTTTCGTTGTGAACGTTGAGACCAATGGGTTGTCAGTCGGATCTGGTGAGAGAAATTGCTCCATCTGATCTATCGTGGCTTGTAGAATGAAGCGTGGCGGTCGCACGCCATCCCCCGAGCGTCGCTCGGCTTCCGTTATCGCTTCGGCCATTCGCTCATCGACCTGTCCAAGACGAGCCACGTAATTCGCCGCGTCCCGGTCGGTGCGAATTGGATGTACAACCGTAAGCTCATTGATGAGCGTGACGTTGGCGCCGTTGAACTGCTGCAGTGGGAATGCATAGCCCAAAAACGGTTCAGCCTGAGTCAGCGTCTCGAGCTGCCATCGCATGACATCGGTAGACACGTGCTGGCTCTTTGTCAGGTTCGCGATGTCGAAGTCTGCAAGATCGTTGAGACCCTGCCGCGCCAGTTCGATCCGCTCACGCTGCCAAGCTTCGGCCTGCGGGGTCAGTTGTTGCTCGAGCCGATTCTGCTCATCGCCTGAAAAATAGCGTGTGCGTACAGCCTGGTTTGGATTGCCTCGCACCCACTCGGCTGCGAAATCATCGAAAAACTCGTCGACCTCGGCTTCCTGCGCGGCCACGTCAGTCGCGAGCGCAATTCCGAGGATCAGGTACAACGCTCTATGTTGTTTCAACGAAATCCTCATTTCTAACTCCTCGAGTGAACATCCGGCAAGTCGTACGCATCTCTTGGCCGATTCACTGTTCTTCCCGTCTGCAGCGAGCCTGCTGAGCCATAATGATATACCAGTCAGGGGCTTACAAGTCCTACAAACTGTTTGGCCACAGCCTGCTCCCGCTATGCTATTTTTGTCTGTCGACACAACGGATCGAGGGACTGTGATGAGCAGCGATACCTTAAGTCGGCGACACTTCATGCAAGGATCTGGCGCACTGGCTGGCAGCTCGCTGCTGCGGCTGAGCGTGCCGGCCGCACTGGCCGCTGCACAAGCCGCCTGTTCGGTACGGGATGAGGGCGCGACGTTCGCTACATTGACCACTGCCGAGGCCGTCGAGCTCGAAGCGATTGCCGCACGCATCCTGCCGACCACTGGGACCCCGGGGGCTCGCGAAGCCGGTGTCATCTATTTCATGGACAATGTGTTCGGTGCGCAGTTCGCCGATATGTTGCCGGGTGTTCGTGACATGCTCGCCGGGTTCCAAGCAGGCATTGCCGACCGATTTGCGGGCACAGTGCAGTTCTCTGACTTGAGCGAAGCCGATCAGGATGCCTGGATCGGTGAGCACGAGACCACGCAGTTCTTTTCTATGGCCAAGACCCTCACATTGATGGGTTTTTTCGCCATGAGTTCCTACGGCGGCAACAAAAACAATATTGCCTGGGATCTGATCGGCTTTGAGGGCCATGGCGCCGCTCAGCCTCCTTTCGGATATTACGACGCGGAGTACATGGAGGAGCAGCGTAATGCCGATTGAGAATCAGGTGACATACCCACTCGACGAAGCGGTCGATTTCGTCATCGTCGGCTCCGGTTCCGCCGGTGGCATCCTTGCCAAAGAACTCTCGATCAACGGTTTCAGCGTCGTCGTGTTGGAACAAGGCCCGTACCGTGAAGCCGAGGACTTCGCCCACGATGAGTTCGATGTCTGGATAAACGAAGGGATTGCCGGTGGCATGCCGGCTAGCAATGTTCAGACATTCCGCGACGACGAGAGCAACGTCGCCGAGGTGCTACCGGATCGTAATCCGGCCTTTTATTACGAGGGCGTGGGTGGCGCCAGCGTGCACTTCACCGGAAATTTCTGGCGCCTGCGTGAAATCGATTTTGAGGAGCGAAGCGCGCTTGGCTCTATCGAAGGCACGAACTTTGTCGATTGGCCGATCACCTACGAGGAACTCGAGCCTTACTACACCAAAGTGGACTGGGAGATCGGCGTGTCCGGCGCGCCCGGACTGTTCGACTCGCCGCGATCGATGCCATTTCCCATGCCACCGATACCGATCAAATCCTCGGGCGTGTTGTTGGAGAAAGGCGCCGAGGCGATCGGCCTGAACGCGCAACCCGCGCCGCTCGCTATTCTGTCGCAACCGCACAATGGTCGCCCCGCTTGTATCAACTGCGGCTATTGCATGGGCTACGGCTGCGAGGTAGGCGCCAAATCATCGACACTGGTCGCGATGATCCCGCAGGCGATCGCCAGCGGCAATTGCGAGATCCGTGCTGAATGCGCGGTCTACAATCTCGAGACGGGTGCGGGCGGCAAGATCAGCGAGGTCCAGTACCTCGATCCGGACGGCAACCAGCGTAGCCAAAAAGCACGTGCCGTGGTGCTCTCGGCGAACGGCGCCGAGACATCCCGGCTACTGTTGCTCTCCGAGAGTTCCAGGCACCCGGATGGCCTCGCCAATTCGAGCGGCTATGTCGGCAGGAACCTGATGATGAATGCCCATGCAATGGTGCACTCCGTTTTCGAGCATCAGCTGAACGACTACAAGGGTGTGCAGGTGACACGGATAGTTCACGACCTGTATGAATCCGATCCGGAGCGCGGCTTCTACGGGGGCGGTGGATTCGACGCCAGACCGTTCATGGCGGCGACGCCGATTTGGTATTCCCTGGCTGCACAGCGGTCCGATGGGCCGCAGTGGGGTGCCGAATTTAAAGACCGCCTGGCACACAATTTCACACGTCATATGGCGATCGTGTGTAGTGCGACTTCGCTACCGCTAGACCGCAATAACATCACGATAGACCCGACTCACAAGGACAAGTATGGACGGCCCTCCTTGCGCATGACCTATCGGGACCATGATGACGACCTCGCCACTGCCCTCTACATGCAGGGCTTCGCGGAGCAGATGGCCGAAGCTGCCGGCGCAGTCGAGCAATGGAGCCCGCCGGTCGCACCGGGACGGGGAGGGGGGCATCTGCTCGGTACCTGCCGGATGGGCGATGACCCTGAAACGTCCGTTGTCGACCGTTATCATCGCAGCCACGACGTGCCGAACCTGTTCATCTGCGACGGCTCCAGCATGGTGACGTCCGGTCGCGGCCAGCCGACGATGACCATCATGGCATTGGCGTTTCGTGCCGCGGAACACATCGCTGCGGCGGCAAACAACAACGAGATCTGAGGTTCTGTCCAATACGATCACGGCTTGCCGTCGCTACGGCGGCGGGAAGGCACATGGGACCCGTTTCTGCCCCAAACGGAGATCATGCCTCCGCCGATTGAAGCCAATCAGGAGCCCCGTCGAAGCCCGAAGGAGGAAAGGCAATCGGACCCGTTTGCTAAACGAGTTGATCTGGTTAGGATGATTTGGTCGGGGTGAGAGGATTTGAACCTCCGGCCCCTGCCTCCCGAATCCAGATGGGATATATCTATACCCCTCCCGAATCCAGATCTTGGATGTTAACTGATTGTTTTTAACAGGTAATCAGGGGGCGTCTACGGACACGATTACAGTACTGTGCATAACGATGCAGGACTAACTCCCGTAAAACTCCCGCAGCCTTAGCGGGGGAGGGCGGCGACCGCTTTCGGTATTAGCTAGTCTTGCTGCGAAAAAGGCGAGGCTATTTGCGCCTGGGCGAAGTTGCGAATCTGCTCCTGCGCGAATTTGATGTCGTCGACGACCTGTGCCGGGAGTTCGTCATGACAGGCGGCAATCTGCTCGGCGTTCAGTCGGAAAGACTCCGGTGACCATTGATCGAAGCGCTCGGAGTAGTCGCGCAGAGCCTCGTCACCAAGCGTGTCGACATCGCGAATGATTGTCTCGACTGTTTCGCGAACCCTGTCGTCCTGGTCGGCGATGAAATCGCCCGACATTCCCTGCTTCAAGTAGCGGGCCATCTTCTCGTCCTCCGGATGGATTAGCTCAGTCCGCCGGGCTCGGCGGCACCGATCGAAGATAAAAAATGATCGCGTCGAGGTCCTCGTCGGTTATCGTCGCGTAGTAGGAGTAGGCCATGGCTACGAGGTGCTCGCGGCCGTCGCGGCTGACACCCTGCGTGATGGCGCGTTTGATCTCATCGTCGGTCCAATCGCCGATGCCGAGTTCCGGATGCGGCGTTATGTTCCTCGTCAGTGCCGTGTCCAGGCCGAAAACCTCAGGTAGGACGCGCCCGCCTGCATTGGTGCGCGTGAAGTCAAGCTGGCCCTCGACCATCGGTGTATGACATTCGATGCAGTGACCGAGCGTCACCGCGAGGTAGGTGCCGTAGGCGAGTTCGTCGTCACGAGGGACGTCGGGCACCTCGCCGACAGGTGGCCCGTAGGCGGGCGGCAGCGGAATCGTGTAAGTCGATTTCTCGACCACGTTCGAGATGGGCTCGATCGTGCGCATATAGGCGACAACCGCGCGTGTGTCGTTATCGGACATGTCGCGGAAGAACGGACTCGGCATGGGTGGACCGATCAGTGTGCCGTCTGGCCGAAGGCCGTCGCGAATACTGACGATGATATCCTTGTCACTCCAGCTGCCGATGCCGGTCGCGACGTCCATCGTGACGTTCGGTGCGAACGCTCTCAGACCGGGCTCCTCGATGGTGAATGCGCCGGCGAATTTCATCTCGGTAATAGGTTCACCGTCCTCGTTTTTCGGCGTATGGCAGTTGCCGCAGCCGAGAATCCCCTCGACGAGATACTCGCCGCGCGCCACCAGTGCGTCCTGGTCCTGAGACCAGGCTGCCGAGGTGGCAAGAGAGACCATTAGTAGAGTCAGCTTACGCATGATTTTCTCCCCGGAGGCGGCTTCGTTCTGACGGCGCGTTTTCTGTAAGAGTACTCGGTTTTATGTGCCGGACAATAGAGGCGTGGCTCACGCTGACACATGAGCCGGCCTTGATAGAGTGCAAGTCGCCGGAGCGGCTAAGGGTAGATGCCCGGCAACGGTACTGACAAGTTAACGTCTACGTCCGACAGAAATCCCGCTGATCGCCGCCT
>CAYXNS010000055.1:0-11444 GCA_964466315.1 uncultured Gammaproteobacteria bacterium
GACCAGACGTACCTCTCCTTTTGCGCAGCTCTTGCGCTCCTGAGGCGAACTCCAGTCGGTCACGCTGATTCGAGTCCCTCCCGGGATGCAGGGTTTTCGGTCGAACTAGCTGTGTTTCTAGGAGCGCGATTCAAGCTCTGCATTGAACTAGTTGAAGTCTGGTCGGCCGGATCTCCTCAGCCCGGACCGCTGTTATTCTTCAGCTCGTGACTTCCGGTAGAGTTTCTGAATGTCTGCTTTCGGCCAAAAGCAGACATTCGATTACGAGGGGCATGCCTCAGAATGTGGCAAGAGCGTTGAAGGGACCGGCGGTTCCACCGGGAACTTTCGTGATCTGCCAGGAGACCATGAACTCCCATCGCTGCCGTTGCGCGGCCTCTCTGGCGACGTCTTCCAGATAGCCGTTATCGACGAGCGGCAACCCGATGAATACTTGTGTCACCTGGTGAATCGGCCTACGCAGGCCCTCCACGCCGGACGGCTGCACGTCGTTGACGGCATCCCCGACGAGCAGCGCGACACCGCGATCCTTCAGCCACGGCAGCACCGACGCATGCAGGCCAGCGCCCCCACCAGCGTAATCCCAGGGTCCTTCCTGCTCGCGCTTGGCCCATCGACCGGTGCGGACTAACAGCACATCGCCGCTGCCCACGGTGATGTCTGCGAAATCTTCCCAGTCCTCGAGATCCGACACGTAGAGCGGCGTGCTGGGTTCGAGCCAATCGACCCCCCTGAGCAGCGGGATGTCCACGAGAATGCCTCGAGTGACATAGCCCGGACCCATTCGATCAATAGCTAGATCCTTGCACCCGTCCGCATCGAGGTTCTGGGGATAGCCGTTGAATATCACCTGTTCTCCGCCGCGCTCCGTGCGGTAATGACACAGGGCGTCCATGTGCGACAGTTGGCCGTCGTGCAGCGAGAAGCTCATGGCATCCAAGGCAAAGAGCACTTCGCCGGTATCCGGATCGACTCTCGTCATCCAGTGTCTCGTCGGGCCGAAAGTCTGGCTATCGATAGCCTCTTCTTCAGTCACGAAGTGGGCGAGCGAGACCGATATACCATCCACCACTAGCTCGGCGGCTGCCTGAGTCTTGCTTGGCGTGATCAGGTTCAATGTGCCGCGTTGATCATCTGGACCCCAACGGCCCCAGTTCGACAGCTCAGACTCCCACTGTGTGATGAGTTGCGGGGTGACGAGAACGGCAGGACCCTGCGTTGACGGATGGGGGCTCCGGGCAGAGGGCGGTAGCACGGGCTGTGCTTCCTGGGCATGCGCGAACCCTAAAACGACAACTGTGATGAAAACCATGCCCATTACGGGCAGAACGAGGACGCGCTTCATCGGACTCACCTCACTACTAAATTTAGCCTCGAGTTCGGCAGAGAGATTATAAAGGCCTATGAGGGCCTTTGCGTGATGTGCGGACTAAACCTTGGATTGGTTCAAGGAGCTCATATTTACCCCGCTGCCGGTCCTCAATCGACTGACGATACCGGAAATGGCGTCGCTCTATTTACCAACCATCATTACGCGTTCGATAAGCACTATATTTTTGTGCACCCTCAGTGTGAGTAGGTCGCAAGCTCGTAACTTGCTATCCAGAGCCAGGTTGAGCAGAACCAGATCACGTTGACGACTGCTCATCTGCAACCGCTGCCGAATCGCCCAGATCTCTTTCGGCTTCAGGGGCGGTTTCTGGCCTAAGAGCTTCCCCTTGTTCCAGGCTGGTTTACATCGAGCTCGCTTGAATAGTGAAAACATCTCTAGACTCCTTTTTCTTGGCGTTATTGGGAGCCATTATTCTGGATCTAAGTCCTTAATCTAGAAGAAACTTTAACTTTCTCCCCTAACTAGGTGACGGCTGCTTCTGACCGAAAGCGGACATTCGGCTCGCCCACGAACCTCATAGAGCAGCGGTTTCTAGTCAATCTTGGAGAGATTCGGACGCTGTCTAGCAAGTTGGCTCGTCCCCGAAGCGTTAACGGTTAATTAACGCAGTTCATTCACAGTTCATAACCTGACAATTCGGCCATCCGATCCCAATACTAGCCTCCAACGCAACGAAAACGGAGGCTACCCACTTAGCGTGGGTAACTTCTCGAGGAGATCTTTATTCATGGACGGGCGCTCAATTCCTGCATTCATCGCGGCATTCTCCCCTGCTCTATTATTGGTCCTGGCGGCCATATTCCCGCAATGCCTTCCCGCTCAGACGGTGACTAGCGGTACCGGGGTGATGGAAGAGGTCGCCGTGTTTGGCCGCAATACGCAGCTCCTCGGGACCGCCAAGGCGGCCAGCGAGGGCTCCGTAAGCGGTGCGGATCTGCTGGTCCGCCCGATGATGCGTGTCGCGGAGCTGCTCGAGGCCGTGCCGGGAATGGTGGCCGTACAGCATTCCGGCAGCGGCAAGGCCAATCAATACTTCCTGCGGGGCTTCAATCTGGACCATGGCACCGATTTCTCGATTACGGTCGACGGCGTCCCGTGGAACTTAAGATCTCACGGTCACGGTCAGGGGTATCTGGACGTCAATGGCCTGCTGCCGGAAATCGTCGATCGCATCGACTACCGGAAAGGACCCTACCGGGCGGATGTGGGCGACTTCTCCGTGGCAGGGGCCTCGTTTATCCGGACGATCGACCGGCTAGACAGGCCTTTCGTGGCGCTCGAGGGCGGCGAAAACGGCTGGGGGCGACTTGCGGGGGGCGGCAGCACCGCGGTGGGTGAAGGCACGTTAATCGCGCTCGGGGAGTTCAAATCCTACGACGGGCCCTGGCAGCGGGAGGAGGGGCTGGAGCACGTGTCGGTCTGGGGCAAGTACCTGAGACCAACCAACTTCGGCGAGCTCTCTCTCACTCTGTCCGGCTACGAGGGTGACTGGCACCCGACGGAGCAGATTCCGGAGCGGGTCATCGGCAGCTCAGTTTGCCCGGATGCATTCTGTTCGCTCGATCCGACCGCGGGCGGCAATACCTCGCGCTGGATCGTCGCCGCACAGCTGACGGCCATGGACTGGGACGCCTCCACCTATGCCCAATACTACGACTGGTTCATGCAGTCGAACCCGACCTACGATTCCCAGATCAATCAGTTCGACAAGCGCGTGACGACGGGCGGTCGCTACGACCGCGCGCTCATCGAGGAAGCGAACCTGGAGCTTGATGTGGGCGCCGAGTTTCGATATGACGACATTGGCTCGGTCGGCCTCGACCAAGATCTCGATGGCCGGTTCGTGTCGAATATCAGCAACAACGACATCGAACAGCTATCGGTAGGCGTATACGCGGAAGCCACCTGGTTACCCACAGACCGGCTCCGGCTACTCGCGGGTCTGCGGGCGGACCACTACGATTTTGATTCCAGCGCGAGAACTGCAGGGAGCTTTGCGGGCAGCGAGTCCGACGGGCGCATCTCGCCGAAAGCGGGTCTCGCGTACACGCTTAGTAACAACGTCGAGTTATACGGCAGCTGGGGTCGCGGCTTCCATTCCAACGACGCACGGGGCGTCGTCAACCCGATCGACCCGATCGCGGGACTGGCACCGGGAACCGGCTACGAGGCGGGCGCTCGGATCGAGGTCGGGGATGTGAAGCTCACGGCCACCTACTGGTGGCTCGATTTGGACAGCGAGCTTATCTTCGTCGGTGACTCTAACTCGGTGGAACCGAGGGGCGGTTCGAGCCGCGACGGCTACGAGCTGACGTTCTTCTGGAAGCCGACGGACTGGCTCGGAGTCGATGCCGTGTGGACCGACAGCACGGCACACTATGTGGACAACCCGGACGGCCTGTTCATCGAAGGATCGCTGGAGAACGCGGGTCAACTTGGCATCTCGGCCTCGCGGAACGACTGGGAGGCGAGTGTGAGGCTGCGATACCTCGGTCCTTACGCGTTGACGCCCGACAACGCCCACCGCGCCGAATCTCACACGACAGTCAGTCTCCGTGGCTCGTATACGCTGGGATCGGTGACGCTGTACGCTGAAGTGTTCAATCTGCTGGATGACGACGGCAAAGATATCGTCTATTTCTACGAGGCCTATGTGGACGGGTTCGATCCGCCGGGTCTAACGCCCGAGGATATCGACTGTGCCGTGGTTAATTGCCGGATGAGCCGGGCTACTGAGCCTCGGACACTTCGTGTGGGCGCGAAATGGCGGTTTTGAGATTCGTTACTTTTCGGTGGGCCGCTTTCTTCGAAAACGATCCCGCGCAGTGCTCATCGCTTGAGTGCATATCCACAAAACAAGAAAGCCTCAAGCTGACCAACCTTTCGTGGCATCTTACCCTCAACATCAAGAGTGAGTTTACGCTCCGCCAACCGACCTACCCGGCACGGTGGCTTCTCCCCAATGAGGGAGAGATGTGGTCGATCCCGGCAAAATTGGGTCTCCGCTGCGCGTCTACCCGCTCTCGATGCAACCTACGTATTGACAATACTGGAGCAGATCGATGGTTTTGATTGAAGGCATTTCGGTTGTGATTCGCGGTGGAGCGTTCAACTCGATGTCCCAGGGAAGCTGGGAGACGTTCCTGGCCAGCGCACCACGATACATTTGGGCCGATGACGAAATTGCGGCCCGTTCGTTCCTAACGCTCGAGGAGGCGAGAACTTTTATCGTGGAATTTCACGCGCAGGGATTGGCCGAATCCGATGTAGCGCGCGTTACGCTACCGCGCAACATCATGATGGAACCGGAAAAGGAATCGGACTGGCTTGAATTGGGGCGTGTAACTCTTTCCGTGGGGTTCGTAGACGTGGCGCGATTAGTGGGCAGCACGGACCGGCGCATATTTACACCCTTAAACTGGATCTACGCGGAGTCGCTAAGCGATCGAGTAGCGCGAGCGGCAGGAATAGCAAACGCCGCCGTGCAATCTCGTAGCGTCCACTAATTTCGCAGGGTCGCTAGTCGTGCGCTCTATGTGCAAGATCTACCGGCCGACTTCTACAGCACGAAAACGTATACCGACAAGATTCTGGAGTATCTTGGCCAGCACAACGATGAGTCCCCTTGGGTTGCCTACCTCCCGTACACGGCGCCGCATTGGCCGCTTCAAATCCCTGAGAACTGGCTAGACCGCTACGCGGGAAATTATGACGCCCGATTAGAGGAGCGGACATTCACGCCGTGCCCTAGCGTTTTATCGATATACCGATTTCTTCAGCGACATCGAAGATCATTAGGTCTTCGCCCACGATGAGCGGTCCCTGGTAAGTGGTCCGAGTCTTATCTACGAGTTCAACGAACGAAAGATCGCGGAGTACCATGTGGGCATAAACCGCGAGCTTTGGTTGCACTTGAGTGAATACTTCTCCCGCCTGAGCCGCAGTCGTATGGTGGGCCATCACCACATCTCGAAACCTTGGGTTCGCCTGGACAAATTCCTCAGACGCGTCGCTCACCTCGTGAATCAGTAGATCGACACCCGTGACAGCTTCGATCAATACCTCCGAGAAGCGAGTATCGCCCGACAGGGCGATGGACCTGCCGCCGAAATCGATCCGGTAGCCGAACGCGGGCTCAATAGGCGCATGATCGACGGCGAAGGCTCGAATGACGACATCACCGTCTTCCCAGCGAAAACCGTCTTCGATTTCCGTGACGGTAAACTCGGCACCGGACGGGTTCGCGCCTTCGAGGATTCGAATGTCGACATCGAACGAGAATGCCTGCCTGATGTGCGCAAGCATGTTCTGCGTTCCGGCTGGCCCAAAGATTGGCAGGGCGTGCCCCCTGCGGGAGAACATCCAGGTACCGAGCCAAAGGCCCGGAAGACCGATCACGTGGTCTGAATGTAGATGGGTGAAGAATACGCCGTCGAGATCCTTCCCGAATCCGTCAACCTCGCCGAATCGCTGGAGAACACCGCGACCCGTGTCGAAAACATAGGTCTTATCTCCAGCTTCAACGAGAATGCTGGGTCCGAGTCGCCCTTGTTGCGGGAACGTTTCTCCGCTTCCGAGCAATGTAACGCGGAAACTTTGTCCAAGAGCCAGGGATGCCGGCAGAACCGATAAGAGGATGATGACGATTGAAGTACGCACGCGATTCATGACATCAAGCGCGCCCCAGTCGCTTCAACGATTGATTGGGCATTAATGGCATCTATCGATTGTCTATCACCACCTGGCCGGACTGAATTACCACCGCCACATTGGCGAGATCAGCGATGTTGGAGAGTGGGTCCCCGTCGACGATAAGAATGTCGGCGAGTTTACCCGGCTCCAGTGTACCGATTTCCCTAGCTAAATCGAGGAACAGAGCGGCGTTTATAGTCAGCGCGGTAATGATCTCCTCCGGAGAGAGTACCTGACTCAACGTTCGAATCTCGTGAGCAACTGCCGCGGCAGGTCTAAGCGCTGCCGTATCAGTACCGAATGCGACGACGACGCCTGCATCCCAAAGCTCCCGGACATTCGTGAGCGTTCGTTTCAGATAGGTTTCCCTTAGAGGCGTAAAAGTCGCTCTTCCGGCTCCAGCCGTGATGTTCGTCCCGATCACGGGCGCGCGAATTCCTACAGTCGTGGAAATCGGTACAGCGGCTTCTCGTAGAACACGGCCTGCCTGAGATTCGGATATCGATCCCCGATATGGTGTGTGAACGAAACGCTTTGCTCCTAACTCGACCGCTGTCAGCAGTTCAGGCACGCCGTGCACATGAACCATTGTGGGGAGACCGCTGCGTTCCGCCTCTGTCGTAATCTCGGCAAGGATCGCCTCATCCAGCCGAGGCCATACGTCCTGTTCTCCACCGTCGTAGATCACCTTGATCGCGTCTACGCCGGCATCTGCCAGTTGGCCAACTTGGGCGCGTGCGACCGCTGGATCAGTTACCGCGTTTGTATGGAGCGCACGACCCCAAGCATTTCTCGCGAATATCGACGCGCCAGGATGTCCGTCGGGCACGCTGAAGTTAGGACCCACCGCAAGGAGTCGTGGGCCGCGCAACTCACCGGAGTCGATCCTGCTCCTTACCTCCATAATTACTGGAAAATAGTCACCGGTTGACATGATCGTCGTAAAACCAGAACCAAGATAGTTCAGCAGCTCCGCAGGCAACCGGTCATTGAGCCACTGCTCCAAAGCCAGATCGCTCGTTATGATCTGGCTTGGCAACAAATGCCGATGTGTATCGATCAACCCGGGCATTACTGTCATGCCATCGGCGTCTATCCGCGGGCCTTCCGTGACTAACTCTCCGGCAACGACCGAGACGATACGCCCTTCTTCAACTACCACGGATCCCTGATTGACAGCTGCGCCGACGCCATCGATGATTCGTGCGTTCGTGATAACGAGATCCTGCGCGACTCCCATGCTCCAGATCACCAGTAAAGCTACAAAGGCGATGACTCTTATCACTCTTCTCCCCTTAGTTATGCACCAGCTTGCATATTAACTGCTGTTAAGCGGCGGCGGCCAAAAGCGGTCATCAGTATAACGAACACTACCTTCCATGATTGTCTCTACACTCAGCTCCTCGGCGATCTCAGGAATGGCCTTAGCACCATCTGCGTATTGCATTACTCACGACGTTGCACTGCTGGGCGTGGAACGCTCCGGTGGCCAACTCATTCACCCATTAAATATGCAGGCTAGCTGTCCCACCCCCGGTTGCCGTGGGGTACCGTCCAGCGCTCTATCGCGCGCGGTCGTAGGTCGGGTCGGCCGAGTGCCGGGCATGACATACAATAAGTCCCCGCGTGAGTGCCCACCCAGATCAGGTTGCGATCCCACTCGATGAACACGCTCTCCGTATCGCCACGGAACCAGCTCGCGTAGTCCTCCATCTCTCCGCCACGCGATGGCAGGAACCAGGCCACCTCCCGCGGCTTCGTCGGATCGGAGATATCCGTGACCCGCATGCCCGCGTTAAAGTGGGTGGTAAACACGAGGTTCGGGTTCGAGCGTCCCGGCTGGATGAAGGAATGGGAATTGTGGGTGCCGAAGCGACCACGGGACAGACAGAAGTCCTCATAGGGCGCATCCTCGGGCGGATTCGGTCTACGGAACAATCCGATGATCTCCGGATTGACTGGATCGCTCACATGGATCACCTGTACCGGCTTGTACGGCTCGCGGCAGTCCGATTGCATCGTTTCGGGCACACCGATGAGCGTGTTGTTGAACCGGCCGTTACCATCAACGATGGGCAACACCGTGTGATAAGGAATACTGCCGATGGTCTCGAAATCCCACTGCAGGTAGCTGACCGGCCGCGGGTTACGGATGTCGCGGAAATCGAAGGTGATCATCCCGAAGTGGCCGAACCCGCCGTAGCCGTATCGACCGCCCTCCTCGACTCGCATCGGAGTGCTCGGGGCCCCGTGGGACCCGGTCCAGGCGGCGTGGTCGCCGGCGAACCAGTACTTCTTGTACTCCGTCTCTTCGCCATAGAGTTGCCCGGGAACGTGCCAGCGGGCGACCTCGGTCACGTTTTCAGGATCGGATAGATCCACGATCATCAGCCCGTTACCGTGCGTCCGCCCCGGATTCTCCATGCGCAACTGATCGGAGTATCCGGCGTCCAGATAAGCGTAACGGCCACCGTCGTAGTAATTATGGTGGGTACCGCTACCGGTCTCGCCGGTGCTGAACTCGTTCAATAGCTTAGGGCTTATCGGGTCGGTGATGTCCCAAGTGCTGATGCCTCGCAGGCCCTGGTAACTCGTGGCTCGCCGGAGGACCTCTTCGTGCCAGCGGCCGTGGGGAAACTGCCAGTTACGGGTCGGGAGCGGTTCTCCGTGAGTTCCCATGAAGATCCACTTGCCGGTGGACTCCTGGAAGGAAACCGCCCCTCGAAAGCTCATGCCCACGTCGATGTACTCCGGCTCGCGTGGGTTGCTGACGTCCAGCCAGCCGCTGCCTGCCGGGAGCAGACGTTGCGCGCCGCGCGCCCACATGGCCATCAGTGGCTCGCCGCTCCTGATCTGCAAACCCTCCGTATAGGAGATGATCTCCATGTTGTTGATGTACTCGTTGCGGTCGAGGTGGTTGAGTGCACCCAGCGGAAGCCGGAATGGCAGTCCCAAGCCGCCCTCCATGAGCCCCGAGTATTGCGCTTGTGCACTCATGGAACCGGCAAGACCCGCCACCGTACCCGCGGCACCGGTGAGAACCTGTCGGCGTGTGATGCCGTCGCGGCTTTGCTCAGAGTCCACTCTGCCTTCACGACCTGAATCCGGATCACTGGGAATCTGAGACATCAATCACCTCATTGGAATTGTGCGGTTGGGCGGTTCGCCGTTCTTGAATATTGCCGGTCTGATTAGAGCCACCAAAACTCCCTTCATCCAACGGTCTCATGATGCTCCTCGGGGTGCCGCCCAGCAATACGTAGATTTGCACATTCGCGCATAGCCGCCTATCCGCCATTCAGCTCCATCCCAAGTAGATATCCCGCGAACGTCCGCTTATTCCTTCCAAAGCAGACGTCAAGGAACGGCGATGTAGAGTCAGTCCGAATGACCGTATATGGACTCCTCCTCGATTTCATCGTGGACTCCTTACAATTGCGTGGTAGACGACAATTAGTTGCCCAGTAATGCTTGTAGAACATCGGTACCGTGCGGTAGCCAGTGTTCGTATATGGACTCTTCCTCGTTTTGCAAGCCTACTCCGCTTGGCCCGAGACGAACTGGCTCGGCTAGAGCGCGGAGGCATCAGGCTGTAGTCCGATGGATGACACGATGCGTTACCTCGCGAACTATTCAGACGCATGCCACGGCCCGACCGAGAGCATCGTGTTGCGGCAACTCACTTGAGGGAGCCATGGTCCGTGGAGAAAATCTGGGACCCGCATGACCGGGAGCTGCTCGATTTCGGCTGTATTCTCCGCCCGCGACCTCCATCTCCCGAGAATTGAGCGTTCGCTTGTGTTAGGTTTTACCATCAGAGGTACTATCGATGAAAAAGGAAATCGTCACCGCGCTTCTGGCCATTGGGGCTCTTGGCTTCGGGGCGGCGGTATATGGGCATCATAGTTTCGCTGCCTTCTTTCAGACAGACGAAACTACGAGCATCAAAGGCGTAGTAACCGAGTTCTGGTTCAGAAATCCCCACGCGCGCATCTATCTGGACGTAACGACTGAATCCGGCGAAGCGGAAGAGTGGATGGCCGAGGGCGGCGGCCGTAACGTCCTGGCCCGCCGGGGATGGTCGGCAGACACGATCAAACTGGGGATGGAGTTGATCGTGACGGGCAGCCCTTCTCGTGATGGCTCTAGGGCAATCGGCTGGAATTCGCTAACGACGGTGGACGGCTCCGAAGTCGGGCCGTAGCGCGAAAGGGGTCTTCGGACCGCGTTCCTTTTTTGAGGAAAGTCAGGCTGAAGTATACGGCCTGCAAGTCGGTCCGGAGAATCTACTCCGATCCCGCCCGCGTCACACCCGTGTTGCGGCCGACGAGCTGTGCAATATCTCCGTTTTCGAAGACGGCACATGTCAGGCGCATGAAATTCGCTCCGCTGCGGCTCGGTGAGCCCGATCATCTGCTGCCTCGAGACCGTTCTCAGAGCGATCCCGATTTAGAAATTCACTTTTTTTAGTAAGTTACTATATAAACTTAAATTAGTTCCTAGGTAACAGAACGGGGTCGTCAGATGCGAAAAGCGCGATTTCCTGCAGCCGGCTTTGCGGTTGCGTGTACGGCTCTTCTGGCATTGCCATTTACCGTCCTCGGCCATCACTCACGAGCGAATTTCCGCTTCGACACCGTTGTCGAGCTCGAGGGGACCATTACCGCACATGATTACCGGAATCCACATACGTTCCTGACGCTGGAAACGACAAATGATGCCGACGAGCCGCAAGAATGGCTTTTAACAGCCAACTCGGTGCCGAATCTCCGTCAGGGCGGCTGGCACGCCGACACGTTCTCGGTGGGCGAACGAGTGACGATCCGCGGCAATCCCGACCGTGACCCGAGCAGGCTCCTCTTGTTTGTCGATACCCTCACGAAGCTGGATGGATCGGTCTACAGTTCGAGCGGAATCGCGCCCGGCGGACAGACGCCGCTCACGGCGGAGACTGTGGGATCGACGGATTTCTCGGGTGTTTGGCAACCCGATTTCTCCGAGCGAAACATCGCCGCCGGTTTTATGGCCGCGGATCTGCCGATGACACCCAAGGGGCAGGTATTTCTCGATGCCTACGACATGGCTGACGATCCGGCACTGGATTGTGAGGCAGAGTCGTTGCCGATGACGTTGCTTCCAATCTACCCGGTTCAATTCAGCCGTGTCGGGGATGACGAGCTGAATATATGGTACGAGCAATTCGATGGCCGGCGGGTTGTTTACCTTGGCATGGACGAGCATCCGGCAGATACGGCCCGGTCTCACATGGGCCACTCGATCGGCCGAATCGATAGGAACGTTCTGTCGATCGACACGGCCTATTTCATCGAAGATCGCTGGGGCCTTGGCCGCGGCGCCC
>CAYXNS010000056.1:0-11342 GCA_964466315.1 uncultured Gammaproteobacteria bacterium
GAGAACTTCCTATCTCAGCGCTCCAGGCAATGGTCGATCAGGGCGGCCGACTTCTCGATACACCCGCGTTCTTTCGGCCGAACGTCCCGATCATCGGAGAATTCCTTACGGAGATGGGCCTGCAAGACGAGTTGTTCCTGTCCGGAAAGATCACGGTAAACGGCAAACAGGCCGGGATTGAGCACCTCGAGAAGCTCGTTGCGAATCTGAACAAGCGGCCCATGGATCTCCTGTTGATACACAACATGCGAACGCTGGACGAGCACTGGGCGACTCTCAAAGATTGGAAGGAGGCGGGAAGAACCCGCTACATCGGCGTCAGCCTGACGAGAAATGCGGATTATGCCGAGATGGAGCGGTTCATGCGCGCCGAACAGCCCGATTTCATCATGACGGGCTATTCCATCCATCACCCGCTAGCGGAGGAAACCTGCCTACCGTTGGCAGCGGATCTCGGTATCGCCGTGCTGATCGTCGAGGCGTTCAAAGCGACTGACGACGGCGGCATTTTCTCCATAGTGGCCGGCAAGCCGTTGCCGGAATGGGCGGCTGAGTATGACATCGAGTCGTGGGCGCAGTACTCGCTCAAATTTATCCTGTCAAATCCGGCCGTGACCGGTATCGTTACGGAAACGCGCCAGGTTCGTCACGTCATCGACAACATGCGCGGCGGCCACGGGAGGCTCCCCGACGAGGCGACTCGTGAGCGAATGCGCGAGCATCTGTTGTCGATATAGATTCGGGCGTACTGCGGGATCGCGCTGACGGCGTCCCCGTGAAGCGCGTGCGCCCGAATCGTTGGTCCGCCGACTGAGTCCCCGGCAACGTACTGAAGTACGCCACTACGTCTTCAATCTCGTCGTAGGACCGAAAGCAGGCTTTACTCTATTCGGTCGGCACGAGCGAATAGCGTCCGTCGGCTGCAAGGCACTCGGCCTCCGGCAGCCCAAGCTCTCGCTTCACAATATTGGCGCCCTGCACTAATGACGCGATCTTGTAGCGCGCGTGCCGACGGTTCATGCCTTCGCGGCCCATCCCGCAGTCGGAGCAGAGAATCAAGCGTTCCGCCGGGATGTGTTTCAGCGTGTCCCGAATCCTGTCGGCGATCTCCTCCGGACGCTCTATCTGCAGGGAATGATGATCGATCATACCGATGCCGATCTTTTTCTCGGTAATTATCTTTCCGATGGCCGGTATATCCCTCATGCCCGAACTGCATGACTCGAAGGTCACGACATCGGCATCGATCGCGTTATAGGTCTCCAGTGCCGGCTCGTAGCTCTGCACCTCCTTGAACATACGCTGTTGTGAAGGGTTGCCCCAGCAGGTGTGACACCAGACTTCGGTCTTATCGCGGAGGCCTTTCACCGTGTTATCGAAGACCTTGGCCATATCATCCATATTGTGTTTTCCGAAAACCTTGCCGCGCACGGGAATCATATGGATCGAGGGCTCCTCCATCTGGACGACCTGGCACCCTGCGTTGGCGAGTTCGTTGAGCTCTTCGTTGAGTGCGTTGCTAAACCCCATGATGCGTTCGAAGGGATCGTTGTAGTAGTCGTCGTCTACGGCCGCGGACAGAATATCCGGCGTGACGGTGCCGAATTTCACGGGCCTGCTCGTCATTCGCTGGGCCGTTTTCCACATGGCCGCGTACTGGAGATTGCCGCGGCCGATGGGCCCGACCACTCTGGGCATGACCCGCGCCTCGAGATAGTCGTGGAGGATATGGCCCATGGGAAAGGCCACGCCACCCGTGCGCATGATCGCAGATTGAGGATTTGTCCTGTCGAAACCATCCATGTGAAACAGCGGATAGCTCGTCCAGCTCTGACCGCCGACCTCCTCGTCGTAATGAGCGTCACCGTCGGTACAGATATCGAGTCCCGCAACTTCCTGGTCTCGCAGATGCACGGCGACCGTATCCGTGTACTGCTCCCGATAACGGGAATTCATCATGCGCCGGAGAAACGTTTCGGACCCCAGGTTCTCGGTAAACCAGCTCGGCCTCGGCAACGAGCCGATGATCGTGGTTGGAAGTGTAAGGTCAGCAGTAGCCCTTAGCATGTTATTGCTCCTCGTCTCTCTGGATTAATGTTCTATGGAGCCCGCGAGCGCCAACCGCTCCTGCTCCTCGATGATACTGCGCATCTTACTCTGGCTTTCGCGGCTTATGGGATAGCGCCACATCAATGCGATCACAGTGCCGTAAGCGACGACCGGCAATGCAACGATGAGATAGCGCAGAAGTTGCAATGCCTCCGCGGAATTGTCCGGCCCCAATTCAGGATCGAAGCCGAACACCGTAAGGAAAGAAAACCCCAGGAAGATTGCGATACCCGACGCGAGCTTGCTCGAGAGCTGAAGCATCGAGTAATAGAGCCCCATTCTCTCGGAACCGCTTTGTATATGGTCCCGATCACAGACGTCGGCCATCATGGTTCTCGGAAGAAACTCGTTCGCCGACGTATTGAGTCCAACCATCATGAACGCGGCCAATGTCAGCACAACACTTTCTGACGGCAGGACGATGAGCAATAGCGGCGCGATAGCGCCGGTCGTCACGGCCATTTGCAGCGCCCTATGCTTGCTCCAGCTCTCCGAAATCTTGATCCAGACCGGTAAGCCGATGAGCCCACCAACCACGAGGAATGTCAGGATGAAGCCCGCCCTGTTTTCGAGATTTAACGTATAGGCAACGAAGAAGAAAAATAGGCCCTGGACAAAGTACGTCGAGAACGTCAGCAGTGCATTCGTAATGAGGAGGCGAAACAATGCCAGATTACCGAACAGGATTGCTGCGCCCTTCTTGAATCCCAGATGCGGGCGATTCGGTGTCTTCCGCTCCGGTGCGCTCGACAGGCAAATGACGACCGTGACGGGCATGATGACGATGAGGAACCAGCCGATAGCCGAAGCTATCTCATCATAAGTCGGAGATCCCGCGCGCTCCATGATGGCCGGTACCAGACCGGCAAGCAGCCCGCCGATGATGATGAGCACCTGCAACAGACCGGTGATTCGAGAGCGGCGATCGTAATCACGAGATAACTCCAGCGCCCAGGCCGTGTGACTGATGGTCCAGGCATCCCAACCGATATACAAGGTACTGAGCGTCAGAAAAAGATACAGTGCCGTGGCGGACTCGGGCGGGTTGTACGCCAGAAAAATCGCCCCCATCAGTATCGGCGCCGACAACGTCAACCATGGGCGACGACGCCCCCAACGGGTCGCATAGCTGTCCATGAACAGGCCCCAGAGCGGGGCCGCGATCATGTCGACCATTTTTGCGCCGAGAAAAATCGCACCGACCACGGCGGTCCCGAGCCCCCTATGCTCGGCATACAGCGCCGGCAGAAAAACGAAGACCGCCGTCAGAAGCGAATTCAAACTCATCGCCGGCAGCGAGAAGCCGATCATCCGCAGATTACTGACATGTATGTCGCTCACGGCCCTAGAATAAGCGATCCTAGCCGGGAAGCAAACGCAAGCGCCGTATCGTGAAATCTTGCTGATATCCCCCGAGCGCATGTGGAAAGAGGAACGGCTTAATGCCAGTCTTAGTCAATTGCGACAGGGTGGATAAGGTCCCGATGGGAGACGGCGTGACCCGCCAGCCTCTCATTCTGTCAAGGTGTCGGGGCGCTAAGCTTGAGCAGGTAGCCGTTTCCGCCGCGGCCTGGGCGTCCGTCCTCGAGTAGCCATATCGACCCATCCGGTCCCTGTTCGACGGCTCGAATACGGCGCCCCATATCGAAGCGTTGCGCCTCACGCGCGGAATCACCATCAAACTCTATCCGCACGAGGGATTGTGAAGACAAACCGCCGATGAACGCATCGCCCTGCCAGTCGGGGAACTCGCTTCCGCTGTAAAACATCAAGCTCGAGGGAGAGATGACCGGATTCCAGAAGACGGCCGGCGGCGAAAACTCCGGGTGCGTGTAGTGATCAGGAATGTCGCGGCCGTCGTAATGATCGCCGTTCGATACGATTGGATAGCCGTAGTTCGCGCCTCGCTGAACCAGATTCAACTCGTCGCCGCCCCTCGGGCCCATTTCGACATCCCAGAGACGGCCCGATTCATCGAACGCCAGTCCCAGCGGGTTGCGATGACCGAGTGACCAGACCTCAGCCGCCACGCCATCGCTCGTGAAAAATGGATTATCGTTCGGAATTGAACCATCGACGTACAGTCGCACGACCTTACCAAGATTGGCTTCCATGTCCTGAGCAGGGTCAAACTTCTGGCGCTCTCCGGAGCTGATCCAGAGATACTCGTTCGGTCCAAAGACAATTCGATGGCCGAAGTGTCCCTGCCCCGTGACTTTCGGTACCTGACGCCAGATGACCTCGAAATCGGCAAGTTCTCCACCGTCTCCGGCCAACCTCAGTTCCGCACGCGCTACGGCCGCTCCACTCGTTCTGCCGTCACCACCCTCGACATAACTCACATACACGAGGTTGTTATCGCTGAAGTCGGGATGGAGCACTACGTCTCCGAAGCCGCCCTGGCCACCATGACTGACTTCGGGCAAGCCGTTAATCTCACCGATACTTCCGTCGGAGCTGAGCAGCTTCAGCGCACCCCCCATTTCGCTGATGAGCAGCCGACCATCGGGAAGAAATTCCAGTGCCCATGGCTCATCGAATTGCCCAACCGTGGATAAGCTGAACTCGGCATACTGCGCATTCAGCGACCCGTCAGTGCTCGTGCAAGCGGTCAGCGCAAAGGTCACGCACGCTAAGGTTCTATTGTTACCAGGCATACTCGGTTCCCCTGACGTTGAAGAGAGTGATCGCCACTCGGCCCCGTAGTCGCATCGCGCCACACTGCACGCCCAGACAGTATAAGCGGGCTAGACGCGATTGACTGCCCGTTTCAGAATAGTAACCAACAGATGGAACTGGAGATCAGCCGACAAGGGCCGGAGTTGGACAAACCCCGGCTGACAGTCCGATCGTGGGAATCTTCCTTGCAACTAGGCGATAGAGCAACTCATATCCTGCCCGCAGCACAAGGGTGATTTGATCTTGCCATGGCCATTGGGGCAGCTGGAAATCTGCACTTGATTCCCGTCGGGCTTTTCGAGCATGCCGTTCTCAAGCGGAGCGTCGCAGTGGCCGCAGGTCGCGTTGACACTCATGCCGCACTTTTCACATTCGTAGGTTGCCATTCTGTTATCTCACCTCTCTATCGAGTTATTGGTTCAAGTGTGAATATCGGATAGTTACCAATTTATTGTCCCGAGTACTCGCACAGGAAGAAAGAGGCCGACCAGTTACCGATGACTTGAACGGACGGTGCTATTCATTCGCGGGGAGCGGCAATTGGCATTCCACCTCGACGAAGTCATAGTCGACAGCGGCGTAGTTTTTCCGCCAACTCATCTCCCACGGGCCTGTAAGGTGACCGGGGTCGGTTACCACGAGCGTCATCCCCAGTACGGCCCCGAGATCCGGCGTATCCACACGTCGGAGGGTTTCCTTGACCGTGCTCAGGTCGCTCAGCGCGTTACCCTGAGTTCCCGTTAATCTCCCGATGAGCTGGGTCGTTTCAATGACCAGGGTGTCGTTCTCGTAGCGGGCCACGTGGTGGCCATAGGCCGTGTGCTCGGTAGTCTGTGGCCCGCGCCCATCCAGATAGATGACTCGCGTGACTGCGTCCTGCTCATACTCGAGAAGCACGCGATCCTCGTATTGCATAATCCTCAGGGGGTGCCCCGACATCGCCTGGCGGACTAGGCCGTGCTCGGCACATTCGGCGAATGCGGGGTCGTTCAGGGGATCGAATTCGGCCTGTAGCGCGGTGCCTGCCTCGTTGAACGGCGGCGGGGTTCTACCGTCTCGGCCCAGGCCGCCCAGCCATGTGCCGCTGAGGTTAGGGCGTCCGTCATCGAGCGTCAGCGCCACGGTAACACTCGCGTTCGGCGACTGGCTGTCGTCAGGTGTTTCCTGGATGACCCGCACTATCGAGCCATCGACGGGATCGAGCTCGAGGAACTTGCCACTCTGAATGTCGTCCGCAACCAGCACTAACATGGGCGCCCCCGTGCGACTCTTTCGGCCGGAGAGCCTCAGATACTGCCCCACCTGAACCGTGTCTCGCGACCAGCCCCAACGGCGCATCGGCGGTGCCGCCGGACCCGTCGCCATCCACTCCGTCTCGACGCCGTCCTCATCGGTAACTGACAGCATGATATTGATGTGGGGGTTCCTGAAGTTGTATTCGGTCACATAGCCTTCGACCTCGATGTTCTCATCGGTGAATACACCCGCCCATGCATGATGTGCGTGGGCAGGAAGCGTGCCGAACACGGCACAAAGACAGCAGGTCAACAAGGCTCGTGTGTATCTCATCGCATCCTCTAGTGGCCCTCAGCACAATCCAGCGTCGCACGGAGACTGGGCTGTTGTCCAATCAATCAATCGATTTGCGGTATTCACCGCCAGTTCTCCTCCCAGTCCGCCACGAGTTCGGCGACGAGTTCTGGATTCTCCGCCGCGATATCGCGTATTTCTCCCAGATCCGTGGCCAGGTCGTAGAGCTGCCAGGGCGCGGCGCCCATACCGCTACCGGGCGGCAGCGTATTGATGATCTTATAATCACCGCGGATCAGCGCACCACCGCCGCCACTGGACCAGCCGGCCGTATCGACCGGCAGATGGACTGCCTGCGCGAGTCCCGTGAGGTGCGGCCAGGCGGAGCGACCGGCGATATCGTTAATCTCTCGGCCCCTGAACGACCCGGCGCCGGGATGCTCCGAGCCGGCGATCTCCATGAAGGTGGGGAGGATATCCATCATCGTCATGAAGGCGCTACTGACGCCGCCTGCAGGTACTGCCGCGGGATAGCGGACGAACGCCGCCGCACGGAGCCCGCCTTCGGTAATCGAGCCCTTCTGAAACTTAAATGGCGCCGTGGCGGCCTCACCGAAACCGCGGCCGTGGTCGATGAACGAACCTGGGCGGCCGAAATTCTCCAAACCGTTGTCGATATCATCCGGTACCGTGGGCCCGCCACCGCTACTCGGAACTCGCCCCGTATCCACGCCTTGTTCGCCTGCCGATGCGCCATGATCGGCCGTGAACACGATGACGGTATTCTCGAGCTGACCGCTCTCATCCAGGTAGTCGACGATTCGACCGACGCTCATGTCCAGATACTCGACCATCCCTGCATAGATCTCCTGGGCGCGGGTGTACCTGCGTTGCTCGTCCGAACTTAAGGCGGCCCACGGCTCCGTAAGCGGCTCGAAGCCTTCTAGGCTTGCGCCGGCTGGCAAGACGCCAGCGGCGGCGGCTCGCTCGAATCTCTGCTCCCGCAGCACATCGTAACCGGCGTCGTAACGGCCAGCGTAGCGATCGAGCCACTCGTTATCGGGCAGTTGGAGCGGCCAGTGCGGGGCGGTATAGGGCATGTATGCGAACCAGGGCGTGCCGTCCTCCGTCAAGTGCAGAAATTCGAGCATCTTGTCGGTATAGGTTCGCGTCGCGTAAAAGTCATCCGGGAGATCGGCTAGTTCCAGTGGCCTGCCATCTTCTTCATAACCGAGCTGTTCGCTCAGTAAGTACTCGGCAAAGTAGCTGGCGGAACCACCGAGTTGTACGTAAGAGCGATCAAAGCCGCGCGCCACGGGCGTGTACCCTTCGATGTTTCCCAGGTCCCACTTCCCTGTGATGTAAGTCGCATAGCCCGCTTCCTGGAGCAACTCCGGAACAATCGCGTAATTCAGGCTGAGTACGCCGCCGCGTGCCGCCTCGGGGAACGGCTGATTAGCCGCAGAAGCGCCCGCGCTGGCCATGAGCATCAGCCGGGTCATCCGGCAGGCCGCCGCGGCGTGAAAGTTGTTGAGCCTCACGCCCTGAAGTGCGAGCTCATCCAAATTCGGCGTCGAAATCTCACTGCCGAAGGTGCCCAGATCCGTGAAGCCCAGATCGTCGGCGACGATGAACAGGATATTGGGCCGGTTATCATTCGGCGCCTCGGTCGAACACGCGCCAATACAATAAAATCCTGTTATAACAATAAAATAGGCTAATAATCTCATTTTATTTATTCTTTCCTTGCTGTGCCAGGTAGCCCAACCGGATGATTCGCCGTAGACGTATCATATATTGACGTCTTCAGAAACGTAAGACGGTGACGATCTCTGGCGCGGTCCTGCGGTGGCGGTACTCGATTATGTAGATTGAGCAGTAAAGAGACTATCCGAGTGAGCAGAATCTCGTGCTGTATGCGATCGCACCCAGCCCTATCTACCCTGTGGCTGAAATCGCTTAACGAAACATCCGCCCCGTCGGATGCCGGCAACTTGCCAGCTTGTGCTCCTGCCTAGAGGCGATGATAGAGCCGTTCGTCGTATGGGCTGCCGATGCGGCTCAACAGTTCATTTCTGACGTGCATCGCGCGCTCTGTCGAGATATGGGCTTCCTGATCGGCTGCGCTCGACCATACTTCGAACAGGGTCATGTGATTGGTTCGGCTATCTTGTATGACCACACCAATATCGACTGCACCGGTATCCTGGCGGCTGGCCGTGACGAGCGCTTCGACCAGAGCCATACCGTCCTCGCGACCTCTACCCGCGAGATCCACGTGGGTCAGCAAATAAACCTCGCCTTCGCCACCGGTGCCTGACGTGCCCATCGTTGGCGTACTCAGGCGTTCGTCGTAAGGACTGTAGAGCAGCGCTCGGAGGCTGTCGCGAAAACTCCTCGTATGGCCAGCTGCGGCATGGCCGTTTTGCGCCTGTTGGTCTTCCCACGCATCGAGAATAGCGAAATGGTTGGGCCTGCCCGATCGCTGCAGGATCTGGAAACGGAGGTTACCCGCCTCGGCTCGGCTTGCTTCGGCATATGTTCTAAGCAAGCCAATCGCCTGCTCTGTCGACGAGGGCTTGACCTCAATATAGGCCACGGCGAAGACAGGCGTATTACCCTGAGCATTGACGGTCTGTAACAACGCAAACGTCAGCGCGAACAGCGCCAGTAACAGCCTCAGTGAACGCGGCATGGTATGGTACGGCTGTAATCTAGAAAGAAGCTTGGCAGTACCTACCTTCTAGCTGAGCTGTCCCCACACCAATATTCGTCCGAAATACATGACCCCAATCCAACAAACCAACGAAGCTAGCGCAAATTTCTTGGCTGTCGACGACGCATCCTCGCCGGGCCCCACATTGTCGACCGCTGCGGCCACCCCCGTCTTGTAGAAAGCGATGAGGTTAAATCCAGCCGCAAAATAGAAAATCAGCTTCAATTGAAGATAACCGTCGTTGACCAAGACCGTTCCTGGCGGGATCTGGATATTGGCGTAGACACCCGTGGTGAACAACAAGCCAGATATCGTAACGCAGATGAATCCGAACACCCCCCACGGCAGCAATCGGCCCAAGGCGGCCACCGGTATCTCCTTCGCCACGCCCAGCAGGCGTAGATCGTACATCCCCACGGTACCGATCAAGAGAATAATACCGATAAAATGCATAATCTCGTTCAATGGCCACGCCCAGGAAAAGGCGTTGAAATAACTTTCTACAATAGGCCATCGCAGGATTGAATTTAGAAACGCTTCCATGGCGTCAACTCCTCAATAACTGAATAACTTTATTCCGCAAACCTTCGCTACACCGAGGTCTTTTCACCCTAAAAAACGCAGCGTAATGCGGCGGCCGACCAGCAGCAGAGCCACCAGTATGATGAGCGCCGCGCCACTCTGCCAGCCGATGTAGGGGGCGTATGCCGTCACGCGCCCAGTCGCGATGGCGCCCGCCCAGCACACAAGCATGGTGATACCCAAGACCGGTTCCTCACCCGGCGCGGGCCCGCTGTACACTCGAGTCTCCGCTATCCGTAGGATTATCAGGGCTGCCGCGATAAACAGCAGTTTGATGTAAAACGTCGGCATCGTCAGAAATAACTGCAGGTCGAGCAGTAACAGCAGCAGGCCCGAGATAAGGCTGACCACAAAGGCGCCTCGAATCAGGGGGACGAACTTCTTGAGCGGCGCCAGCGGCACTCCGGGTGCGATGCCGATCAGCCGCAGCGCGAACGCCGAACTGGTTCCCACCAGGAAAGCCATTCCGAACGTGTGAAAGGCGAGAAGAGTGGGATAAGCGAGAATCGACGGCGATTCGCGCAACCAGATGGCGAGGCCAGTGTTTTCGAAATATGCGAGCAATTCCATGATGCCTTCCTCCGGTACTTGAAAGCTAACTAGCGTTTATTCATTCTTCGGGAGTGACTCTAGAACTAACGTATATATATAGATTATATATGAAAAAGATGTGGCCGTTCTGCCTTGTACCATCCAGCGAACCTCGTCGCCCTCGTCATCTATCGCGTTCAGATAGACGATGACGTGCGGATTTCTGAAGACATAGTCCAGCACGACGCCTTCCACTTGTACCTGTTCCTCTGTAAATGACGCTGCACGGGAACTGATGAAAGGGCGAACATCCACTAACCCCCATTTAATGTGCCTTTAACCGAAGTAGAAATAATCAGGAGATATACTTAGTCGCAAACTCGATGCAGATATTCCATGAAAGTAGGTAGATCCCCGTATTTGGTTTCAGGCTCCTGAGTCCAAAATCGAGCGGATACGGAATGTGTAAAAATTGTGGAGAAGCTCCTGTCTCCTCCTAACGGATAGCAACCTCGAGCGAAGCATGGCACTACATATCGGCGACGAAGCACCCAATTTCTCGGCCGAGACAACGGAAGGAGAGATCAACTTCCATGAGTGGATCGGCGATGGATGGGCTATTTTCTTCTCTCACCCCAAGGACTTCACTCCCGTGTGCACGACCGAGCTGGGTTACCTGGCGGGCATCAAACCGGAGTTCGATCGGCGCAATACGAAGTTGATCGGACTCTCCGTGGACTCCGTCGAGGATCACAGGGAATGGTTGAAGGATATCGAAGAGACTCAGGGCCACGCGGTGAACTATCCGATTATCGACGGCAGCGACCTTAAAGTTCCCAAACTCTACGACATGCTGCGTGGCACTCTTCTAGACATGCTGCATCCCATTTTGAGTGGTAAAGTGCGAACCGCCGCTGACAATCAGACCGTGCGATCGGTATTTCTCATCGGTCCCGACAAGAAGATCAAGGCAATGCTCACCTATCCCATGAGCACCGGTCGAGATTTCGATGAGGTGTTACGGCTGTTGGATTCGGTGCAGCTCACGGCCAAACACCACGTAGCCACCCCGGTGAACTGGAAACAGGGGGAAGATGTCATCATCGTTCCCGCGGTCTCCGACGAGGCGGCCAAAGAGAAATTCCCCGACGGCTGGGAATCTCCCAAGCCCTACATCCGTATCGTGCCGCAACCG
>CAYXNS010000057.1:0-11290 GCA_964466315.1 uncultured Gammaproteobacteria bacterium
GAAGAAGCTCACGCAATTGCTCCACCCCGCGATCACGCTGCAGCGCGTGCACCGCAAGGCCACGGTCTGGAAGCAAGCCTGGAGCGCGGGCGAGGGGCTGTCGCTACGGTACTCGTGAACCGCGGTACGTTGAAGCTCGGTGACACGCTTCTGGCCGGTCAGGAGTATGGGCGTATTCGAGCCATATTCGATGAAGCAGGCGAATCGGTGGAGAGTGCTGGGCCGTCTGTCCCTGTTGTCGTTCTCGGCCTATCGGGTACGCCGATGGCGGGCGATGACATGCTGGTTGTTGACGACGAGCGCAGCGCCCGCGAGGTTGCACGGTTTCGCCAAGGTAAGGAACGTGACGTCAAACTGGCGCAACAGCAATCAGCGAAGCTCGATGACGTCTTCAGTCAAATGTCCGAAGGCAACGCCGAGAGCGTACAACTGCTCGTAAAGGCCGACGTTCAGGGAAGCTCAGAGGCTCTGAAGGACGCACTCGAGAATATCTCGACCGATGAAGTCAAGATAACGGTCATCTCCCGTGGCGTGGGTGGCATTACCGAATCGGACGTACAACTTGCAGCCGCTTCGAAGGCGATCATCATC
Source organism: uncultured Gammaproteobacteria bacterium (assembly GCA_964466315.1). Lineage (GTDB taxonomy): Bacteria > Pseudomonadota > Gammaproteobacteria > Steroidobacterales > Rariloculaceae > SMWC01. The sequence goes on from CAYXNS010000057.1 coordinate 592, forward strand.
GGATTCAACGTGCGGGCCGACTCGGCAGCGCGGGAAGCCATTGCCGAAACGGGTGTCGACGTCCGTTACTACAGTATTATTTACGAAGCGATCGATGACGTTAAAGCGGCGGTAAGCGGGCTGTTAGCCCCCGAGGTCCGGGAGCAGATTCTCGGCGTCGCAGAAGTTCGCGAGGTATTTCGATCACCGAAATTCGGTAACGTTGCCGGGTGCATCGTCGCCGACGGTCACGTACGGCGAACGAAGCCAATTCGCGTTCTACGTGACAATGTCGTCATCTATGAAGGGGAGTTGGAATCTCTGCGCCGTTTCAAAGATGATGTGAACGAGGTTCGTGCCGGCACAGAGTGCGGTATTGGCGTAAAGAACTACAACGACGTCAAGATAGGGGATCAGATCGAGTGCTATGACCGTACAGAGATTTCTCGATCTCTTTAGCTAATGCCGAGAGACTTCCCTCGGAAATTGCGCGTGGCTGCTGAGCTGCAGCGCGTACTCAACACGCTCCTATCCACCGAGATCAAAGATCCGAGGCTCGTGGGCGTAACGATCAGCGCCTTAGAGCTCAGCGGTGACATCAGCGTCGCGCGGGTTGGGTTTAGCACCTTGAACCCCGACGAGGACCCCGAACCCGCAACGGCGGCACTGAAAAAGGCCGGTGGATTTCTTCGCTCACGCGTCGGGCAGATCTTGAGCATGCGTCGCGTACCGGAACTACGCTTCGAACATGATGAAGGCGCGCGGCAGGGATTAGAACTCACTCGCTTGATCGACGAAGCCATCGCGGAGGATCGCGATGCGAATGATGCCGCCGAGGATCAGGCGGCGCAGCCTCGAAACTCTGGCGATGCCTAGAAAACGCGACCGTGGAAGAGAACTCCACGGGATACTTCTGCTGGACAAACCGATCGGCCTGACTTCGAACCAGGCCCTCCAACGCACAAAGCACCTCTTTCGTGCCGCGAAAGCTGGCCATACCGGGAGTCTGGATCCGCTCGCAACAGGAATGCTCCCGATCTGTTTCGGCGCCGCAACGCGAGTCTCGTCGTTTCTCCTTGGGGCGAACAAGAGCTATACGGTCACGGCCAAACTGGGAGAGTCCACGGACTCGGGTGATTCGCATGGAACGGTGATCGCAGAGGGGAGGCCGCCCGAACTCAGTGACGCGGATATCCGTAGCGTTCTGAGCTATTACCAGGGCGAGATCGCGCAGATCCCGCCGATGCATTCCGCGCTCAAGCAGCAAGGGAAACGGCTCTATGAGTTGGCGCGCCGGGGAATCGAAGTGGAACGGCCAGCGCGATCCGTACACATTGAAGCGATTGACCTGCTTGCCTACAAACGCCCGGAGCTTCGTCTCTCCGTCGTCTGCTCAAAAGGCACGTATGTCAGAACGCTGATCGAGGACGTAGCCAGGGATCTAGGTTCGATTGGCCACGTTATCGCGCTAAGGAGAACGGCCGTTGACCCCTTCCGAGAGGCGGATATGGTCTCGATGGAGACGCTGGAGCTATGCGAGGCAGAAGGCCAGGGGCGTCTCGACGAACTGCTGAAGCCGGTCGACAGCCCGTTGACCCGGTGGCCTCGTTTGGTCGTCCAGGACGAGCTCTGTGGCCGGCTGAGCCACGGTCAGGCCGTGCCCGCCGAGCCGGGCTGGCCACGGACCTGGGTGCGTCTCTACGACCCCGAGGAGGTCTTTTTCGGGATCGGTGAAGTCGAGTCGGCCGGGCGGCTGGTACCGCGACGAATCTTTCCGGGCTTAAGCTCTTGGAACCGAAGAACTTGTGCGAGTACAATACGCGCCTTTCGAGAACAGGATAAAGTTGAACAGGGCCGCACTAGAGGCGGCTCGGGGTAATTAGGATGGCATTGAATTCGGAGCAAAAATACGAGATTGTCGCAGAGTATCGGCGCGGTCCCACCGACACGGGTTCCGCCGAGGTCCAAGTGGCGCTGTTGTCGGCACGGATCAATGACCTCTCCTCACACTTCTCCGGTCACAAGAAGGACCACCATTCGCGGCGTGGGCTGCTCCGCATGGTCAACAAACGTCGCAAGCTGTTGGACTACTTGAAGGATACTGATCAAGGCCGTTATCAGGAACTGATCAGCCGCCTTGGGTTGCGACGTTGAATCCGATTTTTTTTCATTCAGAGCCGGCTCTCCGGCTCTGAACCGTTATACGCTTCAGAACTGATTATCTAGCGCCGCACGTCTCGGTAGCAGGTCGTCAATAGTAGGGAAGGAATAGTGAAAGTTAGCAGAACGTTTAAATATGGCGACCAGGAGGTCGTTATCGAGACGGGCGCCGTCGCCCGGCAGGCTGATGGCGCTGTGATCGTGAACATGGGCGAAACGGTCGTACTCGTCACCGCAGTGGGTGAGAAAGGTCAGGGGCAACAACGCCCATTCTTTCCACTGACGATCAATTATCAAGAAAAGACCTACGCAGCGGGCCGTATCCCCGGAGGGTTCTTCAAACGCGAGGGAAGACCGAGCGAAAAGGAGACTCTCACATCGAGACTGATCGACAGACCGATTCGTCCATTGTTCCCCAAGGGTTACCGAAACGAGGTTCAAGTCATCGCAACGGTCATGTCGGTAAATCCGGATATCGATCCCGACATTCCGGCATTGATCGGTGCATCCAGTGCTCTAGCGTTGTCCGGGCTGCCTTTTTTCGGTCCCATCGCAGCAGCAAGGGTCGGTTATCGCGACGGCGAATATCTGCTCAATCCAAGTATGGCGGATAGGGCGAGCTCGCAGCTCGACCTCGTCGTAGCCGGCACCGAGAATGCCGTCTTGATGGTCGAGTCAGAAGCGCAAATTCTGACCGAAGATGTGATGCTCGGTGCGGTTATGTTCGGGCACGAGCAGATGCAGGCCGCGATTCAGGTGATAAAAGAGCTGGCGGCCGAGGCCGGCAAAGAACCTGTGGCGTGGGAACCGCCGGAGGTAGACGAAACGCTCGCTAAATCCGTCGAAGCTGCCGTGGGCGATCGGCTCGTGGCAGCCTACAGCGTTGCCGAAAAACAAAGCCGCTCTCAACAACTCGGTGAAATAAAAGCCGAACTCCTGGCGGCATTTGCAGACGAAGATTCGTCACAGTGGACCGAAGATGAGGTTAAAGCCGAATACGAACGCCTCGAGAAGACAACGGTTCGCGGTCGGATTCTTGCCGGCGAGGCGCGAATCGACGGGCGCGATACGAGTACAGTACGGCCGATCGATGTCCAGGTCGGCATACTACCGCGTGCGCACGGCTCGGCCCTGTTCACGCGTGGTGAGACTCAGGCGCTCGTCGTTACGACGTTGGGTACGGGCAGGGATGCGCAAATCATCGATGCACTGGAAGGCGAGCGTAAAGATCCCTTCATGCTTCACTATAACTTCCCTCCCTACTGCGTTGGCGAAACAGGCTTTATGAGTGGACCGAAACGCCGTGAGATCGGCCACGGCCGCCTCGCGCGCCGCGGAATGGAGGCCGTCCTGCCGGACATGGAGAGCTTCCCTTATGTGATTCGCGTCGTGTCGGAGATCACGGAATCGAACGGCTCGAGTTCGATGGCGAGCGTATGCGGGACGAGTTTGTCGCTCATGGACGCGGGTGTACCAACAGCAACGCCGGTTGCCGGAGTCGCGATGGGTCTAATCAAGGAAGGGGACAGTCATGTCGTGCTGACGGATATCCTCGGCGACGAAGACCATCTGGGCGATATGGATTTCAAGGTAGCCGGTTCTGCGGAAGGAATTACCGCGCTGCAGATGGACATCAAGATCGACGGAATTACGCGGGAGATCATGTCGGCGGCTCTCGCGCAAGCGCGCGACGGACGACTTCATATTCTCGGCGAGATGAATAAGGTGCTCGGCGCTCCCCGTGAACAGATGTCCGAATGGGCACCAAGCATCATCACAATCAAGATCGATCCGGAGAAGATTCGCGACGTGATCGGGAAGGGTGGCTCCGTTATCCGCGGGCTGACCGAAGAGACGGGAGCCACGATCGACATCGAGAATGACGGAACTGTGCGCATTGCATCCGTGGATGGCACGTCCGGTCGAGAAGCGCAGCAGAGAATCGAACTCATTACGGCTGAAGTCGAAGTTGGCACGATCTACGAAGGCAAAGTCGTTCGGCTTATGGATTTCGGCGCATTCGTGTCGATACTTCCAGGCAAGGACGGCCTCGTACACATCTCGCAGATCTCCAACGAGCGTGTCGAGAAGGTCAGCGACAAGCTGGCGGAAGGTGATGTCGTTCGCGTCAAGGTGCTTGAGGTCGATCGACAGGGTCGCGTTCGACTCAGCATGCGTGACCTTGACGCTGCCTGAGGCCTGCCGCAAAGAAAGGGGACGACCGGGTCCTTTTTTTCTGGAAAGCATCGACAAAGGGCTCCCGTTTCCTGAGAAAAGGGGGCCGGCCACTTATTGTTGGCCCCTTTCTTAGGTCATAAAAAAAGCCCCCGTAGAACGAGGGCTTTTTAAGAACCGGTCGTCGCCGACCGGCGCAAAGCGTTGGGGGAGTAACGCTCTGCTGTAGTGCAGCATAACACGATTTCGCGCTGGTTTCTGCCCGTCAACCACGTGAAGGTTTCTCGGTGGTCGCCGCGAGACCGCGCAAGTTCTCCGGTTTCCAGATCTCGCACGCCCACATCCACAACTCGCGCGGACGCGCGCCAAACATCGAACGAGGTAATGCCAGACCGAGGTAGGCGAGGATCTCAGGTGCGAGCGTGGTTGTATCCGCGGGCTCAACCGGCCGCGCACCGGTCCTCTTGGAAAGCTTTTGTCCGGCTGAATTGGCGATCACGGGTACATGCAGGTAGCGGGGCGTCGGCAGCGCCAACAACCGCTGTAGATGAATATGCAGGCCGGTCGTGTCCAACAGGTCGACGCCACGGACGATATGCGTAATGCCTTGCCTCGCGTCATCCAACACCACCGCGAGATGATAGGCAGGTAGGCCATCGCTGCGGAATATTACATAATCTCCAGCGGTCGCCTGTACATCGTAGTGGCAGGTTCCCTGCAGTCCATCCTTGAAGCTGCCCGCCGAGTTGTCGCTGCGCACCCGGATTGCCGTGGCGCGCGCATGATTCTCACGACTGCGGCAAGTGCCAGGATAACGATATCCGAACGGCCCAGCGCTGCCATCTTCGCGGATCTCGCGACGTGAGCAGCTGCACCGATAGGCGCGTCCTTGACTGAGGAGGTCTGCGGCAACCTGCTTATATTCCGGGACGTGCTCGCTCTGATAGAAGATGTCTCGATCCCAGTGCAGGTCAAAAGCTTCCAATGTCGCAAGTATTGAATCGGTCGCGCCCGGGGTCTCGCGTGGCGGATCGATGTCTTCGATACGTACGAGCCATTCTCCTCGAGCCCGGCGGGCGTGGAGGTAGCTAGCAACGGCGGCAGTCAGGGAGCCGACATGCAACGGACCGGTGGGAGAGGGCGCGAATCGGCCAACGTATTTCACCGGGCCGCCACCTCAGCAGTTCGAAATTGCCCGCGCGGAAGCGCGTCTAACGATAGTAGTCCTCACGATCACGGTATTGTTTCTCGGCACGCTCGCGACGCTCCTGCGCCTCTAAACAGAGTGTCGCAACAGGACGGGCCTCGAGGCGCCGCAACCCGATCTCTTCGCCCGTCACCTCACAATAGCCGTAGGATTGATCTTCCACGCGTTGCAGCGCTGAGTCGATCTTCTTGAGAAGCTTTCGTTCCCGGTCCCGGGTTCGGAGCTCCAGACCGAACTCCGACTCTTGAGTCGCCCGATCGTTTGGATCCGGGAAATTCGCTGCATCGTCTTTCATATGCAGCATGGTGCGATCGACTTCCTCCATGAGCTCCGTCTTCCATGCATCGAGCAGGTGTCGAAAATGCTCGAGCTGTTCATCGCTCATGTAGGGTTCGCCGCGCCTTGGGCGGTAGGGGTCAAAACCCCGTACGGGCCCGGTCAACAGATTCGCTTTCCTCGTGCTACTGGTGCGGGCGCGTGCAGGAGATCTCTTGGCCGATGCCCGCTTCTTGCTCGCTGCTTTCTTTGCAGCGGGCTTCTTCTTCGCACTGGTTTTACTAGCCACGGTACCTTTCTTCGTTTTCGTCTTCCTTGCCGAAGCTGCTTTCTTCGCAGCCTTCCTCTTAGGGACCTTCTTCGTGGCCGCCTTTTTCCTTGCTGTCTTTTTCGTGACTTTCTTCTTGGAGGCCTTCTTTTTAGCCACCTTCTTCTTGGCTACTTTTCTCGCTGTGCCAGAACGCCGGGCAGGCGTTTTCGCGCGCGCCTTCCCTCGAGGCGCCTTCCGCACGGCCTTCTTCGTAGTCCGAGTCTTTTTCTTGGTGACGGCCTTCTTTGCAGCCATCGTCCTAGCCTCCACGCAGATCTCAAGAAACCGGCGATTATACAGACACCGCGCCTCAGCGGAAGCCTCAGAATACCGAAATAGCGAATATCTTTACGGCAAGGCTGTGCCAGGCGGCTGTTCCCAGCCCGGTTGCCGGTGTTCCGCAACGACTGTCGTGTAAATCCCGCCACGGACGTTGAATTCTGCGGTAAGTCGCATGAACCGGGGGTCGAGCAAAGCACGCAGATCGTCCAGGATCTCGTTCGTTACCGCCTCGTGAAAGGCGCCGCGATCGCGAAAATCCCAGATATGAAGCTTCAGCGACTTCAATTCTACGCAGTGACGATCAGGAACGTACTCTATATGCAGGGTCGCAAAGTCCGGTTGGCCTGTTTTCGGGCAAAGACAGGTGAATTCGGGGATCCGAATTCGTATGGTGTAGTCACGCTCCGGATGGGGATTATCGAACCGCTCCAGACGGGTGTCCGAGGCGGTCTGGGCCGACGTTTCAGGGGCTGTGGACACTCGGGGGGCTACCTGGTAACAGATTCATCAGAAACATCGTTTTGTGGAGCTTTTTACTTTACACTAGCGCTGTCGAAGCAGCTATCGCGGCTTGGTTTTTGCTCGACTTTTTCAGAGTTTTATGCGCCTGAGTAAAATTAAGCTTTCGGGCTTCAAGTCCTTTGTCGATCCAACGACGATCGCGTTCCCCAGCAACCTACTCGGGGTCGTCGGCCCCAACGGCTGCGGAAAATCCAACATAATCGATGCCATTCGCTGGGTACTCGGCGAGATATCCGCTAAAACACTACGCGGAGATTCGATGGCGGACGTTATCTTCAGCGGCTCGAGTAACCGTAAGCCGGTAGGCCAGGCGAGTATCGAGCTTAATTTCGATAACTCCGACGGAGCAATGGGCGGAGCGTACGCCGGCTACGCAGAAGTGGCGGTTCGCCGTGTGGTCTCCCGCGATGGAACATCTCAGTATTTCCTGAACAATTCGCGCTGCCGGCGCAAGGATATCGCCCACCTCTTGCTAGGAACCGGGCTCGGTGCGCATGGCTACTCGATCATCGAGCAGGGCATGATCTCGAGGCTTGTCGAAGCAAAACCGGAGGAATTGCGCGCTTTTCTCGAGGAAGCTGCCGGCATCTCGAAATATAAAGAGCGGCGCCGCGATACTGAGCACCGCATTCGCCATACCCGCGAGAATCTTGAAAGGCTCAGCGACTTGCGTGAGGAAATCGATAAACAGCTCGTACATCTCAAGCGTCAAGCAAGCGGTGCAAAACGTTACAAGACGCTCAAAGAACAGCAGCGACGTATTGGAGCTGAGCTCCTGGCGCTGCGCCTGCTCGCCCTGAACGATGAGATTCGGGGGCAGGAATCCCAGCTCAACGAGAAGCAAGTCATTCTCGAATCGACCATCGCCGAGCAACGTGGCCTGGAGGCCCGAATCGAGCGGCTGCGGGTCGATTACACGGAGCGTAGTGACCATTTCAACGCCGTCCAGGGCAATCACTACAAAGTTGCCGCCGAGATCGCTCGGCTCGAGCAATCCATCAAGCATCGGGAAGAGACGCGGAAGAACCAGATGGCAGATCTCGATGGGACTGATGAGCGCCTGCGAGAGATCGACTCGCACATCGCGAACGATCTCACCAAGATCGAAGAATTCGCGCTCCTGCTCGAGGAACTCAATCCCGACCTCGAGAAAGCACGCGACCGTCAGCAGACGGCCGAGGAGGTACTCAAACTCGCCGAGGAGGCTACCGAACGTTGGCGTACCGACTGGGAACGCGTTACCGGCGAACTCTCGGAAACTGAACGCTCGGTCGAAGTAGAGAAGGCCAGAATCGAGCAATTGTCCACGCAGCGCCAGCGGCTGGAACGGGAAACCGAGAAATTAGGCGTGGAGCGTGCCGCGCTCAGTACCGCTGAACTGGAAGAACAGTTGGAACGCCTGGTAGCGGAAGAAGAGAAAATCAAAGCTTCCTGCAACGATACGATAAGAGCGTCCGAGTCCGTCTGGCACCGGATTCAGGGGCTCCGAGAGCGCGATAGGGCAGTATCGACGCGACTCGATGAGCGGCGCGGCAAACTGCAGAAAGATCGCGGCCGATTAACATCGCTGGAAGCGTTGCAGGAAGCGGCACTCGGTAACTCGGATCAGGTAAACGGCTGGCTGGAGGCTCAGGAGCTGAGTTCCAGACCTCGCCTCGCCCAGAATCTTATGGTCACGCCGGGCTGGGAACGCGCTGTGGAGACGGTTTTGGGCGCGTATCTGCAGGCGGTCTGTGTCGACAGTATCGACGCCGTTGCAGCGAATCTATCCACCCTAACGGACGGGGGCGTTGCGCTGCTGAGTGCTGCGACATCGAGTGCTGGACCCGAAGCCGGATCGAGTATGCTACGCGCTTACGTTAGCGGTCCTGGCGTCGATCGCCTGCTTGAGGGTATTCATGTTGCCGATTCTCTGCAGTCCGCGCTTACGATGCGAAGAACATTGTCCGGCCGCGACTCTGTCATCACACGAGACGGTATCTGGCTCGGTCTGGACTGGCTCCGAATCAATCGAAGCGATGACCCGCAGGCTGGTGTTTTGGCTCGCGGAGACGAGATCAAACAATTGCGGGTGGATGTGGGTACAGGAGCCCGCCAGGTTGCGGAGACTGAAAAGACGCTATCGGATATCCGTGCACAACTGGAGCGGCTCGAACAAAAGGGCGCAAAAGCGTTAACCGACGTCAGCGAAGCACAGCAGCGCTACACGGAGACCAAGAGTGAGCTGGAGACGAGTCGCGCGCGGCTGGAGCAAGAACGTAGCCGCGTCGCCGCGTTGAGTCGCACGATGACGGAACTCGATGCGGAAATTCGAAACGTATCGGGCACGCTTCAAGAAAGCCAGTCGAGCCTGATGGCATCCGGCGAGCATCATGACGATCTCAAAATCGAGCAAGGACAGCTGGAGCAAGCGCGTGAGGAACATCAAGAACGATTCATCGAAGCGCGTGAGCGGGCGGAGGCAGAGCGCAAACAGGTCCAAGAGCTTTCAATCGCACTGGAATCGCGTCGCAGCTCCAAGGAATCAGCAACTGTTGCTCTCGAGAGGGTGCGAGATCAGCAGAAACATTTGCTAACGCGCCGCCAGGATCTGGAACACCAGCTCGAAGCGGCGAGAGTGCCGCAGGATGAGGAAGAGCGCGCCCTCGTTAAATATCTCGATGAACGCCTGAGCATCGAGACCGATCTTTCCACCGCTCGGCGCTCGATGGAAATGGTCGACGAGGAGCTGCGGGCGGTTGAGCAGAATCGTACGGATAAGGAGCAACTCGTCAACGATGCACGAGCGAGCCTGGATGAAAGCCGCCTGGACGTTCGCGAGACTCAGGTGCGCGCCGAAGCCGTCCGGGAGCAGTTCACTCAAACCGATTTCGACCTCGATATCATCATTGCAGAACTCCCCGAAGCAGCAACAACAGAACTCTGGGAGGAATCAGCCGAGAAGATCGAACGGCGTATACATCGGCTTGGCAATATCAACCTGGCAGCGATAGATGAATACGAAGAGCAGTCAGAACGCAAAGAATACCTGGACGCGCAGTTTACGGATCTGAACGATGCCCTGGAGACCCTCGAGAATGCCATTCGCAAGATCGACCGTGAGACGAGAGCCCGATTCAAGGAGACGTTCGACCAAACCAATGCCGGTCTCGGACGCTTGTTCCCGAGGCTATTCGGTGGTGGCCACGCCTATTTGGATCTCGATGGAGATAATCTCTTAAACTCCGGCGTAACCGTCATGGCGCGGCCACCGGGCAAACGGATCAGCACGATTCATTTGATGTCCGGTGGAGAGAAGGCACTGACTGCCGTGGCTCTCGTATTCTCGATTTTTGAGCTCAACCCCGCACCATTCTGCCTCCTAGACGAGGTCGACGCCCCCTTGGATGACGCGAATGTAGGCCGCTTCTCAGAGATCGTGAAAGAAATGTCGCAACAAGTTCAATTCGTCCTTATCACGCACAATAAAACGACAATGGAAGCCATGCACCAACTGATCGGCGTAACGATGAGTGAGCCAGGCGTATCTCGATTAGTGGCCGTCGATATTGACGAGGCGGTCCAGCTTGCCGCGAGTTAGGCGCGCCGGCCATGTGGGATTTGCGATGGATCCTTCTTGGAATGGGTGTCGCGCTCATCGCCGGAGTCTATCTCTGGAACCGTAAACCATTCATCATCTCTTTCTGGTCGTCTTCCGACGAATCAGAACGCACTGAACCCTCTAGTTCAGAACTAACGGCAGATGATTCTCGGGATGCCGAGGCAAAAGCGCGCGATCCTTCGAGCAC
>CAYXNS010000058.1:0-11244 GCA_964466315.1 uncultured Gammaproteobacteria bacterium
CGTGTGGGCACACTATAACGCTCCCCTATTCGGCCTTGCTCCGGGTGGGGTTTACCCTGCCGCAGTGTGTTGCCACCTGCGCGGTGCGCTCTTACCGCACCTTTTCACCCTTACCGAGCTCGCGCCCGGCGGTATATTTTCTGTGGCACTGGCCGTAGGCTCACACCCCCCAGGCGTTACCTGGCACCCTGCCCAATGGAGCCCGGACTTTCCTCCGGGGCTATCCGAAGATACCCCAGCGACTACCCGGCCGACTCCCACCGCCAAGGTTATCAGAGCGCTTCTCGCGGCGCTCGGTTCCACTGCCGTACCTAATGCCACGGTGACCGAGACCGGCGGGTGGAATGGTTCGTGTCGACCCGAAGACCTCTGGGAATAATGTCAACAGGAGCGTGGTGGGTAAGGCGCAGGGGAGACATGACCATCGCAACCGCCGTTTGCGGCTTGGCCAAGCGACGTATCGCGGCCAGGGGGCCGTTCCTACCCTGTCGATCGGCGTAGCCGAGTCAGTCCGGGATGCGGGTCAGGCGGTAAATCTCGTTGCGGGAGAGCCCCGTGATCTCGGCCGTCGCCGCGACGGCCGCTTTCGCCGAAAGGTCGGGGGTGAGGATCGCGAAAACACGCTCTACCTCGGCAGCGGTCGCCGAATCGGCACCGGGGCGGCCCGCAACGAGCAACACGAACTCACCCTTGAGCGGGATATCGTCTCCGAGTTGGCTCGCGAGTTCGGCCAGCGTGCCCGTCGCGACTTGCTCGTGGAGTTTCGTGAGTTCGCGCGCAATCGCGGCTGAGCGATTCGGACCGAAACGCGCCATGAGCGCCTCGAGCGTCTCCACGACCCGATGGACCGCCTCGTAGAACACCATCGTGCGGGTCTCGGCCGACAAGAGGTCAAGGTGCTCACGTCGCTGACCGCCGCGGCGTGGCAAGAAACCTTCGAACACGAAGCGGTCCGTCGCAAGGCCGGCGATGCTGAGTGCGGCCACGGCAGCGTTGGGCCCCGGGACGGTAACGACCGGCAGATTCTCGGCCAGAGCGGCACGGACGAGCCTGAGTCCCGGATCACTGATTGTCGGTACACCGGCATCGCTGACGAGCGCAAGCGATTCGCCTTGCTTCAGACGAGCGATCAGCGTCGGTGTCTCTTGCTCTTCGTTATGCTCGTGAAGAGCGATAAGTGGGCCATTCAGCTCGATACTCGATAGCAATCCCCGAGTCCGGCGGGTATCCTCAGCGGCTATCAAATCTACGGCCCCGAGGATGCTACGGGCGCGCAAACTCAGATCGTCCAGATTCCCGATCGGCGTGCCAACCACGTAAAGTGTTCCCGAGGATTCCGCATGCATGAGTTCATGCTGCCTGTGCGGAAGCAGAATGTGCAAGTGCTGATGACGATGAGACAACGGAATAAACTCGCTACCGTAGCCGGCCTGCTCTGGCTCTCGGGCTGCGCGGTCGAGGGGCCGACGGTCTTGACGCCCGAGCAGCAGATGCTGCAACGGGCCGAGGCGTTGGCGCTGTCGGGTGACGTGAGCGGCGCGTTGGCGCTTTACGACGAGCTGACTGCGGCTAGTAGCGGTGAGTGGAGAGCGGCCTATTCGATCACCGGCGCGCGACTCGTGCTGGCGGCGGGGGATACTGTCGCCGCCCGACGCTGGCTCATGCAGGGGGGTGACGCCGGCAACCCGCAGCAACAACAGACGATTCTGGTTCTGGCGGCGACAATAGAGCTTGAGGAAGACCGTCCCGAAACCGCGATCGACATTCTCGACCGGCTCCTGCGGTCACCGGACGATGCGATTCTCATCGAGGCGGCGGCCGTCCGTGCCCACGCCCTGTTCGAGCTGATGCGCGTCGAGGAAGCCGTCACGGTCCTCGTCGAGCGGGAGTTCTGGCTCAATGACGGCGCGGCGGTCCTAGCGAACCACGAGATGATCTGGGTCGGGCTGTCGGAACAGATCTTCGCCAGGCCGCTCGTAGCGAGCGGCGATCCGACGATCGATGGCTGGCTCGCGCTGCAACCGGTGGCGATCGCCTATCGTAGCGACCCGTCGGGACTCCAGCTCGGGTTGATCGGCTGGCGCGATGAGTTTCCTGACCACCCGGCAGCCGAGACCTTTCTTCCGGAACTCCTCGAGCGCTTCCAGCTCTCGCAGATCTACCCCGAGCAGGTTGCGCTGTTGTTGCCCCTCAGCAGCTTCAGCCAGGAAGCCGCTTCAATACGCGACGGCTTTATTGCCGCGCACCTGCGAACGAGCACCACTGATGAACGCGCGCATATCAAGGTATACGACACCGACGTACTCGGAACCGAGGACGCCTACCTTCGCGCCCAGGCCGATGGTGCCGACTTTATCGTAGGTCCGCTGTTGAAACCGAATGTCGACCGGATCGTCGGTAGTGCGGGGCTCACGCCAACGCTGGCGCTGAACTTCGCGCAGAGCGAAGCAACCATGCCCCCGGGTTTCTATCAGTTCGCGTTGGCACCCGAGGATGAGGCCGTCGAAGTCGCTCGCCACGCGACGGCTAATGGAGCCATCACTGCGGTCGCGCTGATTCCCAGCACGGATTGGGGGCTCCGCTTGCTGGGCAGCTTTCAAAGCGAGTTCAAGAGACTCGGCGGAGAGCTGCTGCAATTCCGAGCCTATGATCCGGACGGCCAGGACTTCTCGCAGGCCATCACGACGCTACTGAACCTGGCACGCAGCAATCAGCGCTATCAGCGGCTGGCCGCCAATATCGGCATTCCGCTGGAGTTCGAGCCGCGACGGCGACAGGATATCGACGTCATCTTCGTTGCCACGAGCGCGACTAACGGGCGACTGCTCGCACCTCAACTGCGCTTCCACTACGCAGGCGATTTGCCGACCTATGCGACCTCGGCAGTCTATGGCCCCGCGGGCGGATCCAGCGATAGGGACCTGGACGGTATCCTGTTTCCGGACTCGCCGTGGCTGCTCTCGCCGGATGTTGCCGCAGCCCGCCTGAAGACGGCGCTCGCAACCTATTGGCCGCAACGTGTTGCGCAGTGGCCGCGCTTGTTCGCGATGGGTTTCGATGCCTACCGGCTGATCCCGCTGCTGTACAACCAGAGCGGAGGCTTCACGGCCGTTCCCGCGATGTCCGGCGAGCTGAGTTTGGATGCGGACGGCCGAGTGCATCGCCGCTTGCCCCTGGCTCAGTTTCGCGACGGACAGCCCGTTGCTTTGGGCACCCAGGATGGGAATCTCTCCCAGGAACTCGCGGACCTCAGATAGGCGCGCCCGATCGGGTTGCAGCGCATGAACCGACAGGCAGCCGGCCATACCTGGGAGGCCGTCACCCGCGATTATCTCGAGCAACGCGGACTCCGAATCCTCAAACAGCGCTATAGCTGCCGGCTTGGCGAGTTGGACCTCGTCTGCCGGGACGGAGCCACTCTCGTCATCGCGGAGGTGCGCGCTCGCAAACGCGACAGCATCACTTCGGTCATCGACAGTATAGACCGGAGAAAACAGCGCAAAATAATTCTCGCGACCCGGCACCTTCTCATGCGTAACCCGGCGTGGCACATGGAGCCACTCCGGTTCGACATCTTCGCCGTCAGCGATATCGATACGGCGACCCCGCGGTTTCAGTGGCTGCGGAATGCCTTTTATGCGGACTGAAGAGTAACCTCGGAGATGGGCAAAATTGCCCATGCGGCGCCTTGAAGGGAGCGCCCTTTGCAGGCAGAGTTGCGCCTACCTACAGTCGTCGGCAAGCACATGGACGATCGCGTACTAGCCCACTTTCGCGAGAGCATCGCGGTTAAGCAAGCGTCGGAGAATCTCGCACCGCATATATCGCGCGCAGCCGAACTCATGGCGGAGGCTTTGCTCAACGACGGGAAGATTCTGAGCTGCGGCAATGGCGGCTCGGCGGCCGATGCCCAGCATTTCTCGGGCGAACTGCTGGGCCGATTCGAGAGAGAACGTCCGGGATTACCGGCCGTCGCGCTGACGACCGACACGTCGACACTGACGGCGGTTGCGAACGACTATCACTACGCCGAAGTCTTCGCGAAACAGGTTCGAGCGCTCGGCCAGTCGGGTGATGTCTTACTCGCGATCTCCACGTCGGGAAATTCGGAGAATGTCCTGCGTGCGGTCGCCACGGCACATAGTCGGGGCCTCAAGATCGTCGCTCTGACCGGACGCGACGGCGGCAGCATCGCGCAGAGCCTGAATCCCGAGGACATAGAGTTACGGGCGGCGGCGGACCGAACCTGCCGCGTTCAGGAAGTACACGCTCTGATTATTCATTGTCTTTGCGACCTCATCGACACCGCCATCCTGGGGGATCACCAGGACTGACAAAAAACCCTCAGGCGGCACGATACGGCGTCAAAAAAAATCGGCTCAAAATGCTCATGTACTAGTCTGCACAGTGCGCTTTCTCGCCGGTTCTTGCCTTGTCTCGCACACACCCGAGGTTTTTTCGGCAGGCTGTGTGGGCCGTTACTTGACGACCTTCAAGGTAGGTGGGCCAGAGGGTCCTTTGTCGCTGGGCTCGTCGGACTCCGGTGGCGGCAGATCGTCGTCGGTGAAGATCATGCCCTGCCCCGTCTCTTGCGCATAGATTCCGATGATCGCCGAAGTCGGCACATCGATTTGGTGAGCGACACCACCGAAGCGCGCTTCGAAGCTCAGTAGATCGTCGCCGAGAGCCAGGTCTCGGGTGGCCGAGGAGCTAACGTTCAGAACGATTCGGCCTTCGGAAACGTACCCTTCGGGGACGAGCAGGCTGTCTGCTTCTGCGTCCACGACGACGAAGGGCGTCATGTCATTATCGGTCATCCACTCGTGCATTGCGCGGATCAGATAGGGACGCTTGGATGAAACCGGCGCCATTCGCCTCAGTGCATCTCCTGTTCGAGTTCCGTGAGGCTCACTTGAAACGACGGCCTGGAGAAGATTTCATCCATGTACTGTTGTATGGGCTTTGCCTGTGCTGGCAGGTCGATATTGAAGACACCGAGACGCCACAGGATCGGAGCGATACTGCAATCCACGAGGGAAAACTCGTCACTCAGAAAGAATCGTTTCGCGCCGAAGATCTCGACGCTCGAGATGATACTCTCCCGTAGGGCCTTCCTTGCTCGCGTAACCGGCTTTCTGTCACCGCCCTCGTCGATATCACCCGCAAGGGCATACCAGTCGTTCTCGATGCGATACAGCGCGAGACGAAACTGCGCGCGCGTAACGGGATCCACGGGCATCAGAGGAGGATGAGGGAAGCGCTCATCGAGATATTCGATGATGACGCGCGAGTCATACAGCACGAGATCCCGGTCTACGAGCGTCGGGACGCTGTTGTACGGATTAAGATCCAGAAGATCCTCCGGGAAGCTGCCATCATCGACAGCGATAATGTCGATATTGATACTCTTTTCAGCGAGCACCAATCGCGCACGATGACTCCATACGTCAGTCGGCCTCGAGAAAAGTGTCATGACTGAGCGACGGTTAGCAATTACCGCCATGGGCATGTCTCCTAGTGATGTAGATCGAACCGAAGATGAATAGAACGTTAATGGACGTCCTTCCAGATCTCTCTTTTTAGCATGTAGGAGATCAGAAGAAATATCAGCAGGAAGCCTATGACCCGGACGCCGAGTGCGCGTCGCTCGAGTTGCATCGGCTCACCGATGTAGTTGAGAAAATTCACAATATCCCGCACGAGTTCATCATACTCCGCTTCATCGAGCGTTCCCTGACTGACCGTCTCGAAATGCTCGAATCGTGGCAGTGTAACTCCATCGACTTCCGCTTCGACGAATACCGCCGTGCGAATGCCTTGTAATTCCCACAACACATGCGGCATCGCCGTACTCTCGAGCCACAGATTGTTGGCGCCGCCGGGTGCGGCGGCGTCCTTATAGAAGCCACGCAGGAAATTATAGAGGTAGTCCGTACCGCGACTCCTCGCGATCAAGGAGAGATCCGGCGGTGCAACACCGAACCAGCGCGCCGCATCCTCAGCCGTCATGGAGTTGGTCATCGTGTCGAATGGGCGTTCACCGGTGAACATGATGTTCTCGACGAGCTGAGCTTCGGTGAGCCCAAGGTCGGCACCGAGGCGGTTGTAGCGCACGTACTGGGCAGAGTGACAACCGAGACAATAGTTCACGAAGTACTTCGCCCCTCGCTGGAGAGAGGCGACATCGCTGATATCGGTATTCGCCGGCTCCAGCAGCAGCGCACCCTCCTCCGTGTGCTGGGCCAACGCGGCCAGATTGAACGTCAAACCCAACGTCACCAATAAAGCTCTCACGATCATTTCGTCACCCGCTCGGGCACGGGCTTCGTTTTCTCCCAACTCGTGTAGAAGGGCATGAATACGAAAAATGCGAAGTATGAAGCTGTAAACACGCGCGCGAGCATCGTATAAGTATCGCTGACGGCCTGTAGACCAAGATATCCCAGGACAAGAAAACTAATCGCAAATGTCGCGAGCGCCAGTTTGTAGATCCAGCTGCGGTAGCGGATCGACTTCACTTTACAACGATCCAGCCATGGCAGGAAAACCGGCAGCAATACGGCAAGTCCCATCAGTACGACGCCGAGCAGTTTGTTCGGCACTGCGCGTAAAATTGCGTAGAACGGCGTAAAGTACCAGATCGGAGCGATATGTTCGGGCGTCTGCAGCGTGTTGGCCGGTTCGAAGTTTGCGTGCTCCAGGAAGTAACCGCCCAGATCCGGTGCGAAAAACACCACGGCAGAAAACGCGATCGTGAACACGAGAATGATGACTAGGTCTTTACTCGTGTGGTAGGGATGAAAGGCAACGCCGTCCAGCGGTATTCCGTCGGCGCCCTTATGTTCCTTGATCTCGATGCCGTCGGGGTTGTTTGAGCCGACTTCGTGCAGCGCCATGATATGAACGACGACGAGTATTAGAAGCATCAGCGGCACCGCAATCACGTGGAATGCAAAAAATCGATTCAACGTGATATCGGAGATGTAGAAGTCGCCGCGAATCCATTCCGCCAGCCCCTCGCCGATGACCGGCACGGCGCCGAACAAGGACACGATGACCTGTGCACCCCAGTAGGACATATTTCCCCACGGCAGCAGATAACCGAAGAAGCCTTCGGCCATCATGCAGAAATAGATCGCCATCCCGATCAGCCAGATCAGCTCGCGCGGCTTCTTATAGGACCCGTAGAGCATCGCACGAAACATGTGCAGATAGACGACGATGAAGAAAGCCGAGGCGCCGGTAGAGTGCAGATAGCGGATCAGCCAGCCCCAGTCCACATCGCGCATGATGTACTCGACAGAGGCGAACGCCTCCGCCGCGGATGGCTTGTAATTCATCGTCAGCAGGATGCCCGTAACGATCTGCAGCACCAGTACGACGGATGCGAGTACGCCGAAGCCATACCAGAAATTGAAGTTCTTGGAAGCGTAGTACTCGGTCGCGTGCTCCTTGAGGAGCTTTGTCATCGGGAACCGATCGTCTATCCAGGCCGTGAGTGCCGTGAAATTCCGGCCGAGGCGACTCAAGACGTCAGATTGAGTCGTTGCCACTAGCTAACCCCCGTTTCTGCACCGATCAGCACCGTACTCTCGGTAACGAAACTGTAAGGAGGCACGCGTAGATTGGTGGGCGCTGGCATGGTGCTGTATACGCGACCGGCCAGATCGAACTTCGACCCATGACAGGGGCAATAGAAGCCACCCGGCCAATCCAACCCCAGGTCGGCCGGACCGACCTCGAAACGCGGAGTTGGCACACAAGCCAAATGCGTGCAGACACCCTCGACGATGAGAATCTCGGGCTTCAAGCTGCGATGTTCGTTGTCGGCAAAACCCGGCTGCTCCGACTCGAGCGAAGCCGGATCCGCGAGTATGCCATCGATCGATCCCAGCCGGCCGAGCATGTCGGCTGTCCGATGCACGATCATAATGACGCGGCCGCGCCACTCCACTTTGATCAATGCGCCCGGCTCGACTTTACTGATATCGACTTCGACCGGAGCGCCGAGGGCCTGGGCCCGAGCGCTGGGACGGAAAGAGGCGACAAACGGAACGGCAGCGGCGGCCAGCCCAACACCACTCGTAACCGCCGTAGCGGCCGAAAGAAAATGGCGTCTGGAGAGATCCGCTTTGTCAGTCATTCAGCACTCCTGGGCTGACTTAGCGCCTAGGTCAGCTGCTCGTAAGTATCTCGATTGATAGTGTGTTCTTGCGGAGACGTCCGTGGCCACGATGGTCGCTGCCGAAATCGCGCATCTCTGTAAAGATGGTCCTTCTCAAACCCGCGCGATTATACACAGCGCCGTAAGCCCTTGACCACCGGAAGAGCCATGCCTCCGTGCCTGTTAAACTACTCCCATGCCCGGCGCCATCAAGACAGCCGCTTTTGTCGCCCAGTCCGTAGCCATCGGACTGGCGCTGGCCTTCGTGGTGGTACTCGTCCGGCCGGACCTCATCAACCCGAGCCAGGGGGGCGCAGGTGATGCGCCCAGCAGCTATGCCAACGCTGTCGTCGCCAGCGCACCGGCAGTCGCGAATATCTATACGGCCGGTATCCCCGGGCAGCGCAGCGGATTCGCAGGAATCAGGACCAGTCCATTAGCCGGCGAGGGTCTCGGCTCCGGCGTCGTCATCAGCCGGGACGGCTATCTCGTCACGAACTGGCACGTAATCCGGGATGCGGACGAGATCTATGTGCGGCTCTCGGACGGACGAGCCGTTGAACCAACTTTCGTGGGCGCTGACCCAGAAACCGAACTCGCGCTCTTGAAAATTGATTTGCCTGACTTGCCAACCATTGCGCTCGGGCGCTCCGATACGCTTCGCATCGGCGACGTCGTGCTCGCCATAGGCAACTCGCTTGGCTTGAGTCAGACCGTGACGCAGGGAATCGTCAGTGCGACAGGCCGCGGTCTCGAGCAGCGACTGGCGACCTTTGAGAGCTTCATCCAGACCGATGCCGCCATCAACGTCGGCAACTCCGGCGGCGCGCTCGTAAATACTCGGGGCGAACTCGTCGGTATCAACACGGCGGTCCTTGGCGCTACCTTGCGGGACGAAGTCATTCCCGCGGGGGTCGGCTTCGCGATCCCGGTCAACCTCGTTCGCGGCGTCATGGCCGAACTCATCGAGCATGGCCGTGTCATCCGCGGCTGGCTTGGCGTAAACGTACGTTATCTACCAACGCTGCAAGCGCAAGCGCTCGGCCTCTCCGGACCCGGGATCGAGTTGCTCGAGGCCAGCGGACCAGCCGCCTCGGCGGGCTTACGCCGTGGCGATGTCGTGACGCATGTGAACGGCGATCGCATGCTCAGCGCGCAACAGATGATGAATCTCGTCGCCGGCGGGGATCCCGGTGAGACGGTTCGGATTCGCGGGATCCGACATGGCGCCGGGCAGTTTGAGACCGAGGCGGTTCTCGAGGAACGGCCACCCGCGTCGAGATCGACCGGTTAACTGGGCAAGCGGCGTATCTGCGCGCCGACCTGTGAGAGCTTCTCTTCGATGCACTCGTAGCCGCGATCGATGTGATAGATGCGATCCACGATCGTCACACCCTCGGCGACAAGACCCGCCAACACGAGTGACGCCGACGCGCGCAAGTCGGTCGCCATGACCGGTGCCCCGGTGAGATGCTCTACGCCTCGTGTGATCGCCGTGTTCCCCTCGATCGACAAATCCGCGCCCATGCGCCGTAACTCGTGGGCATGCATGAACCGGTTCTCGAAGATGGTCTCGACTATCGTGCCGGTGCCGTCCGCGACAGAATTCAGCGCACAGAACTGGGCCTGCATGTCGGTTGGGAACCCGGGATAGGGTGCGGTCCGAAGATCGATCGCCGCGGGATGCTTTCCGGCCATGTCGAGTTCGATCCAATCTTCCCCACGCTGGACGGACGCACCCGCCTCCTCGAGTTTCATGAGAACCGCATCCATATGGTCGGGCCGCGTGCGCTTGATCTTCACCCGCCCACCCGTGATCGCCGCGGCGACTAGGTAGGTACCACTCTCGATGCGGTCGGGGAGGATGGAGTAATTCGTCCCCTGCAACGAGTCGACACCCTGGATCGAGATCGTGTCGGTGCCCGCACCCTCGATCCGTGCTCCCATTGCGCTTAAGAAATTAGCAAGATCGACGACCTCGGGCTCCCTGGCGGCGTTCTCGATCACCGTCTCGCCCTTCGCCAGGACCGCCGCCATCATCAAATTCTCGGTTCCCGTTACGGTCACGGTGTCCAGGATCAGGCGCGCACCCTCGAGGCACTTGGCGCGCGCGCGGATATAACCGTTGTCGATCGATATATCGGCACCCATCGATTGAAGGCCGCCGATATGCAGGTTGATCGGCCGTGCCCCGATCGCGCAACCACCGGGCAACGACACATCGGCACGGCCGAAACGAGCTAGCAATGGGCCCAGGACGAGCACCGACGCCCGCATGGTCTTCACGAGTTCGTAAGGGGCAAGAAATTCAGAGATATCGTTGGCGTCTATCTCGAGCCTTAGACCGTCGTGGAAAATGATTCCCACACCCATGCGACGTAGCAGCTTGACGGTCGTGGTGACGTCGTTGAGGTGTGGCACGTTCTCGAGTACCACGGGGCCTTCAGCCAATAGCGAAGCGGCCAGGATCGGCAATGCCGCATTCTTCGCGCCCGAGATCCGGACCTCGCCCAAGAGACGCTCGCCACCCGTGATTTCCAGTCGATCCAACTCGTCGCGCCTTCGCTCAACTCAATCGAGATTGCCACTCCTCGGGCGTGAAAGTCTTCAGGTTCAGCGCATGGATCTCGCCACCGAGTAGGTCCCCGAGCGTCCCGTAGACCATCTGGTGCCGGCGAAGGCTTCGCTCGCCATCAAACGCGGAACAAATGACGATCGCTTCGTAATGCCCAGACCCATCCGTGCGGACCTCGACGCTGGCATCCGGTAGACCCTTCTCTATGAGTTCTCCTACTGCGTTCGAATCCATGCTCTACGCCCGATATGATGGAATGCGCCCGGCGAACAGTCTAACCGAATCCGTGTTTTCCCTCATGACCACCACACTTAGACTGCTAGAATTCACAACGATGATTCGAAATGAGCACAGGGTGTATCCCGTAATAATATGCTGTTGCCAGCGGCTGAAATTCTGATCGGCCTCCTGTTGCTCTTTTGGGGAGCGGATCGCCTCGTGGTTAGCGCAGCAGCGACCGCCCGCAATCTCGGCGTCTCCGCCGTTCTAGTGGGTCTCGTCATCA
>CAYXNS010000059.1:0-10495 GCA_964466315.1 uncultured Gammaproteobacteria bacterium
GTGCCTATCAGGTGGTCCTCCAAGGCCCGCTGCCCTATCGCGCTCTCGTTTTTCGAGGGCATAGTCAGTCCAATCCACTCGGCCACCTAACGCCTGATGGCTGCCTTCTGCACCGTATATGGTATTCCAAACCGAAAATATGGATGTGGGGCGTTTGGAAAAATCTTCTTCGACGACCTTTCCATGAAGCCTATCCGAAGTCCCAATAGTTTCGCCCTCCCAACGAGGCTCCGCACCACGCAAAAAAATCACCTCCGTATTATCGGGTAACAACAGATGATTCATAAATATGCTGTCAGCTCCCTGGCGTTCAGGGTAGCCGGCGATTGTTACCTGAGTGCCTTCAGCAAGAACCTCGGAGTTCACGCCCATGCGGACCAGGCTGGCAACGGAGTTGCTCTCGATGTCCCAGACTTTTTCTTCCGGAGTGCCGGGATCGGTCGTCACTTCAAGCTGGATATGTGGGTTTCTCCATACAATCTTCGATACAACACCGTCGATTTCTGCATCGCCTTCCGTATCGAATATGGCTGCCCAGCTGTGATGTGCCGCTGCATGATTTACCATCAGCATCAGCAGGCTCGATGCGATTAGCAGTCTTACTATATTCATATCTTGTCCTCCCTCTGATTCTCGCCATGGTAAGCGACCAGTTCGTGGAAGCCATATGCTTCCGTAGTCAGGAATTCTACCCCCCATACTTTTTGGTTATGCACCGGATGATGTCTCGATAATGCGGATAGCCGGGGTTCTGCTTGCCCTCGAAATAGTCGCGGCCCATCATAGATGTCGGCAACTTGAACCAATGGCCAGTCGATAATGGCGTAGGCCACTCTACCGTTCTAGGTGCACAGATCGCGATAGGTAGATATACCCATCGGCAGAAAGGCGGATGGAGTCTTCCGCGAGTTTTGATACCCTTGAAAGACGCTCGAAAATCCAGTGGGGGGCGTTGTACGATGGCTTTTAACTTACCAACGTTCGGCAGAATCCTATGCTGGCTTGGTTTCCACGACTTCTACGTGGTCAGCAAATCGTTCGAGTTTCGTGCTGGGGAAGCAGTGGGAAAACTTCAGTGCCGTCGGTGTGGTCTGATAGCGACCCGGCAGGGTTAAGCGACAAGCCCGAGGACGCGAGAAATCCAACCCTTCCAAGTGGCAAATCGAGGGTATATCCTCTACCCATTCATACAAATGAGGATCATTGATGAACTTTTTCGATAAATTTGGCGAGCATCGATACATAGTAGTAGCAGTTATCCTGCCGATCTTACTCGTTGTTGTTGCGGTGGCGCTATTTCAGGCGATGGCTCCGGCCAGCGTTTGAAAGACCCTGTCCACGTCAGAGGTACTTCTGGAGCAGTTAAGTATATCTCCTGATTACACGAACTCTGGTAGTACGCTATCTTGAACACAGGCTAAACAAAGGGGAGAGCCATCATGCATCTGTCTGATTTCCTCGACAACCCAGTATGGTTAGCAGGAATAGCGGCGACCGTAGTGTTTTCGTTGTTCATCCTGTTCCTGATGGGCTTTGGCAATGTACTACACGCGATCCTGTACGGGTAGCTCTAGACGCTTTCATCTCTTCGAACGGTCCCCGCCCGCACCACGGGAAGCAAGTGCCCCCCGGCACTGTAATAATGGGTTGCCGATCCTTCCGCTGCCGCCGGCAACTATGAACTACGTTTATCTTCTTAGTCTTGTGCTGCTGTCGACTGCTGTGGCCAGCGAGCCTACGGTCGATCTACACCGCGCCGCGTACCACGGTAATCTCTCTGAGGTGGTACGTCTCATAGAAGGCAGCGCCGACGTCGACGCGATCGATGAGCTCGGAAGCACGCCGCTCCACTACGCCACGAATCAAGTTCATGTCGAGGTAGTGATTTACCTCCTGGAGAACGGTGCTCGTGTCGATACCCGAGACGCTTCCGGTATGACTGCGCTGCACTATGCCGTCTCGGCGAAGGGCCCGGAGATCGCTCGGCTATTACTCGAGCGTGGCGCTGACCCGAACATCCGCGCAAATGCCGGCCAAACGGCGCTGAATATAGCGGTGACGACAAACCGTGCCGAGACCATACGGCTGCTGAGCCGCTACGATGCCGAACTGGGCAACGACCGAAATCAGAGAACTCAGTCTGGCAATCGCGGAAACAGATTCGACCGTTAGCGCTCTCTCTCCGGCGCAGGTAATCCGCTAGGGGAACCCGTCGCCCCCGACGTGCGCAGGCACTTCAACGATCTGCCCCTCGAGCAAGAAACCATGACTGCTACCGGAGGCATCCTGAAAATACCCCACGATATCTCCGGCGGCGTTAATGCCGGCAGCGGTCGTTGAGACAGCTCCGGGAAAATCGAAACCAGCGTACAATTCACGGCGCAAGAGGAAGCCGTGCGTGCCGTCGGCGTCCTTATAACTGCCGGTAACGTCACCGCGACTGTTTATGCCTGCGGCTCTGGTTTCTATCGCGCCGGGGAAATCGATTGTCGTGAAGACTTCCTGAGCCAGCCGGAAGCCGTGCGTAGTGGCTTCCGCGTCCTCGTAGTACCCGACGATGTCACCATAGCTGTTGACGCTTCGAGTGACGGTCGCGAATGCCTCGGGGAAATCGATCGTCGAAATACGGCTTAGCCGCCGAAAGAACCTGTGCACTCCACCATCGCTATCTTCATAGCTTCCGATGACATCCGATCGGCCATTTGTCCCCAAACCACAAGCATCGACCGCCCCGGGAACGTCGATTGCCGTGAACTCACCGCGCTGCAGAATGTAGGCATAACTTCGACCGGCCGCGTCCTTGTAACTTCCGACAGTGGTGCCATGCAGATTGATACCGAACGCCGTCGTCTCCGCGGCGCCAGCGAAATCGATAGTCCTGAAGACACCCACAGTATCGAGAAAAAATCCGTACCTGCGCCCGGTACGAATCGTGAAGCTACCGACGACACCCCCGTCGCGGCTGATCGAGAGGAGAGTCGTCGCTTCCGCGCTCGGGAAATCGATCTGTGTGAACTCCTGCCCCTGCGCGCGCGGCAAGACATACAACAGAGCAATGAATACGAATAACCTCAATCGATCACTTCAAAACGATAGCAGTTTAGAGCCAAGGTCTTGCTCCACGTATCAACATCAGCGCTCTTCATCGCATACTAATCGCTTTACTCTGGAGCACGTTAACGTCCAACGATGACTAGATCGCACTCAACCCGAACTACAGGCCGACTAAGCACATCTGTGAATTACGCCGTCGGGGCACCATGGAGAATACTCAGTACTGAGATACCTACCGAAAAAACGCAATCTCCCTGATTGAAACATTCGGCGATACATGAATCATGCGCACTATCCGACTACACATAAGAGTGACCCGCATCACATAATTCCGAGCGCAAATATCAGAACCTTCACTGCAACGGTACCCCATGAGGTGAAGTCATGAGCCATACTGCCAAGATCCAGTCAACCTCGACCCAGGTGATCGATGAGGAGGTAATGGATAAGATGGAAAATAACGAAGCGACGGGATTCTTCGATTACAAACCGGATCCCGAACAGCTGACCGATACGGAAATTCTCGAAGACGAATTTCTTGGCACCTATGAGGACCTCGATGTGACGGAGGTTTTAGATGAGCAGTTCTTGTTCGTTCCTGACGACGAGTAGGCTGCTCTTCCGACCATCCCCACTCCTCGCCTACCTTCCTATAGGTGCGGGTACAGCACGAAGCCATCCTTTCACCTACAATTTGTCGACGCATTGCTCAGAATGTGTCACCAGCACTTCACTTAATCTCAGTTCAATACCAGATGTGACTCAGGTCACCGCTGCTGTGGCTGGTCTTCGCGACACTGCGGCCGTAAATGACCGAAACACATTACGAGTGAACGACCCAAAGATGAGAAATGCGGAACTAAAAATCATTACGACTGATACCCCGCAACTCGCCCAAAATGTCGACGCGAAGCGACTGGAGAACCTAACGGGGTACCCGCTTGCTCGGCTATGCGAGTGGGCGCCGGCACGGCGTAAACAACCAGGATTAGGGCCGGCAGACGGCCAGGGCGATGATACTCAGGACTGACGACACGATTACCGCCCTGATCGAGAGCTACCGCAGACAGGCCATGAAGTACGACGTCCAGCTTCAGGCGGCACAAGGGTAGAGAGCCTGCAGGCGACGTAGCACCGTCGCCGCAACCGCCGCTAGATCGTGATCACCGCCTAGCTCAGCTTCGGCCAGTTCCCAAAGATAGTTGCCGCTGATGCTGACGTCATCCGGCGCGCAGTAAAGCCGCGCTTGCTCAGCCGATTCAAGCTCGCTGTCGTAGATCCAGAAACCGTACGCCATTCCCGCGACCAACAATCGAGCGTTTCGCAGCGCCAAGCCCTCGATCGACAAGGGCTCATCCTGGGCCCAGACCGGTCCATGCAGTGAAAACACGAGCAAGGTCACAAGCAGTGGTTTCATAGTCAGCGTCTCCGAAGCAGGCATGTGCCGTGGGCCATCGGAGCTATCGTACCGCGAAAAAAGGCGGCAAAAAAAAGCCCGGCACTAGGCCGGGCAATTCAGGGGGAAAGTCTGAGGAGTACTGGAACTCAGGCTACGCCTCTCCTCACAGCGATTCTGTGACGCAGTTCTCAGTCCGGGCGTCGCCCGAGGCGATGCGGGCCGCAAATCCGTTCCCGGACTACCGGAGCTGGCGAGTCTACGAACGCCGCGAGCGAAGCCTCACGGCGCTCTATGAGTTACTGACGCTCGGGGAAGCGCAGTCTTTCGTGCCGGAGAGCCGCGCGATGCGCATCTCGCAGCAGAAGTCCCGCTAATTTTGCCGGCAGCCGCAGCAGCGACTTATCGAGCAACCAGAGCACGTTTCGCGTCCGGCGGCAACCGCTTGATCTCGTATTCGCGGCGCAGTGCCGCGCTACGATCCTCGACGATCTCCTCGTAGACCAGCGTCACCGGGAGCCGGCTCTTCGTGTATTTGGCACCGCGCCCCGCATTGTGCGCCGCTATGCGCGCGTGGAGGTCCGTGGCTACGCCCGTATACAGTGTCGAGTCCGCGCAGCGAACGACGTAGACATACCACCGGGAAGAGATCTGACTGGCGGCCATCTCAGCGGCCGTGCAGCGTACGTACCAACCGTACATTTCTCACGGAGGATCGTCGGCTCGAAGCCGTAGCGTTGATTATCACTGCGCACTCCGTCGCCTCTGCTCGACGCTCCAGCTGGCCCATCGATCTAGCCGCGCTCGCGAAAGAAATACGTTACGAGAAATGCCGCCGACAGCGCAACGCCGGTCGCGAGACCCAGCGCAGCCCCGATGGCCACGCCGATGGCGGGTCGACCGAAGAGAGCGCCGATAAAGACTCCGAGTACCGCACCGAGACAGAGGCTCAGCGGCAGACTGGCGATCCGCAGTGCCGATCGAACTGGTCTCTCGCTCGTCATGTCACTCCGATGCGATTATCTGCTCGAAATATCCCGTACAGAGCTGATCCTCTCCGAGATCGTCGACGGCTCGAACGAAGCCTGCATCAAGACCCCGGCGGCCGATCGATCTTCACCAGTTACACGTGCCCTCCGTATCGAGCAGAAGTAGAATAACCTGGGCTTCTTCGCTGCCATCCTCATATCTTCAAGATAAACGATTTCCGCGCTCCGATCGCGCTGAATTCGCGATCTATGGCTCACTGCACAGCCTGCTAAACTTCTGCCGCGTCCGACACTCGAACCCAGTCAATGGAAGCTAGTGCCCCGTCCCACAGATAACTCGCGTAGGCCAGCTGCCGGCCTAACGCGCCGCCTTGCTGCGATGAGCTATGACTGCCTGTTACTAGCCAGCATCATGTTCAACTTTACGCTCGTCTTGATCGTGCTCCGCGGCGGCGCCGCAATCACGCCCGCATCATGGCGGTTCGATGCCGGCCTCCTGATGGTCGCTCTCCTGTTTTATTGCTGGTTCTGGACACATGGCGGGCAAACGCTCGGCATGCGCGCATGGAAGATCCGGCTCGAACGATTCGATGGTCGCGCACCCGAGTGGTCCGACGCTCTGCGACGCTACGTCGCGGCCTGGATACTACTGCTGCCACCCGGCCTGGGTTTTCTCTGGGGGGCGCTCGACCGGGATCGGCTCTGTTGGCACGACCGGCCCTCGAAGACGCGGATAGTCAAGCTCTAACGAATCCGCAGCAACGCGCCGGCGGTGATGATCAACAGGATACCGCTCGGGAGCCACGCGACGACGAGCGGATCGAGATCGAAAACCTCACCGCTGTTCACGAACGTCTGAGCGACGACGTAGTAACCGAGCCCGATGATCAGGCCGACGAGTAGCCGCGCGCCCGTTCCGGCAGACCGTAAAGTGCCGGAAACGAACGGCAGCGCCAACAATGTCATCAGCAAGACGGACACGACATCGGCCACCCTCGCCCAGTAAGCGGTGACGTAGCGATCGCTGTCGAGATCGTTCTGCTCGAGATAGCCGATATAGCGCTTCAAACCTTCAGTATCCAGTAGATCCTGGCGCACCTCCGAGAGCCCGAGTAACTCAAGACTCAGGTCGTAGTTCTGGATCGAGCGTCGTTCCGCGCTGGAAGTGACACTATCGTCCGCAAACTGCGTTGCCTCATAGTTAGCGAGGATCCAGCGTTGTTGCGCATCGATCTCGGCCGAGTCCGCGCGGGCGACCTGATTCAGAGAACCGGCAGCATCCAGTTCGAAGAGATACACACCGCCGAAACTGATGCCGTCCTCGGCGCGCCTGAAGTTGAAGATCCGGTCGCCATCCTTGAGCCACGCTGACCGCGCATTCGCGATATCGACACTATCCAATAACGCCTGTGAGCGGATTTGCCTGGCATACGCGCCGAGAGACGGCGCCAGCGATTCGCCGAGCAATCCCATGAGGATCATGAGAATGACGCCGGCGATACCGACGGATCCCAATAGTCCCAGCCGGGACACGCCGCTCGCCCGCATGACGACGAGTTCACTGTGCACGGCGAGGTTACCCAGGCTGAGCAACGCACCGAGTAGCGCCGCAGCCGGCAGCATCTGAACGATCAAGCGTGGTATTCGCAGCGCTACATAGGCGAACGCGTCCTTAAGCTCATACTGGGCGGTACCGATATCGTCGAGTTGTCCGACGAACTCTATGAAGGTCACTACCCCGAGCAAGACGAGGATCACCGTCGCTACGCCCTTCAAGACTGCTCCGGCGACATAGCGATCGATGAGGCCCATCACGCGAAATCCGCTCGATGGACCCGCGGGCTCGAGGTGAACCAACCCGATTCACGGCCGAGTAGCGTCAAGCCTACCAACCCGAGCCCGAGATGGACCCACCACATCCCTACCCATTGGGGCACCTCTTCCCGCTCCACCCAGACTCGGGCGATCGAGAGCAGGTTGGCATAGGTGATGTAAATCAAGATGCCGACGCCAAGACGAGCGTAGCGACCCTCGCGTGGCCGGGAACGACTGAGTGGTACGGCGAGCAGCATCAGCACAAACAACATGATCGGAGAAGATATGCGCCACTGCAGTTCCGCCTGATCCTCGGGCGCCGAAGATGTGAGGAGCACCACACTCGATTTCGTCTCGACGAGTTCCTCTGCCTCATCGTCTTCGTCCGCGCGAATCGGCATACCGTGTTCGGCAAAATCTACGACTCGAAATTCTCGATCCCCGGGAACGCCCTCATAGCGGCGGCCGTCATACAGCACGAACGTCAAGTCGCCCGTCTCGGTGTCATGAACGCGCTCACCTCGATCCGCGAGAATCACTACGACCCCCTCATCGGCCTGATGCTCGATGAACACGTCATGGATCTCTTCACCCGTGACTTCCTTTGCGTACACGATCGTGTCCCCAGAATCGGGCGACGTGAACTTGCCCGATTCCAAAACACCCAGCTCAAGCTCTTCCTGAGCCCGCTGCTTGATCTCCTCGATCGAACGCAGGGCCTCCGGTGTTTGCACGAGCGACAGCCAGGCGACGGAACTCGACAGCATTATGGTCAAGACACTTACGGGACCGAGCAGTCTCGTCGGGCCGATTCCACAAGCCGCCAGCGCAGCCATCTCGGAGTCACGGTTCAATCGTGCCAGCGCAAGCATTACCCCGAGGAACAATCCAATCGGAGTAAGTACCGTGATATACCGCAGAGACGTGAGACCGAGTATCACAAACACAGCATCTCGCGGGAGCCTGCCCGCGGCGGCGTCGTCGAGAATCTCCGCGAATTGATTGCTCATGAGAATGACAAAGAGAACCAGTGTCACCGTCAACCAGGCAATGAACGTCTCGCGGAGAATGTAGCGGCTGATGAGATTCAAGGGATAGGAGGATTTTCAGTACGTTGCGCTAATCGAGTACACTAGCCCGCACTTTTTCTGCTGGGACCAAGACACGATAACACAAGCGCAGGGCGGCCCCGGAACACAGGTTCTGCGGGGCCGTCGGACAGCCGCTTGCTGCCCCACCAGGCTGAGGAGACTGCAATGGAATTTCCCGTCAAGACCGGAGCGCCGGCGAGCCAAAAGACCGCCTGCGCGATTCTGCCGGTCTTCGAGGGTCGCGGGCTCAAGGGGCCCACTCGAGAGGTCGACCTGTCCTGCGGAGGGCTCCTAAGCCAACTGCTGAAAAGCGGCGACGCCGCTGCGAAACTTGGCGAGACACTGCTTCTGCCGCGCCTCCAGGGCACGGCAGCCGAGCGAGCGTTATTAGTTGGCTGCGGCAAGCAGGCCGAATTCGATGCGAAACGCCTCCGGCAGGCGCTGGCTGCCGCCACGCACAAACTCAAGGCGGGCAGCATCAAAGAAGCTACGAGCTATCTCGCCTACTCCCGCCCACGCGGCCTCGATGCCTACTACGCCGGGCGTATCAGCGTCGATGCCGTTCGGGGCGCCTTGTATCGCTTCGACGAATTCAAGACCGGTTCCCGCATGAAATCCCGGCTTGGGAAGCTGGCGATTGCGATCGGTGACCGCCGGGACTCCAAAGAAACGCGTCGCGGTATCAACGATGGCCGCGCCATCGCAAACGGCACGGACCTCGCGCGTAACCTCGGCAATCGTCCGGCTAATGTCTGCACTCCCTCCCATCTCGCACGCGAGGCACGCGCACTCGCAAAACGCTATGAGAACGTCGGCGTAACCGTGCTCGGGCCGGAAGACATGAAGCGTCTCGGGATGGGCGCGTTGTTGTCCGTCGCTCGGGGTGCCGAAGAGCCGCCGCGTTTCATCATCGTCCGCTATCGCGGTGCCGGCAAAAGCGACGCACCTGTCGTCTTGTGCGGAAAAGGCATCACCTTCGATACGGGCGGTATCTCGCTGAAGCCGCCGCAGAAGCTCGACGAGATGAAGTTCGACATGTGCGGCGCTGCGGGAGTACTCGGGACCATGGATACGATCGGCGAGTTGCAGCCGGAACTCAACGTCATCGCGATAATTCCCGCCTGCGAGAATATGCCGAGCGGCCGCGCGACACGCCCCGGCGACATCGTCAAGTCGCTGTCTGGCCAAACGATCGAGATCCTCAATACCGATGCCGAGGGACGTCTGATCCTGGCGGATGCGCTGACCTACGCCAGGCGCTTCAAACCGCGCTACATACTCGACGTCGCGACGCTGACTGGCGCCTGCGTCGTCGCGGTCGGTCATATCTATACCGGACTCTTCAGCAGCGACGAGAAACTCACGAGAGCGCTACTCGACGCGGGTAAGCGCTCACTCGATCCCGCCTGGCACCTTCCGGCGGATGAAGAGTACGGAAATACGCTGCGGAGCAACTTCGCGGACGTCGCCAACGTCGGCGGCCGGGAAGCCGGCGCCAGCATCGCCGCCCAGTTCCTGTCCCGGTTCGTCAACGAGATATCATGGGCGCATCTGGATATCGCGGGCTCGGCCTGGTTGTCGACTAAGGACAAAGGCGCCACGGGCCGCCCCGTGCCGCTGCTTTCTGACTTTCTGCTCAACCTATAGGGAGAGCCGTGCGACAGTGACCCAGATCGACTTCTACATACTGGCAACGAATTCGAACGAGTCCTGGCTGCGCCTCGCGTGCCGCATCACCGAAAAAGCCGTACAGGAAAAGCTCCAGGTCTATCTTCACTCCGAGAACGAAGCCGACGCGACGAGGCTCGATGGCCTGCTCTGGACGTTCTCTCAGGGGAGTTTTATTCCCCACCGGCTCGTCGGCAGGAATCCGGAACCGCCATTAGAGGAGCCCGTGCTCATCGGCCGCAGCGATCTGGCGGCTGAGATGACCGCGGACACTCAGGCAAGCCAGAGCTGGGATGTGATGATAAATTTGACGCCACAGGTACCCGAGTTCTTCAGCCGCTACTATCGGGTCGTTGAAGTCGTCGACGCCGACCCCCTAAGACGCGAAAGCGGTCGCGAGCGCTTTCGCTTCTACCGCGATCGGGGTTACGAACTGAACACGTACAATGTCTGAGACAGATATGACCGACGAAGAGACTACC
>CAYXNS010000060.1:0-10149 GCA_964466315.1 uncultured Gammaproteobacteria bacterium
GTATCGAGAAATACATACACGGCGGTGCTGTTTCCACGGCCTTCCATCTCACGAAATGCCGCAGCAGCAGCGAAAAACTCCGGGAGCTCCGAGAGTGCGCCGTTCACGTAGTAGGTAGTCGAACTAGTCAAAAGAAGCGAGATCGTTTCGCAATCGTTACACATTCTAAATCTGACGAAGCCAGGCTGGCCACGGGGTAGACTTACCTCAGCGAGAGCCAGTTCATAGGAGTCTTCTGTTTGTTCGATGACCCGATAGGCCCAAGCCGTGCCAATACCGCTCGACAGGAGTATCAGGGTTGCGAAGAAAAAGCGCTTCATAAGTATCTCCCTACACTCGGGCGTCGCTTAAAGACCTCCCGGTCCGACGACATAAAAACTCTGATTATGGGTAGCAACCGCGTTTCCCGGGCCGCGGCCAACTGCCACGACATCGAAATGAAAAGCCTGTACGGAACCGTTCTGCACGCCCATGCTGAAGGCATCATCTGGCACCGCCGTTGTCTCCACGAAGGCTGACGATGCTTCGGTATTCGAGGTGCCGAGATCCAAGAGTGTCATCGGCACGATGACAGGTCCGAGCGTACTGTATCTACGCTGTGACATGGAGAGCTCTATTCCCGTTTCTGCCGCCTGGAATGCCTCCTGGTGCGATTGAGCGTTTCCAGCTTGGGCGAGTTCCAGCGTCGCGGTATTCAACCCTGAGATGCCCAGGACCGTGAGGACGACGAGCAGAATCAGCCCGACCAGAAGGACTGCGCCTCGCTGCCTATTTCCAAGACCTTCTACGATGTTTCCATATGTCTTCACTAGATTGGTCTCCTGGCGTTCCTCAGGTAGATCGTCTTCGTTACGACCATACGGCGAATCTGATCGTTGAAGGGGGGCACGTTCTGGTCCGCGTAGACGTAGTTAGCAGTGTCGATATATCCGTTCTCCGGCCGCTCCGCTCGAACCCGGAGCCAGATGCGGACCGCGAGGATCTGAGCATCGGGTAAATATGCAGGGTTCCCCAGCGTGATGATCGGATCCCCGGGGTTTACATAGCGATCAATCGACCCGCGGTTCGGCGCCTCGAGAATATCGGTATCGACACCGAACTGCACCTGAAGGTCTTCCACGCCCGCTAATAGTTCCCGATCAACGATCTGCGGCCCCAGAACTCCGGGAACCAGCGTCTTTGTGCGCAATGAGGGCATGGGGCTGCCCGGTTCATCGAGAAACGACGAGTTTTGGCTCACATAGTAGCCGTTAACCACCAGAGCGTGAGTTTGTGCCGCAACTCCGGCGAATCCACCTGGAATGGCGCCGCCAACGAAGATCTGGCTATCCCTGAAGCGCGCCGACTGCAGATACATCGTGCCGGCTTCCAATGCCGTGATCGGATCTTCGGTCACGCGACGTACCACGAGCGTGTCACTCTGTGCCTGTGCTCCACCGCCGAAGGGCACGCAGACCCAACCGTAACCGTTGTTGGATCCGCCGGCTGCCGCATTCAGGTTGATTGTCCAATTCTGGCCGCAATCGTCATCGACGCCCAACCCGCCCGGTACAGGCTGAAGCGGCGTCGCGCGGTTGCCGATCATATTCGAGCGGCTCGTAAGCCCGAAATAGCTCGCCATCCGGACATCACGCGAGACAACATCGAGCACGAATCGTGCGTTCTCTTGGAGCCGCGAAACGGACTCGTTCACGCGAAACGTGGTGCGGCTCTGCATGAATACGGTCATCGCCCCCAGCATGATGAGAGAGCCGACGACGAGCGTGACCATGAGCTCGACCAATGTGAAGCCTGCAGCTCGCTGATACCGATATGGCGTCATCTCTCTCACGTGAAGTCCTTCTCTTCGCCTTTACCTAGATGGGAGGCACTTGAATCTGCATCTGATGTTGAATTCGCCCCTCACCGATCTCGATCCACGATACCTGGATGGTGTAGCTGGGCGGCAACGTGGCGGGGCTGAACTCGACTTGCCATTGACCTTCCGGAAGCGCCTGTTGAACCTCCCGCGTCCAGACGAACAGATCGTGTGCCGCCATTTGCGCAGGATTGCAGTCCAGACCGCCGGCCGGGTCGCAGTTATTATCGGTGCCGCCACCGGCATAGCCCGCCTGACCCAGACGATTGACCCGTATTCGGTCCGCCAGGTCGGCAATAAGATCGACCGCCTGCATGCGGTACCGGGCCGTGCGCCCGGTGTCCAGTCCGTGTACATAGAGGGCCGCTACACCGATCATTCCCACGGAGAGCACGACCAACGCCACCATAGCCTCCACGAGTGTAAATCCCCGCTGTAGGCCGCTAGCGGCGGAGCTGTGACGTGATCTCACTCTCATGATTTCGTCAAGCTACTCGGGGCAGTAACCGCCGGTCGCTGCGACCGCCGTCGCAACGTCGTCCTGGTCACGCATGGCTTGAGGTCGACCGGTGATGGCCACATCGATGACGCGGGCAGCGGACCGTCCACCGATATCTTGATTTCCGCGGTCGTCGCAATAAAGTATTACCGTAGTTGAGGGCTGGTCCTGTCCAGTGGCCTCCTGGACCAGGTAGCCGTCCGCGCCGTACGCGACGTACTGGCCACCGTTCCCGAACAAGTTGATCGCGGAGCTGGGACCTGCGTTCTGCAGCAGAATCGCCTCGTTTAGATCGACGACAGCGTTGCCGTCCGTTGGTTCTCCGAATATGCCGTTATTGTTTTCATCGACGAAAACGATGAACCCACTGTCCCCGCCGGACCCACATACGGGTGCGACCGCGTAGGGATTCGGGCTGCCACACAGCGTAACGGGTAGTTGTCGCTTGAGAGCTTCCGTTCGAGCAAGGTTCAATCCCGAAACCATCGCGTTGGCGGCGCTCGTCATCGCGCTATTCCGACGCAAATCGACGAGGCTCGGCACACCGAGCGAGAACAGCATCCCCACTATCCCGATAGAGGCCAGGAGTTCTCCGAGCGTAAATCCTCGTTGTCTGATCTCAGTCATTCGGTCATGTTCCTCGGCTGATCGCCTTTCTTGCCGGCAAGATTTGATGCTCGCCAGGTAATCACTATCGGCTCGCGGGCCGACTTTTGCAGTGATTACGACAAACATCCCATTTTATGTCGCATAACAATCGGCCAAAATTATCGGCCAATACCGTCTCGACTCTGACTCGAGAGTCGGGATTCGGCTAAGTAGCAGGGTTTCCAACCCCCTACCCGACAGTTCGTAATATCTAGGTTGAGCCGACCGGATCGACCTCACAACAACCTGCGTCACAGAATCGCGAGGGTTAATAGGATACAAATCGGAAGCCGCAAGATATGAGCCGTGTACTGTCCCAAGAGGGCGGAAATTGACGACCCTTTTTCCGCTTGCGGGAGTTCGACCGCATGAAGCCTATTGGCAAGTTGAGGTAACGATGTCATCAAACGACGATCTCGGATTCGCGGGTCAGCTGGAAGACGGAATGTCCGATTACGGTGCTGCCAGCGACAAGAGCCAATTCAAGCCGAAAGTCACGGGCCGGATCCAGCCGGACGGGCGACCTAGAGATGAGCGAGGCAATCTTATCGATCAACGCCGTCCGACTCTAAAGAGTTTCATCTATGGCGCATTCAACCCTCGACGAAGAAGAATCGGGCGCGAAGACGACAGGGATCGCACGTTTCTGGATTGGCATCCAACGCACCTACTCGTCGTTTGTACGGCGATCCTGGTGTTGAGCGTGATTGACGGGTTGCTCACGGTGCGGCTGATCGGTGCAGGGCTGAAGCAAATCAATCCGATATTAGCGTACTTCATCAGCGCCGACGCCGGTATGTTCTCGCTCTCGAAAATTGCGTTGACCACGGTTGGCTTGTTCGGACTCGTCCTTACGGCACACATGCGGATATATAACCTCGTAAAATCATCCACGGTGCTATACGGATTCCTGCTCGTTTACATCCTGCTGGTCTTATACGAATGCTATCTCGCGCAGGGTATTAGCTAACGACCGGCTCTCACCCCCCCTCGAGCCACAGACAGGCTCCTACCTCCCTCGCTATACTCTCGTAGGCCCGGCTGAAAGCACCGGGTCGGACCCATCCGCGGAATTGTTAACAAGACTTCAAGAATAGACGACGACAGTTATGCAGACTCGGCTAGGGTTTCTCGGGCTAGGCAAAATGGGGTCCGGCATGGCCGCAAGGTTACTCGATGCCGGGCATAGCGTAACCGTGTGGAATCGAAGTCCCGGCAAAACCGAACCGTTAAGGGAGATGGGCGCCACCGTCGCGGCGAACCCGGCGGAGGCCGCCGCACAAGCCCGTTACGTAATCTCGATATTGCACGACGATCAATCAGCTTACGACGTCTTCAACGGATCGAACGGACTGCTTTCCATACCGGTGGACGGAAAACTTTTCATCGAGATGAGCACGCTGCGTCCTGGGGCGGCCCGGGAACTCGCCGATCGCTGCCGGGAATCTGGTGCCGACTTCATCGACGCGCCGGTATCGGGGACGGTCGGACCTGCGAGATCGGGTCGACTAATGGCGCTCGTCGGAGGCAGCGAAGAAAATTTTGAGCGCGCGCGACCTGTACTGGAGTCGCTGACTCGCAGAATTGTGCACGCGGGCCCCGTCGGCAGTGGCTCACTCCTGAAACTCGTACTGAACCTACCGCTTGCGGTCTACTGGCAGTCACTTGCCGAGGCCGTCGCCCTCGGGCACGCCGGTGGGCTCGAGCTAGAATCCATGCTGGATGTAATCAGCGATAGCGGCGGCGGCCTGTCAGCCCTGTCGCATAAAGTCTCGCTGATTGTCGAGAACTCGAACAATGTCGCATTCGACGTCGCGACCATGGTAAAGGATGCGAAGTCGATTATCGCGACGGGCACCGAATTCGGCATTCCGATGCCAACGACAACGGCAGCGCTCGCTGCCTACACCGCCGCTCACAAAGCAGGGCTGGGTTCTGCCGACGCGGTTGCGATCGTACGCTTTCTCCTGGATTCTCTCGAAACCAGCGACGAGAAGTAGTGGGTACGTCGACTGGAACACGCGTGAACGCCCCAATCTGCGCAGCTCCCGATTCCGATCCGAAGCCGCCACGACAGCTTCCTCCACCGCTTTCGTGCGACTCGCACATGCACATCTGCGGGCCCGAGTCGAAGTACGACTACTCGGTGCGGCGGATCTATACACCACCGGATGCGCTCCTGCCGGACTACCTGTGTCTGGCGGAGATGCTCGGACTCTCTCGTGTCGTGTTCGTGCAACCGAGCGTTTACGGCGTAGACAACTCGGCCATGGTGGATGCGATGAAAGACTGCCCGCTGGAGAAGCGCGGCGTCGTGGTTGTCGTCGACACTGTTGCGGAAGCCGAACTGGACGCCCTTCACCAAGCCGGTGTGCGTGGGATTCGGTTCAACATCGTCGACGTCGCCTCTTCGCGCACTCAGACTCCACTCGATTCAATCAGAAGACTTGCGCTGA
Organism: uncultured Gammaproteobacteria bacterium; assembly: GCA_964466315.1. Lineage (GTDB taxonomy): Bacteria > Pseudomonadota > Gammaproteobacteria > Steroidobacterales > Rariloculaceae > SMWC01. The sequence goes on from CAYXNS010000060.1 coordinate 5,462, forward strand.
GAATCGAACGTCTAGGATGGCACATCGAGTTACTCGTTCACGTGGATGATCACCCCGATCTCGATATCCTGCTCGGCGATGTCTGTGTCGATGTCGTCGTGGGCCATCTCGGGTACGTTCGCCCCGACCGAACGACCGATAACGAAGGCTTTCAGGCGCTTCTTCGTCTCATGCAGGCGAAGCTCACCGGCCCTTATCGCATCTCGGCCGGTGACCTGCCTTATTCGGGCGCCGGCGAGTTCGCGAGGCTGTTGGTGCAGGAAGCGTCAGAGCGTGTATTCTGAGGGTCTGACTGGCTGCATGTCATGGTCAAGAGCACTATGCCCAACGATGGCGATCTTTTAGATTTGCTGTTCGATTGGGTGCCAGACGCCGCAAAGCGGCATCGAATACTCGTGGACAATGCGGCTGAACTCTATGACTTCTGACGGACCGAGAAAGATTGTCGATGTCACAAGGTAGTTTTCGCGGCGTACTGGTGCCGGTGCTTACGCCATTCAAGGCGGACCTGACACCCGACGCAGAGGCTTTTTTAGGTCACTGCCGCTGGCTTCTGGACCAGGGCGCGGACGGTCTTGCGGTTTTCGGTACGACGAGCGAGGCGAATTCACTCGGCGTCGAAGAGCGCATGTCGCTGTTGGACTACTTGCTCGACAATGGAGTACCACCGACGGTGCTGATGCCCGGTACCGGTACGAGCGCCTTAACCGACACGATACGCCTCACGTCGCAGGCTGTTTCGCACGGCTGTAGGGGCGTACTCATGCTGCCGCCCTTCTACTATAAAGACGTCAGCGACGAAGGTCTGTTCGCCAGTTACTCGGAGGTCATCCAGCGTGTCGGCGATACGGCGCTCAAGATTTACCTCTACCACATTCCACCCATCGCACAGGTCGGGATCTCGCTCACCCTGATCGGCAGGCTACTCGGCGAGTATCCTGACGCGATCGCGGGGCTCAAGGACAGCTCGGGCGATTGGCAGAACACCCTTGCCGTACTGAAGGAGTATCCGACACTCGCCACCTTTTGTGCCTCGGAGGTTTTACTACTCAAGACGCTGCACAACGGTGGCGCCGGGTCGATCACCGCAGTCGGTAATATCAACCTGTCCGGGATCAGGCGGATCTTCGAGCGCTGGCAGGAAGAAGACGCCCCATCATTGCAGGATCAGGCGACCCGCGTCAATCGCTGTATAAGAGACTACGGCCTCATTCCCGCACTGAAGGCCGTTGCGGCAAACTATTACGACGCCCTCGAGTGGCGGACCGTGCGTCCACCACTCCGCGCTCTGCAGGAGACCAAAATCACCGCAGTGATGTCTAGGCTCCGGCAGTTGGGATTCAGCATGGCGGACACATCGCCTGGTTCAGGGACCTCCAATGGCAGTACCTGATCGGGGTGGCGATTACATCGTCGAAATCGACGGATTAGATTTCGCTCGCGGTGAGAGACGGATTTTCGACGGCCTCAACATGAAGATACGCCGCAGAGAAATCACTGCGATCATGGGTCCGAGCGGAACGGGGAAGACGACCCTGTTACGCTTGATCACGGGACAGTTAACACCCGACGAAGGTACCGTGCGATTGAACGGCCTGGTCGTTAAGGATCAATCGCGTGAAAAGCTCTACGAAATGCGTCGAGAGATCGGCATGCTCTTCCAGCAAGGCGCGTTGCTGACTGATTTCAACGTCTTCGAGAATGTTGCGTTTCCGTTGCGCGAGCACACCGACCTTCCCGAACGCCTGCTGCGCTATGTGGTACTGACAAAACTCCACGCGGTCGGACTTCGCGGCGCGGCCCATCTTCTGCCGTCCGAACTTTCGGGCGGCATGGGGCGTCGGGTCGCTCTGGCTAGAGCGATAGTCATGGATCCCAAGCTTCTGATTTACGACGAGCCCTTCAGCGGTCTGGATCCCATCTCCCTCGGCGTCGTGCTGCGCCTGATTCGGCAGATGAATGACGCGTTAGGGATCACGAGCATCGTCGTATCTCACGACGTAAAGGAGACGGCGACGGTCGCCGACCGGAGTTTTCTGATAGCCGACGGCCAGGTCATCGCCTCCGGAAGTCCGCAACAGCTGCGGGCCGATCGCTCTGAGTTCGTGCAACAGTTCATTCGCGGATTGGCCGACGGTCCCGTGCCGTTTCACTACCCGGCGGTAGACTACAGCGAGCAGCTATTGTCCCGCGTCGAAGAATGATTGTCTGGATTCGCGATCTTGCTTTTACGTTACGAGGTGCGCTCGTGACCTTCGGCGCCACGACGATCTTCTTCCTCGATCTTCTCTCACGCACGCCGCGGACGTGCGTACGCCGGTTCCACTTGGTAGTCGCCCAGATCTATAATGCCGGCACCTTATCCCTGACGATCATCATGGTGTCGGGGTTCTTCGTCGGCATGGTTCTCGGTTTGCAGGGCTTCGACTCGCTCTCGCGTTTCGACGCCGAGGAGTCTCTAGGCGCCGTCGCCGCACTGTCGCTGTTCAAGGAACTCGGACCTGTTATCACTGCCTTGCTCTTCGCCGGCAGGGCCGGGACGGCTATCGCCTCCGAGATCGGCCTGATGCGCGCCACGGACCAGCTCCTGGCCATGGAGATGATGGCGATCGATCCCATGAATCGCGTCATCGTCCCGCGATTCCTCGGCGGCGTGATCGCCATGCCGTTGCTGGTCGCCATCTTCAACGGCATAGGTATTACAGGCACTTATCTGGTCGGCGTCAGCGTTATGGGCGTCGATTCTGGTGTATTCTGGTCGCAGCTACATGCCAATGTGGACCTTGCCGATGTCACCGAAGGAATCGTAAAGAGTCTGGTATTCGGTGGCGCCGCAAGCCTTTTGGCGGTGTATGAAGGCTACACTTGCCTACCGTCCGCAGAGGGTGTTGGTAGAGCGACGACTCGCACGGTAGTCAGCACGGCCGTTAGCATACTCGTGCTGGATTATCTGATAACTTCGACGCTGATATAGAAGGGCTGTCCGATGCGACAATCACGAACCGTTGAGTTGGGGACCGGGCTCTTCGTCCTGCTGGGACTCTCCGCGCTGCTGTTTCTCACGACTCAGACGAGCAATCTCGGGACCTACTTCAACAACGGGGGCTACAACGTGACCGCACGCTTTAACAATGTCGGCGGGCTGGCCGTGCGCGCGCCCGTGACGATGGCAGGCGTCACGATCGGCCGAGTCGAGAACATCGCTTTCGATTCTCGGCAGTTCAAAGCCGTCGTGACGCTGCGGATAGCGCCGGAGTTCGACGAGATCCCCGAAGATTCCGATGCGAGCATACTGACGTCGGGCCTGCTCGGCGGACAATACATCGGCCTGAACCCCGGCGGCTCGCCCGACAGCCTGCACGAAGGCAGTGAGATAGAGTTTACGCAATCCGCGATCGTTCTCGAGGATCTGGTCGGACGGTATCTTCTGCAGGCGGGCGATGGTTAGTAGGCGAAGGCAGTTTCTCCAGACCGTCTTATCGACTGTCATCGCCGGGCTCGGTCTCCACTTGCACGCTCGTGCCCAGTCCGAAACTCCCGAAGACATCGTGCGCGGCACCGCCGATCTAGCGTTGCAGGCCTTGGAAGATCGTAGAGACTACTTCGAAGAAAATCCGTTGGAGTTGCGTGAACTCGTCGACTCGATTTTTTTGCCTCGTTTCGACCGTAACTATGCTGCCTATCTGGTACTCGGCCGCTATGGCCGCACGACGAGCGCCGAGGACAGATCCCGGTTCACGATTGCGCTCTACGGCTACATCCTGAACCGCTACGCCCACGGCTTGTTATCCTTTACGTCCGACCGGCTTCAGATCCTTCCGTATCAAGGCGTGCCCGGAGAGGATCGTGCGACGGTCAGGACCTTCGTCATCCTTGATAACGGCCGCCGAATTCCGGTGAACTACGAGCTCCGGCTCGGCGACGCCGGCTGGCGCGTCTATGATATCGCGATAGACGGAATTTCCTATGTGCGTAATCTGCGCAGCCAACTCGGAGCCGAGATCGAGCAGAACGGCATTAACAGCGTCATCACGAGACTCGAGACTAAGAGCACCGAGTTGCAGGACGGCGCCGAGTGAGCGGCGCTAACTCGGAGGGCAGCCCTCTCGAGGATCTCGGTGCCGGTCGGTTCGCGCTGCGCTGCGATCTCACGTTCCACTCGGCGACCGAGATTCTTTCGCAGAGCAAGCAGCTGTTCGCCGATCATTCGAGTGTTGTCGTCGACATGTCCGCCGTAGAGGTCGCCGACAGTGCCGGCCTAGCACTGCTGCTGGAATGGGTGAGCTGGGCGCGGTACTACGATCGGAAGATCGCTTACGAGAACATCCCCAAGCAACTCGCCGCGATCGCAGAGATCAGTGAAGTGACGGCCATACTCGACGCGGGCTCAACGATCTAATCTCCGCTCAGGAAATCTTCCTCGGAGTACTCGTCTTCGAAGTCATCGTCGGGAAACGGTGGGTCACCGTCGTAGAGGAGATAGCGGCGGCGCTGCAGATACACGTCGCGAAGAAAAATATAGGGGTCGAATGCATTCTCGAGTGCATCGTCGCCAGCTAGCAGCCGCATGCGCTTGTCGACGTAATACAAGAGAATGTGAGAGTTGCGTGTACTGTCGTCATCGATGTACCTGAGTGTCTCGAGCGGCAGCTCCAGCAAGTGGCCAAAGCCGTCCCGTAACGTGAAAG
>CAYXNS010000061.1:0-9567 GCA_964466315.1 uncultured Gammaproteobacteria bacterium
CAAATGTTCGTCGAAGAACTCCATATAGAGCTCGAACGCCTGCTCCTCTATCGGATCGGGTTCGAAGCGCTCACCGGCACGGCGCCCGAGCAACGAATACCCGTGCACGGGATGGTCGAAGGATCGCCACTCGACATCGGCGCCCGCTTCTTCTCCCCACTCGTACAAGAGCCGGAACATTCCCTGCAGATGATCGTCGTCGCGGCCGAGTATCAAGAGCGGCGTGTCGACCTGGCGCAGCCGCTGCATCGCGATCTTCTTGTCCGCGATCGTCCTGACGTAGGCTGCGTCTCGCAACTGCAACTCACGTCCCGAGGCATCGCGCGGCGCCTCGGAGATGTCCACCGCGAGATACTCGGTGACAGCGGCTTCGCTCGGCACGGCTGCCGCAAGCGAGTTTCCGTGCGTCGCCGTTTTCATGATGATCTCGCCGCTGTGGCTCGAGCCGATCGCGCCGATCGCGTCAGGGTTCGTATAGGGCAGGCCCTTGGCGTGCTCAATGATCGCGAGATGGTCGTCCGAATCGAGAGCGGCTACCGAGCGCAACCTGCGGTTGCCACCGCTGACGTCGTCGTCGATCAGCATCGCTTTGGCGGTCTCGTTGTAGAGGTTCGGTACTTCGTTGCGATAACTCACGAATGCCGCAACATAGCCGCGCTCGACGAGGCGCCCCATGAGCTCCCGGATACGCACCATCGCGTTTTCGATCTTGCCCATGCCGTCATTCCCGGCACCGGCACCGATCAAGATAACCGGGAATGGACCGTCGCCCTCGGGCTTACGCAGGCCGATGGGCACATAGATCTCGTCAGTCGTCTCCACGAGATGCAGCTCCCAGGACTCTCCCGACGGAAGATTCCGGTTGATGAGAACATAGGGACTTGCCGATTGTTCGATACCGGCTTCCTGGGCCATGACGGTTTCGGCCGGGACGAGCGCAGCAATGGCGATAGCCAGAGCCGTACTCGCGATAGTCGTTTCATATTTATTCATTATTCACCTGTTTCCGCTCGCACCGGCAGTCTTGCCCGTACGCTAGTTAACCACCCTGTCCAGAAGCCTTCCCAGGTTATCTTCCGCTGCATCAATCGGAAATAACTCCCGCACATTGTGCAGGTAGATGAAGCCTTCTCTTCGATGTTCTACAGCACGCATGTACAAAGTGTTCGCGCGATAGCGAGTATCGCGACTTGGATCTACGGCTACGAGGATCTGGTCGCCCACGACGAATGTCTCACGGTGAAACCCGAGTGCCGTGAGCTCCCGCAGGTTGTCCATCTCGAGCGTCCACGTTTGCCCTATCGCTATACCTTCCGCCACCTGCCCCGCCGGGATGCCAGTGATTTCAATAAGCATGAGCGGATGAGGGTTGACTAACTCGAACTCCCTCACTTCCACTTCAGCGATGAAGCGTTTTTGACCGTCGTAAACCCCAGCGACGGAGTGGTGACTCAGAACAGTAGTGCTCCAAAGCAAGATGCCAGTTAGCGTGATGAATCGAACCATGCGCTCGCGACCAATATTTCTTAGGGAGCGCCCATTCCAGGGCCCATTCCCATCGCCCCGGCAGGGTTAAAAACATAAGGCGGCTCGACAGTGACCTCTTGAGGACCGTCGTCATAGTCCGTCCGTAGTTCCCAGGTCTGGCGCTCGCTAATGCCGTCATCGCAGTTGCTGAAACTGACGTCTCGCATTAAATGGAGAGGATTACCACCACCTCCAGGAACGGTAACGGAATTAAGCGTCAGGCAAAGCTCGGGCATGACATCGGGCCTGATTTGACCGGTGTCGTTGAGGACGAAGTCCTGCTGTGCGCGGTCATCACAGGTTTCTATCGAGATGAACGAGCCGTCCCTGGGCTCCCATAACGTCATGCACAGGTCGTTGAACGCGACCATCCTGAATTCGTTGCTTTCGCGGATGCCCTCCATGATGAACGCCTGATCGTTCGTCGGGCCATTGCCGTTGTACGTGTAGCAGGTATGCCCATGCAGACCGCCGATCGGCTCACCGGCACCCGCTCCGCCACGTAGATCGATACACCAGCCTCTGGCTTCATCGAGAGCGGAAACCAGTTTGACCTCGACGGGTGTTTGCGCGCTTGCAGTCATCGCGAACAGAACGAATAAACTGCCGGTCAATGTGTGTAGCTTCTTCATGTTCGGTAACCCTTATCAGATTTACTATTCGGGCGCTTTTCTAAAGCGTGGAGATGTACGCGATGACGTCAGCGATAGCCTGATCGGTCGTCAGCATTTTCGACATGACCGCCATCTGTCGCCCTCCTAAATCCTGAGGGTGCGCGCCGCGTATACCGTCTCTGAAGTACTTGAGCTGTCTCACCATATAGATCTCGGACAGGTACCTGAGATCGGCCGCACCTAATGCCTCATTTCCCGTTCCGTCGGCGCCGTGGCAGGCGAAGCAAACCGTCGAATAAGTTTGCTGACCGGCCGTGACATCGCCTTCGATCGAAGGATCGAGCCCGGCATAGGGCGAATCCCAGATATAAGGCCTGGCGCCTACGGCATTACCGGCCATCGGCAGTCCCGGCTCCAGTCCCGAGATGTATTCGGCGATGCGCGTGATCGTCGCGTCGTCTCTCATCAATCCCCGGGTGAAATACATGACCTGGCCGGGTACGTCTTCAGCCACGCCACCGCGGATACCGTCGCGGAAGTTCTTCATCTGCAGCTCGATGTACCAGGCCGGCAGACCTGCCAGCGCGGGGCCATCACGCCGATCGTTGCCCTGTGCTTCGTTGCCATGGCAAAAAATACAGGTGTCAAAAAGCCGCTCGCCTGCCACGGCCTCGTTGGGCTGCTCGAATGTCACCTGAGCCAGGGCATTGCCGCAGAACCCAACAAGAAACAACGTAAGTAATGATCGTATCGGACGCATGCTTATCCTCGGTCTTATTGTCGATGGCTACATTGTAAGGCGTGCCAAACGCAAAACAGAAAAGAATTGTTAACCGGGCTTCTATGCTAGGTATTTCTTGAGTTAGCTGAGCCGCGCTCGATCGCGCAGATGCAGTAGTGCATCGATGGGAATCGAACCGTCGTCGAAACGGTAGTGGGCGTCACGATTTCGCTGAAGCTAGTTCTCCCAGAGTGTCTCGATTCGGCCTTGCCGCCAGAGATCCTGCAGATAAGTCGTCGGGTCGCAGCCGCTGCCGCCCTCCGCCAGCTCGAGGCCGTCTTCGCGCGCCGAACCGCGCGTACGCACGAGCGGTTCCGTGTAGTAGGGGTCGTGGATGGCCATCCTGCGCACCATCGTCAGCCGATCGTTGCTGACGGCATAGGTCTCGACCAGACGCGTGCCCTCACCCGACATGGGAAGTCCCGAGCCATCCAGCCAACCCGGCAGCAGATGCGTCGTCTCGACAACCAGCGCGTTACCTTCCCATCGGCCCAGCGAGAATCCCATCGGGCTCGGTAGTAGGTCCGCGGGCGCTGCGCGCCCGTTCATCCAGATGCGCCGCGCGCCGAACCCATTGACCACCAGGTAATGACTACCGGCATCGAGAACTTCGAGCGTGAACGGCGTACCGAACCAGCGCGGCAGCCCGGCGGCCTTGCAGCTCCTGGCAGGGTCTTGCCAGTTCTCGGTCGCCTCGAAAACCGCCCTGCCTACCGCCGTAAACGGCGTCGGCTTGGGCTCCAGATCGTCCACGGTGAGCTGGAACTTGTAGCGGTTGTTCCACAAGCCTGTGATATCCACGGAATAACCGTTGGGCGTGGCACCGTAAAACGTTTCCGGATCCGCATTGATCTCATCGGTCGTGTAGGCATCGGAGTATTCGCCGCCCCGGGGCGTTCGCCGACTGCCGTCCGCGAGGATCACCGAGTCGACGGAGAGTTTATCCGTGTTTCCGCGGCCGAGGCTCCCCGAGACCTCGATGCGGTCGCCGACTTCGATCGTGTCCGTATCCCAACCCAGGCGGCGCATGACGCTGACATTATGCGTTCGCAGCAACCATTCCTCGGTCGTGCCGTCGGCCGTCTCGACATCGAGCATATAGACCACGTGCGGATTCCTGAAGCTCACTTCCGTGACCGTGCCGGCCACCGTGCCCTGCCGCTCGGAATCGAACTCGGCAGCGAAGCCGTGGTGGGCTCGCGCGAGGGTAACGAAGCACGTGGAAAGTACGAGTGCCACGAGTCCAGTCAGAGCGGTTTTGTTCTTCGGCATGGGCAGCTAATTCTCTCAATAGACCGGGACCGTTACGCGATCGCCGAATGCAGCCTGAAGGCCGGCAACGGCACAAGCCTCATCGTCGCCGTCGGTACCGGAGACCCCGACAGAGCCGATGAGTTGACCGTCAACGACGATCGGGACCCCGCCGGCCTTCGAGTAGAAGTTGAACAGCGGGATGGAGCGCGGGAACCCGCCGGGATTGTTGTGCGCCCCCGCCTCACGGGATGAGGTCGGCCCGCGGCCACGCAGCGCTGTCTCAGCCTTGAGGAGTGACGTCTGGGAGTTCAGGGCCATCTGTCCATCCATCCGCTCGATGTGTACGGCAAGCGCGGTATTGTCGATAACGGTGATCGTCGCGCTGTCACCACGCGCACCGATCCACTCGCGGCACGTGGTGGCAATCGCGGTCGCCGCACTGGCCGAGATCTGATTGGCGTCGAAGAGGCGTCTAGCAGCGGCGCCCGAGACGACGAACTCGGGTGGCAATGTCGCCTCTGGTGCCGACTCCGACGAGAAACGCGCCGTCGGAAGTTGCTCGGCGGGCCGCGTTCGCGGCAAGTCTTCCAGAAGCGGCGGCTGCGAACCAACGACCTCGTTCATCGCCTGGTGAGCACAGATCTCATCACTCCAACCCTCGGCAAGCCGCGGGGCCGAGCCGCCGATACCGATCGCACCGATGAGCTGATTGTTGACGATGATCGGCAAGCCGCCGGAGTTGGAGAACAAACCGAGTTCCATTCCCGTCCACTCGTCGTTGGTATTGCGCGTCGCACGATTCATCTGTGACTTACTCGACGCACGAAGTCGATAGGCCGTGAGCGCTTTCATCTCGGCCGTCGCGACGTTGGTCCAGACCTGGCCATCCATGCGGTGCACGTAGACGTTGTTGCCGCTGCTGTCGAGGATATAGACGCTGATCGCGACGCCCCGCTCCTCCGCGAGCTCCACGCACCTGTCACCTATCGCCCTGGCAGTCGCAAGATTGATGCTCGTCGAATCCAATGTCGCCTCGGCCACCGCACCGGAGACGACGAACTCGGATGAAAGGCCCTGCGCCCCCGCGCCGACGCTGAATACCGTGACGGCGAGCGCGGCGGCGCTGGCCACAGCGGTTTTGGTGATGAAAGCTCTGCGGGTCAGGTCGGCGTTCTTGTTCTTAGGCATATTCTTTTCTCCCTTGCCACGTACGGCTGCGTGGCCTCATCAACCAACTATAGAGCGGGGATCGGGGCTGTCAAACGGGATTGACCTGCCCCCCCTAGAACGACTCCAGTCGCTGAGAGAGAATTTCAGTGGAATTGAGGAGAAAGACCGATGGGGCTCAGCCGGCGGCAGGTGAGCGGCTAACGACCGTTTTCTCACAGCACGCTACGTTGGACACACCACGACTCGGGCAGCTTCGAATAAACGCAATCTGATCATCTACGGACAGCAGTTTATCCAGGATGCTGTAGGTTCCTGCATCGATAATGGGGTTCAACAAGGAGACGATTGAGTCGGCATCTTCCTCGCTGACGAACCTGATAGACCGCACGACCGACTAGCCTTGTTGGGAGGGTTTGTAGATAATCGTATCAAGATGAAACGACTCGCAACAGGTACCGCATTCTTGACGTTAGCCGCGCCGGGAGTGTTCGGCCATCATGCCGTCGTGCCGAACTTCGACCTCAGTCAAGATATCGTCCTGGTGGATGCGGTAGTGACGGAGTTCAAGTTCGTCAATCCGCACGTCTATATCTTACTGGAGGTCCCGGATGGGGACGGCGCGATCGCCGAGTGGCGCTGCGAGATGGCGTCGGCCAGTCGGCTCAGGGATAGGGGGTGGACGGCCGAGACGCTGGTCCCGGGTCAGACTATGTCGATCGACGGCTCCCCCGCTCGACGCGAGAGCAACGTCTGCCACATCAGCATGATCACGCTGGAAGACGGTTCGACGATTGCTGCTGGATACGATGGGCGCCCCCTCGCTTCTGAAGTTTCCGGTGGCCTGGTCTCCGCCGAAGCTGTGCGATTGCGCCCAAGGTATCTGCCGAACGGCCAACCCAATCTCCGCGGGCCGTGGGTCGCCACGCAGGATTCCCTCGCCATGCCCGAGATTGAGCCGACGGCCGCCGGGGCGGAAGCCGCGGCCGGGCTCGTCCGGCATTTCGACAGCCCGGCGCTCCGCTGTCATCCCGGGAACATCGTATTCGCCTGGATCTTCGAGCGGGAGACGAACGACATCTACCAGGAAGACGATCGGATCACGCTGCAGTATGGCTACGTCGATCTCGTGCGGACGATCCACCTCGACCAAGCCGAGCACCCGGCCGATATTATGCCGAGCGTTACGGGTCATTCGATCGGTCGGTGGGAGGGCGATACGCTGGTCGTCGACACGATCGGTTTCGAGCCCGGCGTGTTGGATCACATGGCGCGGTCGGGGTTCGCGATGCACAGTGAGCGATGGCACGTCATGGAACGCTTCAAGGTGGGCGAGGACGGGCGGTCGCTGACGAGAACGTATACCTTCGACGACCCGTTCTTCATGCAGGGCTCCTATACGGGTACGGATTTCGCATCGCTCACGACCGGATCCTATGTACCGTACGACTGCGAGGAGCTAAGCGGTCAGAATAATCAACGTCCGGTCGACTGACTGACCGAGCCCACGGTCGGCTGAAGGCAGCGCACAGACGGGACCAGGTGCTTGATCACTGTGGCTCCTTCCTCCCGTACTCTTGGATCTGCCGCTCGAACTCCGCAAATGCGCGATTATCAGCTTCCGAGCAAATTAACTCCACAAGCTCGATCCCCTCGCGAAGGCTAAAGGTCATCGTCGCCACCCAAGGGCGCTCGTAGGTGACCGGATCGACAATGGTGATTTCGTTTTCTAGCGTATCGTCATCAATTCTTCGTATTCGCTCGATTACGGTCAGCTCATCACTGAAAGGATGGCCCAGTCGATCAAGCCACCGCTGCCGTTCCTCTGACTCCCATCCCTGAAAATTCCGTGTCTCGATCACGAGCGCGTCGTCTTCATAATGGCCGATGGCGTAACCGTTCCATGTGGGAAGAGGAAAGTCCGGGAATTCACGGCCATCCGTATAAATGATGCGAAAGAAATTTTCGACTTCCAGTAACATGATTACTCGGTCGGACAGTTGAATTATTTCAATCGGCCTGGGCCTAAAGTAAGTCGCAGGTATGCCCATCGGGGTACACTGAAGCTCGGGAGCATTCGTTGTGTCACCCGAGTTCGCTGTGGCCCCCCGTCCGGGTCGCGCCAAAGAAAATCTCTCCTGTCCCCATGTCGTCATAGGAGGTTCTTCAGTAGTCAATGCGGCCCCGGGGCTAGATCTCTGCCAAACTCCAGACAGGTCAGGCACAACTGCCGCTGATTCCGCTCCGAGTGTCGATTGAGCATGCCCCATGGGTGAGAAGAGGCAGTAAGAGATAACCACAGCGCACCACGCTATCATCAAACTGGAGGCCCCTGGTCTCATGGCGCGCCTCCCCACAAATAACACGCATTCCCTCGGTTCTTAGCTCGCATCTTTCTTATCACTCTGATCAATCCAACAACCTTGACTGTTCTCAGCATCGCGCTGGAAGCAGCCCAACAGAGAAATACGAACGGCCCCCTCCGGCCAAAGCAATCCTACGGATCAGTGGTAGTGACGATGGTTTATTCCATCACGAGCCTAAACGACGGGGAATCCTGAATATCCGTGTGGTAACTCGCAGCCATCTGGTAGCGACCATCCCGGTTCACGAGGACCCGACTCGCGTAAAACGGCTTCCCGTCGAGTGGCTGACCGATCATGACCATCAGTACCGCGTCCTCGAGGTCGATAAGCCTCATCTGGAGCACGGTTGACTGTGCGCTTTTCGTCACGCCTCGCTCTATTCTTCCGTACGTGTTCTCCAGACGTACCTGCTTGGGATTTCCTGCCGGCCGGCCGTTGAACTGGCCCACATTCTCCTCCGCCGCATAGTACGCCCAACCATCCTCATAACTCATATTCATGGCCGCTGCTGCGACTTCCTGTCCCTGCCAGGATTCGAGCCCCGTCTGGGCACCGGGGGTCGACGGTTGATACGGTATCGTCGTACAAGGATTCACGCAGTCCGGAAGCTGTTCATTTGGCAGACTGTCGCGGTAAGCACCCCCGCGGGAGGCGTATTCGGGACTCACATCGAGCTCGTTGATATGGACGAGCTGCCAACCCTCCGAGCGGTTTGCCCACACACGCAGTCCGCGAACGGTACCGCTGAAAACCTGAACCACACCTACTTTCCCGTAGGTACGCTCCATGATTTCTTGCTCCTCGCCGTTACTAGTCCCCGGCACAGGCAACAGCCGAACGACATCAGAGCGGAAAGCCTGACTGCCATCCTTGAAGACCCAGGTGAACTCGGGATCGAGAAATCCATCTATCGCTTCGGTATTGCCGTTCCGGAAAGCCTCATCCAGCGCCGCATTGGCCGTCAGCAGACCGCTCTCTTGGGCGATACCAGGCCCGGACATGAGTGCAATGAGAAACGCCGCTAAGACGGCCGAACCCGCGATCCGGATTGATGACAGATAGCTCATAGAATATCTCCTGCTTCCTTCTACGGTGACCTTGTTTGTTAAGCCAAATGCTCGGCCGGCCACTAGCAGACATTTGAATCGCTCCAATACGCCTGCCATCGGGCCTTTGAAAATACTATCCCTCCCGAAACGGAGTGCTGTGTAGATTAATTGAAACAGGATTCAGCCTTCGCGGGCCGATTAACTACTCAGCAGACTCTTCAACCGAAAAATACTCTGGTGTACCGCCAACTTGAGATAACATGCCGTGATCATCACCGAACCACCAGCCTAAATCCCAATCATCGCCATTGAAGGTCATAATACCGACTTCCCACGCACCAACTGGACCATTACTTGCAGGAATTCCAAACAAGCTCTGTGTATTAGTCGCGGTTAGCAAAAATCTAATAACTACCTTGTTGCCGTCCGCAATTAGCGTGCTAATCATATCCACTCGATCTGGAAAGGCGCGCCCCATTGGAAACTCCGATTTAGCAGGTTCCTTTGCGAACTCTGCCAAGTGCAAAAATCCTGAACGGACATAGGTGTTGTATGGTCGATTGTTCCCCTTCACAGGGTACATGCCGTCTGGAGCACTCGGAGCTTTGTAGGCGTTTACCTTTAGCTTGTTCCGATACTCCTGAGAGTCAATCGGGTTCGCTAATGCCTCTGCAAGAAGTTCGTCACCGCTTCTAGTCGCAACGTTTGTAGGGGGCACTATAATTTTTCCATCCGCCCGCGCCAGCATAATCGTGCCGAGCTGATTTAGCAATCGTACTTCATCCGACATAAACCAACCGTCTTCGATT
>CAYXNS010000062.1:0-9329 GCA_964466315.1 uncultured Gammaproteobacteria bacterium
AAACGAACTGCACATAGATAGACGCGTCGGATCCTCGGTCCCAGGTGCAACTATTAGCTGTTGATGAGCGACCACTTCTGGCCGGTTTTCAGCGTTAAGAACTACATTCATAGCACCATTGTTAACGTCCCGTTAGCACCTGAAAGCGGACCTTTCTTGAGATAGAGTTAGAATCAGTCTTAATAGTCTCGGATCGACCTGAGCGGTCGGCTGCAAATCTAGTTAGCAGCGGACTAATATATACGTTTAGTATTCTCGCGAAAGTTGGAGGGATCGCCGGAATCGTATTTCTAGGCTTTGAGTTGCGGCAGAAGAATAAGCAACTGGAACTGCGATCGTATCAGGGATGGGTGGCTGCGAACTTGCAGATAAACATGGCCCTGACAGATCCGACGCAATCAGAAATTATGGTGCCGGGTTATATTGACTCAGCGCATTGCCCCATAGTTTGTGGAGTTTATGGAGTCAACTCAGTCTAGTATCGCTTACTGGGATTGGGACGCAGATTGAGGTTTTTTCTAACGATGAAATTGGACGGTTGGCCTAAGCCTGATTCGGACCAGAGCAAGCAGCCGAAGGAGCCTAAGAAATGAGTATCGCGGTGTTTTTGGTTCTTTTCGGCTTGGTGTTTCTGGCTCTAATTCTTGCCACTGACTTACTTAGCCGGTCCGAAATTTTCTCTAAGATAATCTCTATCATAACTCCTAAATCCCGATCTGAAGATGATTCCGACGACTCCACTTAGCACATACTAAGAAAGTGGGGCTGCGGGCCTCAGGCTGGAGAGATACTCATGATTCGGTTGTCGCCACGTCTTCTTATCGCCATCGTCTTTCTTACCGGTCTACCGGCGCACGCTCAAGCTCCGCTGGACGCATTGCCCGATGGGCCGGGCAAGGAACTCGTGGAAGCCGCCTGCGTCGCGTGCCACGAGACCGACGTCATTTATAGCTCGACGGGATACACGCATGAGCAGTGGGGCCGTCTCACCAGCCAGATGATCGACCTGCCGGAGCCGTTGAAGACGAACATCACACAATACCTGGCGACGACCTTTCCGGAGCAATACGGCCGCCGTCCGACCCTGGTACCGGGCGATGCCAAGATCACTTTCCTCGAGTGGGCCACGCCGACTCTCGGGCAGCGGCCCCGGGATCCGGTCATGACGCCGGACGGGATGATCTGGTGGGCCGGGATGTACGGCAACCTGATCGGCCGTCTCGATCCGAAGACCGGCGAAATGACGGAGTGGAACCTTGATCCGACGGCTATGCCGCACAGCATCATCAACGACGTGGCCGGGAACATCTGGTACACGGGTAACGGCAACGGCACAGTAGGGATGCTGGATCCCGACACCGGCGAGATCACGGTCTACCCGATGCCCGATCCTGCCGCCCGCGATCCGCACACAGGGATCTTCGCGCGTAGCGGCGACTATTGGTTCACGGTTCAGAATAGCAATATGCTCGGCCGCCTTGTCCCGGATACCGGCGACATTCGGTTGACTGAAATTCCGACCGCGAATGCACGGCCTTACGGCCTCGAGGAAAACTCGACGGGCATGATCTGGGTCGCCTACCGTGGCGCCCCCAAGATTGCTCGTGTCGACCCCGATTCCTGGGAAATCGAGGAGTTCGAAACACCCAATCCGGATCCGGAGTCGCACCACGGCAATCACTACATCCGACGGCTCTCTATCGACAGCAATGACATTGTCTGGTACGTCGACTCCGGGCGTGGCTATCTGGGCCGTCTCGATCCGAAGACCGGTGAGATCAAGGAATGGGCGACACCCAACGGGCCCGGCTCTCACCCTTATGCGATTGAAGTCGTCAACGACATTGTCTGGCTCAACGAGTCGGAACAGCGGCCTGACGTACTTCTGCGGTTCGATCCGGAGACCGAGCGGTTCCAGAGCTGGGCCATCCCCTCCGGGGTGGGTATTATCCGCAACATGCGGGCGACGCATGACGGCAACCTGGTGATTCACCAGAGCAGCACGAATACGGTCGGCCTCGTCCTCATTGACCAGGAAAGCTTGTGGGTTCCAGGGCCATACCGGCCTTGATGTGTCGATCTCTGGTGGACTCGTGCTGCATTCGCAATAGGCTTGCTGGGACGCAAGCGTTAAGCAGGCGTAGAGAGGTGCTAGCAGAACGCTCTTTATCAGCGCTCAGATAATTGTCCTGGCAGTAGGCATGACCATCTGTGTATTCGCCGCATGGGGGATCAAGACGACCTGCACCGCGAGCCAAGCGACCTTGACGACGTTTCTGCGTCTCGGCCCGGCCAGCAGCGCGGTCATTCGGCACCTGTCAGCGCCCGAATCCAGGCGAAAGCTCTGAATCCGCCAAACGGCGGGGATTCCTGACATAGCGGCGATGGATGTGTTCATGTTCCCGTCCCGCTCCGAAGCGCTGGGCTCGGCTGTGCTGGAGGCGATGTCTTTCGGTCTACCCGTGCTCGCTTCCAAAGTCGGCGGTATCCCGGAGATAGTGCAGTCCGGAGTGACCGGCTTTCTCATCGATCCCGAAGATTCGGAGGAATGGGTGAGGCGAGTAGCACAACTCAGACAGAATGAAAAACTGCGATCCCGACTTGCTCAGAATGCTGCAGTGACCGCTGCGTGTTTTTCTCCCGAGACAATCGCTGAGCAGTATTATTCTCTCTACGTGAACGCGCTCTATGGTATCACCTGGGCATGGCCAAACCTCTCACCCGGCAAGGCTCATTCCGAGTCGCTGTGAGTAATCAGCCGGCCGAGTTCCCGAAGGAACCGGATTCAACGAAATATCCGTGCGACGATACTGATCGTTGCCGGCCCGGCCCTAGCCGCGCGATCAGGACAAAGCCGAGCAATCGCTGCTATTGCGTAGCGGAGGGCGGGCGCTCACGCAGAATACAGTCGTAGGTCAGTAATTCGAGATCGGGTGCCCAGGACCAGGCCTTCTCGACGGCGTAGGGTTCCTCAAGCATGATCGGGTCTTCGAGCGTCATCTCGAAGCTGATAATCGAGCCGAAGCGATCGTCGTCTTCGCGCGTATACCTTTCCGTGACGCGTAAGGCCTCGCTCGAATACAGACCGGTCCGGTTGCTGATGAGATGGGGGGTAATCCCCGTCGTCTCGACCACGAGGGTCCCTCCCTCCGCCCATCCTATCGAGTGGCCCAGTCGGGTTAGCTCGGTATTCTCAGGGTGCGGGCGTCCATCGGTATAGACCGTTCGAGTCGTCATCCATTCTTCGTAGCGAAGCGTCATGCGATC
Source organism: uncultured Gammaproteobacteria bacterium (assembly GCA_964466315.1). GTDB lineage: Bacteria > Pseudomonadota > Gammaproteobacteria > Steroidobacterales > Rariloculaceae > SMWC01. The sequence continues at coordinate 3,268 of CAYXNS010000062.1, forward strand.
GTCGTACTGAATGATCTCCATGGGGTAGGGGTTACCCGCCTGGCGTACCAAACCGTTCGGTTCGCAGCGAATGGCTGGATCGTCGAGCAGTTTGAACGTCGCCATTTTCGCGCGGCCGGCCGGCGTCACCACCGCTTCTGCTCGCGGCCTGACACCGGGCCCAGCGACGCGATCGCCGCTCCAGATTCCCTCGAAGTCAGGGATCTCCTGGGCCGTTACCGGAGCGAAACTCGCGGCGAAGACAAGGCTGAAAATACCATTAATCGCCGCGCTGCGGGCTGTTTGCCGAGTTATTGTTAGTCGTTTCATCGTGGTATTCATCCAGCGCGATTTTTCAGCATCGTATCGCGGCCAGGGGCCGCCCTTACAGCGAAGGCGGTCCATCCTTCAGATAGCGTTACTCCCCGATGCTAGCCTGAGCCTCGCTGCGAATGAGAGTGTAACCCGACTCGGCTGCCAATGAATGCGCCTCGGGTGACTCGTCCTTAGGCCGAAGCCAAAGCGCCCAATCGGGCAGCGGGATAAACTCCGTCTCTCCCGGAACCCGGTCGAAGCGGTCGTTCTTCCAGTCGTCTTTCGCTTTTTCGATGCGCTCCCGCGAGCTGCTGACGAGATTCCAATAGAGATAGCGCTTCCCATCCAGGGGTTCGCCGCCGAGAATCATGACCTTCGAGTCTGCGCGCGCCATGCGAGAACTACTTCGGCGAGGGCTTCAACGACCCAGGCCTGTTTTCTTTATGGGCGACTGTGTCGGGCCGGCGTTGAGTTGACGAAACGCTTCTAAATCGTCTCTGACAAGAACTGACCCGGTGCCTCGTACGGGGGTGCCGGGTTTTTGTTGTCGCCGAACTGCAGCTCGGCCAATCGCGTATACAATGGATCCCTCCTGACCAGTTCCTCGTGTGTGCCGATATCGATGATACTGCCGTTGTCGATGACGGCGATCCGGTCGGCCTTTTGAACCGTCGCGAGCCGGTGCGCGATCACGAGCGTCGTCCGGCCCTGCATGAGGTGTTCCAGTGCTTCCTGCACGAGTCTCTCGCTTTCGGCATCAAGCGAACTCGTGGCCTCATCGAGCAGTAGTATCGGTGGGTTCTTGAGTATGGCTCGTGCAATCGCGATGCGCTGCTGCTGGCCTCCCGAGAGTCGTGTCCCGCGCTCGCCGAGGAAAGTGTCATAGCCCTCGGGAAGCTGGCGAATAAAACCGTCTGCCTCTGCGGCTAGCGCTGCAGCTTCTATTTGCTCGGATGACGCGTCGGGACGCCCGTAGCGAATGTTCTCCCGAGCCGAGGTAGCGAACAAAACGGTATCCTGCGGGACGAGCCCGATCCGGCTGCGGAGCTCTTTCGGATCGGTCTCCGTGATGTCCACGCCGTCGACGAGAACTCTCCCGGCGATGGGGTCGTAGAATCTCAGGAGGAGCTGGAACATCGTTGTCTTGCCGGCACCGGAGGGCCCGACCAGAGCAACGGTCTCGCCAGGCGTTACCTCGAGGCTCAGATCGCTGATCGCCCGAGTGTCGGGTCTCGAAGGGTAGCTGAAAGAGACGTCTTGGAATGCGATTTGCCCGAGACCCGGGTCTGGAAGGGTGCGGGGGTTCGGTGGCGCGATGATACTCGGCTCCGCGGTCATGAGTTCCATGAGGCGCTCGGTTGCACCTGCGGCGCGCTGTACTTCGCCCCACATCTCGCTCAGCGACGCGGCCGAGCCCGCAACGAAGATCGCGTAGATGACGAACTGGCTTAGCTCGCCGGCGGTCATCTCATCTGCGAGCACAGCCTGCGCACCGAGCCAGAGCACGAGCGTAATCGCGCCGAAGATCGTGAGAATCGCAAGCGCGGTCAATAGCGCGCGGGTCCGGATTCGCCGGACGGCCGTAGTGAAGGTTTCGTCTATGGCGTCGGCAAAGCGTTTGCTCTGCAGCGACTCCAGCGTAAAAGCCTGAACGGTTTGAATGGCGTTCAACATCTCGCCGGCAAGCCCGCTCGAGTCGGCGACTCTATCCTGCGTCGCTCGCGATAGCGTCCGTACACGCCGGCCGATGAGTATGATCGGCACGATGACGAGGGGTACGAGTACGAGTATGAGCCCGGTTAGCGTGGGACTCGTAACGGCAAGCATGATCAGGCCGCCGGTCAATGTCAGTATTGCCCGCAGCGTGATCGAGATCCCGATGCCTGCGATCGACTGAATGAGTGTGGTGTCGGCGGTTAGTCTGGACAACACTTCGCCGGTCTGCGTGACTTCGAAGAATGCGGGGTCCATCCGGATAACGTGCCGATACGTAGCCTCGCGGATATCGGCGACGATGCGCTCACCTAGCCACATGACGAGATACATGCGCAGCGCGACGAAGAGTCCGAAGGTGAGCGCCACACCGAACAACCAGAGGAAATACCGGTCGATATTCGTCGCGTCGTCGGCGGTGAGCCCGGCATCGATCACATGGCGTACGGCAACCGGGAAGGCGAGCAGCGCGACGGCTGCGGCGAGAAGCGCGAGCAGGGCCAACGCGAGTTGGCTGAGGTAGGGGCGGATAAACGGAGCCAGTGCGAGCAGCGGTCGCGCCGACTTCGCTTTCGGCCGATCGATTGCTGCCGGGTCAGTCATGGCAGGTGATCATGGCATGTTCCCAGGTGCTTGGCACGCCGGGATAAGTAGATTCCCGCTGGCGCCGTTCGGGCAGATAGTGCTAACTTCAGGTCTAGCGCCACGGCCCAAGCTCGGAGAATGAAATGAAAAAGACGCGCACGAGACCCAGTTTCTTCGCGCTCATCGTGCTCTCACTGCCATTGATCGGCTGTCAGCCGGACGCCCCGGCGCCCGATGTGGCGGCGCCTCCGGCCCCCGCGCCCGCGGGTCCGCCGCCCGCCGACCAGGTGCTGACGAACGGCAAAATCGTCACGGTGGACGAGGACTTCTCGATCGCGCAGGCGCTCGCGATCCAGGATGATCGTATCGTCGCAGTCGGTACGAATGAGGCGATGTCCCAGTATGTCGGCGCTACGACCGATGTGCTGGATCTCGAGGGGCGTACGGTCATTCCGGGATTGATCGACAATCACATGCACTTCATTCGCGCCGTGCAGCGTTGGAATCTTCAGGCGCGTATCGACGGAATCAACATCCGCCAAGACGCGCTTGATGTCATGGCCGAGAAAGCCGCGAGTATGGAACCCGGCGAGTGGCTCATGGTGCAGGGTGGTTGGCGAGAGAATCAGTTCGCGGATCAGCCCGGCGGTTTTACGCTCGAGGAATTGGATGCAGCCGCACCTGATAATCCGCTCTTTCTCCAGATTACCTACGGGACCGTATACGCTAACACACTGGCCCTGGAAGCCGTGGGCGTTTCTCCGGAGGAGGGAGCGCAGCATCGAGGCCCGCCGTTGATTTCCGGGCAACCACCCTATGGGCTATTGAATGAGCAAATGCCCACGGTTCCCGCTGAACAACTCGAGATCAATATGCTCGACTTCGTTCGCGAGTTGAATCGAGCCGGACTTACGAGCGTTTACGATGTCGGTCGTCCACCGGAAGGGGACATCACGCTCGTTCAGGAGATGAACGACCGCGAGCCGCTGCCGATTAGGGTCTGGCATACGCTCAAGTATCAAGCCTACGATCCGGAAGGTGCGGATGCGGCGATCGAACTCGTGAGGTCGAGCACCTCCGGCGCCAGTAACGAGTATTACGGCCTGCTTGGCCTCGGCGAGCATGTTTATCTGCCGTTCTTCGACAACCCGGGGAGGAACGAGCCCTACTCGGACGACATCATCGCAAATTTCATGAGGATCGCGACGGCAGCAGCGGAGGGCGGATTCCCGGTTCATGAGCATACGATGGCGAACGTGACGGTGAGGAGTCTGCTCGGCCCGCTGGCGGAGTTGAATGGGAGAATACCCTTGGCACCGCTACGTTGGAGTCTGGCACACGTCTTTACCATTCAGCCGGACACCATCGAGGCTGTTCGGGATCTCGGCCTGACGTTAGCAATACACAGTGTCGCTATGTACGGAATGCCCGAGCGGCAGCCGCCGATACGGCAGATTCAAGACAGCGGCATCGTCTGGGGTCTCGGGACCGACGCGACGATCGTCGCGCACTATCAGCCCTTTATCACACTTGGCTGGACCGTGAGCGGCAAGTCGATTAACGGCAATCAGGTCATCGACGAGCCCGTCACGCGTGAGGAGGCGTTGATCGCGCATACACGCGCGAATGCGTTCCTGTTGTTCAGGGAAAACGACATCGGCTCACTCGAAGTGGGTAAGTTGGCCGACCTGGTGGTGCTCGATCAGGATTATATGACAGTTCCAGTCGACGACATCTTCTACATTGAGTCAGTGCTGACGATGGTCGGCGGGCGTGTCGTTTACGACGCTCGGTAGGAGAAACGCGGACGCAAGAATATCCCCTGCGATGAGCCGTGACCCGTTTACGATGCCGGTCACCCACTCGTATACCACTTTCCCGAATCGGTATACGCGATCCGGTAGGCCCGAGGTTATTCCGCGCCGTATCGTTAGCTGATTTTGAGTAATCGACTCAGGTTGCCACCCACGATTGCTGCCTTCTCATCGTTCGTCAGCGATGGAGAGTCGAGTACGACGTCGAGCGTATCGGGCCAGTTGAACGGCACGTCGGTACCGTAGACGATCTGGCTTGTTCCCATCTCAGCGACGAGATGCCGGAGCCCCTCCTCGTCGAAGACTATAGTGTCCACGAGTATCTGTTCCCCCAGATAGTCGCTGGGATTCTTCTCGCTGATGCAATCAGCGTTGTTGCGGACCTGGCACGCGACCTCCGAACGGCCGAGGTACGACGGCATGTAACCGCCGCCATGGGCCGCAACGACTCGCAGGCCCGGGAACCGGTCCAGGACTCCTTCATAGATCAGGTGCGAGAGGAAGATCGTCGTCTCCAATGGATTACCGATGATGTTGCCGAGGTCGCCGCGCCCGTCGAGGCCACCCTCGCGAACGGCATTTTGTGCACCGTTAGGGTGCATGAATATGGGCGCACCCAGTTCTTCGGCCTTGGCCCAGAACGGGTCGAAGCGCGGATCCGAGACGTGTTCGCCAAGAACATGACCGCCAATAGACGCGCCACGATGTCCAAGTTCGGTCATCGCGTACTCGAGTTGTTCGGCGGCGAGTACAGGGTGCTGCAGCGCGATCGAAGACAACGCGACGAAGCGGTCCGGGTGATCATTCACCCACTCGGCCAGCGCTTCGTCGTGGTGCCTGACGACGCGGGTGGCTAGGTCTTCGTCGGCTGCGTACCACCAGTAACGATTGATGGAGAGCGCCTGATAGTCGATCCCGCGCTCATTCATGACATCCAGACGCTCCGGTCCGAGTCCCTGCCATGCCGGCATACCGACATCTTCGAACTCTGTGCCGGCGGTTATCCCGCTCACCGACGGAACGACACAGTGCGCATGAATATCAACCGTTCGAACACGCCGTCCGCCGATCATGATTTCCCGCCGTGCTGGTTGAGCGACGCTGTTGAACCCATAGCTAATCGCAACAAGACCAGCGGTTGTGCTGCCGACCACTCTCAAAAAATCTCTGCGACCTAACATGTCGTTCTCCTTAATTTTTGTTGGCGGTCGAAGACCACGAACGCGTGACTGGTGTAACGTGTGATACTGCGACGAGCCTTAGTTAGGCACGATAGGCTGGTTGTTATGATCCCCAGAAATGTCGTTTTGGTTATCAGTCTATCTGTCCAGCATAGACTATTTGTGCGAGGAACTGAATGCTCGTGAGCGCGGCGCGGCGGGTTTTTGGGCTCTTCTAACACGCTCTCGGCATGCCGGTCTTAAGTACTCTGGTATCCGTCTGCTGCTTCTCGACAGTGGTGTCTCGATCATAACCCCCAGAGTGTAGCCATTCAGTGTCGTTCGACTGGAGACCTGGTACATAGTTTGGGGAATTCTTTCGATCGTCCGGGTGAGTTAGTTTGCGTCCAGATGGCGATCTCGCGCCGCGATACCGATATCGGCGTGATCGGTGAAGAAGCCGTCGATACCGAGCGCAAGAAACGCCGCGATCTCA
>CAYXNS010000063.1:0-9226 GCA_964466315.1 uncultured Gammaproteobacteria bacterium
GCAGCCGACACTCTCTAAACAGGCCGACAGGTAGTTGCGCATCTCTTCGAGAGAAAATCCTGTCAGCCGTTGATGGACGTAGGGTGTGAGCTGACCGCCGCCGTCGATGGGCATGAGGTCCGCGACGATACTCTCGCTGCGAGTCAACAATACGAACTGCATGACCGATCGATTGCGGAATCTCAAGCCCGCCAGCCATTCCAGTTCTCTGAGCACCGGGACGGCAATTTGCTCCAACTCGTCCACGACGAGAATAGATCGCCGGTTATTGGCGGACTGGTGTTGCAGGAATACCTGCAGGATATTTCTGAGTTCGGATGTATTAGCCTCGATAGCCTGCAAGCCGAGATCACGGAGAATCTTGCGTAGAAATGCTTCGGGCTCCTTGATCCGCGGTCCGACCAGGCTCAGTGTGCCCTCCTCCAGATCCCGCAGACACCGGTCAGCCAGAGTGGATTTACCGACATTAGCAGGGCCGCTCAGGAAGAGGCAGTGAATATGGCCATCCAGTAGTTTCTCGAGTCTGAGGAGTCCGTGGCGGCTGGAGTGAGACTCCAGGCGCGGCCGAACTTGATTCGGTGAGAACGGATTTGTCTCGAGCTTGTACGGTTCTAGAAACATAGTGAGAAACGGCCGTTTAACGATATCTTGTTGGAATTCCGTCGTTCCAGTGCGGCTCCTCAAAGCGAATGTCCATAGTGCACGGCGGTCGTCGTCATGGCAATTGCGGCTTAGCGTAATGCCCGGGAGAGCTGATTCGCATTGATCGCGCCATCATGTACCACTTGAGTTATTATACATAATACACTGTTTTATATGGAATTCAGAGTTCTCGCCGTCCGGCGGCCTGGAGATCCCTAAGATAGTGCGGCCCTGTCCGTACCCGCCGCGTGGATAGCGGGCGACCCGCGAAATCCGCTCTATAGGGGTCTTTTCTGGTTGATAAAGAGCTGCGCGGCACAATGACGAGCGACCGCTGCCGTCGGCGCGAGCTGCCACAAGCGTTGCCGATCGAGCGATCGTTGCCCCATTTCGCGGCCTCGGAGACCGATACCTGGTGATCACGGGTGGAACGAAGGGCAGTGGTTCCCCTCTCCATTGAGACCATTGAGAAATTGGTCGGGGCGAGAGGATTCGAACCTCCGACCCCTTGCACCCCATGCAAGTGCGCTACCAGACTGCGCCACGCCCCGACCGGGGTTGCAAGTTTAACGAAATCTATCGCCGCCGGGGAGTTATATGGCGACGATCATCGAACGAACGGCTAGCGCCGCAGAAGTTTGAGAATGTCCTCGAGTTCGACGCGAACCTGTTTAATGATCTGCTGGCTCTGGCTCGTGTCGTTGCGCGCTTCGTCACCCGTTAGCTGCTGCCTGGCGCCGCCGATCGTAAAGCCATCCTCGTACAATAGACTCCGAATCTGTCGAATGATGAGCACATCCTGGCGTTGATAGTAGCGTCGGTTACCGCGCCGCTTCACGGGCTTGAGTTGCGGAAACTCCTGTTCCCAGTATCGGAGAACATGTGGTTTGACACCACAGAGATCGCTCACTTCACCGATAGTGAAGTACCGCTTCCCTGGGATCGGGGGCAGTTCGTCGTTATTCCCGGGCTCTAGCATAAGCCTCTACTCGCGCCTTTAGTTTTTGTCCTGGCCGAAAGGTGACAACTCTACGTGCAGTAATCGGAGTTTCTTCGCCCGTTTTCGGGTTACGGCCGGGACGTTGATTTTTATCGCGAAGGTCGAAGTTTCCGAATCCGGAAAGTTTGACCTGTTCCCCTGACGCTAGTGCCGCACGCAGGTCTTCGTAGAAGAAATCGACCAGTTCGCGCGCTTCGCGTTTGTTCAAACCGAGTTCGTTAAAAATTGACTCGGCCATGTCAGCTTTGGTTAGTGCCATATTGGGTCTACATTAGTTAGCTTCTTATTGTGGCCCCGAGCGCACACCCCAGATGCTCCGTTACGGACGCCACCTTTCGGTCGACATCCGTATCAGTAAGCGTGCGGGATGTATCTTGTAAAATCAACCCCAACCCGAGGCTTTTTAGTCCTGAATCTATGCCTTCTCCACGGTAAACGTCGAAGATTACGATGTTCTGTAGGATGCCGCCGGCCTCGGCCCGGACGCATTCGATGATCTCTTCGGCGGTGACATCTTCGTTGACAAGCAGCGCAAGATCTCTTCGTACGGATGGGAACTTCGAGTAAGCGCGAAAGCTCGGAATTGTGGATTGCAGTGTCTCTTCTAAACGAAGCGCAAACAGGATCACATTCGTTCGCAAATCCAAACGATGTTTCAGTGCGGGATGCAGCGAGCCCAACCAACCGATGGATTCATCGCCCAGTTTTATTCTTGCAGTTTGTCCCGGCAAAAGCGCTGGGTGTTTGGCAGCGGAGAAACGCAACTCAGTTGCTTTGCCAGTCGCACGGAAGATCGCTTCCAAGTCGGTTTTGACGTCGAAAAAATCTGTCTCCGCCGCCTCGAAGTCCCAGTGCTCTGGCCAACGAATACCGGCTACAAGCCCTGCCAATACTGAGGTTTCCTCGATCTTACCGGCGTCCGCCGAGAATTGCGTACCGATCTCGAAGAGCCTCATTCGAGCCTGTTGCCGGCTCAGATTCTGGCTCGCCGTCTTCAGTAATCCCGGCCAGAGTGAGCGTCGCAATACACTCAGATCTTTCGATATCGGATTGGCTAATTTCGCGATAGGAGTCCCTGGATTGATTGCTTCTTCCAGGCCTTCATCGATAAAGCTGTACGAAATAATTTCCGAGTAACCTCTTGCCGCAAGTAGATCAGCTAACCGATCTTCCGTGACACGACTCTCGTCTGCCTTGCCGAGATGACCCGCTCGAAGTTCAGGTGTAACCGGAATGTTGTCGTAACCGATCATACGTGCGACTTCTTCTATCAGGTCTTCTTCTATGCTCAGATCGAAACGAAATGCGGGTGGCGTGACACGCCATTTGCCTTGATCACGGGCAACATCCATTGCCAAAACCCGCAAACTTTGTTCGACGGTCTCGGCGCTGATGCCTAGACCGAGCACAGATTGTAGACGCTCGTGTCGTAGCCGGATCGGCGCTCTTTCATCCAGGTATTCGGGCAATTTAGACTCATTCAATAGGCCGGGTTCGCCACCGACGATATCGAGTAAGAGTTCCGTGGCGCGTTCAATGGCGCGCGCTTGATGCTCGGGGTCGACACCGCGCTCGAAACGCATCGACGCATCCGTATGTAATCCGAATCGCCTCGCTCTTCCCGCCATGGCAGCAGGGGAAAAATAAGCGGCTTCGAGAAAGACGTCCCGCGTCTCATTGTCGACGGCGGTACTCTGGCCGCCCATGATACCGGCGAGTCCGATCGCGCCGGAGTTATCCGCGATCACCATGACTTCTGGATCGAGGTCAACGTTGCGGCCGTCGAGCAGCGTTAGTTTTTCGGCCTCGTTTGCGAGTCGAACGGCGATGCAGGTATCGAGTTTCCGCAGGTCGTAGCTGTGCAATGGCTGGCCGAGCTCGAGCATGACGTAGTTGGTAACGTCGACGACCGGATGAATAGCCCGTAGCCCGACACGGCGAAGCCGTTCGACGAGCCACGCCGGTGTCGTTGCACTCATTGAGATACCGCGGAGTACGCGCCCGACGAATCGAGGGCAGCCCCCTCCGGCTTCCAGCACGACTTCGAATATTTCCTCGTGTTGGGCCGCGATCGCCGGCTTCGCCGGCAACTCGAATTCGAGCCCATTCGTTGCTGCGATCTCGCGAGCGATACCGATGACGCTAAAACAGTCGCCACGGTTCGGCGTCAGATCGATGTCCAGTACCGCATCATCGTCCAGCTTCAAGTAATCTCGAACGGACTGCCCGAGCGGGGCGTCCTGGGGCAGTTGCAGCAGGCCGTCGGATTCATCCGCGAGCCCGAGGTCTTTCTCGGAGCACAGCATGCCCTCGGAGGTCACTCCTCTGATCTTCGCGCGGCCGACCTTGGAGCCGCCGGGCAGCCGCGCGCCGATCGCGGCGAATGGAGCTCTAAGGCCGCTCGAGGCGTTCGGTGCTCCACAGACGACTGAATGTTGCGCCTCACCGTCGTCCACACGGCAGACAACGAGCCGATCGGCGTTGGGGTGTGGCTCGACCGACGCGATCTCCGCGACGACGAGCCCCTCGAAATCGGGCGCAGCCGTCTCAACCGAGTCGACCTCGAGTCCGGCGACCGTCAGCCTTTCCGCGAGCTCCTCGGGGCCGAGATCGATGTCGACCCAGTCCTGGAGCCATTCGACGCTTACACGCATGTCAGGCTCCTCATGAGAACTGCTCGAGGAACCGGAGGTCGTTCTCGAAAAAGAGCCTGAGATCGTCGATGCCGTAGCGCAACATAGCGAGGCGCTCGACCCCGAAGCCCAGCGCATAGCCCGTGTATTCCTCAGGATCGATGCCAACCCCTTTCAGGACATTAGGATGGACCATTCCGCAGCCGAGTATCTCCAGCCACTTTCCCGTCTCAGAGAGCACGTCAACTTCCGCTGAAGGCTCGGTGAATGGAAAATAGGATGGGCGAAAACGCAGCTCGACTTCACGCTCGAAGAAATTCGAGAGAAACTCGTAAAGAAAGGATTTCAGATTCGCGAAACTGATGCCCCGATCGACTGCCAGTACTTCGATCTGGTTGAACATCGGTGTGTGGGTCAGGTCCGAATCGCAGCGGAAAGCGCGGCCGGGCGCAATCAGGCGTATCGGCACGCCGTGTTCTTTCATCGCCCGGATCTGTACCGGAGAGGTATGCGTTCTGAGCAGCAGCCCCGACTCCAGATAAAACGTATCGTGCATGGCACGGGCTGGATGATTCTCAGGAATATTTAGTGCCGTGAAGTTATGGAATTCGTCTTCCACTTCCGGGCCCGTGTGCACTTCGAAGCCCGCATGGGTGAAGATGCGCTGCATGCGACGTAAGGTTCGCGTTACCGGATGCAGCGAACCATACGCGTGGCCACGGCCCGGCAGGGAGACGTCCAGGCTTTCCTCTGCCAGGGTCGCCTGAATACGTTCTCTTTCCAGTGCCGTCTGGCGCGCTCTGATGGCGTCCGTGAGCGCTTGTTTCGCGTCGTTGATCACCTGGCCGGCGGCCGGGCGCGCATCCTCGGGGAGCTTGCCGAGTTCTTTGAGCTGAATTGTGAGCAGGCCTTTGCGCCCGAGATATTTTACGCGCACAGCATCGAGTTCATCCAAGGCTCCAGCGCCTTCGACGGCCGTTCGCGCTTGTTCCAGCAGTTCAGCGATCTGGCTCACCGCGGCCTCCCCATCTTCAGATCCGACGGGATCTAGGACGCGAGGGCTTCTTTAGCAGCCTCCGCGATCGCAGCGAATGCCGCCTGATCGTGAACCGCGATGTCGGCGAGGACTTTGCGGTCGACTTCGATCTCGGCGCGGTTGAGTCCATGGATTAGTCGGCTATAAGACAATCCATGGAGTCGTGCCGCTGCGTTGATGCGGGTGATCCATAGCGCTCGAAACTGGCGCTTACGCTGGCGCCGGTCGCGATAGGCATACTGGCCCGCTTTAATGACAGCTTGCTTCGCGACTCGGTAGACTTTGCGTCGAGCCCCGTAGTAGCCCTTAGCCTGGTCGAGCACTTTCTTGTGCCGAGCTTTGGAAACCACTCCACGTTTTACTCTGGCCATCGTCTATCCTCAGCTGTATGGCAGTAGTTTGCGGACGGCTTTCACGTCTGCATCAGCGATTTGAAGCGTCGCTCCGAGTTGCCGCTTTCTCTTGGAGCTCTTCTTCGTCAGGATGTGGCTACGGAAGGATTGGCCACGTTTAAAGCCACCCTTTCCCGTTCGGGAGAACCGCTTAGCGGCGCCCCGATTCGTCTTCAGCTTCGGCATCTCTCTCTCCTCGTGGCAGCCCGAACGAGTGTTGCCTAAGACTCGGCGGGCGGCTCAGACCGATTCCAGGTGACAGGGTCGTCCATGGCGGGCTAAGCGCTTCTTGATCTACTGCTGACGTTTAGCCAGCGGGCCGCTTCTTAGGCGCCAGGATCATGATCATCTGGCGGCCTTCCAATTGCGGTAGTTGCTCGACTATTCCGTATTCCTCCAGGTCCTTGCGCACGCGCTTTAGCAAGTCTGCACCCACTTCCTGGTGGGCCATCTCCCTGCCGCGAAAGCGAAGCGTCACTTTCGTCTTGTCACCGGCCGTCAAAAACTTGATCAGATTACGTAGTTTGATCTGATAATCGCCTTCCTCGGTACCTGGCCGGAACTTGATCTCTTTGACATGAATCTGCTTTTGCTTGCGTCGAGCAGACTGCGCCTTCTTACTCTGTTCGAACACAAACTTACCGTAGTCCATGACCCGGCAAACCGGTGGCTCGGAATTTGGGGCTACTTCCACCAGATCCATGCCTGCTGTCTGCGCCTGATCTAGCGCGTCTTCGATCGGCATGACACCGACCTGTTCTCCGTTCGCGCTGATGACTCGCACATCGGGCGTTGTGATCTCGTCATTGCGCCTTACACGCTTAACTTGGGCGATACTTGGCTCCTTACAATCTCAGACTCTCAATGCACAGCGGCCGTGGCTCACGTACCCGGTGGCGATTTTGCCACAACGTTGCGCGTGCCTACGGCCGTCTAATTCGCGTTCACCCGGGAAAAACCGACGGGATTCACGCGGATGCACTAGAATTGTAAGCCCGAGTTCGCGCATACACAAGGGTTCTCCCGGGCTGAAAGCCTTGAATTTCATAGGCTTCCCGGGGGCGATTCGAGTATCTATAAGAGAGTGATCGGCGCGAGTGAGGTCGAACCACCGACCCCACCATGTCAAGGTATCCGAAAACCAAGGAGTAAGCGGCCTCAAGTGGACTCTAGAGGACACCCACGGACAAGTACGGTCAGTGACTTACAAATGTCGCGCACCACTCACCAAGTCGCGGACTTCGCTACTTCTCGTCCTGATGGGAGAGCGTAAGGGTCGGGGAATTGATGCCTCGCATACATGGTGGGTCTCATCAGAAACGAGCCCGCGGGTCGCACGCCTCAGTCAAGGCGTACGAGCTCGACGCGGCGGTTCTGCTGCCGGCCTTCCTCGGTGGCGTTGTTGGCCACGGGCTGGTTGGGACCGAGTCCTCGGGGGGCCAGCCGCGTCGTGTCGACACCGTAGAGCTTCAGTGCGGCCACCACGGCCTCGGCGCGCTCGAGTGAGAGTTGCCGGTTATGCTCGGCCGCGCCGGTCGAGTCGGTGTGCCCCTGCACCTCGATCCGTAGCTCCGGGCTACCCTTGAGGACCGCCGCCACCGTGTCGAGCACCTCACCGCTGCCGGGCCGCAGTGCGGCCGAATCGACGTCGAAGAGGATGCCATAGATGGCGACGCGCCCCGTTGTGGTGAGCGCGCCTAGCATGGCGTCGGCATCGAATTCCAGGCTGAGGTCGAGCCCGGCCTCGTCGATGATCTCGATCTGGTACCTCGCTCCGGCACGCGTGTCGAGGATCCCCCAGGTCGTGCTGCCGCCCGGGTTGAATATCCGGAAGCGCATCCGCGTGGCGCCCTGTTCGATGACCTCCCCGTCTACGCGGCTTACTTCGGAGGCGTAGTTGGCCACGATCTCGTCGCGACTTGTCTCGGTGTCCTCCAGCTGGTACTCGAGGTGCCAGAAGCGCCCCTCGGCCGTGAGGTTCACGGTGCGCCTGTCCTGGCGGTAGCGCACCTTCATCTGGCCGAAGCCGTCCATCCGGGAGTTGTCCTCGATGAGCGCGGCGCCCGCCATGGGCTTGATAACGGGATGCTCGAGCGGTGGTTCGTCGGCTTCCTGCGCGCCGGCAGACGCGGCGGCAGCCAGTGTGAGTAACAGCACAATCGGCAGGCGGCGGCACCGCGAAGTGGTCATCGTCTCGGCAGCGGTCGCCGGAGCGGTCTCAGCCCAAAGGGCGACGGTGGCGGTGGCGAACCAGTGCGCGCGAACGACGTTGTGCATACGAGTCTCCGTGGCAGGCGGGCGCGCGTTAGTCGAGCCTGCCGGATCGATGTATCAAGGTCAAGACACGAGGTAACCCGATTCGGCGGCACTGTGGCCCGCAGCGTATAGTGCGCCATGATACACCCTGGTCTGAGAGGAACGATTACCGCGGTCGCCAAAAAACTTGGCGGTGAGGAGACTTCAGATGAGTGGCGGCCGTCGATGTTGCGAAAGCACTGACCAGATCATAAGCACCCGCTTTCGGGTGGAAAGTCGCCGTAAACGGGCGTTAAGGGCGTGTCTCAGCTTTACCACGGAGGACCTAATAGCCCAACTCGGGTCGCCGACTGGTGACGGATTTGGGGCTTACTACTCTTACAGCCATCGCCTGACCTGTTTTTTGTATGTGTAGTAAGAGTCACCGAACTTTCTCCCCAAGTAGCGCTCCTCCCGTACGATTACGCCCCAAGTCAGAAATGCGATCGCCAAAACCGCCAGAACGATAAACCAGCCGCTATTTGCCCAAAGGCCGATTCCTAACAGAAGGATGACCATGCTTAGGTATATCGGATTTCGCGACAATCGATAGGGTCCGTTCGCGACGATTGCATCCGTAGGTTCGCCGGTAGGAATCGAAGCCCCTTCTCGATGCATGGTAATGACTGCCCAACCGAACAAAACTAAGGATATGACCACCACTGGAAACCCGGCGGCTACAGCCCATGCACGCGGCAAGAACTCCGCTGACATTAACCATCGCCCAACGAAGCCTACTCCGATAAAAAACAGGATAAGGACGGGCGGATGGAAGGCAACTCCCGCGTTATCCGTATGCTCCGATTCCATCAGAACTCACCATGCGGCATTGGGCCGCATAATTATACCCTCTCCTGACGACTGCTTACGGCCGAAAGCGGTCGTAGAAGACTGAGTCTAAACGGGAGATTTTAACGTCTGCTTTGACGACAAAAGCAGTCATGAAAGGACTTCCGGACACTCCGAGAGACTCGGTTTCACCGTCCGTGGACGAACTGGGAGCGTGATCTACGTAGAATCGGGCGTATTTATATTTCATTGCGTTCTCCTCACTTGAGAGTCAGGCAAATGCCGCATAAGCGACTGTCTTTGCTCCTGTTAGGTCTCGGGTCCGTGCTCAGCCTGCAAGGCTTCATCCTCGTGCCTGAGGCGGCCGCGCAGCGCGGACTCATTCTCCTCGAAGATGAAGGGCGACTCGGCCCGGAAGCGGACGAGTTCCGCGGAGTCT
>CAYXNS010000064.1:0-3219 GCA_964466315.1 uncultured Gammaproteobacteria bacterium
CAAGAGGCTGGTCGGCTTGAGTCTTAGTCTACAGGATCCGTCTAATTGTCGAATGAATGACGGAACTGCAGTCCGAACTCTCTACGGCGCCGGTTGAAGCGCGAGCCGCCCTGATCCGGTGGATCCGTCGCAAACATGTTGTTGACGGAGACCGCGATGCTCGAGCCCTGGTTGAACTCATAGGCCCAGTTGAAGTCGAGCGTCCACATGCCTTCTTCGTGCACGAAGGAGTGTGATGCGTTGTCCGAAAGATCCTCAACCTGCTTGTTCAACGAATCCCGATAACGCGCGATCATACGGAAGCGGTTGTTGTTGAGATTGAGCGTCACCGGGAAGCTGCCCTGCCAGTGCGGCATGTTGGTCACGCCGTTGAAGCCCATGCCGAGGCTACGGCCGATCGAGCTACAGATGCCTTCCGGAGGCGGGCAGAGCCCGTCACGTCCGGCGGCGCCGCCGACGGGGAAGTCATACTGCAGTGTGAACGTTACGTTCGGCGAGAAAGTCAACGCACCGATGGGCGTATCGAACCGCATGTTGGCATGCAGATCGAAGAATTGCGCATTGAGAAAGCCGATGTTCGAGGGCCTATTCGCCAGCGTGCCGATGTTATCCGTGTAGGTATCGAGGATGCCGTCGCCGTTGACGTCGAATACCTCGGTCGGAGAGTTATCGATTGCTGCTTTGACACAGGTTCCGTCGGGGTTCAGCGGATACATGAGGCTGCTCATCGCGCTTCCCGTCTCTGTGATCGGGATGCCGTTGGCGTCCTTCACGACGCAGTTCGAGAGGACATTGTTCGCCGTCTGCGCGGTGATCAGGTCCTTGAACTCGATTTGGACGAAGTTACCACCGATGTCGATCCGGTCGGTCAGCACGAAGTCCGCGCCGAAGGATAGGTTATCGGAGGTCTGCGGCAGGATGTCCGGATTCGGCGTCGTCTCGTAGGTAAACGTCGGTCCGCCGCCCGATCTGCCGTAGGTCGTACCCTGGACGGTCAGTCGCGGCGGGCCCATGCCGCTGAAGATTGTGGCTGCGCTCGCGTGACTGATCGACGGGCCCTTGAACGAAGTGCCCCAGGAACCGCGGACCGTCAGACGATCCGTCGGCGTCCAGAGTGCGGCGATCTTCGGTGAGAACTCGCTGAAGCCGCCCTTGTACTTCTCCTGGCGTCCCGCGATCTGGATATTGATGTCCTCATGGACGGGCAACGCCAGTTCGAAATACGTCGAGTCGACCTGCTGCTTGCCCGAGAAGTCGTTGAACACACCCAGGGTCGCGAATTCGCCGCCGTTCGCGAGCGTATCGGCATCGCGCTCGACGTACTCCTCGCGGTAGGCGATGCCGGCCGCCAACCCGATCGGCCCGCCCGGCAGGTCACCGAATTGACCGGTGATACGTGCGTCGAAGTGGAAGAATTCGCCCAGGAAGTCATCCACGCGCAGCGGGATGAGCCACTCGATCATGCCCGGATCGTTGGCGAGGCCGGTCTGCGAGAGATCGGTCTGCAGCGATGCGGCATCCGGTAGCGCCGAACTCATGAACGGATTGTAAAAGAAACAGTTACCCATTCCGGCAACGCCCGTCTCCTGAGCGCAATCCGCTCCGCCAAGACCGCTAATGGCTTTCGGATAGCGACTGAGGAGGATGTCGCGGACGCCGTTGCGAACTTCGCTGTAAGCCGCCGAGGTGTCGACCATCCAGCTCCAGTTGGCGTTGAAGTCGCCCTCGACACCGAATGCCGCACGGAACAGATCGTTCTCGTTGAACGCCGGCAGTTCGCTCAGGAACGGCAATGTCTCACCGGTCTGGAAGACGGGAGCACTCATGCCCATGGACGTGCCGAAACTTGGCTGCAACGTCCGCGCACGGACCAGTCCCGGGTGACCGCTGGGAATCGAGTAGGTGTCTCCGTAGCTATTCGGCTTCGGGCTCCAGCTACTTGAGCCGTTATCGCCCCACTCATCGATGTCGCCAAAACGCTGCCGGCTATAGTTGATCTCGGCATTGACGCGTAGCGAGTCGCTGAAGGAGTGCTCCGCGTGGATGAACGCAATCAGCTGCTGGACGTTGTTGTTCATCAACGTGCCGGCCTTATCGAAGCTATCTGGGCGGGCGCACTGATCGGCGCTCGCGTAGTCGGCCGCTTCGAGCACATCGCCGCCGGGGTCGTCGTAAGCGAGCCAGTGAGCGCGGATCGGCGTACCGAAAGCTGGGTTGGCGCAGTCGGGATCTACCCAGGTACTCCTACCCATTGACGTTCCGTATTCGAGGTGCGATTGCGGCTCGAGGCCGGTACCGTTAGGCGTTACATCGGGAATCTCGCTGTATGTCGGGTCGATGTCAATGAGTTCTATCAGGTCTTCCTGATGGAATTCGATCGCGGCGATGAGGTTCGTGTTGTTATCGCCCGCGCCCCAGAGTGCCGAGAACGTGACATTCTTGGCATCCGTCGCTTCTTCGATCATGCGTGTATCGACGTTGAGATCGAAACCGCGGAAGTTGTTCCGCGTCACGAAGTTCGCCACGCCGGCGACCGGATCGGAGCCGAAGATGGCCGAACCGCCATCGAGCAACAACTCGGTACGCTGCAGGGCGATACGCGGCACGATCGAGTTGATATCGGTGCGATACCAGCCCGTGCCATCGGCTACGGGATAGTAGATCGTCCGGCGGCCGTTCAGCACGACGAGGGAGTTCTCGTCGCCGAGGCCTCGCAGGTTGATCGCGGCATTACGAATCGAGCGTGCTCGGCGCTGACCCTGGTTCTGGGTCTGCGAACCGACTTCACTCGAGTAGTTCTGCGGGACGTTGTCAAAAAAGAAACTCGCCAGGTCAGGCGGTGCGAATGCGACCATGTCTTCCCCGGAGAGTACCTCGACGGGTGACGGTGAGTCGATGCCTGTATAGAGATAGGAGCCGGTGACGACAACCTCCTCCAGCTCGGCGCCTTGCTCCTGGGCAAGCGTTGCGCAGGAAAATACGGTTGCGATAGCACCGAGTACGATGCGTGAAGTGGAGAAATGTCTTATATTCATGCCTCAGCCCCCCTTGGGCAGGAATGTTGTTATAACACTACAATGCTATAGTACGATCTAATAATACTCCATTGGCGATGAAACTCCATATACAACGTTTGTATCAGCTGATTACTCCTACATTAAAAGCCTTAATCAATGCGCAAATGAACGTTAAGGTTGTAAAATAAGTTAATTATCATAG
>CAYXNS010000064.1:3229-9026 GCA_964466315.1 uncultured Gammaproteobacteria bacterium
ATTTTCCGGAGGCCGCAGCATGGAGGAAATTTGAAGGGAATAGTAAGGGTGTATGGAGGGAATATGGGGGAAATTTGGGGGAAATGCGCAAATCAATGTCTCTCGATTGATCTGCACCATATCATGGGGCAGCATTATGATGTAGCAGCTTCCGCGGCGATTGTCGCATCTAAGCGAATATTCATGGCGCGATGCCCGTATTGTCAATAATGTCCGGAAACGCTGGACACCCTCCGGTTTTTCACGTATTGACAGCGCTATCGCTAGGTGCTAAAAATCACCTACTTAACGGAATAGAGTATTTTCGTTGCTTATAAGCAACAATAGAGCCGTAAGTCACTGCCCGGTTCCGCGGGCTAGTGAAACGGCTCGGTTGCGTGTCTGAAGGGATGTAAATCGATCTTGGCAATGATTGTCTTGATCGGGGGATTTCCGAAGTAGGAGGAACCAATGAATATCAGCAGATTAATCATAGGAAGTACGGGAGCCCTTAGCGCGGCTCTACTGTTTTCGTCAGGGCAGGTTGCGGCACAGCAATCGGCTTCTGCCGCAGCCATGCTTGAGGAAGTCACCGTGACGGCTCGCCGTCGCGAGGAATCCCTTTCGGACTTGTCGCTGTCGGTGGCGGCCATTACGGCCGACGCCATGCAAGCGCAGGGCGTTTATGACATCATGGACGTCACCAACTTCATCCCCAATGTGAACTTCACGCATACGGGGCGACGCTCGATCACCGCGCTATACATCCGCGGCATCGGCAACTCCTCCCCGATTCCGTTGCGGGCGACCGGCGCCGGCGTCTACATCGACGGCCACTACCTTCCCAATACGGTCGGACAGATGCTGAACACCGTCGATATCGAGCGGATCGAGGTGATGCGGGGTCCCCAGGGGACGCTGTTCGGCAAGAACACGACCGGTGGCGCGATCAACGTCATCAGCGCCAAGCCCGGTCCGGACTTCGAGTCGTCCATTTTGTTGCGCGCCGCGGACTTCGGCCAGCAGGATATTCGGGCGATGGTCAACGCGCCTATCAGCGACACCGTCTCCACGCGCTTTAGCTATGCGAGCGAAACGTCGGACGGTTACTACTTCAACCGGACTCACAATGAGGACTGGGGTATGACCGACTTGGAGGCGTATTCCGCCGCCATTCGTTTCACACCCGACGACAACTGGATGATCGATCTGTCCTTCCGTGGCAATTACCAGGACGACCATAATGCCCCGGGTCGTTGCACGGCGCGCCCGACCCAGAAAAACGTCGATGATCTGGCGAACCTGAACCCGGGCGGAGTATTCGGTGGACGCCTCCACCTCCCGGGTTCAGACCCGGCCGTGTGGGATCCCGTTACGGAGACAGGTGTCCACCCGCCACAGATTTACACGGGCCCGACCTTCACCGAACAAAATAGAGGCGCCTGGGGCGGCGGGGCGAAGTATCCGGATGGCACAAGAGTTAACGTCGGTGGCCACATCGAGCGAATCTATGCGGGTGCGACTCTCGACTACTGGGATGACTGTAATACTGACAACGCGGCGGGTGACTACGTGTTCTCCTCGGAGAAACGCAGCTTCCTGGAGTTGGACAATGAGCAATTCCAAGCGACGGTCCAATGGGATTCCGCCGGTGCAGTTGGTGGGCTTGACAACCTGAACGTCAAGGCCATCTATTCCACGCATGATATGGACTACAACTACATGCAGGACCGCGACTTTTCGTCGGTGCCGATCGATGCGATCGGCACGCCCCCGCAGGATGGCACCGGGCGGATCCGCACGACGGACAGCTTCGAGTTGCTGGCGACGGCCGACGTAAACGACCGGCTCAGCTTCATCATCGGCGCGCACTTCTTCGACGATAAGGCCGTGAATGGAACCGACTGCTGGGACAAGCTGCAAACGAACCTTGCGGCGCTGACAGACCCGAGCGGTGGGGCCAGTGTCTCGTGTGTACCCGACGGCGGTACGCAGTTCGACTGGTTGTCTGGCCCCCGCGGGAACCCGGGCCCGGGCCCGTGGCCGAGCGGCAGAGCCGGCAACGTCTCGGCCGAGTCCCAGGCCCTCTTCGCTCATATGACCTACGATATCAGCGATAACTGGACCCTCGATTTCGGCACCCGTATCACCGACGAGGACCGTGGTTTCCATCAGGTCGAATTCGAGCTGATACCGGACAGCTGCACCTTTGGTACGGCGGGCGATCCGCCGTCGACGGAGATCTGTCAGCCGGATTACGTGATGAACTATGAGGCAATATTTGAGGGCGGGTTCTATAACGATGTGGAGGCGAACTTCTCCGAAACTACGCCGATGGTCAGTCTGACGAGAAATTTCGACAACGGTCTCTTCTACATGCTGTATGCGGAAGGTTTCCTGTCCGGCGCGTTCAACGATGAGCTCAACCCGCTAGTTAACCCCGGGCTGGAGCCATTGTTGACCTATGGACCTGAGCACGTTGACAACTTCGAGGTCGGTTACAAAGGGACGTTTGCCGACGGTCGCGTGAGAATTGCTGCTGATGTCTTCCTCATGGACTACACGGACAAGCAGCAGTCTGTTGGTATCGACAACTCTAGCGGGACTTACGGTAACCAGCCCTGGCTCAATATCGTTATGAATGCGGCGGAGGTCGACATCAAGGGGCTCGAGTTCGAGTTGCGTGCGGCACCCTGGGACGGCGGTTTCGTCTCCCTGGACGTGGGTTACCTGGATGCTGAATACCACGAATTCCTGTCGTTCGATCCGGATGCGCCTGGCGGCGGCGGCCTCATAGATCAGTCGAATCTATCGATTGCGGATTTCTCGCCGGAGTGGACGATCAATGCCTCGATCGAGCATACCTTCCAACTCGGTAACGGCGCGACGCTGACGCCGAACCTGGGCTTGTACTATCAGGATGACTACGACTTTTCAGGTGGCCTCGATACTTCGACTAATGAGCAATCGTGGTGCTTCCAGCCATCCTATTCGAAGTTACGCGCGCGCGTGACGTACGTGCCTGAAGCTGGGAGCTGGCAGGCCTCACTATTCGGTTCCAATATCGCCGATAAGCGTTACTTCGATTGGTGCGGCCAAGGACGATCCGGCACCTATTACTCCCGCTTCGGACGCCCGGATACCTGGGGTCTGGAGTTCCAGTACAACTGGGGCGGATAAGTACGAGCTTAACGACGCTATTGTCTAGCGTATGAGACCAGACGGCACCTCCCCGGAGGTGCCGTTTTTTTTCCGATAATCTGGCGTGGCGCTATGGCAGGCTGAATACGACGAGCTTCTGCGCCTCGTCGGGGCTGGGATCGTCCAGAGCCGAGGCCGCCGCCGCGACCACGGCCACATACTGCTTACTGTCGCGACCCTGATAGGTGATCGGTACCGCAAATGCGCTCATCTCGAGTCGGGCGACCCAGAGTTCCTCACCGGTTCGGGAATCAAAGGCCCGAAATCGCCGGTCGTTGGTGGCGCCGATGAAAACTAGGCCGCCCGCTGTAGCGATGGGCCCACCCATGCCCAGCCGCCCGGTCCTCTGTCGATCCGCGGGTAACTCCTCGGTGATCCCGAGGGGTACTTTCCAGGCGATGTCTCCGGTCGCCGCATTGATGGCCACGAGGCTGCCCCAGGGCGGTTTGTTGCAGGGCCAGGCGTCCTCGCCGCCGCTGAGCGCGCTGCCACCGGAGTCACGGTCAGTCTCGTTCCACCAGAATCGCGAGAGCGGGCCATGGATGCTGTTTCGCTCGTAGTAACCTGGGTAGCCGGGTACTTCTTCGATCCAGCCGAAGCTGCCCTCGTCCATCGTATTCACAAAGATGTAGCCCAGCGTTGGGTCGGCTGCTGTGCCGCCCCAGTTTGCGCCGCCGATGGAACCTGGAAAGATAATCGTCGAGGACACTTCGGAGCCGGGCTCGTGGTACCCGTAGGGCGTGAAGGGCCCGTTGTTAGTGAACTCGCCGTTCTCCTCGTAGATTCGGCGGCAGTACCGGGCGTGCTCCTCCGTGGTGTCCTCGGCCGTCACGATGTCCTCGGGTGAAAAATCGACTTTCGCGATAGGAGGCGGTCGCACCGGTATCGGTTGAGTGGGGGCGCTTTGCTCACCCGGCGCGTTGCTCTGAGGCACCGGTCTTTCTTCGATCCCGAACACGGGTTCGCCGGTCTGGCGATTGAGTATGTACAGGTAGCCAGTCTTGCCGGCGAGCGCCAGAATCGGGACGAGTTCCCCATCGATTTCCACGTCCAGCAATCCGGGCGGTGCCGGCAGATCGAAGTCCCAGATGTCGTGGTGGATCGTCTGGTAATGCCAGCGCCGTTCACCGGTGCGCACGTCCAATGCCACGATCGAGTCGCTGAAGAGATTGTCTCCCGGGCGGTCGCCGCCATAGTAGTCACCGGGGCCGGCGCTCTCGAATGCGGCGAAGACCAGACCCCGCTCCTCGTCGACCGTGAGGGAGAACGCCCAGTGAAACAGGTTGGGCTGGTCTTGCCACGCGTCGTTCTCCCAGGTGTCGTGACCGACCTCGCCGGGTCCCGGCGTCGAATTGAAGACCCAGACTTCGGACCCGCTGCGAACGTCGAAAGCCCGGACGCTACCGGGAGGCGTGTTGGACCCGACGAGCAGCAGGTTCTCGAAAATGACCGGTGCCCCTAAGTACGCGACTGGCATTGCGCGAGCTGTGCTGCTCTCCTCTTCGGGAATTATTGCGAGTAACCGCTGATCGGCAGTGATCAGCACCATGGGCGAGTACTCGCCGTCGCCTGGCCAGTAGGCCAGGCCGCGCCGTGAAGGAGTTTCCTCACGCAGGTTGAACCGCCAGATCTCTTCGCCCGTTTCAGACTCGAGGGCCACGATGTGGTCGGCACCCGCTAGATACATGACGCCATCGATGACCAGAGGCGTGAATTGGGAGCCGCCCCCCAGATCACCGGTCGTGCGATTGCGACCCAACGGGTAGGTCCATACCTGGCGCAAGCTACCGACGTTCTCGGTATTGATCTGCGTCAGCGGGGAGAAACGCGTGCCGGCCAGATCCCGGTTATAGGTCGGCCAGTTGGCGGCCTCGGTTTGGATCCCAGCCACCTGGGCATACAAGACCATCGGTGTTGCCATGGCCAGCAGCAACACGATCCAGTCAAGCCGTCGCAATCGATTCCGCAGCCCGACTCGCTTTAGGCTTTTGAATACGCTGATATGCTGCTGTTCTAATTCCATCTTTCCGGGTACCCGGCAGGGGCGTATCTTCAGTCTATCATCGGGCGTTTCGGGCATCCTCGAAAGCCTGTTAGCCCGCCTATTGCATCAGGATTTCGGATCATGGCGCTGGGCGAGGGCGGCTGCGCCATCTGGGGCACCGTGCTATCGGCGTTGCCCCATGATGCGGAGTATTTTTCCCTGATACAGATCGCTTGAATTTAACTGGGAAGTGTAACTCTAACTGAACGGTAAGAGAGGGCAAGGTACGTTAGCATCAATGCTTTTCCCACCGCTTAAAGTAAAATGTCACGAGACCCTGCCGGGCGAGTTCGCCCGGACACAGGGGCGGGCGAGGGAACTAACGATGGCCTATGTCGCGACATACAAACGGTATTCGAAACAACGGATCGGGTTGCCCCAGTGACGACGCCTAACAGACTTACGATGGCCATCATTCTGGGTTGCCTCGCATTGGCGATAGCCGCTACACCGCTGATTTGGGGCATGCTGAACGACCTCGAACATGAACGGAAGCTCACGCACGGCGAAGAACTCGCCACCGTGCATTGCGCGGCCTGTCACCTCAAGCCTGCGCCCGACATACTCCCCAAA
>CAYXNS010000065.1:0-8905 GCA_964466315.1 uncultured Gammaproteobacteria bacterium
CTCGGCCGCCATACGCACGACGCGCCGCGACAGATACATCGGGTCCTCGCCGCCCTCGATCATGCGCGCGAGCCAGTAGAGCGCGCCTTCGACGTCGCTGCCGCGCACGGCTTTGTGCAATGCAGAGATCAGGTTGAAGTGTTCTTCGCCGCCCTTGTCGTATCGCGCGAGGCGGCGCTCGAGAACGGACTCGACGAGATCGGCGGAGATAGGATCGGTTGGCGGGGCCTGGAGTGAGACGACATGCTCCCAGACCGCCTCAGTCGCATTCAACGCACGGCGCGCATCGCCGTCCGCGTGGCGTGTCAGGAGATCGAGGGCGTCTGCGTCTAGTTCGATGGTTGTGCCGTGATCGCCGGACAGGGTCGTCCAGGCGTTTTGCACGATCGACGCGACGTGCTCGGCTTCGAGCGGCTCGAGAACGAACACGCGCAGGCGTGAGAGGAGGGCTGAGTTGAGTTCGAAGGACGGGTTCTCCGTCGTCGCGCCGATCAGCGTAATCACGCCTTCCTCGACCCAGGGCAGGAACGCGTCCTGCTGTGCCTTGTTGAAGCGGTGGATCTCGTCACAGAACAGGATTGTGCCACGCCCTTCCACGTCCTGGCGCTGCCGAGCTTCCTTGATGATCTCGCGGACGCGCGGCACGCCCTCGGTCACGGCGCTGAAGAGTTCGAAGGCGCGGTCGGTGTAATTCGCGACGAGGCGAGCGAGTGTGGTCTTGCCCGATCCCGGCGGTCCCCAGAAGACCATGCTGCCGACGGCACCGCGCTCGACCGTCTCGCGCAGCGGCTTGCCCGGCGCGAGCAACTGCTCCTGGCCGAGGAAGGCCTCGAGCTTCTCTGGCCGCATGCGGTGGGCGAGCGGGATTTTCTGCTCGCCGGCAGGCGGGATCAGTGAGGGCTGCGAGGTCATCAGTGTATTCTACGAGTTAAGGAGACCGTAATGCCGAAGAAAACTGAGGTGCCTAACGATTCGACGATATTCACGCGTCGGCAGGTGCTGAGTAGTGACGCGGCTCACGCCGTGGCGTCGGTCACCGAGCACCGGTAACGGCAGTAGTCGCAGTTTCGGCTCGCTGTCGGGACATGGTCCTTGTTCAGGCAGCCGTGGATCTCCTCGAGCGTCCCCTCGATCCAGTCGTCGTGCCCCGTGTACGGAATAAGCGTCAGGTCGAACTTGAGCTGCGCGTCGAACGCTATTTTGTCGGTCAAGCCGTTCGCGTAGATGAAGTAGCCCTTGCCGGAGACCTCGAGCCCGTTCCGCCGCAACAGCCACTGGTAGATCTCCATCTGCCGCTTGTAGCCCCCGTGCCAGGGTTGATCGAGGACGTCGATCGTGCCGTTCTTCGAAGTTGCCTTGTAATCGACGACGACATAAGCGCCGCCCGGCTCCTGCCAGAGATCGTCGATCGCACCCGTGATGAGCAGGTTCGTGCTCTCGTGCAGGTATTGCACACCGACGAAGTTCTTCCGCCAGTCGTCGAGATTGTCGTGGGCCACGGGCCGCGCAAAGACTCCGTAGCTCTCGAGCAGCGGGTGTTGCGTGTTCTTCGCCCGATGGATATCGAACTCTTTCTTCAGCAGCGTGTCGACGGCGTTGTTCAGATTGAACGGAAACCCCGGCGGGCGATCGACGCCGAGGCGCCGGTCGATATAAAAGCACCGCGGGCAGTCGATGAAACGGTCGATCTTGCTCCGGCTGAGCTTAAAGGGTTTCGGGTCCCCCGGCGCGTAGATATTCCGGGTTCGCTTGCCCTTGTAGAAGCCTGCCACGGATTATCCGTCGCCTACTGCTGCTGAAGCTCTAGGAACAGAGTCTGTTGCGTGTTCCACGCCTCGGCCAGATCTTCCTGAGCATCGACCTCGTTGTTGTATGCCTGGCTCGCCAGTCCGCGATCGTCATCGTCGAGATCGTCGTCATCCGCGACTTCCTCCAGGCACTTGAGCAACTCGTTGCTCTCTTCCATGTATGCGACGATGCTGCTTTGAATCGCGACCATGTCAGCCATTTCGGCGGTGTTGGGGTCGGGGATTATCGGTGCTGTCGGGAACGTACAGTCTTCGGCCAGTTCAGCAAGGCGCACATCATCGGCGGAGCGTTCGTCGGCCGCTGCCGGGTCGAGTAACCGTGACAGCTGCAGCGCTTCGAGATAGGTCTCACTCGTATTGTCCGCGAAGCGCAAATACTCGCCCAACGACTCGACTGCGGCAGCATTTTGTTCGACGGCCGCCAGGGCCTCGGCTTCCGCGAACAACAGGTCCGGCCCGAGTTCGCCGCAAGCCGCCCGATACTCGCCGAAGACCTCCACGGCCACGGCGTTATCGCCCCGTCCCAGTGCGGATTCGATGTCCCCTCGCAAGGCTGCATGGCGGTCTTCAGTAGAAAGTTCGGGGTAACGATCTTCGACGACTCGCGCCATGGATGTCATGGCGATGAGTGGATTAGTGACATCGCTCTGGAACAGCCCGCGTGGGCCGGTCTCCAGCGCCGCTATCGCATCGACTACGTCCATTCCGGCCCGTGTGACCTGGCCGAACACGGTGTAGCCCCAGTCCTCGCCGGCGGTGTTGAGCGCCGGGTTATTTACGAGGTTGATGTAAAACTGCGATGTCGCGGAGTGGGGGTCGCCCGTTCGTGCGGCTGCAACCGTGCCGCGGGAATTGCCGACGCCATTCTTCGACTCGTTCATGACTGGGTCCGCGGTGATCTTATTGCGGAAATCACGCGTGTAGCCGCCACCTTGAATCATGAAGCCGTCGATGACGCGATGGAACACCGTGCCCGCGTAGTAGCCGCGGTCGACATAGTCGAGGAAGTTTGCGGCGTGTTGCGGGGACTGCTGATCGAGGAGTTCGATCGTGAAGTTGCCGAGGTCGGTGCACACGGCGACATCGACTGCGTTAGCCGACCCCGTATAGCCCAGGGCTAGTAGCGAGGCGTAGAACGCATGCCGAAAGCGCATGTTTTGCTGCATCGTGCTTTCCTTGCAAAATTTTTAGGGTGCCGGCGCCATGCCCGACGGAAAGCGCACCCTAGCGCCGGAGCCGGGGGTTTTCAATGGTCCGGGCGTACTTTTTCGCATCCGTATATATAAGGAGTGCCGTGGGCGAGGAAACTTGAGAAAATCGGCCGCCGCTGCATGGTAAAATTCGACTATGGCGGCTAACGTCGGGATTTTTTGTGAGGATAGTATGAGAACGCTAATAGCGGTGTTTCTGGGCTGGCTGCTGACGATCAACATCGCATCAGCTCATCACTCTTTCGCTGCCTCCTTTACGGAGGAGGAGATCATGCGGGAAGGGGTCGTGGAGCGATACGTCTTCAGGAACCCACACGTGATCGTGTACATGGGCGTTACGGACGAGGCGGGTGAAACGACGACATGGATGGTCGAGGGCATGTCCGCGACGGGCCTGCGCACCGCCGGCTGGTCGAACGAGACGGTTCAGATCGGTGACCATATCCGCATCAATGGCAGGGCCGGCCGCGACAACAAGCCGATGATCCAGATGGGATCGTTCGAAACGCTCGACCCCGAGACGCACGCCGTCCTGCGGAGTATGTCCGTTACGCGCATCGACGATTCCAATGAGCTGACCGAGATTCTCTACATTCCGCTGCGGCACGCCGACGGTCGGCCGAACCTGACGGGCGACTGGGCGCGCGGGCGTGGCGGGCCGGCCTTCAGAAACTATCGGGCGCCGCCGCTCAACGACGTCGGTGTGGCGTTACAGGCCACATGGGATCCCGCCGACGATCCGCAGGTCGCCTGCGAGAATCCGACGCTCATCCGGCAGGCCGGTTTTACACCGCACCCCGTTCGCATCGATCAGTTCGACGATCGCGTCGTGATCTCGTACGAAGAGTACGGTGGGATACGGACGATCTATTTCGATGGTAGAGACGCGGGCAGCCCCGGGGATGAGCATCTGAAGCTCGGCCATTCCACGGCGCGGTACGAAGACGACAAGTTGATCATCGAGACGACGCACATCACGGCCGGCCCGACCGGTATTGACGGTAATCAGCTCAGCGATCAGGTTACGACGGTCGAGACCTATCGGCGCCTCGACGACCCGACGCAGGGACCGATGGTCGAGATGGAGATGATCATCAACGACCCGGACTATCTGTACGAGCCCTGGGAGATGGTGTGGAAGAAGCTCTACACGGAGAACTACGAGTTCATCCCAGTGGAGTGCTACTCGCCGTACTGAGTAACATTCGCGACTTCACAACGCGCGCCCGTAGCTCAGCTAAATAGAGCGCCTGGCTTCGAACCTCCGATCATTTCGGCGTGGCAAGAGATAAGAATTCTCGGGAATAATGGGAGTGTAGGAAAATCGCCTCATCACCGCACCAGACTGATAAGGTGGCGCTCTTCATTGACGTATCCAAGGAGCCCTCATGGCATCTAAGAACGCGGCTTTCGGAATAGCCTCAACGGCCGCCACGCTGGTCGTCCTGTCTTCTCTATCTGCACCACTTGGCGCTCAGGATTCCGCGCCGCTTGATACAGAGGCACCGGATTTCCTGGAACAGATGGCCGCCGAAAACGGTGCCGCGCGCACAGAATCAGGCCTAATCATCATTGAGATCACGGGTGGTACGGGTGCTAGCCCCGCGGCAACTGACACCGTCACCGTCCACTATCATGGCACCCTGCAAGACGGTTCCGTATTCGATAGTTCGGTTGAGCGCGGTGTGCCGGCGAGCTTTCCGCTCAATCGGGTCATCCCCTGCTGGACTGAAGGAGTACAATTAATGAAGGTCGGCGGGAAAAACCGTCTCGTCTGTCCCTCGGATACGGCCTACGGTGACCAGGGCCGACCCGGAATTCCCCCAGGCGCTGTTCTGATCTTCGAGGTCGAGCTGCTCGGAATCCAAGCGCCGTAGAGACAGCCTCTAGTCTGCCAAAGTGCTTTCTACCAACTCCGCCCTAAATCGAATTGACCCCCTCCTCGCGGGCCAGGAGCACTTTCCATTGTCTCAAGCCACTTGAGGGCGTTGGGCTGACCAATCCCGCTTAAGGGGCTTGACTGAACGCTCCAGGGCATGGAGCGGTCGGTTACCCGTCCCTTCGTGATCAGTTAGTATGCAAGCTGCCGTCTATCTCGAAGGAGAAACTAATGAGACGCAGAATAAGAATGACACTCCTGTCCGCCGTAGCTGGCCTAATGCTGCTCTGGTATGCAGGCGGAAGCGGTGCACAACTTGTACTCAAAGTCGGGCCGGACGCGGAAATCACAGCAGATGGTCTTCATCGGGTGGAAGGCACGACTATTGATGCCGCTTGGGTGAGACCGGATTTAGATCTGTCACGCTACACGAAGATCTACATGATGCCGACCGATATCCATTTTCGCGAAGTGGAGGACCGGCTCTACTCAGTACGCGCAAGAGCTAGTGAAACGGAATTTCCAGTCAGTGACACGATGAAGGCCCGGCTCCGTAATCTGTTCAGCGAGACCTTCTCTGAAGAACTCGCGGAGGTTTCATCGTATGAGATGTCGGACGAAGTGGGACGTGACGTCCTCATGGTTCAAGGATTGCTAATCGATGTCATTTCTGGTGTTCCTCCAGACATTCCTGGTAGTAGTGTCAGCACCATCAGGTGGGCTTGGGAGGCCAGTATGGTCATCCAGTTACGGGATTCTATGAGTAATGACGTTTTGGCGCGCACGTTAGTTCGGCGACGCGTAGACGGACCTATGCAAGCCGCTTCCGTATGGGGGCTCACTGGACCCGTCGTTCGAGACTGGTCACAGCTGCTGTGCAGCCACTTGGAGGAGCTATCCGATCTTAGTGAGCTGTAGCTGCGTAGTTGTGCACCAATCAGCTCACGACGGTAAAGGTGTTATAGAGCGGCCGCTCTTGGTCGTACTTACCCGTTAAACAAACTCTTAGCATGGCGAAACTGAGCGGCAGAAGCACCTCAGAAACGGGACGCTTGGGTGGGAAGGGAAGCATTTCAGGCCGAGGAGATGGGCCGCATAATCAAGCATTTACGACGTAGCGCAAATACGACAGTTCAAAATCAGGGGAGGAGTTCAACGATTGGATATACTCTAAGTCCGACCAGATCAATAATCACAGGAACAGCCATGAATACGGCCCTGAAGCTCTCTACAGTCACTGTTGCGGCCACGCTGGTCTCCCTACCGATCGCAGGTTCCGCCCACCATTCCATGACCGAGTTCACTCGCGACGTCGTCGTAGAAATCGAAGGCGTGATGTCGAGAGTGTCCTGGAGGAATCCACACATTCTGTACGAGCTTACGAGCACGGATGACACGGGTGCGGAGACGATCTGGCATCTCGAAGGCAGTGCGGTGAGTGCGCAGCGCCGCCGCGGCCTGACGGGTGACGAAGTTTCCGTCGGCGATGCCGTTCGCGTGGCCGGCTGGGCGTCCACACGCAGGGACAACTATATTCAGGTCAGTCACATTCTGATGCCGAATGGCGTCGAGCTGCTCGTCGGCGGCGCGCGGGAGCCGCGCTGGGCGGAAGAATCATTGGGTGGAAATCAAGATGTCCTTGCGGAATCAAGAGCTCCCGACACGATGGCCGACGGTATCTTCCGCGTCTGGAGTCAGGGCACGGGCGCCTGGTTCTTTTCGGGCCGCTCGGGTTACCAGCTCAATGAAGCCGCCGCGGCAGCTGTAGCCGAATGGGACGATATCGCCGACAACCCGATCATCAAGTGCGTGCCACCGGGTATGCCCGCACTCATGGGCAACCCCTACCCGATGCAGTTCGTCCAGGTCGACGACAATATCGAACTGCGCTTCGAAGAGTTCGATGCGCTGCGGATCATTCACATGGGCGATGACGTTGCCGATCCAGAGGATGTCCCACTGTCCCATTGGGGTCATTCGATCGGGCATTGGGAAGGCGAGACGCTCGTTGTCGATACCTCCCGCATCGGCTGGCAGTACTTTAACCGCTCCGGTGCACCGCAGACGCCGAACGTGAGAATCAATGAAAGATTTACGGTCGTCGATGGCGGTAACCGGCTCGACTACGTGATGACCGTCGATGAACCCGCAACGCTGGTAGAGCCGTTCGTCTGGGATGCCTACTTCGTCTGGAAACCTGGCGAGCAGATTGGTTCCTACGAGTGCTTGCTCGAAGAGTGGGGTTCGCCTGAGAACACACTCACGAACTGAGTTCTGTTCCGGACAATGACGAGAAACTCTCTGAAGCTGAGGGTATTCGACTAGATAACCACAACAGTCATCGCACGGCAATCGGTGCCACCGAGGATCCGGTGGCGCCCCTGAGCTTCAGTGGCTGGACGATGAAGGCAAACTCATGGATGTTCCTTTCGACGAGGTCGCGGAGATTGAGGCTTTCGATCAGGTAAATACCGTGCGCAACCAGCAGGATCTGGTGGACGGGTGAGGAGAGATTCAGATTGGGGTTCGGGTTGACCTCTACGCAGCAGGAGTCCGATCCAACAATCATAGGATCTTGCTCCACGAGCCACTCGGCAGCTTCGACACCGAGCCCGGGCTGTGTTCGGAAATAGCGAGTGTTGTCGGTCCCCCAGAGCCGCCCGAATCCTGTGTTGATTATAACGGCATCGCCGGTCTCGATCGTCAGGTTCTGCCGATCGAGCGCGTCCTGTAGATCCTGGGCTGTGATCTCGTACTGATCGCCGAGCATCTCGAGGCCCCGGAGGCCTGCCACGTCGAGCAGGATACCGCGAGTGAACAGGCCGCCCGAATTCTCAATGCCGAGTCTGGAGAATCCGGTTCTCGTGACGACCTCGCCCATCTGGAAGCAGTTGTAGAGGCTACTGCCAATCGATTGATGTCCAAAGCCGTCGATCTGCGTCCCGACCTGACCAAGCTCCGTTGTAATGATCTCCTCGTTCGAGCCGCGCGGATTCGATCCACTCGGCCAACGCGTCCTCTTGATCTGCTGGTTGTAGATGCGGTCGCCGTAGAAGGGCATCCCATCGAACAAAGGGTGGCCCAGTTCGATCACTTCCCCAGTCTGGATCAGCCGTGCAGCGCGCAGGACGACCTCGGGCTGCATCAGGTTTGCAGCTCCCCGCTCGTCATCCGCCCCCCATCTTGATGGGCAGCGTTCCGCATCGGTCGGTGGTTGCCAACTCTGTGCGTGCACTGGCGCGCTTCCAAGCCCGAGAATTAGGAGTGTCGCCACGGTGACAATCAAATGGAACATGCTCATTCTCCTCTGTGAGTCGTGGATCTCGGTCGGCGAGTATATACCCATGTGGTGCGACCGCAGCCAAAAGCCGAACGAGAAAGTTATCGTCGAACGATGCAGCTTTTCCACTTTCATCTGTACGGCGGCTTGGGGCAATTTGCGGGCACGTGCTGTGGCGTGCCAGATCAGCGTCGCTGTCAAGGAGCGAGTTGAAACGGAGCCGCTCTCTCGGCTCAATTGTCGAAATCTTTCCCGTCTTCGATGGCGTCTTATATACTTATGAATGTCACTGGAACGAGTTTGCTAGACAGTCTGGTCACTCCCAACCCTCATAACTATTTGATTTTAAAGCCGCGCCCGTAGCTCAGCTGGATAGAGTACCTGGCTTCGAACCAGGTGGTCGGGAGTTCGAATCTCTCCGGGCGCGCCATTAAATCAATAACTTACGTATAAAAAATCAATTGAATAGCTCGGTGAGTTAGCAATAAGTTAGCGGCTGGAACGCCGATTTCGCCGAGTAGTGTGGCTGTGTATGCGGGGGAACTTGAGTTTGATTCTAGTAGAGAAGCGACAAAGCACGATGCCCCCAACAGGGGCCTGCTACGTATTTGAAGTGATGCCTACGTCCCAGGTCGAGAAGTTGCCCTTGTGCAATGTTGTGCAGGAGTGTCTGACGTCAGCGCCTAATAGCAGGGAGAGAAATCCTCCAAGGTTGCAGCTAAACGTT
>CAYXNS010000066.1:0-2667 GCA_964466315.1 uncultured Gammaproteobacteria bacterium
GTTAGTTGCCGGATCTTCTTCGCCTCTGCTCTTGTCACTGTGGCCTCGTTGGCTTGGAGTAATGAAGGGAAGGCCATCATTGTAGCGAGATCGTCACACGCTTTATAGGAGCGACCACCTGGCCGCGAGTTATTAGGGCCAGATCCCTTTTCTCGCCGAGAAAAGGGATCTGGCCCTAATAATTCAATGAAGCCGTCGATCCGACATGTCTCCGCAGAGCAGCGAGTCCTTTGTCGCCATGCGGAAGCTCGCTCAAGAATCGGCGCCAGCGCCGGCCGCCAGGCTGTGCCGCGTAGAGCCCCATGAGATGGCGGGTCATCGTTTTCAGTGACGTACCCGTGGACATTTCGTTCTCGAGATACGGCAAGTACGCCGCCAGGACGGTCTCACGGGACGGGAGTGGTACATCGACGAAGAGAATCCGGTCGAGCCTCGCCAACAGGTAGGGGTCCTGGTAAGCGTGCCGGCCCAACATGACACCGTCCACGTACTCGAGTTGTTCCAGAATCTGTTCCTCGGTCGTGAGCCCACCGTTGATGATGATCTCGAGTCGTGGGTAGTCGGCTTTGAGACGATGAACGCGCGAATAGTCCAACGGTGGGATCTCCCGATTTTCTTTCGGGCTCAGACCGTTCAGCCAGGCCTTGCGAGCATGAACGATGATGGTCCGGCAACCGGAATGGGACACCGCGCCGACGAAGTCGTGCAGAAACTCGTAGCTGTCCCGATCGTCGATACCCAGCCGCGTCTTCACGGTAACCGGAACATCGACCGCTTCCGACATCGCCGCAACGACGGCAGCGACCTGGCCGGGCGATGCCATGAGCGCCGCTCCAAACTGACCTGCCTGAACGCGGTCACTCGGGCAGCCGACGTTAAGGTTGATCTCGTCGTAGCCCGCATCCTGCCCGTAACGGGCCGCTCTAGCCAGCTCATCCGGATCGCTGCCGCCGAGTTGTAGTGCGAGCGGATGCTCCGAGGCGTCATACCTGAGTAAGTCCTGGTGGTCGCCGCGGATCAGTGCAAGCGCCGTGATCATCTCGGTATAGAGCCATGCATTGGGCGCGAGCAGTCGCAGCAGGAAACGGCAGTGCCGGTCGGTGCGCGCCATCATTGGCGCAACCGTTAATCTTCGGCAGTTCGTCGAACAGTTCATCTCGATCTAAGGTGCGTTTCTTGGATTATATGCCGATTCTGTTGGCCCCAAGGTTAGGGACAGCGATCGCAGCGCTGCCTGTCATCATATGGCCACATTTGGACTCCTGTTCGATTGCAGTACATCTTAGGATGGTTGAAGGTGAGATTTCCTGTCGCCTTTCGCGGCAAGGTGCCGCCGATGGCTCGCCGCTCTCCGGATCGGGCGAGCCATCGGCACCCTATGCCGAATGATTATCGGGACTCCAATGCACTGTCAGCGGTGGGGAGTCCAGGGCAGAGTCCACCGCCAACAGAAACTGAATGCCGTCGTAGACGGTATCTAGAATCGCGAACGGGACCACCGGCCTCGTTTCCGTATATGCGACCCCGGTCCATTCCGACCCCCGCATGAAGATCCCGTATCGAGTCTGCCGATCCCGTATCGAAAGAGGTTCCATCGAGCACGAACAACGCGTTGTCCTGAACATTGTCTATTACACGAGTGTTCCATTCTGGATTTCCGCTCTGCAGAGACTCGGCGCAAGCCCTGAGCCTCACAAGGGTATCCATGGGCACAGTCAGCGAATAGCCCCCGCTATCACTCGTCGTAGTAGCGTCGATCAGGGCGCCGGTCTCGTCATCGAAGACCTGGATGGTTACGCGTCGCACCGGGCGCGGCACGATCGCCGCGTAGTCGAGGCGCGGCAGCGCCATTCCTCCCGATAGGATGGGGACGAAATCGAAAGTCACTCGCCCGGCGATAGTTACGGAATCGATCGGACTCGGATTTTGAGCTCCGGGAACAGCACCGCCGCCACCGCCACCGCAGGCATCGAGGAACGGGGCCAGCCCGGTTAGTAGAACTACTCTCGATCCATCCACGTCCTACTGACCCATCCCTGGCGCTTTCCTTGGCTAGTCACGCTGGAACCGGCCGCTCTTTAAACTGCGACCGGTATCCCAGTTCCATGCGAGGGACCTGATACACTCAATACAGTCGATTATCTCACTTTCCTAACTGTATGAGCCATAAAACGATTCTCGTTACGGGAGGTGCCGGTTATATCGGTAGCCACGTCGTCCGACAGTTGGGTAAGGCCGGTGAAAAAGTCGTCGTCCTGGACGATCTGTCCACCGGGTTTCGTCGCGCCGTGCTCCATGGCGAACTCGTGGTCGGCAATACGGGCGACCGTCAGTGCCTCGAAACGATATTCGAGCGTTTCGACATCGACACCGTCATGCATTTCGCTGCCCATACGATGGTACCAGAATCCGTTGCCGACCCTTTTAAGTATTACGGCAATAACACTTGTGCGAGCCGTACTCTACTCGAGTACGCGCTGAAGGCTAAAGTGCGCAACGTGGTTTTTTCTTCCACGGCAGCAGTCTACGGCATACCGGATACGGGTAAGGCCTCAGAGGACTCACCGACGGTACCGATTAACCCCTATGGCCTCTCCAAGCTTATGACCGAATGGATGTTGCGCGATGTGTCCGCGGTCGAACCACTGAACTACGTCGCACTGCGCT
>CAYXNS010000066.1:2677-8548 GCA_964466315.1 uncultured Gammaproteobacteria bacterium
CTGCGCTATTTCAACGTTGCCGGCTCGGATCCGGAAGGCCGCATCGGTCAGTCCACACCAAACGCGACCTTGCTGACCAAGGTCGCCTGTGAAGCAGCGGTCGGCAAACGGGATCATGTCACGATTTACGGTACTGACTACCCCACACCGGATGGAACTGGGGTACGAGACTACATCCACATCGAGGATTTGGCCGCCGCCCACCTGAAAGCGCTCGACTATCTGCGTACGGATGGTGAATCTACGACACTGAACTGTGGTTACGGCCACGGCTACAGTGTTCGCGAGGTACTTAGAGCGGTCGAGGAAGTTGCTGGCTACTCCCTCGAAATCCGCGAAGCCGGTCGTCGTGCGGGCGACCCGCCGACCTTGATCGCCACGGCTGCAAGAATACGCGATGTCTTGGGCTGGGAGGCTCGGTACGACGACCTCACCGCCATCGTTTCGAGTTCCTTGAACTGGGAACGGAAGCTCGCCGCCGGCGTCTGGGACACCTGAGCTATCGCGACAAGACGCCGCGCAAGAACCTCAGAGACGCGATTGAAGAGGGAAACGCTGCCGATACTCAGCGCTCAAGGAAACCTCCGCCGACAAACGGGACTACCCATGGCTTCCGTCAAGCCCCAAGCACCTGACAGCGTACCCTCAAGTCAAACTGTGGGTCGTCCTGATAGTTCTTGTTTGATGGAGGATACTCGTCCCTGCCGCTCGAGCCAAGCCCCGGAGCAAGCTCAGCCGGAACATTAGCTTTCCGGTTTTACTTAATAATGAGCCTGGAATTCATTCCGGAGGCCTACCGGCCCGGCGCCTATGCTGCAGCGCACAACTACGGCTCCGATGCCTCGAGCCGGCGACGCGCGTCCTCGTACTCGGTAGGCGAATTCACGCTCGTAAGCGCCTGGCCCGTGGCCGGCGTCAGGATCTGAGCCTGTCCGGCCTCCAGGCAGCGGCGCAGGGATGCGTCACCCGTTTGAAGGCGTTCTGTCAGCGCCGGTAGCGCGGCAGCTTCCCAGATAGCGCAGAGTGGCTCGAGCGTGCCATCCGGGTGCTGGAAGGCTGTGGCGAGGGCGGCTGAGCAACGCCCTTCGACAAGGGCCATCAATGTGCCATGATCCAGAAACGGCATGTCAACGGCCACGGCGAGCCAGGCGATCTTCGGAAATGATGCCCACGCTGAAATGAGGCCCGTCGCGGGTCCGACGGGCGGAATCTCGTCAGTGATTGTGGGCAGGTCCACGTAGGGCTCACGGGTCTGTTGCTCGATGTTGACCGAGACATAGGCGCGTTCACAGATCTCATCCAGTTGCCTCCACATCCACACCGCTTGGGGTATGCCGTGGAAATCGAGACTGCCCTTATCGTCTCCCATACGGCGACTCGCCCCGCCGGCCACAACGAGGCCCCACACGGGAGCGGGGCTGTCCTCGTGATCGCGTGCTATCTGCTGTCCCAACCCGGGCTGCTCCGGCTCACCGGCATGGTGCAGACATTCTCACGCCGAGCTGTGTGCCCGTGCGAACTCGAGGGCCCGCCGGACCCGGCTCAGCGTCTTCTCACGACCCAGCAGAGCCAACGTCTGACCGATACCGGGCGATGCCGACGTGCCCGTCACCGCGACGCGGAGCGGCTGGGCAACCTTGCCCATCTTGAGTTCGAGTTGTTCTGCCACCATCTCGACGGCTGCCTGCGTTGACGTCACGTTCCACTCGGCCAGTCCGCTCAGCGTGTTTTCAAGGCTCTCGAGCACGCGCGACACGCCGGGCTTGAAATGTTTCTTGATCGCCGTCGGCTCGTAAGATTCGGGCTCCGTGTAGATGAACGCACTCTTTTCGGCCATCTCCTCAAGCGTGCGCGCCCGGTCCCGCTGCACCTCGACGATATCGACGATAGGCGGTCCGTTGGATAGATCGAAGCCGCTCTCTTCCAGAAACGGCTGGACGGAACTTGAGACCGTCTCCGCCGGCGCCTGCTTCAACCACTGTTGATTGACCCATAGGAACTTATCCGGATCGAAGCTGGCTGCCGATTCGTTGACACTGTCGAGACTGAACAACTGGGTCATCTCGTCGATGGAGAATAGCTCCTGGTCGCCATGGGACCAGCCCAGGCGCATGAGGTAATTCAACACGGCGTCCGGCAGATAGCCGGCGTCCCGATAGGCGAGCACACTCACCGCACCGTGGCGTTTCGACAAGCGGCTACCATCGGCGCCGAGAATCATCGGCAGATGGGCGTATTCGGGTGGCGTGATCTCGAGTGCCGCCATGATGTTGAGTTGCCGCGGGGTATTGTTCAAGTGGTCGTCGCCCCTGACGACATGCGTGATGCCCATCTGGCTGTCGTCGACGACGACTGAAAAATTATAGGTCGGGACGCCGTCCGAACGCAGGATAATCAGGTCGTCGAGCTCGGCATTATCGAACGTGACATCACCGTGAATACGGTCATGCACGCAGACCTGGCCGGTCGATGGGTTTTTGAAGCGGACGACGGGGTCGACATCTGCGACCGGCTCGGCGCGCTCGCTGCAACGGCCGTCGTAGCGAGGCTTCAGTCCTCGAGCCTTCTGCGCTTCGCGCATCGCAGATAGTTCTTTGCGCCCGCAGTAGCAGCGGTAGGCGTTGCCCGTATCCAACAGCCGGTGCGCGAGCTGCCGGTACTGATCGAGGCGCTCCATCTGGAAGAACGGGCCCTCATCCGCATCGAGACCGAGCCAATGCATTCCGTCGAGGATCTGCTCGATCGATTCACGCGTCGATCGCTCAGTGTCGGTGTCTTCGATTCTGAGGACGAAGGCGCCACCCTGGCCTCTGGCAAGAAGCCAGTTGAATAGCGCGGTTCGTGCCCCACCGATATGGAGAAAACCGGTCGAACTCGGGGCAAAGCGGGTACGCACAGTCATGGGAAGTCGTCTTCGCGGTCGTCGTAGGTGCCGATCGGGGCGCTAAGAATACAACAAGATTTTACTCAGCGCCGCCGCGCTCAAGCCTTCGCCCCAGTATTCAACCTCTTCGTACGGCCCGAATTTCATCGCTTGGGCGTGAATCGAAGAGCCTGAGCCAGAAAATCCTGCAAAAACGCCAAAGCTATTGCATGGCGTACCGAAGAATCGAACAGAGGCGGCAGTGGATTCGTAGCGTGATATGAGTCATGTTAATGACAATATAGTCAGGAGGTAGTCATGAGCGTATCCGACCAGGGGAGAGTACGCCCTGCGATTCTCGCGACTCTGTGCGTACTGATCATTCCGAGTTGTGACGGAG
Source organism: uncultured Gammaproteobacteria bacterium (assembly GCA_964466315.1). Lineage (GTDB taxonomy): Bacteria > Pseudomonadota > Gammaproteobacteria > Steroidobacterales > Rariloculaceae > SMWC01. The sequence continues at coordinate 5,941 of CAYXNS010000066.1, forward strand.
GCGGCGTGCCGACACTTCCGTTAACCGAGGACTTTGATGCCGGTACTGCGAGTGGCTGGGAGATTGTCAGCGATGAATCGGATGACCCCGCCAATTGGGCGGCTGAAGCCGGCACGTTCGCTCAAACCGCTAACCTGGGACGCGACCGCAGAAATATGACGGGCGCCTATCACCTCGGCACCTACTCATACCTCCGCTCGAGCCGAAGATTGAGCGACTACCGGTTCAGCGTTGCGGCCATTGCCGGAGATGACGACGGGGAAGACATTGGCGTCATGTTTCGCTATGTCGATCCGGAAAACTATTATCGTTTTTCGATGAATTCCCAGCGCGGCTTCGCTCGACTGGAGAAGCGGGAAGAAGGCCGCTTTTCGACACTGGCTGCCAACCGCCGCGGTTACCCGTTACAGCAATGGCAGGACATCACGGTCGAAGTGACTGGCTCTCTTATTAAGGTATACCTCAATCAAGATCCACTGTTCAGCACCTTCGATACGAGTCATGCCACAGGCGGTATTGCCCTGTACGCACGAGGTCCCGCAGTATTCGACGATCTTCTGATCACCGAGAATTCCAGTGACCCCGCTATCGTCATATCCAGTCCGGTGGCACATACGGTCCTACCCGGCGGTACGCAGGACTTGACGGTTACCGCCGTCGCAAGCAACACGCCCACCGAGAATTCCAGCGTAGAGGTCCGATTGGATTCTCGGCTTTGCGATCCAGCTATAGAAGTAGCGACCGGTGTCTACTCGGCACAATGCCGCGGAGTTACTCCTGGGGACCATGCCATAGAGGTCTCGCTCCAGATCTCCGGTATTTCTGTGGCGCGTGACTCTAATGCGTCGATAGCGATAGGGTCAGCAGCAACAGGCAGTCATTCCTACGACGCCATCGGAAACAGCATCACCGAAGGTGTGGGTGATAATTACTCTACCGATAATCTCAACCTCGTTGACCAGCGCACCCGATCGTTTCGAGGATGGCCGGCACTACTCGGAGACCTGTTATCTGGAAGGACTGAGAACAACCACCCCAGTCTCGTGACCAACGAGGGAATTTCGGGCGATGACATCGTCGGCGCTTCAGAGAAAATCTCGGCGATCATCGAGCGCAACCCGCACAACGACCGCGCAATCGTCATGCTGGGCACGAACGATGCTAATCCCTCCCGAGGGCTGCCGAGCGGCGCGGGATGTTCCGGAGCGGACTGCGAGGGTACCTTCAAAGGCTACCTCTTAGAGATTATCAGTCAGCTGAAAGCAGCCGGACGTGAGGTTATCTACCTGCCTACTCTGCCACCGGTATTCGGCGACGCTACCGCGTCAACACCTTATCCGGACCCGCTCGCACAATCGGCAACGCGTAACTGGAACATACGGTCTTATAACGCTGTAATCGTTGAGGAGTTGTCGGCTCTGCCGGAAGTAGAGTTGGGCCCGGACTTCTTCTCGTGTTTCCTTACTCCTGCCGGCGATAGATACAGCCTCTTCAGTGACAATCTACATCCGAACGGCCTCGGCTATCGATTCATGGCCGAATTGTGGGCTGACTGGTTAGGCAACCCGGGTGACCGAGCCAACTCGTGCCGGCCGCCACTCTACACCCTCGAAAATATCTCTCCGCTCGGTTACCAGCAGAATGTCCTGGAGCCCGGCGACACCTACTATGTAGATGAGGAGTTTACGCTGTCAAACATACCCGAGGAGCTTGCCGAGGGTATTTGGATCATGCCGAGGAACGATGATCGCGCGCAGAGCAGCGAGTCATTCGTGAGTTTCGATGTCGGTGAGGAGTCGGTCACGGTGTACATCGCCTATGACCCCGCAGAACAACCGCCTGAAATCCCCTCTGGGCAGACGCTTACACCATACGAACCTTCGTCAGACCTGGAGGGAACAGATCCCTCAACTCCGATGTTCGCACTAGCACGGGCAAGCGGGGTGAGAGGAAACGTCATAATCGGAGGGACTCTTTCCACTGGAGCGGGCTCTCGAACAGCCGTTCTGGTTATCGTCGTAAAGTAGTACGACGCCCCGATCAGTGCTGCCTGGCAGGTTCGACTTCGACGATCGCAACCGGCTTCTTGATGGATTCTACGGTCGCGCCGATCATGTAGATAGCCACACCCTGCAAACCTGGCACGACCAGCTTGGAGACCTGAGTTTTCAACTCCGTTACCGCGTCGTCGCCTTCGCTCCCGAAGATTGCACCCCACAGTTTCCCGCCCTGGGCATGAATAAAAGGATTGTGCCGCAAGAAACGCCGTGCGCCTGCGGAAAACTCTTGAATCCTCAGCAGATGCCCGCATTGGTTGTATGAGGTCAGCGTGAGCCCCAGCCTTCTCTTGGCCTGAAGAGCACCATCGTAAAGAAAGGCGCGACTCCCCCCCAACTGCAACACCGCGAAGCCTCTGTCTCGTCCGTACCGGATCATGTTGAATGTCGAAGCTGAGATCACGCCCTCTCTGATCAGCTGACGGTCTCCATCCTTCACACCAATCGTACGTGCCATCGCCCGGCCCCTCTCGACTTCGAAAAATGCCCCCGCAACCGGCGTCTGATCTCTGAGCGTCTGCAATAACTCACCGCCCTGGGATAGACCTGCC
>CAYXNS010000067.1:0-8250 GCA_964466315.1 uncultured Gammaproteobacteria bacterium
CCCACAACCGGACTTGAACCGGTGACCTCTTCCTTACCAAGGAAGTGCTCTACCACTGAGCTATGTGGGCGGGAAACGCTCGAGCCCGCCTTCGAGTCCTACCCCTGAGACTCCTCTCGAGTTCCTTATAAGTTTCTCTCGCGTACGCCACCAACATGGGCCACCTTGTGCTCGATGGAGCGGGTGAGCGGACTCGAACCGCCATCATCAGCTTGGAAGGCTGAGGTTCTACCGTTGAACTACACCCGCCTTCCGCACCGATTACCCCCGCCACCGTAACTGGTGGAGGGGGTAGGATTCGAACCTACGAAGGCATAGCCAGCAGATTTACAGTCTGCCCCCGTTGACCGCTTGGGTACCCCTCCGCGAACACAAGCGGAGCATTGTCCGACCTGGACTCAGAGGTGTCAACACATGTGATTCCCAGGGTCTATCGGAGCTCTGGCCGGCACCCAAGACGAGATCGCGGCCGGGCCGCCAAGCTCGTCACCGACACCGCGGCTCGGGCAGGGATCCGGTGACCACCATCGAGCCTCAGCCGAGTTTGCGGAGCGGCTCAATCGCTGGCTTTCATGGGCTTTTCGAGCCGGACATCGCACCCCGACAGACCGGGTTCTCGCCGGCGAGGACTGAATCACACCGCATTCACCCCGCGATTCCGAAGCGCGGAGGGGGCAACATAATCGGCGATCGAATCGTTCGGCGAGAGTCGTTTATCGCCCCCACAACCGATCCAGCCGCGCATATCCGGGCCCCATGCCGCACGCCAGCAGGGTTTGCGGCCACCGCCTCACGACCTGTACGGAATCGCCCCAAGGAGCGCAACATCAACATAATCTCGCGGTTTTCATTTCGTATCGGCTTGGCGCATTCTTTGTTTCCTACTCGTGATTCTAATTTCTGAGAGAGGCGCAGATTATTGGAACGTCGTTTGCTAGAGCGAAATAAAGTCTCCACCACCGTCTATCTTTCGGTACCCGGCGGGCGTTTTCGCCGTTGCCAGGCCAGAAATCTTTCGGCTATGGGGGTATTCCTGGAGCTCGATTCACTCGGACTTCCGGCGGGAACCGCCGTCAACCTCACGTTCGCCGTAAGTCTCGACGACACCGTACGTCTACACCACCGCAGAGCAGTCGTCGCCCACGTTCACGGCGATGGCGCCGGCCTCATGATGCGGGGTCGTGCCCGCTATAGCCGTCCGCAGTCTCCTCCGTCGCGATCTGAATCGCTGTAACACACCGAAAAAAGGGGCCGGATTCCTTTTTTTCCCCACCGAAAACGGACCGGGTCCCTTTTTCTAAAGAAAAAGGGACCCGGTCCGTTTTCCCATGATTCTCCAGCGAGGCTCACATCTCGTACAATGCGAAGCCGAGCGCGCGAGGCGGAGACCCATGCCCGTAGTAACTTTACCCGACGGATCGAAGAAAGAGTTCCCGGAGCCCATTACCGGTAGTGCCGTAGCGGCCACCATCGGCGCCAGGCTCGAGAAGGATGCCGTGGCAATCAGGGTCGACGGTACCTTGTGCGACCTCACCGTAATCCTGGAGAACGATGCCAGCATTGAGATCTTGACGAGAAACTCTCCGGAGGGCCTAGAACTGTTGCGGCACGACGCGGCCCACATCATGGCCGAGGCCGTGAAGGAACTCTATCCGGAAACTCAGGTCACGATCGGCCCGGCGATCGAGGATGGCTTCTATTACGATTTCGCCCGCAAGGAACCATTCACGCCTGAGGATTTGAAAACGATCGAAGCACGAATGCGCAAGATCGTCAAGCGCGACGAGGCGATTGTCCGCGAAGTCTGGACTCGCGATGAGGCCGTGCAATTCTTTGGCGACCAGGGTGAACTTTACAAGGCGGAAATCATCGCCGATATACCGTCAGACGAAAATATCACGCTCTACCGGCAGGGTGAGTTCATCGATCTCTGCCGGGGGCCGCATCTCCCGTCCACGGGACGGCTCGGCCAGGCCTTCAAGCTGACTAAGCTGGCCGGAGCTTACTGGCGCGGTGACTCGCGCAACGCCATGCTGCAGCGTATCTACGGGACGGCCTGGTCCAACGAGAAGGAATTCAAACAATACTTGCACCGGTTGGAGGAAGCCGAGCGGCGCGACCATCGCCGACTCGGACGCCAGATGGACCTGTTTCACTTTCAGGAAGAGGCCGTTGGTGCTGCTTTCTGGCACGCAAAAGGATGGACGCTGTTCCAGACGCTCGTCGACTACATGCGTGCCCGCCAGGACGAAGCCGGTTACCGCGAAGTGAATACTCCGGAACTCATGGATCGCGAATTATGGGAGGCGTCGGGGCACTGGGAGACTTTCGGTGAGAACATGTTCACGAGCCACACGGAGGACGAGCGTGTCTTCGCGATCAAACCAATGAACTGTCCCGGACACGTGCAGATCTTCAGGAACGACCTCAGAAGTTACCGGGACCTGCCGTACCGGCTGGCTGAGTTCGGCAAGGTCCACCGCTACGAACCATCAGGCGCCCTGCATGGTTTGATGAGAGTACGCGCGTTCACCCAGGACGATGCGCATATCTTCTGTACGGAGGAGCAGATTACGGCCGAATCCGGGGCCGTCTGCGAACTCCTGCTAAATCTCTACAGCGCCATGGGCTTCGATGACGTCGTCATCAAGTTCGCGGACCGACCCGAGCGACGCGTCGGCGACGATGCGGTATGGGACCGGGCGGAAAAGGCACTACAGGCCGCAATGAAGTCGCTGAATCTCGAGTACGCCTACAACCCCGGCGAGGGCGCATTCTACGGGCCGAAGATCGAGTTTGTCCTGCGCGACGCCATCGGCAGGGAGTGGCAATGCGGCACGCTGCAGGTCGACTTGAATCTCCCGGACCGGCTCGGCGCGACTTACATAGGCGAGGACGGCAACCGGCACACGCCGGTGCTGCTTCATCGTGCGATCTTCGGCTCGCTCGAGCGGTTTATCGGCATTCTTCTCGAACACTACGCCGGTAATCTCCCGTTCTGGCTGTCGCCACTACAGATCGTGGTCGCGACCATTACATCCGACGGTGACGGGTACGCACGCGAGGTTGTGGATACCATACGGGCCGCGGGATTGCGCGTAGACATTGATATCCGCAACGAAAAAATCAACTACAAAGTCCGTGAACACAGCCTGGCGAAAACGCCCGTTATCATCGCGGTCGGCAATCGCGAGGTAGAGATGCGGACCGTGTCGGTACGCCGGCTCGGCCAGAAGGGCCAGCGCGTCATACCCCTCGACGACGCAGTCGCCGAGTTCTCCGCTGAAGCGGAATCCCGCGTCGCGACCGCGAGCGATGCCGCGGCTTGACCTGACGCACTAGAGGCCTGCGGTGAGGGTATTGAGTTTCCAACGTAAGGGGCGGTCGAGCTTCGGCCTGATGACCGACGGCGGAATTATCGATGCCGGCGCGAGACTCGCCGAAGAATATGCCGACCTGCGGACACTGCTCCGCGCCGGCTCGCTCGACCGACTCCGTGATCTCGAGCCGAGCGAACCCGATTTCACCGAGAATGAAATCACTTATCTCCCAGTCGTTCCGAATGCCAACAAAATTCTCTGTGTCGGCATCAACTACATCGGGCACATTGAGGAGACCGGCCGCGAACCGCCGAGTCATCCCGTGCTGTTTACCCGCTTCGCCGACAGCTTCGTCGGTCACGGACAGCCGCTCATCCGCCCGCGAGTCTCCGAGAACTTCGACTACGAGGGAGAACTCGCGGTGATCATCGGCAAGACCGCCCGACACGTTTCTCGGGAGGACGCGATGGAGTACGTGGCGGGTTACAGCTGTTGTAACGAAGCCAGTGTTCGCGACTACCAATATCACACGATACAGTTCACGCCCGGCAAGAATTTCTATCGAAGTGGCGGACTCGGCCCGTGGATGGTGACCCGCGACGAGAAGACCGATCCGACACAGTTTCATCTTCAGACTCGCCTGAACGGCGAAGTGCTTCAGGACTCTCCGATCAGCGATCTGTGTTTCGATATCCCCCGGCTAATCGAATACTGCTCGATCTGGACGCCGCTCGAACCCGGGGACATTATTGTGAGCGGTACACCAGGAGGCGTCGGGCGGGTTCGCAAGCCGCCGATCTGGATGAAACCCGGTGACGTGGTCGAAATCGATATTCGCGGGGTCGGCATTCTGCACAATACGATTGCCGACGAGGCTCCGGCGTAGACACCATACCCAAATCAACCTTTACCGGCTGGTTAGCAGTCATCTCGATTCTGTCCGGGCCTATTTCGGCTCAGAATGCAGACGTTGGCTGGATCGACAGAGAGCAACTGGACTCGGGACGGATCCTTCTCGACTTCGGCGGTGCGCGGCATTTTCAGGGGCATATCAGGGCGGCCGTACGCATCGAAGCGGAGGCGGAGCAAGTCTGGTCGATTCTCGGGGATTGCGAACGCGCGCCCGAGTACGTCCCGAACGTCCTGGCCTGCGAACTTCTCGAGATACTCGAAGAGGAAAGCGCGGAGGTCTTCCGCCAGCGCGTCAAGCTCACGTGGTTCCTGCCGAGCTTCGACCACGAGTTCCGATTGGACTATGAGCCCTACAGTAGAATCCAAGTCAGCCGGGTCAGCGGGCCGTTCGATGTGCTCGACGGCACCTGGTGGCTCGTGCCCCGCGAAGGGATGGGTATAACGCTCGTCTACTCGCTTGACTTCGACCCGGGCATGCCTATCCCGAGATTCGTCGTCGGCCGAATACTGCGGCGAGATGTTCCCGTCACTCTAGAAGCCATCCGAGACCGCGCTCAAGCGCTACACGAGGCCGGGCCATCACTGTGAACCCGATCACTTCGCCCCGGACGAGCATTTGCTACGGTGGCCGGCAACCGTGGACGACAGCACCCCCATTACCGCTCGGATCCTCATCCTGGAGCCCGATCCCGACTCGCGATCGAGGCTGCGCGACCTCGTCGTCAAAGTTCTCCCCGGCACTTCCGTCCAGGCAAGCAATCTAGCGCTCGAGGACGCCGTATCGGACGCGACGCAGCTCAAGGGCTTCGATGTCTTGCTCGTCGGTTGCGATTTCGCGACAGACGGTTCCGCCGAGAATGCGACGTTGATAGCCGTACGAACGCTCTCGACCGATCCGGATGGCCCCGCGGTAGTCCTGCTGCCCGAGGGCGGCAGCGAGTACACGGCCGCTCAGGCGATCAAGGCCGGAGCCTTCGAGTACATACCCAAGCATTCGATGGGTCGCGAGCAAATCGTCACTGCCGTCCACAAAGCGACCTTCGAACGGCAACCTGCGGGAGGTCCGGGTGCGGCGAACAATGGTGACACTGCGGGCCCCTTAGCGCTATTCGGCTACGACATTCGGCGTCGCCTTACCCATCATGACAGCATATCCGTACACATTGCCTACAGTGCCGAGCGGAACAGCGCGGTCGTGCTGAAAGTACTTCGCCGGGATCACGGCGCAATCTCGCGTGATCGGAACTTCGAATGCTTCGTCAAGGAGTTCAAACTACTGCACGATATCGACGATCCGGCCGTCCCCAAAATCTACGACTTCAAGGTTACGCAGCAATATTGCTACATCGCGATGGAATACTTCTTGCTCGGACACCTGGGACACGCGCTCGGAAGAGACCTGGAGGTCAAGAATGCGCTCTTGATCGCGACCAAGATCGCTAGAGCCCTATCGATCATCCATACCGCAGGGGTCATCCATCGGGACTTGAAGCCCACGAACATCATGATGCGCGAGGGCGGGACCGTGGCGCTGATCGACTTCGGAATCTCTCGCGCGACGGAACTCCAGATTCCGGATACGGTAAGCGACTCCATAAGGGGCACGCCCTATTACATGAGCCCCGAGCAAGCTCAGGGATTACCGACCGACGGGAGGGCGGATCTATACGCACTCGGCGTGATTCTCTTTCAGATGCTCTCGGGCTCCAAGCCGTACGTCGGCGATACGCCGCAGGAGATTCTCGAACAGCACTGCCTTGCGCCGATTCCACGATTACCTGATCGACTCGGTCACTACCAGGGCATCGTGGATCAACTGTTGGCGAAGGAGCCGCAGCAGCGGATGAGCAGCGCACGAGAACTCATCGAGGCGCTCGAGGACGCACGAGAGCACAAGCCGAAGCTCGACTCGGCAATCGCCAGCTAACCCGTCTCTAAAACTCAATCTGCCGACGACTCCCGACCCGCGATTCCGAGGCTCTTGAAATCGAATAGCCCCGGATCAGCCAGATGGGAAGGGCTGACATTCTGCAGGCTCCGCAAGAGCCTTCCCGACCGGCCGGGATCTTCTCTCTCCCAGTCGGCGAGCATGGCCTTGATCTTCTTGCGCTGCAGATTTTCCTGCGCACCGCAAAGGTTGCACGGGATGATCGGAAACTCCCGCAAATCGGCATAGCGCGCGATCTCGGTCTCGGGGCAGTACACGAGCGGCCGAATCACGACTTGACGCCCGTCATCGCTCACGAGTTTCGGCGCCATGGCCTTGAGTCTTCCGCCGTAGAACATGTTCAGAAACAGCGTCTCGATGAGATCCCCGCGGTGGTGGCCGAGTGCGATCTTGTTGGCCTGTAACTCACCGGCAACACGATACAGAACTCCGCGACGCAAGCGTGAGCACAGGCTGCACATCGTCTTGCCTTCAGCGAGAACACGCTTCACGACGGAATAGGTATCTTCTTCTACGATCCGATAGCTGACACCGAGGCTATCGAGGTAGGTCGGCAGGACTTCTTCCGGAAAGTCGGGTTGCTTCTGATCCAAGTTGACGGCGACCAACTCGAACTTCACGGGCGCGCGTTTCTTCAGAGCCAGTAGTATCTCGAGCAGGGTGTAAGAGTCCTTGCCGCCGGAGACACAGACCATGATGCGATCGCCATCTTGGATCATCTGATAGTCGGCGATCGCCTTTCCGACAAGTCCTCGAAGTTTTGCTTCGAGTCTCTCGGGCGTTGGCGCGACGGGAACGGCATCCGGAAGCGATGGCGCGGCAGAGTCTGCCTGCACCGAGATACCCCGCAATTGAACCGTCCCCGGAGATTTAGGGCGAACCATGTCGGGTATGCGAGCGGGAAACGAGGGTCGAGTTTGCTGCCCACCCTCGGCTATATCAGAGCCTTGAGATCTTCGAGCACCTCGGCCGAATGATCCACGGGATCAACCTGGGTGTAGTGCTTCGCGATGCGGCCATCAGGCGTTACGATAAATGATTCCCTCGAAGCGACACCGCGATCGGACCGCAGGACACCATAGCGTTGAGCGACCTCCTGAGAGGCATCCGGCAGCAATGGAAACGGCAGATGGTATTTGTCCGCGAATTCCTTCTGTGAAGAGACATCATCGACACTGATGCCCACGAGTGCTGCGCCCATGTCCTCGAAGGCGAAGATGTTATCCCTGAACTCGCATGCTTCAGTTGTGCAACCAAGCGTGTCTGCTTTTGGATAAAAATACATGACGAACCACCAACCTTCGAAGTCCGTCAATGAGCGCCATTCGTAGTTCTGATCCTGAAGTCGAAATCCCAGAGCCACATCACCGACCTGGGGAGCAGCGACAAGATAGCCGGTTGTCAGCGAAAGCGCCATTGCCAGAAGTGCGTGCATTACGATCTTCATGCGATTCCGCCTCGGTCTTGTTTTGGAGATCAAGCGCCATCATACCGCATCGATAGCGGCGAGCAGCACGACGAGGCATACTTGGCGGAACCGTCCGCCCATGGCGAAGAAGCCCCGAAATCCAGTTGCGCGCTCTCCCCTGCTCAGAAAGGGCGGTCGCCATGACCAATCGAAGTCCGCTAAGCGAATGAAGGACAAGAAGGCACTGCGCTCCGAGGTCGAGCAAATAGACCGCAAGAAAGCTGACGGCGACGATTAGTCGGTAAACACGCTGTTTGCGGTCGCCGGCTAGGCATAATTCCACCATTTCTCGCCGCGATCCGCGTCGGCGCTGGGCGCTGGGCGCTGTGAAACCAATCACTGTAAGTGTTTGGCGCTTTCTCTATGGTGGCTTTGTTCCGGTCACGTAATCCGACTGCCTATGAAGCGAAGCATTCTTAGCATCGGCTTGGCTGTTGCGGCTTTGGCGCTGCTAGGGGCGCTAGTGCTTCAGTCTCGCCCCATCTCCGTTGACGTGCGCGTCGCTCACCACGCTGCTATCGCCGATCTCGAGCGCTCGGCTCAGGACTGTGCCCCGTCAACGGTAGTCAGACCAAACAGGCGGTTTGAATAAGAGAGACTTC
>CAYXNS010000068.1:0-7841 GCA_964466315.1 uncultured Gammaproteobacteria bacterium
CCAGACTCGATAGCCCTCCAGTACAGCCAACACGAAGAGGTGAATCAGCCCGGGTACGATATCGAAAGTGACGAGGAGTCAATGGGCGAACGTCAGTAATGTGGCGGCATAGACCCAACGGTGTATGCTAACAATCGCTCGCGGGGATCTCGAACCGTTCGCGGTAGCGCTTGAACCGCTGCGTCTGTAGAGACCGGTCCAGGACGAAGTCCGATAACTCGTAGCGATGGATCCCATGCTTATCCTTGGGATTCGCGCCGAGGTATCGCTTCATCGATTCACGCACACCGCTGGCCAGCGGCCAGCCGAGGTAATCGTATATCCGCTCGACTGTGCTGAGTGGAGTCGCGACGAGATCCGCGTAGGCGACATCGAAGAACTGTTCCGCGGGGGCGCGATCACGAGTGTCGATACTTCGCTCGAGTGCGTTCGCCCAGCGGCCGCTCCAATCGGTAGCGATCTGCGCGGGATCGGCCGAATCGCTGAACGCGCGCCGCAAGACCGTCACCAGGCTCGCGATAGATCCGATGACCTCTAGTGGATCCCGGTGTGTATGGACGATCCGTGCGTTGGGATAACGCTCCAGCAGTGCGCCTAACCCGAAGAGATGGCCTGGCGCCTTCAGAACCCAGCGTCGTCCGGCACGCTTGGCCTGCAGATGTTGGAGGAAGCGGTAATGGAATGCATAACTGGCACTCTGCGCCTCCTGTTCGAACCAGTCCTGGTAGGACGGTACATTGTGCGTCGTATGAAACTGGATGCTCGCGAATCCCTGCGCCATGATGGCGATGCATTCCTGTGGAAGGCCGGCACCGATCTCATGGATTCGCTCGAAGTCCGGCGCCAGCCGGTTGGCCCAGGCGAGGCGGGAATCAGTGCGTGCGCGAATTCGGTCGATCTCTGTCACTGTCTCCCGATAACCCGCCGGAAACATGACCTCCCATGTGCGTGGCGTTCGAGTTGCCGGATCCTGAGCGATGAGTTCGTGCAACAGCGTCGTGCCCGTCCGCGGCAGGCCGATTATGAACACCGGCGAATCGATCGTCTGGCTCTCGATCTTGGGCGAGACCTGCCGCTCGTGTTCTAGATAAAGAAGATTTTCGAGCAGGCTGACGATTAGTTTGCGAACGGCGAGTCGTCCGACCGTCGAAAGCTTCGCTTCCTGCTCGTAAGCAGTAAGCAGGCGACGCAGCGGATCCTCGAAGGGCCACGCACCGAACTGATCGAGACGGGCGCGGCGCTGGGCCGCCGCGATGAGTCTTCCTGCACTAAGGTCCGGTCTAATCACCCCGGCCCGTTGCAGGGCTCTTCCACCTCGGTTGAGCGTATCCACGGTAAGCGAGGTTAAGGCGTCGGTCAGGCTCATCGGCTGGCGGCACGGACTCGACGAATATGACTCTCGATGAGATCAAGGCATTGATTTGCGATGTGCCCGATTTCCCGAAGCCGGGTATCGTCTTCAAAGACATCACGCCGCTCCTGTCGAGCCCGGAAGGCTTGAGTGCCACCGTTGAGTATCTTGGCGCGCGTGTTGCGGAGCTGAATCCAGATGGAATCCTGGCGATCGAATCGCGAGGTTTCGTCTTCGGCGCCGCGCTCGCGCAGAGACTGTTGCTGCCCATGCACATGGTTCGGAAACGCGGCAAGTTGTCGCGTGAGTCCGTCAGCGTTCGTTACGAACTCGAGTACGGTTTCGATCATCTCGAGATTCACGCCAACGTGATCGAGCGCGGTCGGCGCTACTTGATCGTCGACGATTTATTGGCGACAGGCGGCACGGCCGCCGCCGCGACAAAGCTCGTTCACCGGGAGGGAGGCATCGTGGCGGCCTGCGCCGTCGTGATCGAGTTGAGTTTTCTGGACGGTCGGAAGGTGCTGGATGGCTGTCCCGTCATCAGCCTCATCACCTACGAATAATGGGGCCAGATCCCTTTTTTTTTATCGACGAGGAATTGGTGGTGATCTCGAGGAAAAAGGGATCTGGCCTCATTTTTTGCCTAGTTCGAGCGGCTGATGATGTAGTCGGAAACCCAGCGCAGCCCCGCGGACCGCGGGCCCAGGCCGGCCAGATTCTCTATCGCGCGATTGTATAGTCCATGGGCACGCTCTTCGGCTCCCCTCGCGCCAAGCAGTGACGGATACGTCGATTTGTAGTTATCCTCATCGGAGTCGGCACTCTTGCCGAGTGTCGCCGTGTCCTGCTTGATCTCCAACAGGTCGTCTTTGATTTGAAAGACGAGCCCGATGTCGCGTCCGAATGCGTCCAGTCGTTCCATGATCGCCGGAGACGGCTGCGCCAGCGAGCACGGCATCATGATCGAGGCGCGAATCAACTCACCGGTCTTTCGCCGGTGGATGTCCTCGAGAGTGGGCTCGTCGATGACTGCACCCTCCGCCGAGATATCCAGTGCCTGGCCGCCCGCCATTCCGGACGGCCCTATGGCTTTTGCCAATTTGGACGTGATTTGGACTTGGCCCTCCGGAAACTTACAGAGTTCCTGATCGTTAGCCAGAATATCAAAGGCCAACGCCTGTAACGCGTCACCCGCGAGGATCGCGGTCGCTTCGTCGAATTTACGATGCGTCGTGGGACGGCCGCGCCGCAGATCGTCGTTGTCCATGCTCGGCAGATCGTCATGTACCAATGAATAGGCATGGACGAGTTCGACGGCGGCCGCGATTGGGTCGATGAGGGTTTTATCCAGGTCGAAGGCCTCTCCGCTGGCGTAAGCGAGCAACGGTCGGATTCGCTTGCCACCGCCCAGTACGGAATAGGCCATGGCTTCCCTCAGGCGGCTCGGCGAATCTTCCGCGGCTCCCAGCATCTGTTCCAAGCAGGCATCGACGCGTGCGCGATAGTGATCGAGGCGCTCGGCAAAAGACTGTTCGTGAGCCCATGCTATCATACGAATTCATCCTAACACTGAAACGGCGCATACGGCCCGCGTAATTTGTGAAGCCAAAGAACAGCCGACCGATCGTCGATTCCCTGACAGATCTCCAGTACCAGGATCAGATTCTTCCGGGGGTATCCCGCACTTTCGCGCTGACGATTCCCGTTCTGCCCGAGCGCCTGGCGCAGGTCGTTGCCAACGCCTATTTGCTCTGCCGCCTCGCCGACACGATAGAAGACGATGTCGGATTGAATAACGAACAGAAATCCGAATTCCATAGACGTTTTGTCGCGATCGTGAGAGGCGAGGAGGCAGCCGAGCCTTTCGCCGACGATCTACTGCCGCTACTATCGTCCCGCGCGCTCGATGACGAGAGAGACCTGGTCGCGAGCACCGCCACCGTCATCAGAGTGACGGCGAGTTTCTCTCCGGCGGAGCGTGATGCGCTGACGCGATGCGTAAGCATCATGTGTGCCGGGATGCCCGAGTTTCAGCGGCGCAAGAGCCTCCGCGGGTTGAAAGACCTCGACGAAATGGCCGACTACTGTTACGTCGTGGCCGGCGGCGTCGGCGAAATGTTGACAGAATTTTTCTGCGTCCATTGCCCCGATCTCGAGTCGCGCCGCGATGAGATGATGCGACTCGCCATCTTGTTCGGCCAAGGCCTGCAGATGACCAATATCCTCAAAGATATCTGGGACGATAGACTGGCGGACACCTGTTGGCTGCCACGCTCCGTATTCGCGGGCGGCGATTTTCGCCTCGAAAATCTCGATGAGTTTCATGACTCCGAAGTTTTTCGCGCTGGGCTCGATGAATTGATAGGCATTACCCATCGACACCTCCGCGGCGCGTTGGAGTACACGTTGTGCGTTCCCGGTCGGGAAACTGGCATACGCAAGTTCTGTCTATGGGCGATCGGGCTGGCCGTTCTGACTCTTCGCAAGCTTCATGCTCACCCGGAGTTTACGTCCGGCCAGCAGGTCAAGATCTCGCGCCGCAGCGTCAAAGCCACTGTCCTTGCGACGAACCTGGCGCTGGGCAGTGATCGCGCGCTGCGTTCGTTGTTTGCCCTAGCCACGACCGGCCTGCCACTGCAATCGGCGGACTCGGATCCGGAAATTCGTCCAGCCGCACGGCCCCAGGAAGGGCTGGATGCCGGGCACCTCTAGTCCCTTGCCGGTCGAGGAAGAGGGGACTGCTGCCTGTATAGCCGTGATCTCGGCGCTAGCGATGGAGCGCGCGCCGCTCGACGCTCTGTTGATGGCCGAACCGTTCTCGCCGATTCGTGTATATCAGAGCGGTACGGGTAGTGTGCGCGCCTACGACGCGGCACGCTCGGCGCTGTCCGCTGGAGCGTCCGCCCTGGTTTCCTGGGGCATCGCGGGCGCACTGACGACGGATCTCTCGCCCGGGACGATTCTGCTTCCCGAACATCTGCTGAATTCGGGCGGTGATTCCTTCGTGACGGACCCGCGTTGGCGGATGGAAATATGCCGGGTGCTACAGCCGATATTTACGGTCCGAGGCGGCCGCATTCTCGAAGCCGCCGAGATCCTCTCGACCCGGGGTGCCAAAATGTGTGTCGCGCAGAAAAGTGGGGCGATCGCGGTGGACATGGAATCCACAGCCGTCGCAAGAGCCGCAAGTGGCGCCGGTAAGCCGTTCATCGTGCTACGTGTCGTATTGGATGCTCTGTCCGATTCGCTGCCTCGCGGCATCGAACGATGGCTGGATGAGGCGGGCAACCGGCGCCCGACGGCGGCAATGGAGGCTGCCCTCAGGCCGTCCGACTGGCCCGCCCTCGTCCGTTTGGCTAGTCGTTATCAGCTGGCGCGAAGTGTGCTCAGGGACTCGGCGCAGATCCTCGTCCCGAGAGCCTTCTTCTACATGCAACCCGCCGCGATCCGGGTGTGATGGCGTAATGGCCCCCGCTACCGGGACGGGCTGGATCGCCCCTACGCTTGCATCCTGGGTACGTCTGGTTCTGCGTCATCGAAAACTCACGATCGCGATCGGTCTTGTTGCGGTGGTTCTGTGCCTCCGCTACGCCGGCCAGAACCTGAGAATAAATACCGACGCATTGATCATGGTGAGCGTCATTCTCTGGATCTTCCTGCGTAGTGTCGCCGAGTCTCTGCTGGTCATCGTCCCCGTCGTTCTCGCGGCCGCGGTAACTGCCGCGCTGACCGTGCTGTTGGGGCTGCAGTTCAACTTCGCGAATATTATCGCGCTTCCCCTGTTACTGGGCGTCGGGGTCGATAGCGGTATTCATATGGTGCATCGTATGCGGACCGAGCCGCCCGTGGATGGCCGCATACTCAATACCAGCACCTCGCGCGCTGTTCTCGCGAGCGGCCTGACGACAATCGCGAGCTTCGGCAACCTGGCTTTCTCCACCCATCTCGGCATGGCCAGTATGGGGCAGCTACTGACGCTCGGGATGCTGGTTACCCTGGTCGCGACGCTGATTCTGTTGCCGGCATTGTTCATGCTCAGGATCACCGTATGACAGCCCTCGTAACAGGCGCAAATGGTTTCGTCGGCGCGGCGGTCGTGCGAGCGCTCGTGTCGGCCGGAGAAACCGTACGGGCCCTGGTTCGTCCGAGGAGCGACCGTCGTAATCTGGATACGCTGGATGTGGAGACCGTCGAGGGTGACGTGACGGTCACCGAGACACTTGACGCGACCCTCGCGGGTTGCCGGTTCGTCTATCATGTGGCCGCCGACTATCGGCTCTGGGTCCCGGATCCGGAGCGGATGTATGCAACGAATGTTCAAGGTTCGGTGAACCTGGTCGAAGCAGCGTTTCGGGCTGGGGTCGAGCGAATCGTCTACACCTCGAGCGTCGCCACACTCGGTACGAATGCGGACGGTACACCGGCCGACGAAGAGACTCCCGCCCGCCTCGAGGACATGATCGGCCACTACAAGCGCTCGAAGTATCAAGCGGAGGAGGCCGTCCGCAGACGGGCCGGCGAGCTGGACCAGGCCGTCGTCACCGTAAACCCGTCGACGCCGATCGGTCCGGGTGATATCAAGCCGACGCCGACGGGCCGTATCATCCTCGATGCCGCCTCCGGCCGCATGCCCGCGTATGTGGATACGGGCCTCAACGTCGCGCACGTCGACGATGTTGCTCAGGGGCACCTGCTCGCCATGAAGGCCGGGGCTCCGGGGCAACGCTATATACTCGGCGGCGGCGATCTCAGTCTGAGGCAGATCCTGACCGCGGTTGCAGCACAGACTGGACTTCCGGCACCGTCGCTGCGATTACCGCACTGGGTCGTTATGCCCGTGGCGCACCTTTCCGAAGGCTGGGCTAGACTCGCCGGCGTGAGACCGCGCGTGAGTGTGGATGCCGTAAGAATGTCGGCCAAGCACATGTATTTCTCGAGCGCGAAGGCAACGAGAGAACTCGGCTATAGAGCGCGCCCGCCAGAAGAGGCCATCGCCGCGGCGCTCGGGTGGTTTCGAGAGCACGACTACCTGTAGGCTAGTGCTATGAAATCACGTGCCCGGGCCAGGGCGAATATCGCACTCCTAAAATACTGGGGGAAAGCCGATTCGGATCTGAATATCCCGGCCATCGGTTCGATATCGATGACTCTGGACAGCCTTTGGTCGGAGACGGAGGTCGAGTTCGATGCGGGCCTGGGTTCCGATTCGCTGCTTCTGGACGGCGATAGTCGGCCGGAGCAGCTCGAACGCGTATCGCTGTTCCTCGATCTCCTGCGCAAGCGTGCGGGCGTTACGACTCGCGCCCGTGTCGTCAGCGACAATAACTTCCCGACCGGCGCCGGTCTCGCTTCCTCGGCTTCGGGTTTCGCGGCGCTCGCCGCCGCCGCGGCTCAGGCGCTCAAACTCGATGTGTCTACCCGGGACCTCAGCATCGTGGCGAGGCAGGGTTCAGGATCGGCCGCACGCTCGATTTTTGGCGGCTACGTCGAGATGCATGCTGGCACTGTGGCGGACGGCCTCGATAGTTTCGCCGAGCCCTTACTTTCCGCTGAGGCCTGGCCGCTCGAGGTCGTTGTCGCAGTCACCGAGCGCGGCGAGAAGGCTGTCGGCTCACGGGTCGGTATGGCGAGCTCCGTGTCGACCTCCCCTTATTACACGGTATGGGTGGCGACGAGCGAGATCGATCTCGGTGCCGGTCGCGATGCGATCCTCGCACAGGATTTCGATGCACTGGCGGAGATCGCCGAGCATAGCTGCCTGAAGATGCATGCGGCGGCGATGGCGAATAAACCGCCGCTGGTCTACTGGAATCCAGCGACTGTCGGTTGCCTGCAAACCGTTAAGGAGTTGCGTGCCGCGGGTGAGCCGGTCTTCTTCACGATCGATGCGGGTCCACAGCTCAAGGCGATCTGCGAGCCTGGGGCACGGTCCGGAGTCGTCGACGCACTTCGTGAGGTACCCGGAGTGCTCGACGTCGTCGTGAGCGGGCTCGGGCCTGGTGTCGAACTTCTGTAGTCCGTGAGCGTCCGCGCAACAGCTCCGGGCAAGATTGTCGTGCTGGGCGAGTACGCGGTGCTGGCGGGGGCACCGGCGCTCGTTGTGGCAGTCGATCGGCGCTGTTGGGCAGAAATCGGGCCGAGTTCGGATGAGCGCTGTCATCTTCGCATCGCGGCGCCTGATCCGGTAGAAACTCATTTTCCGGTGGGAGATGCGAGCGGCGTGGCCCTCGTCGATATCGTCAGAGGCGCGTTCGAGCCCGGCGACGAGCCCGCATGGAGTGGCTGCGTCGATTCCGGCGAACTCTTCGACGGACAGAGCAAGCTCGGCATTGGCTCGAGCGCGGCGGTGCTCGTGGCTTGGGCTGCTGTCTGGTCGAGGTACGTCCAGCACGACGACGGCGCAATCGGCTCGGTGCATATCGAAGGGTTGATCGAGCTGCATCGGGTGTTTCAGGGTGACTCGGGCAGCGGCCTGGACGTGGCGGCA
>CAYXNS010000069.1:0-7809 GCA_964466315.1 uncultured Gammaproteobacteria bacterium
TATCTGCTCGCGGAGCTGGAACAGGCATCCAACCTGACCGTCGGTAGCCTCAAGATCATCCCCTGGCTCGAGAGCGCGAGAGCCATCGTCAAATGTTATGAGATCTGTGCATCGAGTCCACGAATCATTGGCGCTGCGTTCGGCGCCGAGGATTTCACTCATGACTTAGGGATAGAGCGGCGCGAGGACGAGTCCGAGGTAGCATATGCGAGAAACGTGCTGTGTATCGCGGCGCGAGCTGCCGGGGTCGCTGCACTGGACACACCGTACTTTCGGTTCAAGGACGAGGTAGGCTTAAGGGCGAACTCGGCAGCATCGAAGCGATATGGCTTCAAGGGTCGATTCGCCATTCATCCGGCACAGATTGAAGCTATCAACGAAACATTCACGCCATCGCAGACGGAGATCGATTACGCGAGAAGAGTCGTCGCGGCGTTCGAGGAAGCGGAAGCCACGGGACGTGGATCGACTACCCTAGACGGCAAAGTGATTGACGTCCCGGTCGTAAAACGCGCGAGAGCAGTGCTCGAATTAGCCGGGACGGCAATCGAAGAAAAAGGGCCGGGCCCCTTTATTAAGTAGGGCCAGATCCCTTTTTTAAAGGGGTCTGGCCCTTTTTTTCGGCCCCTTTTCTCTATTCGGGATGCAGCGACGTATCCTGGGGATCGTTCTGCGCGATCGGATAATCGCTCACGAAGTGCAGGCCGCGGCTCTCCTGACGCTGCAGTGCACTCGTCGTTATCAGCTCCGCGACCGTGACGAGATTGCGTAGCTCGAGGACATCGGAACGGAGCCGACCGTCGTCCCATTCCTGATCGAGTTGCCGGTTAAGATCCCTCAGGCGCCGAGCGGCTCGCTTCAGGCTCTTCCGGGTCCGGACTATGCCGACGTCGTGCCACATGAGATTTCGCAACCGATTCGCTTTCTCGTCCAGGGACGGGCAGCGTACCGAATCGCCATAGTCGGGGTCGCAGAGCAACTGCAGGAGCGGTGGTTGCGGCTCGCTGGATTGCTGTGTGATGCGGCCGCTGACTGTCTTCGCGAACGCGAGCGCCTCGAGCAGAGAGTTACTCGCCAGTCGATTGGCGCCGTGCAGCCCCGTGAAGCTGCATTCGCCGAGCGCATAGAGTTGCTGGACATCCGTCTGCCCGTGCTGGTCGGTTACGATGCCACCGCAGGTGTAATGGGCTGCGGGCACGACGGGGATCGGCTCTTTCGTCATGTCAATGCCATGATCCGCACAGAGCCTGAAAATATTGGGGAATCTCTCCATGACAAGCGAGGCGGGCTTATGACTGATGTCCAGATAGACTTGATCGAGATCTCGCTCGGCGAGTTCCTTCGCGATCGCGCGAGTGACGATATCTCTTGGCGCAAGCTCGGCCCTGGCATCGTAGCGCGGCATGAACCGGCCTCCGTCCGGGAGCAGTAATCTCCCGCCCTCGCCTCGCACTGCCTCGCTGATTAACGCGGAGTTGGAAGTGGAGTCGTACAAACAAGTCGGGTGAAACTGGACGAACTCCATATTTGCCACGGTGCATCCCGCACGCCACGCCATCGCGATCCCATCGCCGGTTGATGCATTCGTCGCATGCTGATAGATCCCTGACGCACCGCCCGTCGCGAGTACAACAGCGTTCGCCCAGAGTGTTTCAACGATACCGGCAGAGTTGTCGAGCACACGTATGCCGACGCAGCGATTCGGGCCTTCGAGCCTCAGTTCTTTCGTGGTCACGAGATTGACGACGAAGCGATTTTCGAGCACACGAATTGCCTCGTGCCGTCGGACTCTGTCCACGAGAACACCCATGACGGCGGTGCCGGTCGCGTCATCGGCGTGGACGACTCTACGTCTGCTGTGACCACCCTCCCGCGTCAAATGGAGTTCGCCACCGCTATTCTCGCGCGTGAACTCGACGCCATGATCCTCGAGCCAGCGGATACAGTCAGGGCCTTCGCGTACGACCTGCGCGACCGTATCCGAGTGACAGAGTCCCGCACCCGCAACGATCGTGTCCGAGTGATGTGAACTCAGCGAGTCCTCGGAGTTTATGACGGCCGCGATGCCGCCTTGGGCCAGAAAACTCGCCGTATCAGCGAGCTCATTCTTACTCAGGACCAAGACACTGTGGCCAGCATCTGCCAGTCGCAGAGCCGTGCTGAGGCCCGCGATACCACCGCCGATGATAAGTACTGAGCTTTCAGAGTTGTTCGCCATCAGTTTAGAGACCTTCGACTCTCAAGAAATCTCCAACATTC
The DNA here is from genome assembly GCA_964466315.1 of uncultured Gammaproteobacteria bacterium. Taxonomy (GTDB): domain Bacteria; phylum Pseudomonadota; class Gammaproteobacteria; order Steroidobacterales; family Rariloculaceae; genus SMWC01. Next base: position 2,260 of record CAYXNS010000069.1, read on the forward strand.
TCTTTACGGCACCGTACGCTCGCTCCGCCATGACCGGATCGACGAGAACCTCATGTTCCAGTGCCTGAAGGGAATGCAGGATCTTCGGCAGCGTGATGCGCTTCATGTACGGACAGAGATTGCAGGGCCGAACGAACTCGACGTCCGGAAACTCGACGGCGACATTGTCGCTCATCGAACACTCGGTAATCATAACGACTCGCTGCGGACGTCTATTGTCAACGTAATTGATCATGCCCGAGGTTGAACCAACGAAGTCAGCTTCCTCCAGAACGTCTGGCGGGCATTCGGGGTGCGCAATGATCTGAATGCCGGGCGTCGTATTGCGATAGTCCCGAAGTTCGTCCGCCGTGAAGCGTTCGTGCACCTCACAACTTCCTTGCCAGAGAATGACCTCGATGTCGGTCTGCTGAGCAACGTAACGGCCCAAGTAGGCGTCGGGAAGGAAGATCACGCGATCCGTGTCAAGCGACTCAACGACCTGGAGCGCGTTTCCGGAGGTGCAGCAGACGTCGGTCTCAGCTTTGACGTCGGCGCTCGTGTTGACATACGACACGACGGGAACGCCAGGATAGCGCTCTTTCATGACTCTGACGTCTGCCCCGGTAATCGAGCTGGCGAGGGAGCAACTCGCGAGCGGATCCGGGATCAGCACCGTCTTGTCCGGATTCAGGATCTTCGCCGTCTCGGCCATGAAGTGAACGCCGCAGAAAACGATGACGTCTGCGTCGGTCTCCGTTGCCTTCGCGGCGAGGCCCAGCGAGTCGCCAGTGTAATCCGCGACACCATGATAGATCTCCGGCGTCTGATAGTTATGCGCGAGCAGGATGGCGTTTCGCTCGATTTTGAGTGCGTTGATCTGTGCGATATAGGGTGCGTGAATCGGCCACTCGACATCGGGTATGACGTCGCGGACGAGCTCGTAGATGCCCCGTGTCGCCTCGGCGACCACAGGCGTAAAGTCATACGATTCAGCCAATTCATCTCCTACTTGTACTCAAAAGGAGTATAATGTAAATGCGAGTATAGCACAGTCGGGAAATACACTACCAGTAAGGCCTGGCGGCGCGTCGCTACGGGCTGCGGGGCGGGCGAAGCGATGCTACTCCGGGGGCACGGCGCTCGCGCAGCACAGCACGGCGGAAGCGGAAAAGTTCGGCGGGACGTCCGCCCGTCTTAGCTTCCTGCCTGCCCGTACCTTCGACCAACCCACTCTTTTCGACGAGCCGGCGGAAGTTCTGTTTGTGCGAGCATAACCCCGAGATGGCTTCGACGGCATGCTGCAGCTTCAGAAGCGTAAACGTCTCGGGTATGAGTTCAAAGGCCACCGGGCGGTAGCGCAATTTCCCCCGTACGCGGCTCAGGCCCGTCGCTAAAATCCGCCGATGATCGAATGCCATTGGCTGGCCGAAGCGTTTGACTATTTTCGGGAGAGTTTGATCTCTGTCGAGCCAATACTCAGCAACGAGCTTCGCTTCGTAAAGTAACTCGTACCGCTCGAGCACTTGATAGGCATCCCACCCCGCGTTACCGAGCCCGAAACAGATATCGATTCGCTCACGGACTTCGGCCTCATTCGCAGCTTGCTCTTCGTCGCCCGCCCACCCGAGTAACGCCGCCTCGATCTCGGCGATCAGCTCGGGCTTACCCTCGCGCCAGTCTTCCCAGGGAAAGAACTCATAACAGTCTTCCCAGGTTGCATCTTCGGCTTCCGTCAACGCACTCTCTTGCAAGAGCGCAAGATAGGCGACCGACAACACGCGGCTTCCGCCCGAAGCTTCACGTGGATCGCGTCCTTTGTCCGCAAAGGTATAGAGCTGCTCGACGTAACCCAACTCGATACCAGTCTGCTTGTGAACGGTATCGCGCATGCAGAGTTCCAGCGTCCGGTCATGCTCACGATCGAACGGCCCGAATGGCAAAGCGCGTGAAGTGGACGATGAATCTACGGTCGCAGCACCGAGGCTCGCAGTCTGCGAACCGACCGTAAGTACCCTGGGCTGATCCCGCGTTACGGCAAGAATGACCGCATTAAGCCCGACGAGGAGTTCAGGCTGGGAGGGGCCGCTGTCTGCCCCAGTCGATGAAGCAGGGGAGCCGCTCATGGCGATCGAGGTGTTGGTCGCACGTACACGTCGACACCCTACCCGCGCGAAGATCGAGGTCTAGTTGAGCAGGCGCAGTAAGACTTCCTCGGCTTCCTCATAGGTCATTTCACCGGGCTTCTGGGTATAGCGCATGTTGCCGTCACGGTCCACGAACGTAGAGAAGGGCAGGCCGCCGATGGAATTCCCATACTCGGCACTGAGATCCATGACGTCGAACAGCTCCCCATAAATCACGGGAAAGTCGACCTGCACCTCTTCCAGAAACTCCGCTACTTTCTCGACCTCGTCAGCCGCCACACCCAGGACTTCGAAACCCTGGTCGCCATATTTTGCTCTGAGTTCGTTGAAATACGGCATCTCGTGCCGGCAAGGGATACACCAGCTGGCCCAGAAACCGACGAGCAGAACATTGCCGTCCCATTCGTCGATCGAACGGGACTCGCCCTGCATGCCCGTGAGCGTGAAATCCGGCCTGTGCACATCGCCCTCGACGGGGTCGAAGCGTGCTGTCGTTTCACCGGCTGCGGCACCGTCCTGCGCCAGGATCACACCGGCTCCGAATACGAGGCCCACGATAACCATGAGGCTGCTCGCAAGGATCTTGTTCTTCATGCGGTTCTCCTGAATCACTCTTAATCTATTCGGAATTCCCTACCGGGTCCCCCGTGCGGCTATGTCTGACGCGTCCGCGTCGCCAAAGTTCAACGTACTCTGATTGTAGGTCCTATTATAACTTCCGAGAATACCGGTTCCGTACCTCTTGGGACTTCTTTACGTTAACGCAGCCCGCATAGCTACGCGGTTTACGCCTCTCAGATCGCCGGCACGTGCAGTGCTTCGCTGAATTTCTCGCCGGCTGGAATCGGAATATCTAGATGGTTTTGCCGCGGTGGCAGCGGGCAGGTAGCGAAGTCGTTGAAGGCGCAAGGCGGATTGTAAGCAATGTTGAAGTCCAACACGGTGAGGCCATCCTCGTCGACCGGCTCCGCGTACAGGAACCGGCCTGCAGGATAGGTCTCGAGGCCATTCGTCGTGTCCGCGAACAGGATGAAGTACTCATCGCCGGATTCCAGCACCTCCAGTGATTGCCGCTCGCCGTGAAGCTCGAATTCCACAACTCCAAGCGCGATCGGGTCCCAGCCTAGCCCCTCGACGACCGTGTTTACTGCAACGTGCCGAGGCTCGGGATAAGGCTTGAGTTCCGCCACGATGCGCCAGGTCGTCGCAACCGGGTAAGTTTCGATACCCGGAAATGCCGCCAGAGAGGGATGCTCATAATCGCGGACACGAATCCCTATTCGATCCATGCGCTTGATCGCGAAGAGCGCGAGAGTTCCATGCGTCAGTATGGTGGGATCGCCCTCCTCATCGTCGCGTAATCGGAGTTCCTCAACAGGTAGCCCCGTGCTGTTGATCTCGACCCCTGGTGAGACGCGTACTGTGACCCTATCGTCCCGAAGCACAAATTCACCGGCGTGAATCGGTGCACGGTCGGCCGGAAGAACGATATCCTCCGCGACACCGGAACCGAAAGTGTTGGCGCCATCCTTGAGCCAATAGAGGCCCGTGAGGTTCAACCAGCCTTCGGCTCCCATGAGGCGATCGGCGCGAGCAGCATGCCAACTCGCGATGTCGTTTTCGTACGCGGCCACGTCGCGCACTGCGGCAGGATCGGGGCTGCAGCCCAGAGCCGCCAAGCTCCCGTAAAACACGAGGAATAAACGCATGACCATCGAGTATACCGCAGAGAAAAAGAGCCCGAAAAAATGGCGAAAAAATGGGCCAGATCTCTTTTTTCTTGAGATTGTTTCCGAGCTTGGATAGTTCGTGGAAAAAGGGATCTGGCCCCCATTTTTTTCCTACATTAAACTACCGTCATGGAGACCAACTGGCACGACCGACTGTGCGCAAACGACATCGTTCTCCTCGACGGCGGCACCGGGAGCGAGTTGCAGCGCCGTGGCGTCGCGATGAACCGGGACGCGTGGAGCGGCGTCGCAGCCTACACCCACAAGGAATTGCTGCGTGAGATTCACGCGGACTATATCGAAGCCGGTGCCGAAATCATTACGACGAATACTTTCGGTACAACACGTTTCGTACTCGAGGCTGCCGGACTCGGCGACGAGTTTACGAATGTGAACAGGCTGGCTATCGAGGCTGCTGTCGAGGGACGCGATATGGCGGCGCAGAGTTCCGTCGCCATCGCGGGCTCGATTTCCTGCTTACCACCCCGCCTCGATGTCGCCGCCTATCCCGATGAGTCGAGTGAACGCGACGGCTATCACGAATTGGTAGAAGTGCTGGCCGAAGGCGGTGTGGATCTGATCGCGTTGGAGATGATGGAGGATACCCATCACGCCGTCATGGCGATGGAGGCGGCCCTGAGTGTCGGGCTACCGGTCTGGTTGGGCGTGAGTTGCCGCTTTGCCAACGACGGCGAAACGCTCGTCGGCTTCGACTTTCCCGAGACGCCTCTAACCGATCCTTTGCGCACACTGATTCCGCTCGGCGCGAGCGTAGTTAATGTCATGCACACCGATCCCGAAGCTGTAGGTCAGGCCATCGCAGAGGTTCGAGCGCTCTGGCCCGGGCCCGTCGGCGTCTACCCTGAACTCGGCGATTTCTCGGCACCGAATTGGAACTTCACGAGCAGCCCCTCTCCGGCGGACCTGGCGCAAGAGGCGCTCTCGTGGGTTGAAAGCGGCGCCAGACTGCTCGGCGGCTGCTGCGGGACGACGCCCGATCACATTCGTGGCTTGCGCGACGCGTTACCGGATCTGCGCGCAGCACGCTAGCGACCGCGGCTATTCCGGTATCGGTATATCCTCGACGTGCTTCGGCACGATATAGCCGCGTTGCATCGCGGGCCGTGCCGCGAGCTCCAGGTACCAGCGCAGCAGATTCGGGTAGTCGTGCAAGTTCATGTCCTGTCGTGGATATCGCGATATCCAAGGCCAGGTCGCGATATCCGCGATCGAGTAGTCTCCGGCAAGGTATTGCTGTTCGCCGAGCCGCCTATTGAGTACGCCGTAAATGCGGGCGTTCTCTTTGAGATAGCGCTCTTCCGCATAAGGAACTTTACCCTTGTTGTAGAAGTGAAAGTGGTGCGTCTGACCCAGCATCGGGCCGACCGAGCCCATCTGCATCATGAGCCACTCGATGACCACCCACTTCTCCGCACCCGACGACGGCATGAACTGGCCGGTCTTCTCCGCGAGATACATGAGTATCGCACCAGATTCCATGAGGCTCTGGCCCGTGTCGTGGTTGACGATCGCGGGAATCTTACCGTTCGGGCTGATCTTCAGAAAGTCCGGATCGAACTGCTCGCGATTGCCAATATCTACTCCGATCGTATTGTATGGCAGCCCGAGTTCCTCGAGCATGATGGAGACCTTGCGGCCATTAGGCGTCGTCCACGTGTATAAGTCGATCATTA
>CAYXNS010000070.1:0-7181 GCA_964466315.1 uncultured Gammaproteobacteria bacterium
ACGGATTCATTGTGTTGCCCGAGCAGCCGCCGCTGTAGTTGTACCGTAATGTCCTCACCATACTCCTGCTCCACGCTCGTCAAGCACTCCCGGAATGCAATTAGCTCCTGCTGATAGGCCTTGAACAGAGCAGCCGCATTCACGAGTTCTTGTTCGCTCGCTGTATCGCCGTTGGGAATCGACGGGGCATCCGGTGCAGAACACTCTGTTTGCGCATGACACAGGCCGGCCATAAGCAGGCAGCATAATCCGAACGTAGGGTTTAGGGCGCCTAATATCCTATTCACATCAACTCTTCCTTATTGTTATTAAACTATAGTCTAATCGGGTTTGTAGCCTTCCGTCTCTCGCTTTTTTCGCAGATCGGCGAGTCTTTCTCGCGCCGATGCCGCTAGATTACTCGCTAGGTGCTGCCGGGTCGCCGCCGCGCTTTCAGGCGACCAGTCATGAAATCCACGACCTGTCTTCATGCCGAGATTCCCGTTTTCGATATTTTCGACGAGAAGAGAGGCGGGCCTTGGCGTGTTGTCTAGAACTGGCATGAGTATTTCGTGAATCTTCAATGTTAGATCGAGTCCCACCAGGTCTGACTGCTCCAACGGGCCGAGTACGGCCAGCCGCTTCCCGAAGCCGTATTTAACCACTTTATCGATTGTCTCTGCATCACACACGCCGGCCTCAAGCAGGGCAATGGCTTCCCGCTTCAAGGCGTGTTGGAGCCGGTTGCCGATAAAACCGGGAATATCGCACTTCACGTGCACCGGTTTCATGCCGATCTGTTCGAGTAGACCGAGTGTCCTACGGACTATATCGGGTCTTGTGTCTTTAGCCTGCACGACCTCGACGAGCGACACTGCCCAGGGCGGATTCCAGAAATGCGTGCCGATAATACAGCCCGGCTCAGATACGGCCGACGCGATCCGGCCAATCGGTATCGCGGACGTGTTACTGGCCAGTACGGTATCGGGCCGGGTCATTCCCGCGACTTGGCAAAAAATAGTCTGTTTGAGTTCGAGTACTTCAGGCACCGCTTCGAAGACAAAATCTGCCTCCGCTACGGCCTGCTCCAGATCCTGCTGAAAAGAGAGGCGGGCGAGATCGGGTTCTTCTCCGAGAAGGTCGAAAATATTCTTGAGCTGGTCTTCGGCAAAATGCAGCGCCTCTTCTTTCGTATCGTAGAGCACAACGGAGTGACCGGCCGCAAGGAATACCTGGGCGATTCCGTGGCCCATCAGGCCGGCTCCGATTACCGTGATCAGCGGCCGCTCTCGATTCTGAAGGTCTGCCCCGGGTCTATAACAGCAACGACCCGCACCTGGCACCCGTCTCCGCCTGGCCATCGCCATGGAAAGGCCATAAATGTACAACGTTTTCCCGTGATCTCGTCAAGGTCGCCGCCGATATTCTCGATCCCAGGAATCCCATTGCTCATCATGATCTTGTGTGCCGGCTCCCAGTGTGGGAAGTCCGTTGCGAGGTCGCGTCCCGTCTCCGCCTTGTACTCATTGATGATGTGCGGATGTGATGGGCCGGGGCCATGGTCTACGATCTTGGTCCCGAGCGGGTGATCTAATGCTTGTACGTCGATGCCCACTAGTTTTACCTCTCGCTCCACGAGCCACTCAGCGGCTTCTTTGTATAGTCCTGGAGAGTACGCAAAGTACTCGTCGTTATCACCCCAGTTATGATGGCTACCGGTATTGATCATAACGATATCGTTTTTCCGGATACGTGGACGTGCCGCCTCGAGATCCTCGGGTGTTACGACGCCCCATTTTCCCTTCGGGATTGAGACTGCGACGCCTGTGCCGAAAAAACGCCAGAGTTCGTAGCCATCGATGTCAGGGGCATTCTCGAGGACGTGAATCGGTGCGTCCATGTGGGTGCCCCGATGTACGATCCCGTCCAGTTCGAGTAACGAGACGCCATTTTTCGCATGGAACTGCAGAACGTTGACATTCACGGCTGCGCTCGAGGGCCACTGTGGCATGCCAGGTCCGTATGACTGGCTCAAATTGTAGAATTGAAGATCGCTGGTATTGTTCTTCTCGTTCATTCTGTTTCGCCTGAACTCAGCCTATAGGTCGCGGCCGGATCTAGAATCGCTACTAGCCGTACGACACAGGCGTCGGCTTCCGGCCAGCGCCATGGATAAGCCTGAAAAGTGCAGCGCTTGCCGGTGACGCTGTCGAGATCTGCACCGACGTTCTCGAGTGTCGGGATACCTGCTCCGAGTAGCGTGCGGTGAGCCGGATTCCAATCGGGATAGTCTTCTTTCGCATCCCGCCCTGTAGTCTCTTTGTAGTGTTGCGGTAGGCGTGAGATTTGCGGCCCATTCCGATGCGGGCCCATGGATGTAGCTAGTGGATGGTCAACGAACGCCGTATCGACACCGACCATTTTTGCGCCTTTTGATACTAATAGCTGAGCGGCCGCCTCGCTAAGCCCTGGTCCGTAACCGAAGTACTCCTGGCTATCGCTGTATCTTCGATGCCATCCGGTATTAATGATAACTATATCGTCTGGCCGGATATCGAGCTTCGCGTTCTCCAGGTCTTCAGGAGTAACGAGTTGCCACTGATCTTTCGGAATGTCTACGGCCACGCCCGATCCGAAGAAATGCTGAAGATCGAGATCACCGGCCCCGAGGCCACCCTGAATAAGATGTATCGGCGCGTTAACATGAGTACTGGTATGCATCACCATCTTTAATCGATGTGCCATCACCCCGTGCTTGGCATGAGTTACCGGGCGGATGAGTTGCGCATCTGCGTAGCCGGGAACGGTAGGGATGTCATGGCCAAACGGTTGGCTGAGCTCATAGAACTCTAAGCCGGTTGCTGGTTCAATTATTTTCATCGTTATCCAGTCTAGTCCGAAGTTCTGTCGGCGCACGTTCCGTCCAACGTCGAGGGCGACGCCAGGAAGATACGACTTTGTACGCAGTGATTTTACGCCGGGTTAACCCTGATCCCAAGTATTCGGAGGACAATAACCAGATGGTATGCAGAACAGCTTTTTTGGAATGGGCAACGACTCACCCGAAACAGCTGCGTCAGTATGATCATGAGCCCCGTCTTCGTGACCCGGAAGGCATGCTGACGTTAAAGGCTCTATCTGACTGGGAGCTAATCGTGAAGTCAGTCTGCCGGCCAAGATGGGACGACAGGAGCTTGGAGAGGCTGCGCTGTAATGGGAGAGGCTTTTATCTGCGATGCGGTGCGGACGCCGATAGGCCGATACGGAGGTTCGCTGGCATCGATCATGCGTAAACGCGCGCAGAGGTCCATGCTTACAAACCGCGATGGAGTCAGGAGATTTTGTTAGCTAGTCTCGGAACGACTCCTGATGGTTTTTCTCTAGTAATCAAATAATTAGCTGACTCTCGACGTGTTGACACCGTCACTCTGATTGCCCGATGATGCAGAGCACTTCTCGAACGCGTCGCCATGAGCAGAAAACGCCGCAACAAAGATCGCGCGAATCCGATCGTTAACGAGGCGCCGTCCCCGTCTCCTGACTCCAGTGCGGGCGTGTTGCTTGGTGTCATCGTGTGTTTCGTGCTGTCCGGATTCGCTGCGTTGCTGTACCAGACCGCGTGGATGCGGCAATTCTCGGTTGTGTTCGGTACGTCCGAGTTGGCCGTCACCACCGTCCTATCGGCCTATATGGCGGGTCTGGCTCTGGGAGCCGCTATAGCAGGACGTTTCGTCGACCGGATTACACGACCGGTGCTCGTTTACGGATTGCTGGAAGCCGGCGTGGCCCTTTCGGCGCTGGCAGTACCACTGCTGCTCGCGCTGGCGAACGTTCTCTATGTCGGCACGCTAGGCAGTCAGCCCGAGCCCCCCGATGCCAGCGGCATGGGGCAGTCCCTATTCTATCTCATCGTCGCCTTCATCGTCCTTGCGATTCCCACAGGCTGCATGGGAGCCACGTTACCCATGCTGACCAAGTACGTGGTCCGCTCCAAGGAACAGATCGGGCCGCGCGTCGGAATGCTCTATGCATTCAACACGGTTGGCGCCGTCGGCGGTACCGTGACGGCAGGGTTCGTGCTCGTCCCGGCGCTCGGTCTCACGGGCACCGTCTGGGTCGGCGTGTTTGTAAACTTTATCGTGTTCGTCATCGCCGCCATGCTTGCCCGCTCAATGGCCCCGGCCCGAATTCCGGATGCGGAACGCACCGAGGCCCCGGCAGTTGAGGAAAATCTCGTCACCGTCCGCTCGGGATTCGTTTTCACGGGTTCCTTCTGGATTCTGCCATTGATGCTGATATCGGGCGCTAACACGTTCACCTACGAGGTACTCTGGACGCGCCTGCTGGGACACATCCTGGGCGGCAGTATCGCGGCATTTTCCACGATGCTTGCGAGCTTTTTGGGCGGCATCGCAATCGGCAGCGCGATTGCCGCCAAACTCTCGAAGAATGCGCAAGTCGCGCTCACGGGATTCGTCATCGCACAGGGCGGAATCGCCGTCACCTCACTGATTATTTATGAGTTCTTGTATATCTTGATACCGGAAAATGCCGGCCTTCGCGGTAACGTGCCGCTGGCCATGGCCGTATTGCTCCCGGCGACATTATTCGTTGGCGCTACATTTCCTTTCGCGGTTCGAATTCTTGCCAAGGATAAAACCGACGCTGCCCCTGCGTCCGCTCGTGTCTACGCGTGGAACACGTTCGGTGCGATTGCCGGCGCTACCATCGCCGGGTTTATCTTGATCCCACTGCTGAAGTATGAAGGCGCAATTCAACTCGCGGTAACCCTCAATGCAGCTTTAGCTCTCGCCGCCAGTCTGTTGATATTCGAGCGCCAATATCGCACAGTCCTGGTTGCGGGCATCGGCCTGGCAGTGGTTGTGCTCGTTTACCGGCCGGAGCTTCCCGAGGCGATTTTGCGCACCTCCCCGATGACCAGCGAGGCCGGAGGGGAAATCCGGTTCTACGAAGTCGGCCGGTCCGCCACCGTCCTGATTCTCGAGGAGGACGGTTACTTCAATCTCCGAACGAATGGGCTGCCGGAGGCTTCCACTAACCTCAAGGGTGCCCCTCCTTATCAGCATAACCAACACCTCTTGTCGACCGTGCCGGTGCTCGCACGCCCGGACGCACGTCAGATGCTGATCGTCGGTTTCGGCGGCGGCGTCGCGGTCGAGGGCGTGCCACCCTCCGTCAAATCCATCGACGTCATAGAACTGGAACCCAAAGTCATCGACGCCAACCGCTTTGTCGCTCCGGAACGTCAAGTCGACCCACTGGCCGACGACCGAGTTCGCGTCGTGGTCAACGACGCGAGGAGTGCTTTAGCTCTCACATCCAAACGCTACGACGCGATCGTGTCCCAACCCTCGCATCCCTGGACCGCAGGCGCCTCTCACCTGTACACACATGAATTCATCTCGCTCGCGAAGGACCACCTGAATCCCGGTGGAGTCTTTCTTCAATGGATGAACACAGAATTCATCACACGGTCTCTACTCGAAAGTTTGTGCGCGACGCTCCTCGACGTTTACGCCTATCTCCGCATTTACCAGTGGGAGAGCGGGGTTCTATTTTTTCTGGGCTCTGACCAACCCTTGGACATAGAACGTAACTTGAGCATGACAGGGCGCCCCTTGCGCGATTATCCCGTTCACTACCTCGAGAAAGGCATAGGGTCCGTCGAAGATGTCCTGACCGCGCTGGCAATGGACGAAGAGAACGTCAGGCGTTTCGCGCGCAGTGCGCCGCTGCTCACCGACAATTTCAACCGGATGGCCACGGAGTCGGCCGCCGCGATGGAGAGGGGCGACACGCTTACCTTCGGCGAAGTTGTCGATCTGTCTCTGCCGTATGACCCGAGATTGCAGTCCGATAGCTGGGTGCATCGAGATTTCCCCGGCTACCTGAACTTCGCGTACATCGCGGAACGCCTCGAAAAAGCCGGTTTCAAAAGACACGCCGTTGATCTCGCAAACACGCTTGAAGACGTGGGCTCGCCGGAGTATCTGATGTTGATAGGGATGGGACTAAACCGTCAAGGAGAGGAGCAGGAATCTCAGCGTGTGTTGTTATCGGCTTACAGAGCTAACCCGAAAAACCGTCAGACGCGATTCGCGCTACTCAGGCCATGGCTGAACAGGCTGGAACTCGACAGTACACCGGAGTACGTAAAGGAAATCGCGCAGTCGGTATCCGGGTCAGAAGCCGCCGTGCTTGCCGGCTGGAAAGCGGCAGCGTTACAGGACTGGGAGAGGCTCATCGAACTCGATCCCGAACTTGCCCGGGTTCGTCCGACGGATCAATGGTACCTCGAGTCCGTCAAGCTGCGGGCGGACTGGCGAATCAAGGTAACGACGCCGGGGTATCAGCCCCGTTTAGCAAGAGAGGCGACGCGCCTTATCGATAACGCCATCTCAATATTCCGTGATCCGGATTTCTACAGTATGCGGATCGCTGCAGCCTTCGTAGCCGGCGATGCCATAGATGTCATCGAAACCGCTCGCCGCCTGTTCTACGTTTTCGATAACGAGGTCGACCACGCCATCGAGGGCACGATCGATGTGACAACGAAGGCCATCGATTTCAAGCTGAGACAGATAGAAACCGTTCGCACGATCGTGGATCAGGTGAGGCAGGAGCGCAACATACCGGCCTACAAAACCGAGGAATTGGACCGTAAACTCGAAAACGTCATCCGACGGCTGCAGCAACTAAGAGAAGAAAAATTCGCAGCCGGTGGCGCTTAGTGACGTCTGCTTCCGGCCAGCAGGTCATTGGCCATATCGCATAGCTAGCTCGGTATCAACGATTAAAACAATTTTACCGTGGGCGCCGACACCACCTCTGGCGCTGTCATCATTTCAGAATAATCGTTGCTGCTGCAACCCGTCATCAGAAAGCCCGCCGCTATGAATGGGATCAGAGAGATTGGAGATTTCATCTTCGTGTAATCGTCCCACGAAGTCGTACATATCATACGACGAGCGAATCGGACATTTTTGCTTTCTATCCTTCCGATATTGGATCGATCGGAATTTGAGCCTTGGTAGGGTGCAGAGCAATTGACCCAATGTATTGGTAGCTGAGATTAATCGGCATCGATCCTCACCCTGGTATGATCGGGCTGTAACTCGTACCGAATACGCTTACCCTCTTCATCCAGTACCGTCAGAGATTGCTGAAAAACACCCTGCGGT
>CAYXNS010000071.1:0-6735 GCA_964466315.1 uncultured Gammaproteobacteria bacterium
CCCCGTAGCCGGATCCAGCCTGCCCACATACGCTTCGTTCACGGCTGTGAACCAGATACCGCCCGTGCCGTCCTCGACGAGACCGTGCGGCCCGGAGTCAGGTGTCTCGAGCTGGAACTCGCGCATTTCACCGGACGTGGGATCAACGCGTCCGAGCTTATTAACGAACTGGCCGGTCCACCAGATCGAGCCGTCGGCGGCCCAGAGTGGATCGTGCGGCCTCGATCCCAGTGTTGGAGCGAGCCATTCGCTGATCTTGACGGTCTCGGGGCCCGGGATGAGCACGGGCGCCGTGTCCGGCTTCGTTGGGAAGTTCGTGGCCAGGTAGTCGACAATGACGTCGGCCTGCTCACTCGGCAGCAGCATCATCGTGGCGAGGAGCTTCTGCCAGCCCGCGTGATCGTTACCCACGTAGTTGGGAACGAAGTCGAGCTGGTGGCATGCGATGCAGAGGCCCTCGACCATCGCTTTTCCGTCGCCATCGGGCAACACGACGGGCGGTCTGTTGGGCTGAGCGAAAAGATTCGCCGAAAAAGTTACCGCCCCTATGAATGCCACCGCCAGGAATGTTGTTGTTGTCGTTCTCGGTCGCATCGTTCGTTACCTCCCATCAAGGAACCGTTGGTATCCGCGCATGAAGAATAACCTAGTGCAAATATAACTTCCCCTAGCCGCAGCTCGACGCCATTACCATTAACACTCGTTCACGTTAGTCTTTGCCCCAGCGCCAACGCAGTTTCTCGCCCTTGCTCCAGCAGATCACGATGAGTCCCACCGTGGTAGGCGCCAGGTACGTATAGAATAGGCGGTTCTGGCCGGGCGGGAAATAGCGGATGCCGCCGAACAGCAGGACGAGATAACCCAGAAGCACGAACCAGCCCTGCCAGGTGACGGGGAACCCCAGCCCCAGCCATAGCGCTTAGCGGGAAACCAGTACGTTATCTCCTTGTCACCCACGGACCGTCACCTAACCCCTACTCGAGTATCTCTACGGTTCGCCATATTCGTTTCCCGCTATTTTTCTCCATCATCCGACCGTGGTAGGTTGGATACTGTGATATCTATCGGGGACGGCAAGAGCAATGAGCTGTCGCAGCGTTACAATGCTAACAGCACTCGCAATCTGTGTGATTTGGGGATCCGCGTACGCGCAAGACAATGACGACCCGGATCCGTCGGCCCACGGCGGCGACATCTCGGGCGTCTGGACCCACAGCCCGCCTGAGTACGAGCGCGACTTCTGGCGGTTCACACCGACCCCACCACCGATGACCGCCTGGGGCCAAGAGCGCTACGACGCGGCACGGCCGACCTTCGGCCCGCGTGGCGTCATGCAGACCGAGTCCAATGACTCGGTCTACGACTGCTACCCACCGGGAATACCGCGCGTCTACTTCCATCCGTTCCCGATGGAGATCATCCAGCTCCCGGGACGGGTGATCATGCTCTACGAGTACCACCACGTCGTTAGGCAGATTTACACTGACGGCCGCGGCCACCGCACGGACCTCGCACCGTTATGGGTCGGGGATTCGATCGGGCACTGGGAGGGTGACACGCTCGTCGTCGAGACCGTGAACTTCAACGACCAGACCTGGATCGACCGCGAAGGCCTGCCCCACAGCGAGGAGTTCCGCCTCGTCGAACGCTTTCAGCTCGTCGATGAGGATACGCTTGGGATCGGCTTCTACTTCGAAGACCCGATCGCTTTCACGGAGCCGTGGGAGAGTGAGCGGTTTTACACGCGCGTCGACTGGGATATCGAGGACTTCGCCTGCATGGAGCGCAACCAGAGCGCCGTCTTCGATGCGCTCGAGCAGCAGATCCGCGACTATGAGAGCGGCCAGAACGAGACCGGCACGAACTGAGCCGCTCGATTTCCTAGGGCGGTAGCGATGCTAAGTAGGCCACGATGGCGAGCATGTCGTCGGACGACAAGTTCGCAACGATGGGTGCCATGATCGGGCTCACGCGTGTGCCCTGCTTGTAATCCCAGAGCTGGCGCATCGTGTAGCTCGCCGTACGACCCGCGATGGAGGGGATCGCAGCGATGCCCTGCTGCCCGGGCCCATGACAGATACCGCACTGGATAGTCTTGCCGGCCCCCGTGGCCACGAGTTCCTCGCCTTTCGCGAGGCTGCCAACAGGTACGTAGGTTACGAAGCCGCTGCGCGGATCGCGAATAATCTCCGTTTTCTCAGGGTGCTCCGGGACCTCGATGATGCGGTTTCCCAGCGGCATCGGCGGAGCACCAGGGATCGGCACCATGAGCCCACCGTTCGTCAGACGGACCGCCGGCGCCGCTTCGGATTCAACGACGCGGATCCACTGGCGAAACGGAATGGACGAGAAGTACTCGGCGATCTGCTGCTTCTCCTCGTCCGTGAGGCCCTTGGGCATCCTACCCATCTCGTTCGTGTTCTCCTTGCGCGGGTCCGAGTTGTGGCGGTCGCCCTTCTCGAACGCGTCGAGCTGCTGGAGGATGTACTCCGCGGGCAGGCCGGCCACATGGGCGTTCTCCATCTTGCCCTGGCCGTTGGGGTAGTGGCAGAGACTGCATGCCCTGATTCCCCTGTCCTCGGCACCGTGGGCCACGATGTCCGGCATCTCCGGGTGGTCGCCCGGATACCAGTCTGCGGGCCCATAGCCGTCATTGGCCTCCGCCTCGGTGAACGTCGCTGTCGTATCGGGCAGCGTGTGCTTGACGACGGTGTCGTCCGGCCGATCGTTGGTCGGGCTCCGGCAATCGCGCGGATTGGTCGTCGTAACGGGGCAGGGCGGTGCGATGCGCGAGTCCGGCCCTAGCGGAGTCAGGAATCCGTAGGCCCAGTCCGGCCAATCCGATGCTTGTTGTTCTGCAGGCTGTGCAACGGGCCCGCCGCCTGGAACGATGATGCCGAGCAGCCCGACGGCGAGGATTCCTATATAGCGCTTGATGCGGCCCCCGAAAATTCAAGTTCAAACGTAATCAACAGCCGCCGGGCATCTGAGTTCGCCCGCCGGCTACCGTTCGCAGCTTCGCTGATACTGCGCGATTTGCGGGTCCTGATCACCCGGCACTGGGCGATGGACCGGTCTGTTCGGGAGGTTTTGCACCCGGCCGATTTTCCTCCATCTCGGCTAGAAGCTCCGCGACGAGTTTCTCCATCGTCGTCAGTTGCTCTTCGTTGAGTTGTTCCAGGCGCTCGTTGAGTTTGTCGGCATTGAACTCCGCCATGGGTGTCCCCTCCTGTTCTTTTTCTACTCGGCCGACGTTGCATGTCGGCAGATGCAGTTTAACGCATCTGAATGAGCCTGGCGAAAGCAACGGCGCGCCGACGAAATCGATCTGCGTTCCTTCACCGTCACTCCGTCGGCACGAGGCGCTCGAGTTCCTCGAGCCAGTTTTTGACGATGACGATTTGGGGGGGGGGGAGTGGTCGACGTATCCTCAAGGGTCCTGATCATCAGGAATCGTTCACCGTCAGGCGAGATGTCTGCCATCTTGCCCGCATCACTTCGTCATCCTGGAAAAAGTGGCCGAAATCTCCCCGAATCGACCTGGAAATATCAACGCGGCATGGGAATTGCTTCTCCCGGATCTCCATTCGGTCGGCTATCATGCGAGGTCCGTTCGTGACATTCCATAACCGCGCGTGGCTTCCGAAAATACGAATAGTGGGCGCATCCCACAGCCTTTCATCGACGACCTGATCGCTCGAGCCGACATCGTCGAGGTCGTCGGCAATCGGGTGGCGCTCAAGAAAGCCGGTCGCGAGTACAAAGCCTGCTGCCCGTTTCACGACGAGAAGACGCCATCCTTCACGGTCAGCCCGGCTAAAGGTTTCTACCACTGTTTCGGTTGCGGCGAGCACGGGACTGCGATTGGCTTCCTCATGAACTACGAGCGGCTCGGTTTCGTCGAGGCTGTCGAGGCGCTCGCCGAGATGCTCGGCGTAGAGGTACCGCGGACTCGGGACGATTCCAACACCGGACGCGAAGGCGGCCTCTACGAGATTCTCAAGGAGGCAGATCAGATCTATCGCAATGCGCTGCGCCAGAATCCCGAGGCGATCGCCTATCTGAAGCGGCGCGGGATCGACGGCCCGACTGCCGGCCGTTACGCGATGGGCTTCGCGCCCGACGCTTGGGACACGATTCTTAAATCTCTGGGCACGAGCGACGCGCGTATTGCGCAACTTCGCGAGGCCGGGCTCGTCATCCGTAACGAGCAGGGCCGCGACTACGATCGCTTCCGCAACCGAATCATGTTCCCGATACGCGATCCCCGCGGGCGCGTCATCGGCTTCGGTGGCCGCGTCATGGGCGACGACGAACCGAAATATCTCAACTCACCGGAGACGCCCCTCTTTCATAAAGGCCGCTCGCTCTACGGTCTCTATGAGGCGCGTCAGGTCCACGGGCGGCCCGAGCAGATTCTCATCGTCGAGGGCTATCTCGACGTCGCCTCCTTGAGCCAACATGGCATCGAGCCGTCGGTCGCGACACTCGGCACGGCGACGACGACGGAGCACCTTCGCCGGCTCATGCGCATCACCGACCGCGTGATCTTCTGCTTCGACGGCGACCGGGCCGGCCGCAAGGCCGCGTGGCGCGCACTCGAGACGGCGTTACCGCATGCCGGAGGAACGGTCGAACTTAAGTTTCTGCTGCTGCCGGAGGGACAGGATCCCGACTCCCTGGTTCGCGAGCACGGCGCAGAGACTTTCAAAGCGATGCTGCCGAACGCGAGACCGCTGTCCGAATTCCTGATCGGGGAACTTAAGATCAAGGTCGACCTCTCGAACACCGACGGGCGCTCGCGTCTGACCGCTCTCGTCGGGCCGCTGCTTGCCCGTCTGCCGCTAGGCGTCTACCGCGAACTCTTGCTCGAGCGGCTTGCCGACCTCGTCGGCCTCGCGCCCAACCGGCTCGAGACGCTGCTTGCCGCCCCGAGCCAGACAGGGGGGAAGTCGCCCCAACCGGCGCCGCAGACCGGGCGCAGCCCGCTCGTCCGGAAGGCCATCACGTTGATCCTGCATCACCCGGCTGCGGCGCTCGAGATCGAGGATGTATCCGGCCTAGATTATGCAAAACTGCCGGGCATCGAACTGCTCCAACGCCTGCTTGAAGTTGTGCGCGAGAACCCCCAAATAAGGTCTGCGGGACTTGAAGAGCGCTTTCGGGACGATCCCGAGGGACGCTACCTGAGCCGCCTGGCAGGCGAACCGCCGCTGGACGACGAGGAAGTGACGCCGGAGGTCCTAAAGGACGCCGTGAACCGGCTCATAGAGCGCGGTTTGCGGGACCGGCAGCACACACTGACACGCCGAGGCGGAGCGCTGAGCGATGCCCAGCGGTCCGAACTCATCGAAATCGGCGAGCGGCTGAGAGCGGGGCAGGGCCCGCAGAGCGCGGGCTGAGGGCGACTTTTCGGAATTCAGGCCCTAGCGAGCGGTCTAATGTTCAGATAAACTCGATCGTTTGCATCGCGCCACCCACACAGCAAGGAAGTCGGGGTAGATGGATAGACCTGCGCAAGCTCAAACCAAACTAGAACCTCACGAAGACGAGCGTCAATCTCAGCTCAAGATCCTCATTGCCAAGGGCAAGGAGCAGGGTTACCTGACCTATAGCGAGGTCAACGACCACCTGCCGAGTGACATCGTAGATCCTGAGCAAATCGAAGACATCGTCAACATGATCAACGACATGGGCATCACGGTCCATGAGAAGGCGCCCGACGCCGAGTCGTTGCTCCTATCGGATACTGCTGTCTCCTCCGACGAGGATGTGGCCGATGAAGCCGTCGCCGCACTCGCGACGGTAGACAGTGAGTTCGGCCGCACGACAGATCCCGTCCGCATGTACATGCGGGAGATGGGTACCGTCGAACTGCTGACCCGGCAAGGCGAAATCCGAATCGCCAAGCGGATCGAGGAAGGTCTGAACCAGGTGCGCATGGCGCTCGTTCAGTTTCCGCCGACGATCGGCTTGCTCCTGGACAGCTACGAACTCGTTACCGCCGGCAACGCGCGCCTGCAGGACGTGATCGTGGACTTCATCGATCCCAATGAGGGGATCGCGGACCCGAGTGCCAAGCCCGCGTCGGACGACGACTCGGATGACACACCCGCCGATACCGGCCCGGACCCGGCCGAAGTCATCAAGCGCATGAAGAAGGTCAAGCGACTGTACAAGCGCTTCATGAACGGATTACAGAAACACGGCATCAGCCACGCGACGACGCAGAAGAATCTGAAGTTGCTCACGGCTGAATTCATGGAGATTAAGCTCGCGCCGAAACTCTTCGAGATCATGGTCGCGCAACTTCGAGACACCGTAAACAGCATTCGCGGCCAGGAGCGGACAGTCCAGGCGCTTTGTGTTTCCTCCGCGCGGATGCCGCGCAAGGATTTCATCTCGAGCTTCCCGTCGAACGAGACGAACATTCTGTGGATCGAAAAACACATCCGCGCGAAGCGAAAGCATTCCTCTCAGCTCGCGAAGCTCAAGAACGACATTCTCCGCTGCCAGAAACGCCTGCAGAGAATGGAAACGGGAACCTTCCTCACGATCGCCGAAATCAAGGATATCAATCGGGAAATCTCGATGGGGAAGGCCCAGGCACGGCGTGCCAAGAAAGAAATGGTCGAAGCCAACCTCCGCCTCGTGATTTCCATCGCCAAGAAATACACGAATCGCGGTCTGCAATTCCTCGACCTGATCCAGGAAGGCAATATCGGCCTGATGAAA
>CAYXNS010000072.1:0-6662 GCA_964466315.1 uncultured Gammaproteobacteria bacterium
GTCTCGCGTTACTCATGACGGGATTGCTCGGGACACTGTTACCGAGTTTAGCGATGACATTCGTTTTCGCGTTCTTAATGTGTGCAGCCTTTTTCCTCGTCCACTCGTTGCTTGCGGCGTTCATTAATCATCACACGGCGACTGCGCGTGGAGTCGTCAACGGACTCTATCTCTCGTTCTATTATTCCGGTGGGGCGCTTGGCGGCTGGCTGCCGGGATACGTGTTTCGAGCCAAAGGGTGGAGTTCTTTTGTCGGAGTGCTGATTACGCTGCTCGTGCTGGCCGTGTGGTGGTTATCGCGCATGCGTGCGGCGGCCCGCGCTGCCTCGCCGGCGTCAGCTTAAATCACCGTGAGCCGCTATGACCATTTCTCTGAATATAGATGAGATATCGCTCATAGATTATTGAAATATCGATAAAAAGATATTATTCCGCCCACCGCTACGGACGGGTAGAATCGAAGCTTACTGAATCGCTGATCCATCGGGGAAGTTATGGGATTGCGAGTAGTCGTACTGGTGTTTCTAAGTTTGCCACTAATCGCTAGCGCGCATCATTCACATACGGAATTCTCCGACGAGGTTCGGGAACTCGAGGGTGAACTCACCAATTTCGTTTGGCGAAACCCACACCCGGCGATGACTTTACGCGTTGTTGGTGACGGCAACAGCGATGAAATCTGGCGTATCCAGGTGCTGAGTAATGTCAACGGTTTGAGTCGTGACGGCGTCACCGGCGATGCGTTTCGCATCGGTGAGCGCATACGAATTTCAGGATATCTATCCATGCGGCGCCCGACCGTGTTACTCGCGACCCGTGCTCGGCTCGCTAGCGGCGTGGAGATTGTTCTCGGGCCGGACGAATTTTCGGGAGCCACTTTGTATCGCGGCAATGCAGAGGCCGCAATCGGGACGAACGCCGAGCAACCGCATGGAATCTACAGGGTGTGGACCGTGGAAAACCGTATCCGGACACTGGACTTGCCGCTGAACGATGCTGCCCGGGCCGCCAAGGTTACCTGGGATTCACTACTCGACGACCCGCAACGGGGTTGCCGTCCACTCGGGATGCCGGGCGCGATGATGAGCCCCCATCCCATCGAGATACGAGAACTCGGCGAGGATATCCTCATCCATCTCGAAGAATGGAACTCGATGCGAATCGTCTATATGGGGGCGGATGGTGCCGATGCTGTAGCGGCGTCGACGCCGCTCGGTTTTTCAACCGGCCGGTGGGAAGGTGATGTACTGATCGTTACGACGACACGTATTGACTATCCCTACATGGATGAACACGGCACACCGCAATCGGATGCCGTAGAGGTTACCGAGCGATTCTCGCTCGGCCCGGACGGACGCAGCTTGAACTGGGATGCGAGAGTCACGGATCCTGGCACGCTGACCGAGCCGGTCATTGCCTTCACTACCCTCTGGGAGTGGATACCCGGCGAGGTCATCCAACCCTATGACTGCCAGGAACTCGACCCGCTCTAGTGGCGAATCGTGGCTCGAGCCGCTATCAGCTTTAAGAGTTCGACGAAGATCCAGAGGAACACGAGCAGCAGAATAATTGTCTGCGAGCTGAAGATAATGATCAGGTTGATAATGTGCTCGCTGGCGTTGGAGACGCGATCCCTCAGGCTATCGAGACGTTGGCTGACATTCATCGATTCCAGTGAATTGTCGAGTATTGATCCAAGCCGTTCTATCACACTTTGATCTTGCGGATCGGGCTCCGGGGCCGCGACCTTCTCATTGAGTTGCTCGATGTCGATACGAGTCGCCTCTAATGCCTGAGTCGCGGTGGCTTGTTCGGCAGACAGAAACGTGTCGAAGACGAGATTACTGCCGATCACGAGGATCGGAACTGCAAAACGCAGAAAGACCGTCACCAACAGTACTTGCATCGCCACAGTTCGAGCTCTTCGGTTGTCGAACTTCGGCCACCGTAGGAGGACGAACGTGGCGATGGCGGCCAAAACCAGCGCCAGATTCGTACCCCACCACATCGTCATTTGCAGAAGAACGCTCTGCAATCCAAGCGAACTCGTCGCCACGAGCATCACGGCCGAGAATCGTTCGACGAGATCGTTGATCGGGTCGAGTACTTGCCCGACGGTGAAGTTGACTCCAACCCCGCCGGGCTCGACAGTGACCTCGGTGCCCTGGGCAACGGATATCACTCCATTGAGTGTGCGCGCGACCGCGAAAGTCACGAGCGCCCGCGTAAACGCTTCTCCCGCATAGCGCTCCCCCGTTTCATTGACGAGACCGCTGAGCGCCGCGCCCGTCCAGATGATTCGTCGTGATCTGAGTTGTGATTTATCGGATTGGGGTATCTGAGGAGATCGCCAGGCTCATTCAAGCTTGGGTTCGCATCAAGCTGTGCTGTCTATAATCACGGGGCGCCGAACGTCTCTCATACCTAAACGTCTAGCGGTACGGGACTCCATACTCGCGCGAGCCTCTTCTTCGCTGCCATAAGGCCCGTACCAAGTGTAACGGGAATCATGCCAATACCACCCGGCGGGCCACGGCTCTTTCGCGAACTTCGTCGCATACCACTGCGAGGCCCAATACCGGGGATTCCTTTGCTGTGACATATCTCGGCGTGTACGGCGGCTAGTCGAGCGATGCAACTACGCTCGAAGACGCACGCTTTGCCTTCGCCAACGCGTCGTCGATAGTTTCACCGCGAGCCAGTGCCACCCCCATTCGACGATGACCCTTGACCTGCGGCTTTCCGAACAAGCGGAGTTGGGTATCGGGCTCCTCGAGAGCCGCCTCGACGTTTTCGAAACGAACCGCATCCGAATCGCCCTCGACGAGCACGACGCTCGATGCCGCCGGTCCGTGAGTACGGATATTCGGGATGGGCAATCCGAGAATCGCACGCGCGTGCAAGGCGAACTGCGACAAATCTTGAGAAATCATCGTCACCATTCCAGTATCGTGCGGTCGCGGTGAGACTTCACTGAAAATGACCTCGTCATCGCAAATAAACAGTTCGACGCCGAATATCCCTCGGCCGCCGAGCGCGCCGGTAACCGCTGCCGCCATCTCTCGTGCAGCAGTCAGTGCCGCCTCGCTCATGGGTTGAGGCTGCCACGACTGACGATAATCGCCGTCAATCTGAACATGGCCGACGGGGTCCAGGAAGGAGACCCCTGCAGCATGGCGCACCGTCAACTGAGTAATCTCGTATTCGAAGTCAATAAAGCCCTCTACGATGACTTTCCCAGCGCCCGCACGGCCACCTTCCTGCGCGTAATTCCAAGCCTTGTCGATATCTGGCGTTGATTTCACCGTGCTTTGGCCTTTACCCGAAGAACTCATTACCGGCTTTACGACGCAGGGTAAGCCGATCTCCGCGATGGCCGCGTCGAACTCGGCGCGCGACTCGGCGAAGCGATAGGGCGAGGTCAGCAACCCGAGCTCTTCGGCGGCCAGCCGGCGTATCCCTTCGCGATTCATCGTCAATCTTGCAGCTCGCGCCGTCGGGATTACGGTGTAGCCCTCCTGTTCTAGCTTGACGAGCTCGTCCGTGGCGATGGCTTCAATCTCCGGGACGATCAGATCGGGTTTCTCCGCTTCGATAATCGCCCGCAGGGCAGCACTGTCGAGCATGTTTATGGCGTGACTGCGGTGAGCGACCTGCATAGCTGGGCTATTCGCATAGCGATCCACGACTGCGACCTCGACGCCCAACCGTTGCAGTTCTATTACGACTTCCTTTCCGAGTTCACCGCCACCGCAGAGTAGGACACGTGTTGCGGATGTAGAGAGCGGAGTGCCGATAGAGGTCATGGAGGATAGTCCCATATTGGTTCCTGGTTCCGCATTATAGGGCGCGACAAGTCCGAATGGGCTACGGTGTATCGAAACGCCCTGAGAATCTTCGCCTCGGGCGCATGGCAGCAATGGTGACCTTGGTGTACGCTCGAACGGGTATGACCGACGAATTCGCAACGCAACTCGGGGCACTGGATAGGCTCGTATGAGGTATCGAAGAAAAATCGTGATAACTGCGCTCGCTCTACTCGTTGGTGCCTGCACTGAACCCAGTGGCGTTACGCTGCAATGGATGCCGCCATCGCAATACGACGACGGCGGTACGCTGCCCGAGGGCGCGGTGACCGAATACCTAGTCTACGTGGATCAGGAAATGGTGCAGCGGCTCGAGCCTCATCTAACGGAGTACTTTTTAGAGCTTCCCAGTGGAGAATGGGAGGTTACGATCTCAGCGGTCGCGGGAAACGTGGAGAGCCGCCTGAGTGAGCCGCTTAGCGTCGTTATAGATTAAACGATACGGCAAGCTCTCCGAATCGACGGGAGCGTCCGATGATTGCTGCGATCTTCGAGGTAAATCCGCGTGTCGGCAAAGTCGATGGCTATCTCGGCGTCGCCTAGTGGGTCATCGAGTAGACGAGGTAGTTGATACCCATGCGGAAGGCATCGGTCGACGGTCGGAGCGGATAGCTGCCCTGATCGATCCGATCCCAGAAATTCGCGAGATCATTATTGTAGCACGCGACAATGGCGATCTCGCCGCGATCATTTAGCATCCCGTAGTAGACGACATCCCCGCCCGGCACGTAAGGTGCCATGCCTTTCAAATCCTGAAGCTCGAAGATCAAATCGAATATAGGGTCATCGATTTTCAGCGGAAAGAAAAGCCGATCGGGAAATACTCTGAGCATCTGGCTGCGCAGCTGCGCTAAATGCGGGCCGTCGAAGTCATCGATGAGGATGAAGCCGCCGCGGTCAATGTATTGCCGCAGATTCTCGACTTCCTGGTCGGTAAGCTCCATCTCACCGGGCTCGGAGATATAGGCAAAAGGATGCTCGAAAACGTCGCCCGAGCCGAGCTCGATAATCTTGTAGGAGTTGATTTGCACATCGACGCGTGTCGTTTCGGCGACAAACTCGTTGAGGTGTTGCTCCGAATACGGGTAGTTGTGCGACCAGCCCATGTGACCGAGACGGAATTGGCCATTGGTGCCGAAGTGCCAGCGCGCCGCGACGAATTCGGTAGCTGGCGGCTCATTTTGTTCTGGAACGTAGCGCCCTCTGAACCGCTGGCCGTGTGCCAAGCCTGAAGCAAGCAGGGCAATCAGCACAGCAGACAGCGTAATTGTTTGAGGGCGATTCATTGACCGGCGCAGAGTATCATGATGCAGCTGTTTACTCGAACTGAGACCCGCTTGCTTCTACGCTTATTGGGTCATCGCGAACCGCTTCGTATCGATCTCTACAGCTCCGGCGATGAGCGCGTTAGAATGCACGAGCAATGATCTCGCGAATCCGGAAAAAGCGTCTCACAATCATCGTCGTGGTTTGCCTGAGCTGCGAGCTCAGAGTTCAGAGCTCAAACGCAAGTAACAGAGTCGACTCCGCTTCTGAACAGCGAGCGTATCGTGCAGGAGTACGGTAGTTTCGGCGTCGAGATCCTGGAGGTCGATACCGGCGTTCGCGTGCTCGAATATGAGTGCTACGCCTTGGCAGAAGACCGGGCCGTCAAATAGCCGGCGGAGACGAATTATCATTGCCAGTCACGCATCGACTCGACCCAACGCAGGTGCGCCAGGTATGAAGTACTGGCTTCTCGTTGCGCTGGCTGTTCTCTTGGCGTCTTCTAATCCGGCGCAAACCCAAACGTCCGTTTCCCCCGACGTCCTGTTCATCTCGATCGACGATCTCAACGATTGGATCGGTGCGCTCGGCGGACACCCGCAGGCGATCACACCGAATATCGACGCGCTCGCTGAGCGCGGCATGTTGTTCACCAATGCCCACGCACCATCCGCGCTGTGCAACCCCTCCCGTACAGCAATCTTTACGGGGTTGGCGCCTTCGACGACGGGAGTCTACGGTAACGCTCCGGACTGGCGAACCGTCGAACGACTCGAGGGCGTCCCCACGATTCCGAAATATTTCAGGGACCGGGGTTACCGGACATTCGGCGCCGGCAAACTTTTTCATGCGCACACATTCTCCGCTGGTGGCTTCTGGGGGTATAACGACCTCACGGCGTGGAATGCCTACTATCCTTCGATCGACCGGCAGCTTCCGGACGAGGTACGTCCGCTCGACCGGCCGGCCAATGGAAACCCGTGGACGCGCAACTTCGACTGGGCAGGGCTCGTCACCGAGGATTCCGCGATGGCCGACGGCCAGGTTGTCGGATGGGGGCGCCGACAGTTGGCCGCGGATGCCGGCGATCCTCGCTTCGTCGCGATCGGGATCTACCGGCCCCATCTACCATGGTATGTGCCGCAGAAATATCTGGATCTCTATCCCCTGGAAAATCTCGAACTCCCACGGGTGCTGGAAACCGATCTCGACGACGTCCCGGAGGCGGCACTTCTGGGCGCGTTCGACGGCACCATGCCGCCCATGGGACTTCACGAGTGGGTCATCGAGGCCGATGTCTGGCAAGAAGGCGTGCAGGCTTATCTCGCAAGCGTGAGTTTCGCCGATGCGATGGTCGGGCAGTTGCTCGACGAACTCGAGCGTAGCGGCAGGGCGGACAACACGATCATCGTTCTCTGGTCGGACCACGGCTGGCACCTGGGCGAAAAGTTGCGTTGGCGAAAGCACACGATCTGGGAGGAGTCGACGCACGTCCCGTTTATCGTCGTCGCGCCAGGAATCACGACGCCA
>CAYXNS010000073.1:0-5750 GCA_964466315.1 uncultured Gammaproteobacteria bacterium
GCCGATCAGCGGGAAGTCCTTGCGAAACGGATGTCCAATAAAGCCATAGTCCGTAAGGATTCGTCGCAAGTCAGGATTACCGACGAATACGATTCCGAACAGATCGAAAGCTTCGCGCTCGTACCATCCGGCCGATGACCAGACGGAAACGACCGAGTCCACCATCGGCCGATCGTCGTCTCGACAGAAAACCTTTAGCCGGATGCGATGGTTGTGGGCGATGGACAGTAAGTGATAGGCGACGGCAAAGCGGCTTTTCGGCTGAAGGTCCGTATTCGTCAGTTCGTCCGCGGGCCAAGCTCGATCCCGGTGCACTCCGCGGCTGAATCCCGTATTAGTGGCCGAATCGGTATCCCACTCGGCGCGGCCATAACTCAGGTAGTCCACGCCGCAGATGTCCATGAGCATCTCGAATCCCAGCGACTCGTCGTCGCGTAGTGTTCGAGCATTCTCGACGAGATCGGCCGGAGCAACGCCGTAGGTGAGTTCACCGGGGCTACCACCCAGACGAGTCAGCGTGCCGCCCAGCTTCGACTCGATGGTCTCCGCCAACGCGGAATATTTCCTCGTGAGTTCTGTCACTCCAATACTCTACTCAAGCGCTCGCACTCACCCGGACTTCTCGCCCCCGATCCATCTAGACGACGGCATTAACGGGCAATCGTGTGGGTGCGGCGAATTTTCTGTTGTAGCTGCACGATTCCGTACAGCAAGGCTTCCGCCGTTGGCGGACACCCGGGAACGTATACGTCGACCGGAACGATGCGATCGCAGCCCCGCACGACGGAATAAGAATAATGGTAGTACCCGCCGCCATTCGCGCAGGATCCCATCGAGATGACCCAGCGTGGTTCGGGCATCTGGTCATAAACCTTGCGCAACGCGGGAGCCATCTTATTGATGAGCGTCCCCGCAACGATCATCACGTCGGATTGCCGAGGACTGCCGCGGAAGACGATGCCGAATCGATCGAGATCGTAACGAGAGGCCCCGGCATGCATCATCTCGACTGCGCAACAGGCGAGGCCGAAGGTCATGGGCCACAGCGAGCCCGTCCTGGCCCAGTTAATCAATCCATCCAGCTTCGTGACGACGAAACCGCGCTCCATGATCTCCGGGATGTCGACGGGCGCTTCCTGCGTTAATCCCATTCCAGAGCCCCCTTACGCCACTCATAGATGAACCCGACGACGAGTACCGCTAGAAATATCCCCATCGCAACGAGGCCGAACATTCCGACTTGATCGAGCGAGACTGCCCACGGAAAAAGGAACGCAATCTCCAGATCGAAAATGATGAACAGGATGGCGACTAGGTAGTAACGAACGTCGAAGCGCATTCGAGTATCTTCGAAGGCTTCGAATCCACATTCGTATGGCGAGGTCTTGTCGGGGTCCTTTTGCCCTTTGCCAAGGGCTAGGCCGATGAACAAGAGCACGAGCCCCAGGCCACCGGAGATGATCAAAAAGATCAGAATCGGAGCATAATTTGCGAGCATCTACCTTCCGGGACGCGACGGAACGGCGCGGATTGTACCAGTCACAGCCGGCTTTGTGTGCGGGCTAGGTATATCTGCGGATGAGGCCGATCGAACTCCTCGAGCTCGGGGCCGGGTCCCCTATCTTCAGCTCACTCCAGAGTCAGGTGACGGCACCTGGCGAGGGGGTCGCGATCGTAATTCGGGCCTCGGGTAATCGGGATCGACGAAGAAGGTAGAGGACATCTCGACGGGCTCGGTCAGGTAGACGGGGTCCTCGAACAGATACTCGACCGGCATGGCGTTGCCGTCATTGATGAGTGTGTAGCCCTCCACGACGAGTTTTTCGCCGCTCGAAGGCACGCCGCGGGAATCATTAGGCGCCAAGACAACCTCGGCTGCGGGCGTATCCCGATCCAGGAAATAACATTAATAATAAGAACTAGCTATATGTTATTACGAGAATAATATGTTTAAACTACAGCGCTAAAACGCTGAACGAGGCCGCATCGCGCGTCATGCCGGCGGCTGAGGCCGCCTCACGCAAAGAGATGGTGCCGACGGCCGGACTCGAACCGGCACGGCTTGCGCCACTGCCCCCTCAAGACAGCGTGTCTACCAGTTCCACCACGTCGGCATTGTCGAGGTTCTTATTCGGCCCCTTCGGCGCCGCCCGATTCAGCAGGCGCTTCCGGCACATCTAGCCCTTCCGGCGCATCTAGTGCCTCGGGCTCGAGCTCCAATCCCCGTAGATCGGGCAACTCGGTCGGTTCGAATTGCGGCGTCTGCGGCGCTGGCGGCGGCTCGTCGAGCGACTGCTCCAGTAAGCTGGTCGGTGCAGTCTGCTGACCCGCAAGATAAGCAAGTGACAGGCTGGTGGCGAAAAATAGCGTTGCCAACACGGCCGTCGCGCGTGAGAGAAAGCTCGCGGAACCGCGTGAACCGAAGACGGTCCCGGACGCACCGGCGCCGAATCCCGTACCAGCACTCGCGCCCTTGCCTCGCTGCAAGAGTACGAACATGACGATTAACAGCGCGACGCCTACGTGGAACATCAACACGATCGATTGAATAAGCATTGCGTCTTTCTCAGTTTAGCTTTGGGCCGCCCGGTAGATGGCTAGAAATTCCTGCGCCGTGAGCGACGCACCACCGACCAGACCACCATCTATGTCGTCCATGGCAAACAGCTCTTGCGCGTTCGCGCCCTTGACGCTGCCACCGTAAAGAATCCTAAGTGCGGCGGCGATTGTAGCATTTCGCGCGCCGATCATCGCCCGGAGAATTCCGTGTACCTCCTGCGCTTGACCTGGCGTCGCGGTGCGCCCTGTGCCGATCGCCCAGATCGGTTCGTAGGCGATTACGGCCGTTGCGAACGTCTCGACACCTACCGCATCCAACACCGCATCGATCTGGTGGGTAACCACTTCTTCGGTGCGACCGTCCTCACGCTCGTCCAGAGACTCACCGACACAGAGAATCGGCGTCAATGCCTGACTCTGAGCAGCTTGAAACTTCGCGGCGACGAGTTGATCCGACTCGCCGTACAAGGTACGGCGCTCGGAGTGGCCGACGATGACGTAGTCGCAACCCACGTCCTTCAGCATCGTGCCACCAATCTCACCCGTAAATGCGCCTGCCGAAGCCTGCTCCGATAAATCCTGAGCGCCGAGTGCGATGGGGCCATCGCCAAGCCACGCCGACACTTCACTCAGATAGACATATGGCGGGCACAACAGCATCTCGGGGCTACTGTCACCACCGATGCCTTCTATCAGACCGGTGACCAGCTCGCGGCTTGCCGTCATGGAGCCGTGCATCTTCCAGTTACCGGCGATCAGGTATGTTCGCGGAGTATCGGCCATGGGTATCGAATGCCATCCTGCCACGGAGCTGGCGGGCCGTGAGCTTAAGTGCCAGCGGGCCCTAAATCAACGCTTATGTACTCAGGGAAGTTCGGACTGAGTCGGCGAGATGCTGGGCAAGCTCGGCAACAGTTTCGCGGTCCTCGCCTTCGACCATCACGCGGATGACGGGTTCAGTGCCGGAAGCCCGTAGGACAACGCGGCCACGATCGCCGAGCCTGGCTTCCGCCTCGCCGATCGCGCGGCGTACGTCGGGCGCAGAGTGCGGATCGGCCTGATCGGCTACCTTCACGCTCAGCATGGTCTGCGGCAACTGTATCATTCCCGAGGCCAGTTCCTTCAGACTGCAGCCCGTACGCTCCATGACCGCAAAGACCTGTAACGCCGTGATCAGCCCATCTCCGGTCGTAGTCTTGTCCAAGCAGAGCAGATGCCCGGAGGTTTCGCCCCCTAAAATGCCGCCATGTTCTTTGAGCATCGCGAGGATATGGCGATCCCCAACTTTGGTACGACGAAAGTCGACACCCATGTCACTCAATGCGAGCTCGAGGCCTAGATTGGTCATCACCGTCCCAACGACCGGTCCTCTGAGGCTCTTTTGCGCAACGTGATCACCCGCCAATACGTACAGAAGCTGATCACCATCGACGAGTTCACCGTCCTCATCAACCATCACGACTCTGTCACCATCCCCGTCCAGCGCAATGCCGACTTGAGCGCGGACGCCTTTGACGGTCAACTTGAGCAGATCAGGTCGTGTGGAACCACAGCCATCGTTGATGTTATGGCCATTAGGAGAACAGCCGACCGGAACGACTTCGCCGCCGAGTTCCGCGATCACACGCGGCGCAATTTTATAGGCAGCTCCGTGCGAGGCATCGACAACGATCTTGAGGTCGGAGAGATCCATCCCCTCGGGGATCGTT
Organism: uncultured Gammaproteobacteria bacterium; assembly: GCA_964466315.1. GTDB lineage: Bacteria > Pseudomonadota > Gammaproteobacteria > Steroidobacterales > Rariloculaceae > SMWC01. The sequence goes on from CAYXNS010000073.1 coordinate 4,269, forward strand.
GCCTTGCAGAACTCCTGGTAATCCATGCGCGCCGATCCGACGTTGGTCGCCCGCCCCAGACTGCGCGACTCGCGTGTCGTAGGTGCTGCCTCCAGATTCGCTTCGATGGCCTCCTCGACAGCATCGGAGAGCTTTTCCCCGTCCCGATCGAAGAACTTGATGCCGTTATCGTCGAAAGGATTGTGTGACGCACTGATCACGATACCGAAGTCCGCGCCGAGCCGTTTCGTCAGATAGGCGATGCCCGGGGTCGGCAGCGGTCCGGTGAGAAGGACGTCTACGCCGGAAGCGACGAAGCCGGCCTCTAAGGCGGATTCGAACATATAGCCCGATACGCGGGTATCCTTGCCGATCAGCATGGAGCCGCCTTCGGGTGCGAGTACACGGGCAGCAGCGCCTGCGAGACGAAGGGCAAAATCGACTGTCATGGGGTCCTTCCCAACCCGACCGCGTATACCGTCGGTTCCGAAGTAGCGCCTTGCCACGAGTACCTCCTTATCGCGGCCGCGGCGGCCGCTCCTGAGTCGAGCTCTGTTCCTTAGATCGCTACCACACTCACCGGTAGTGGCTGGCACTTCGCCGCCCTCAGTGCTGGCCGGCCGGCCCACCCAGAGGAGGTTTAGCCTTCTTCTCCGGCTCGGCTTCGGCTTCGGGTTCGGGCTCGACTTCGACGGTCTCGCCCGGCTCCGAGTCATCCCAGTCCTTGGGTGGCTGAGGTGCCTTTCCGGCCATGATGTCGCTGATTTGACTCTCGTCGATCGTCTCGTACTTCATCAGCGCTTCCGACATCACGTGAAGCTTTGCTTCGTTCTCCTCGAGAATACGTTTCGCCTCGTCGTAACAGGAATCGATGAGCGTGCGTATCTCCTCATCGATGGCGTGCGCCGTCACATCGGAGACCTGTTTATGGCGCGTGACGCTGCGGCCAAGAAAGATTTCGCCGTCGTCCTCGCTGTAGGTCAGCGGCCCAAGCCGATCGGACAATCCCCATTTCGTGACCATATTGCGCGCAAGCTCCGTTGCACGCTCGATATCGTTTGACGCACCGGTCGTCACGTACGCCGGTCCGAAAATCAGTTCCTCAGCAAGACGACCGCCATACAAACTTTTCATGGAGCTCATGAGACGTTGCTTGGAATAACTGTAGCGATCTTCCTCGGGCAGGAACATCGTAATGCCCAGGGCCCGGCCGCGGGGAATGATCGACACCTTGTAGACGGGGTCGTGATCGGGAACGAGCAGGCCGACGATGGCATGACCCGACTCGTGATAGGCAGTGAGTTTCCTTTCATCCTCACTCATGACCATGGAGCGCCGCTCGGTCCCCATCATGATCTTGTCTTTCGCCTTATCGAACTCTTCCATACTGACGGTGCGCCGATTGGCGCGCGCAGCGAGCAGCGCGGCTTCATTCACGAGATTGGCGAGATCGGCACCGGAAAACCCCGGTGTTCCGCGCGCGAGGACGGACGGCTTAACGTT
>CAYXNS010000074.1:0-5593 GCA_964466315.1 uncultured Gammaproteobacteria bacterium
TTGGCGATGGAACTTTTCTGACTTTAGTCGACGCTATGTCTTAGTCCTGGGATCGGACTTTCAGACCGCTACTTTGATGGACTTTACGGACGTAACAAGCGGTGAAGCAAGACAAGGAAAGAATGGGTTAGCGCTGACGTGCAGGCGCGTGCAATGATTTTGCACAAATCCGACATCATTCATGATCGCCTCCGCCCATTATTGCCATAAATTTGCCATAAGTTTCAGCAGTAATCTTGTATCTGTTTGATTTTATTGGCGCTCCCTAGGGGAATCGAACCCCTGTTTCCGCCTTGAGAGGGCGGCGTCCTGGACCGCTAGACGAAGGGAGCGCGGGTGTCGTGGATCGGCGGGGCTGCTATGATACCGGGCTTTACGGAGCGGATAAACTCGCCAACGGAACCTGATTGAACGACACGGACACGCAGTCGCATCCCGGCCCCAACATCATCGCCCGATCCGAGCACAACATCAGCCGGGCGAATATCTCCGACAATGCCATCAAGGTGCTCTACCGGCTTCACAAGGCCGGCTACCAGGCGTTTCTGGTGGGTGGTGGTGTCCGCGACCTATTGCTTGATCGACATCCCAAGGACTTTGACGTCGCCACCGATGCTAGCCCAGATCAGGTACGCACGCTGTTCCGAAATTGCCGCCTGATCGGTCGGCGCTTCCGGCTGGCGCACGTGCGCTTCGGCCGGGAGATCATCGAAGTCGTCACGTTTAGAGCAGCGGCGAGCGAGGAGCACAAACAGCGGGAGCACGCGGACAACGGCCGTATTCTCAAAGACAACGTCTACGGTTCTATCGAGGAAGATATTTGGCGCCGGGACTTCACCGTCAATGCGCTCTACTACAATATCGCCGATTTTTCGGTTTGGGATTACACCTCCGGGATGGAGGATCTCTCCAAGCGTACGCTCCACCTCATCGGCGATCCCGAGACCCGTTACCGCGAGGATCCTGTTCGGATGTTGCGCGCCGCGCGCTTCGCAGCAAAACTGGATTTTGGAATCGCCGCCGGCACTGCAGCTCCAATTAAGGATCTCGGTGATCTGTTGTGTGATGTGCCACCGGCGCGCCTGTTCGATGAGACGCTGAAACTCTTCCATACCGGGCATGCATTGCGGAGCTTGGAACTGTTGATCAAGTATGACTTGCTCCGATACCTATTACCGCATACGGCGAGGTCGCTGCAGAGTGAGGGGGGCGATCAGGTACTCGAATTCTTACGAGCAGGCTTGGCCAATACTGACCAACGAATAAAGAAGGAGCTTCCAGTCACACCGATGTTTCTCTACGCCGTCTTGCTCTGGCATCCAATCTGCGAGCGTGCGGATGCGCTATACAAAGAGTACGAAGTCAGTGAGATCGAAGCGCTGCTCGATGCATGCAACGAAATTTCTTCCGAACAGCAGACTCATATATCTTACCCACGGCGATTCAGCATTCCGATGAAAGATATGTTGGTCATGCAGAAACGCTTCCAGAATCGTCGTGGCGTACGGGCAATGAAGCTCCTGACGCACAAGCGTTTCAGGGCGGCCTACGACTTCCTGTTGCTGCGCGCACGGTGCGGTGAAGCGGAACCGGAGCTGGCGGACTGGTGGACTGACGTCCAGACTTTGTCTGCGACTGATCAGCGCAAGGCCTTCGGAATCAGGCGCCGCCGCCCGAGGCGCCGGCCGTCGCCCGCGCGATCGAGCGCTGGCGTGGCCCGCTAACCCCCTAGACCGCGCTGAGAGTATCCTTGACGCCCAGACAGCCGGCCGTCGTAGCGACGGCAACCGGGAAACCGATGAAGCAAGGACAGGACATTAGTCGACCCGATGGACAGCGTTACATCGTCGTGGAAGGCCCGATTGGTGTAGGTAAAACGAGCCTCGCGATACAGCTGGCCGATAGCTTCGACAGTAATCTGGTACTGGAGCAGGCGCACGAGAATCCTTTTTTGGAACGCTTCTATCGCAACCGCCGTAATGCCGCATTGCCGGCACAACTGTTCTTCCTCTTCCAGCGTGCGCGGCAGATCGAAAAGATCCGGCAGAGCGATTTGTTTTCGCCCGTGCGTATCTCCGATTTCCTGCTGGAGAAAGATCGGCTATTCGCGCAGTTGAATCTCGATAGCAACGAGCTGAACCTTTACGATCAGATTTACGAATCTCTGGAACTTGATCCGCCGACTCCGGACTTGGTCATCTATCTTCAGGCACCACCGAGCGTGCTCTTGCGCCGGGTTGCAAGCCGGGGCGTCGAGTACGAGCAATTCATCGACGAGCAATATCTCGAACGTCTCGGCGAGGCCTACGCGAGTTTTTTCTACGACTACGAGAAAGCACCATTACTCATCGTCAACGCTACTGCTATCGACCCGGTGCATCGTGATTCCGACTACCGTGAGTTGTTGCGCGCCATCGGCCGGATCCAACGGGGCCGGCATTTCTTCAATCCTGCGATCGAGACGATCGCCTGAGTCTGTCTGAGGACCGACCATGTACAAGCAGTTGCAACAGCGCGGTATGGATTCCCCACCCGTAAATGTGTCTACGCTGAGGAAGATGAAGCAGAAAGGTGAGCCGATCGCCTGCCTTACCGCTTATGACGCGAGCTTCGCTCAGCTCGTCGATATGGCGGGAACGGATCTTGTGTTGGTCGGTGACTCGTTGGGGATGGTCATTCAGGGACATGACACGACGGTCCCCGTTACGGTAGATGACATCGTCTACCATACCCACATCGTAACGCGCGGTCTGCGGCATGCGTTTCTCGTCGCGGATCTCCCGTTCATGAGTTACGCGTCGCCCGAGCAGGCCCTCCTCAATGGGGTGCGACTCATGCAGGAGGGCGGGGCGATGATGGTGAAACTCGAGGGCGGCCGCGGGCAGATATCCGTGGTGGAGCGCCTTGCGAGCCATGATATCCCTGTTTGTGCGCACGTTGGCTTGAAGCCCCAGTCGGTACACAAGATCGGTGGTTTCCGCGTACAGGGGCGCGATAGCAGCGCCGCAGAGCAGATGGTGGCGGATGCGATCGCTTTGCAGAGCGCCGGCGCTGACATCGTTCTTCTGGAATGCGTGCCGAATGAGGTCGGCAAGACCATCACGGACACTCTCGATGTGCCGGTTATCGGTATCGGTGCGGGCCCTCACGTCGATGGCCAGATTCTCGTGCTCTACGACATGCTTGGCATTACGCGGGGTCGTACGCCGCGGTTTGTAAAGAATTTCATGGAAGGCTTGGACTCACCGTTCGCGGCTATCGAGGCCTACGTCAAGGCCGTCAAAGATGGATCGTATCCGGCTAAGGAGCACTGTTTCTCCTGATAGAATACCGGACCTTCATTCCGGGGTACCTATCAGGGGTTGCCGTTGTCCCAATTGTTGACGACTCGATCGACGAGTTCCGTTCGAGAAACTCTAGGCCTCTGGTGCGACGCTAACGAGCGTATCGCGCTCGTACCCACGTTGGGGAATCTCCATGAAGGGCACCTGACACTCACGAATCTTGCTCGGTCGCAGGCCGACAGGGTGGTGTGCAGTATCTTCGTCAATCCAACTCAATTCGGGGCTGACGAGGACCTCGAGGGTTATCCGAGAACGATCGACCAGGACGAAGCGATGCTCGCGGAGCAAGGATCGGTAGATCTTCTCTTCCTGCCCGACATGCGAACGATCTATCCGTACGGTACGGATTCGGCTGTGTCGATCAGTCTGCCCGCGCTCAGTGAAGACCTCTGCGGTGCCGCCAGGCCGGGCCACTTCAACGGCGTTGCCTCGGTCGTGCTGCGCCTTCTGAATATCATCTCGCCGGACATTCTCGTGCTCGGCGAGAAGGATTACCAACAGCGAATTCTCATCGGATGCATGATTACGGATCTGCACCTTCCGATTCGAGTTGCCGCGGGCGAGATTCACCGTGAGTCGGACGGTCTGGCGATGAGTTCGAGGAACGGCTATCTAACGGCGGAAGAAAGACGCATCGCGCCAAGTCTCAACGCTGTATTGGAGAAATTGGCGGACGCTCTGCGGCGAGGCGAAGCGAACTACGCGGAACTCGAAGAGTCCACGGCTGAGCAGCTCGTGGAGCGGGGATTCAAACCGGACTATGTTGCCGTTCGCCGTGCGCGTGATCTTGCGCCACCCGAGGTATTTGAGCCGGGCGACGGGCGCATCGTGTTGGCGGCGGCATGGCTGGGGCGTGCGCGCCTGATCGATAACGTCCGCGTTTAATAGAGGGGGCCTCTTCTTTCTCTTGTCGCGATTCTTACCGTTTCGCTGGCAGCGGCCCGCTTCTGTGGTCCGATTCACGGACGGCGACACGATTACGCCCTTGATCCTTCGCATCATACATCGCGCCGTCTGCACGCTGCAGTAACCGGTCCAGATTGTCGGATTCGGTCGCCGCAGTGATTCCAATTGATACCGTAACGCCCTCTGGCAGGCCTGGATCGGCGAAGTGCAACAAACTCTTGCGGATTCGTTCGGCGGTTGCTTCTGCTTTTTTCAGGGGCACGCCGGGCAGGAGGATCGCGAACTCATCGCCGCCGAATCTAGCGATGAGATCCGTGGGACGCAGATGTTCTCGCAGAGAGTTGGCGATTGCGGCCAGAATGCGGTCTCCGACAATATGGCCGAACTCGTCGTTAATGCCCTTGAACCGGTCGACGTCCGCCATCATGATGCATAAGCTGACCTGGTCTCTTCGTGCGCGTTTGAGCTCTCGCTCGAACATATCCTGCATCCAGTGACGGTTACGCAGGCCCGTTAGTGCGTCGGTGATCGCATTGCGCTCGGCTTGCTGAAGTACGCCCAGGCGCTCGGCGATGAATTCGTTATCGGAGCGCACGCGCTCGGAGATGACGACAAGCAGGTTCTTCGCGAGCCGATGAGACCGGTCGACCATCTGCCAGAGCAGATCGTGGCTGATGACCATCAGGTGACTGTCTTCCGTAGCGGCGACATAGGCGCTCGGATCCTTGTCCTCGACGAGCGACATCTCGCCTGCGCACGTCCCGGGACTCAACACAGCGATTGTCTCCGAACCGAGCGATCCGAAATGCACCTGTAGCGCTCCCGACAAGACGATAAAGATCGAGTCGTTCGGTTGTTCCGGAGACAGTAGCAACGCCCCCTTATCGATATCGAGCCGAGCGCACTGCGAGAGCAGTTCGGAAATAGCGTCGGGTTCGACGTCCCTGAAGAGTTCGATGCTCTGTAGCAGCGAGCGCTTGAAGTCGGAATCGATGGAATATTCGTGCCCAGAACTCATGATTGGCGGCGGATCCGGAACATCCACCTATGGTAGGTAGGGGCGTGGGCCGTGGATGTGACGCAGTTAGCAGTTCACGTGCCTGGAGAGGGCCCACTTCACATGTTCCCGGACAATCTCGGAAGCATGGTCCCGTCGCTCACGGAGGGCCTGAAGGACGGCGACTTCCGGGGGGGCGTTGCCGAGCGCGACCGCGATGTTACGAAGCCAGCCTTCGAAGCCAATCCGCCGGAGCGCGCTACCTTCGGTGGCAGCGCTCCACTCCGCCTCGCTCCAGCGAAACAGTTCGACGAGGGAGATCTCGTCCAATCTGTGCCGCGACGTG
>CAYXNS010000075.1:0-5475 GCA_964466315.1 uncultured Gammaproteobacteria bacterium
CTGTCCAAACATATCCCGAGCGTCGAATGTCGAGTCGTCGTGATTTATCGCGATGGCCAGGGAATCATTCCCGATGGCGACACGATCGTTCAGGAGGACGACGAAGTCTTCTTCATTGCCGCGCGCAAGGATATCCGTGCGGTGCTCAGCGAGATGCGCAAGCTCGACGATCCGATTCGGCGCGTCGTGATTGCAGGTGGCGGCAACGTCGGCGTGCGCTTGGCTAAGGCGCTCGAGTCGACTAATCAGGTCAAGGTAATCGAGCACGATCACGATCGCGCACGCTCTGTTTCGGAAAAGCTCAATAAGGCGATCGTATTGCACGGCGATGCTGCGGACGAAGAGTTACTCCTCGAAGAAAATATCGATAGCGCAGACGTGTTCGTGTCCGTTACGAATGCCGACGAGGCCAACATTCTTTCGGCAATGCTCGCGAAACGTGTCGGCGTACGTAAGGTCATGGCGCTCATCAATAAGCCGGCGTACGCTGAGCTCGTCGAAGCCGGCACGATCGATATCGCGATCTCTCCTTCGCAGATTACGCTCGGTACGTTACTCGCCCATGTTCGTCGTGGTGACGTCGTCAAGGTTCATGCACTACGGCGTGGTGCTGCGGAAGCGATAGAAGCAGTGGCGCACGGCGATGAAGATTCGTCGCATGTCGTCGGCCGATCGATTGATCAGATCAGACTGCCTCGAGGCGCGACGATCAGTGCCGTCGTGCGTGGCGATACAGTGCTCATGGCGCACCACGATACGGTTATCGAAGCTGACGATCACGTCATCCTGTTCATGGCCGAGCGCCGCCAGATCGATGAAGTGGAGCGGTTGTTCGAGGTCGGGGTCAGTTTCGTGTAATGCCGGTCACACTACTAGCGATCCAGCGCGTCCTCGGCTTCCTCGTGATGATGTTCAGTCTTACGATGTTGCTGCCGATTATCGTCTCGCTGATCTTCAGAGACGGTACGTGGATCGCATTCGGTGCATCCTTTCTCATTATCCTCGGCTCTGGTGCCATCATTTGGTACCCGGTGCGCGATGAGGAACGGGAATTGCGGTTGCGAGATGGATTCCTCGTTGTTGCACTTTTCTGGATCGTGCTCGGCCTCTTCGGTTCCGCGCCGCTACTCTTGTCGGCGGAGCCGAGCATGCGCTTCACCGACGCCGTCTTCGAGTCGGTTTCGGGACTGACCACGACGGGTGCCACGGTGCTCACGGGGCTCGATATGCTGCCAGAAGGCATCTTGTTCTACCGCCAGCAACTGCAATGGCTCGGCGGACTAGGAATCATCGTGTTAGCCGTCGCAGTACTGCCGATGCTCGGAGTCGGAGGAATGCAGCTCTACCGAGCCGAGACACCTGGGCCGATCAAGGATACCAAGCTCACGCCGAGGATAGCCGAGACGGCTAAGGCGTTGTGGTACGTCTATCTCGGTATCACGGTGGTATGCGGGCTCGCGTACTTAGTCGCGGGGATGGGCGTATTCGATGCGTTGTGCCACGCGTTCAGTACAGTGGCGATCGGCGGCTTCTCGACGCATGACGCGAGCATGGCCCACTTCGACAGCCCCGTCATCGAGATGATTGCGGTCGTGTTTATGTTCATAGCCGGCGTGAACTTTTCATTGCACTTTCTCGCCTGGCGACATCGTCGCGTGAGGAGCTATCTGATCGACCCCGAATTCCGTGCGTATGTGAAACTTCTGGGTGGGCTCACGGCGTTTATCCTCATCTATCTCTATCTCACCGGGTATTACGCGACGTTGGCGGAGACACTTACGAAAGGCCTATTCCAGGTCGTTTCGGTCGGCACGACGACGGGATTCACGACGGACAATTTCGCTAGTTGGCCCGGAGCACTGCCGGTACTCCTGATACTGTCCAGTTTCGTCGGCGGGTGCGCCGGATCGACAGCTGGTGGCATGAAGGTCATCCGCTGGCTACTCATGTACAAGCAGGGGTGGCGTGAAGTACAGCGGCTCGTTCATCCGAGTGCTGCGATTACAGTGAAACTCGGTGGCAAGCCCGTAAACAATCGCGTCGTCGACGCCGTCTGGGGGTTCTTCGCCGTCTACGTTGTCGTGTTCGGTATCTTGATGCTCGTGGTGCTGGCGGATGGGGTCGATCAGGTCACGGCATTCTCCGCGATAGCGGCGACGCTCAACAATCTCGGCCCAGGATTAGGAGAGGTCGCGACCGGTTACGGCGATCTCGACGTTATCAGTAAGTGGTCTCTAGTTTGCGCCATGCTCTTAGGCCGTCTGGAGATTTTCACTCTGCTCGTTCTCATAACACCGACGTTCTGGCGTCGTTAGGGGTGGGGATAACGGGTAATCTCGAAGCCATGCTCGCTCGTGGTGAGGACAACGCGATGATGCGGTTTGCGTTGGGCTCGAAGTACTCAAAGACAGGCGATGCAGACAGGGCTGTCGAGCACCTGAGTGTTGCCGTCAGCCTGGAGCCCGACTATTCTGCCGCATGGAAGCTGCTCGGGAAGGTGCAGGCAGAGGCCGCCCTCGGAGCCGAAGTCATGGAGATTTTCCGTACGGGCATCGATGCCGCCGGGCGGCGCGGTGACCAGCAAGCTGCTCGGGAAATGCAAGTGTTTCTGAAGCGCTTCGAGAAGACAGAGTAAGGTGCGGCCCGAGCGAGCCGCATCTCAAAGAGACGATGCATGTTGAAGCTGAGGAACACTCTGGAAGACTTCAGTGAATTCACGGGTACCGTGATCGCGTGGTTGACCCTCTTAATGGTGTTGCTCACATTCGTCGTCGTCGTGCTGCGTTACGGCTTCGATCTCGGCTGGATCTGGTTGCAGGAGAGCGTGACCTGGATGCACGCAGCCGTATTCATGCTCGGCGCCGGCTACACGCTAAAACGGGACGAGCATGTCCGAGTGGACATTTTCTACCGTCGCTTGACGGCACGACGCAAGGCCATCGTGGATCTGCTCGGTACGCTGATTTTCCTGTTGCCGGTGGCCGTCTTTCTGGTCATTTCGAGCTGGGACTACGTCTACAGGTCCTGGGTCTTCCGCGAGGCGTCCCGCGAGGCCGGCGGTCTGCCCTATCCATTCGTACCCATTCTTAAGAGCCTGATACCCGCCACGGCCGGTATGCTGATACTTCAGGGGATAGCAAACTTCCTAGGCGCCATCCTGACGCTCATAGACCGCATGCCCGCGAGCGCCGACAGAAAAGCATCCGCAGGCGACGTAATTTGACCATGGAGTGGGTCGCCCTCTTCATGTTTGCCGCGGCCGTGATCGTACTGCTAGCAGGGTTCCCCGTAGCGTTCTCGCTGGGCGGTATCGCACTGATATTCGCGTTTACGGGTGTAACGCTCGGGGCGTTCGACGCCGCTTTTTTGGGCACGATGCCCAACCGTGTGTTCGGTATCATGAGCAACGAAACGCTCATGGCCGTGCCGCTGTTCGTGTTCATGGGCGTAACGCTCGAGCGCGCACAGATCGCCGACTCTTTGCTCGAAAATCTGAGCGCGTTATTCGGCGGGTTACGTGGCGGGCTGGGCATCTCCGTTACACTCGTCGGCATGTTGCTCGCGGCGAGTACCGGAATCGTCGGCGCGACCGTTGTTACGATGGGATTGCTGTCCCTGCCGACGATGCTGCGACGCGGCTATAGCCCGGCCGTGGCGACGGGTACGATCTGCGCGTCCGGTACGCTCGGCCAGATCATCCCGCCGTCGATCATTCTCGTGCTGCTCGGTGACGTCCTGTCGTCGGCCTACAGCCAGGCGCAGTTGACGCAGGGGATCTTCTCGCCCGATACGGTATCCGTCGGTGACCTTTTCGTCGGGGCGCTCGTCCCCGGACTAGGGCTCGTTGCGCTGTACGTGACCTATCTGATTGGCGTAGCAATCGCGAAACCGGATGCGATGCCTGCGAACCCGACAGTCGATCCGGATGAACGCGTCAGCGTGATTCAGGTATTTCTCGCGTTGCTGCCGCCGCTTGTATTGATACTTGCCGTACTCGGTTCGATCATGGGAGGCCTCGCTACACCAACCGAGGCAGCCGGCGTCGGCGCGGTCGGCGCGCTGCTCTTGGCACTGTTGAAACGCGCGTTCTCGATGGGCCGCCTGATCGAGGTCATGCAGAGCACGGTGCGTGTGAGCAGTATGGTGTTTCTGATTCTGATCGGTGCGTCGCTGTTCTCGCTCGTCTTTCGCGGTTATGGCGGAGATCGACTGGTTCAGGATCTGTTGCTGAGCCTGCCCGGCGGCGTCATCGGCGCGATGTTCACGGTTATGCTGCTCATGTTCCTGCTGGGATTCGTGCTGGACTTCATCGAGATCACGTTCGTCGTAGTCCCGATCGTCGGCCCCATCCTACTGACGATGGGCGTCGATCCGGTCTGGCTCGGTGTCATGATCGCGATCAACCTGCAGACCTCGTTCCTGACACCGCCATTCGGTTTCGCGCTGTTCTATCTACGGGGTGTCGCGCCCGAGAGCGTGGAAACGAGTGCGATCTATCGCGGCGTCATGCCATTCGTAGCTATTCAACTCCTGGCACTGGTCCTCTTGGCGCTCGTACCCGAACTCGCGACCTGGTTGCCCGACATCGTTTACGGGCACTGATCGCCGTTACCGTTAACGAATCGTATTGACCGGACCCATACCGCGGATCTCGACGATGACCTCTTCGTCCCTGGCGCCATCGAAATGCCAGCCGCCGGCCGGATGTTTCATGTAGCTGCCCGCGGGTAGCGGCACCATGTCTTCCATCGTAGTATCGGCATTCGTGGCCGTGTACCAGGTTCCCGAGAGCACCGTGATGTAGCGGTCCTGGTCGTGGTAGTGGGGTGTCGAGTAGTTGCCGGGCGGGAAGCGGTTGCGTTGAATATAGAAACCCTCTTCGGCCGGGTTTCCCTCGATGATCACGAACGCCGTGCCCGATTCACGCACGGTCCACTGCAACTCGTCGACCGGGATACGAATGAAGCCGTCTTCTGAGTCCTGTGCCATGAGCGTAGGCAGCAAGAGCACGGATGCGCTGATTACCAGGAACCTCTTCATGTTGTTCTCCTCCTGATCGGTGGTCGCCAATAGTATCGCGTGGTTCCAGGTCGCGCCATTGAAACACAGGCGCTAGATTCCCAGTTTGCTTACCGTGTCCGCCAACTCACCGGGGATACTTGCGAGACGTGGGTGCTCGTGTCGAAGTCGATCCTTGAATGGTGAGTGTGTACGACGACCGGTAAGAGCAGAACGATAAGATCGGCGGCCGATTTTGTCATCGAATCAGACTTCATCGGAGGCGTAGTCCTCCCGGCGAAAACGCGAGATAACCGATGCCGCTTCGAGTGTTACGAGGACACTCGTAATCAGGACGACGATGTCTATCGTCACCAACAACCAGTTCCCCGCCTGATACCATTCGATGAGTTTCAGCACAGCGGACCATGCCGATGTGATCAGGACGAACGTCATCGGGATCAGCGTATAACGTGC
>CAYXNS010000076.1:0-5145 GCA_964466315.1 uncultured Gammaproteobacteria bacterium
TAACGTTAGTCGCTACCGGCACCTTGCGCATGTGCACTTTCAGAATCTGCTCGCGTCCGCGGACATCGGGCAGCGGCACGACGACCTGACGGTCGAACCGCCCCGGTCGCAGCAGCGCCGGATCCAGTACGTCCGGCCGGTTCGTCGCCGAGATAACGATGACGCCCTCATTCCCTTCGAAACCGTCCATCTCGACGAGGAGCTGATTCAGCGTTTGTTCGCGCTCGTCGTGACCACCACCCAGGCCCGCGCCGCGGTGGCGCCCGACAGCATCAATCTCGTCGATGAAGATGATGCACGGCGCGTGCTTCTTCGCCTGTTCGAACATATCGCGCACGCGGGATGCGCCGACGCCGACGAACATCTCGACAAAATCGGAACCGGAGATCGTGAAGAACGGTACCTTGGCCTCACCGGCAATCGCCCTCGCCAGCAAGGTCTTACCGGTACCGGGTGAGCCCACCATGAGCACGCCCTTCGGAATCTTGCCACCCAGCCGCTGGAACTTCGCCGGATCCTTGAGGAACTCGACGATCTCGACGACCTCCTCCTTCGCCTCCTCTATGCCCGCAACATCGGCGAACGTGACGCTGATTTGATCTTCGCCGAGCAATCGCGCTTTGCTCTTGCCGAACGACATCGCACCGCGACCAGCACCACCGCCCTGCATCTGCCGCATGAAATATACCCAGACGGCGATGAGCAACAGGATCGGGAACGAGGAGATGAATAGCTGTAACAGGAACGACTGCTGCTTCGGCGGACTCGCCTGAATGATGACGTTGTGTTCCTCCAGCATGCCAATCAGAGCCGAATAATCGGTCTCGGGATTATAGGTAATGAATCCCTCGCCCTGGCGGACCGCCTGAATGGCGTCGCCGTCGAAGACGACCTCCTCGACCGAACCATCCTCGACGTAGGCCAGGAACTGCGAATAGGGCACGGTCGCGACACGCGGAGTTGACGTGCCGAAGCTCTGGAATACCGTCACGAGCACGATGGCGATGACCACCCACAGAATGACGTTCTTTGCCAGGTCGCTCAATGCCTTACCTCTATAGCTGTAACTTCAGTATAAACTTCAGACCCTACTACATCCCATAGTTTCCCGCCAGCAGGTACATCTCACGGCTATCGGGCCTTGAGGCATGCGGTTTCAACAAACGAACCTGCTGAAATCGTGCCCTCGTGAGCTGGGCGAAGTCCTCGAAACCTTCGCCCTGAAACAGTTTCACGAGGAAGTCACCGCCCTGCCGCAATGTCGTTTCCGAGAAATACAGCGCCTCCTCAGCCAAAGCCATGATCCTCGGCTGATCCACCGACCGGTTACCTGAGATATTGGGGGCCATATCGGACATTACAAGATCCAGACGAGCGTTTCCTAACGCGTCACAGAGCGCCTGACGTACGGGCTCGCTCGTAAAATCACCATGGAGAAACGTAACGCCGGGAAGCGGCTCCATCGGTATCAGGTCCACGGCCCAGATCGCGCCGCGGGGCCCGACGATACCGGCAGCATACTGACTCCAGCCACCGGGACTCGCGCCGAGATCGGCGCAGAGCCCGCCGGGCTTCAGTATCCTCTCCTTAGCCTGTATCTGCTCGAGTTTGAAATATGCCCGGGATCGTACATTCTGCAGCGCCGCCTTGCCGACATAAGGGTCGCTGCGCTCATGCTGACGCCAATACTTCGATTCTCCTGTTTTTCGCGCCACTGGCCTTCGCCACTACACCTTCTATAATTTCTCTACCATGTCGCTCACCGAAACCCAATGCAAGCACCTCAAAGGCCTCGGGCACAGCCTGAAGCCACTCGTGCTCATCGGCTCGGGCGGTCTGTCAAAGAACGTACTCGTGGAGGTTGACAGCACGCTGGATCATCATGAGCTCATCAAGGTTCGGGTCCGCAGCGGGGATCGTACGGAACGCGATACTTTAATTCAGGAACTTGTCGCACGGTCGGCGGCGCAGTTGGTACAGCGGGTCGGAAATGTGGCGTTACTCTATCGCGCCGCGGAGAAACCGACGATCGTCCTGCCGTAGAAACAAAGAGGCACGGCCCTGTTTTTTCTAGATGTACTCGACGGATGTGATCTCGTAATTCAACTCGCCCCCGGGCGTCTCAACCTCCACCTCGTCGCCCTCTTCTTTGCCGATCAACGCGCGCGCTATCGGTGACCCGATCGACAACAGGCCGCTCTTGATATCCGCTTCGTCTTCGCCAACCAACTGGTAGCGCATCTCCTCATCGTTATCGAGATTCGCGAGATGCACGGTTGCACCAAACACAACCTTGCCTGCGGCATTGATATTTTCGATCTCGATGATATGAGCGTTCGATAGCTTAGCTTCGATATCTCGAATACGCGCTTCTGCGAGTCCCTGCTGCTCCTTGGCTGCGTGATACTCGGCGTTTTCCTTGATGTCGCCATGCTCCCGGGCGGCCGCTATCGCGGCCGAGATCTGTGGCCGCTCCGCCTTGAGGATCTTCAGTTCGCCCTGCAGAAGCTTCGCTCCGCGGATCGTCAAGGGTACTTTGTTCATCCCGGCGCCGCCTCCACGTGTAGATCCTGCAGCCGGTTGACCATGACATTGTTCTGATGTTCCAGCGCATCACAGGTGGCTTTCGCTGCTGGCAGCGTCGTGTAATAAGTCACCTTCTGGTGAACCGCTGCTCCCCGGATCGAGCGTGATTCGCGGATCGCCTGTTTTCCTTCCGTCGTGTTCACGATCAAACTGATCTCGTCATTCTTGATCATGTCGACGATGTGCGGGCGCCCTTCACGTACCTTGTTTACCCGCCGGCACGCTACCCCCGCCTCGGCCAGGACCGCCGCGGTACCACCCGTGGCTACGATCTCGAAGCCTTTCTCGACCAATAGATGCGCGAGTTCCATGGCCGCTGGTTTATCGCGATCGCGAACGCTGATCAACGCCGTGCCGCGCACCGGGAGCCAGACGCCGGAGGCGAGTTGCGCCTTCGCATAGGCTTCACCGAACGTAGCGCCTGTGCCCATAACTTCACCCGTCGACTTCATTTCTGGCCCGAGGATCGGATCAGCGCCCGGAAACTTGATGAATGGAAAAACCGATTCCTTGACGGAATAGAAGTGCCGTTTAGTTGGCGCGACGATGCCCTGTTTTGCGAGTGTTATTCCCGCCATTGCTTTTGCCGCGATCTTGGCCAGAGGTTGGCCGATCGCTTTCGATACGAACGGAATCGTTCGGGAAGCACGCGGATTGACCTCGAGTACATAGATAACGCCGTTCTGGATCGCGAACTGCGTATTCATGATGCCCACGACGCCGAGCTCGCTTGCCATGCGGCTCACTTGTTCACCGAGTTCGTCCTGCACGTCCTGCTTGAGCGAAAATGGCGGCAGCGAGCAGCCCGAGTCTCCCGAGTGCACACCAGCCTGCTCGATGTGCTCCATGATCCCGCCGATGATCACGGTCCGACCGTCGGAGATCGCATCGACATCGACTTCGACCGCCAGGTCGAGAAAGCGATCGAGCAGCACGGGGCTCTCATTGGAAACGCTGACCGCCTCGGCCATGTACTCGCGCAGTTCATCCTTCGAATGGACGATCTCCATCGCACGTCCGCCCAATACATAGGATGGCCGGACAACGAGCGGATAACCGACCTCCTCGGCGACGGCGACCGCTTCTTCATCGGTCCGCGCCGTACCGTTCGGTGGCTGCCTCAAGCCGAGTTTCTGGATGAGCTGTTGAAAACGTTCCCGGTCTTCGGCGAGATCGATCGAATCAGGCGAGGTGCCGATGATCGGCACACCCTCGGCCTCCAGTGCGCGCGCCAACTTCAGCGGTGTCTGCCCGCCGTACTGCACGATCACGCCTTTCGGCTGCTCTTTCGCGACGATTTCGAGCACGTCTTCGAGCGTGAGGGACTCGAAATACAACCGGTCCGAGGTGTCGTAGTCCGTCGAGACCGTCTCCGGGTTGCAGTTCACCATGATGGTCTCGAAGCCGGCCTCCTTGAGCGCGAAGGCCGCGTGGACACAGCAATAATCGAACTCGATCCCCTGGCCGACCCGGTTCGGCCCACCACCGAGAATTATTATTTTGTCGGCCTCCGTCGGGTCCGCTTCGCACTCTTCTTCATAAGTGGAGTACAGGTACGCCGTGTGACTCGCGAACTCGGCCGCACAGGTATCGACTCTCTTAAAAACAGGTCTTAAGTTATTCTCATAACGTAATGATCTTATTAGATATTCATCGCACCCCAGGAGCGTCGCAATACGGCTGTCACTGAATCCCTTGCGCTTGAGTCGCCGCAGAGTCGTCTCATCCAGATCCTCCAGTGCCGTGCCGTTGAGCGCGCTCTCTTCGCCGACCAGATTCTCGATCTGGCACAGGAACCAGGGATCGATTCCGGTCAGCTCGGCGACTTCGGTGACCGGGAGCCCTAGGCGAAACGCATCCGCGACATACCAAAGCCGCTGCTCGCCGGCCATACGCAGCTCGAATAGCAAGGCCGCACGTTCTTCCTCGCTTTCGATCGACCGGCACACGGGCGTTAATCCGTCGACGTCGGTCTCCAGTCCGCGCAGCGCCTTCTGTAACGATTCCTGGAAGGTCCGGCCGATCGCCATGACCTCCCCGACCGACTTCATCTGCGTCGTCAGACGGTCATTGGCCTGTGGAAACTTCTCGAAAGTGAACCGCGGCACCTTCGTCACGACATAGTCGATTGAAGGCTCGAACGATGCCGGAATCGCACCGCCGGTAATGTCGTTACGAAGCTCGTCGAGCGTATAGCCGACCGCGAGCTTCGCGGCGACTTTCGCGATCGGGAAGCCGGTGGCCTTTGACGCCAACGCCGAGGAGCGCGAGACGCGGGGATTCATCTCGATGATGATCAGCCGGCCGTCCTCAGGATTGACAGCGAATTGCACGTTCGAACCGCCGGTATCGACACCGATCTTCCGTAACACGGCGATCGATGCATTGCGCATCGTTTGGTATTCCTTGTCCGTGAGCGTCTGTGCCGGTGCGACCGTGATCGAGTCACCCGTATGTATTCCCATGGGATCGAGGTTCTCAATGGAACAGACGATGATGCAGTTGTCGTTACGATCCCGGACGACTTCCATTTCGAATTCTTTCCAGCCCAGTACCGAC
>CAYXNS010000077.1:0-5119 GCA_964466315.1 uncultured Gammaproteobacteria bacterium
GCCGCCTTCGCGTGCTCGATCGCCTCTTCGGTCTGCGGCATGACGCCATCGTCGGCGGCGACGACCAGAATGACGATATCGGTAACCTGTGCACCTCGAGCCCGCATGGCCGTAAACGCGGCGTGGCCGGGCGTGTCGAGAAATGTCACAGCCCCCTTGTCTGTCGTGACGTGGTAAGCGCCGATGTGCTGCGTGATGCCACCAGCCTCTCCGGAGGCGACACGCGTCGTTCTGATGTAATCGAGTAGTGACGTCTTGCCGTGGTCGACATGACCCATAACCGTGACGACGGGGAACCGTGTCGACGCTTCATCTTCCGTCACCGACGATTCTATCGATTTCAGCAGCTGATCCTCGAGGCCCGTCTCCGTTAGCGCGAGTGCGGTGTGACCTAATTCTTCGACGATCAATACGGCGGTATCCTGATCGATGACCTGATTAATCGTGACCATCATTCCCACGTTCATGAGAACCTTGATGACCTCGTTGGACTTGATCGCCATACGTTGTGCGAGATCACTGACGGTGATCGTTTCCGGAATCTCTACTTCCCGGACGACCGGTTCAGTAGGACGTTCGAAGCCGTGCTGGCTGTCAACGCTGACCTGTACGGGCCGACGTCTCGGCCTCTTCTTACGCCGCCGAGCACTCGCGCCCTTGGCAACATGCAGCGTGTGATCCGCGCTGCGATCCTCTTTCTTTTTGCGGGGTTGCTCCGGACGCTCTCCCGGTACCGGTCGAAGTTTCTCTTTCCCGGCCTCGGCAGCCGCACGAGCCTGCTCTTCCGCCAGCTTGCGCACCCCCTCTTCAGCGGCCAGGCGCGCGGTCTCCTCTTCCGCCTGACGCTGGATCTCCGCCTCGCTTGCCTCGGCCTCCTCGCGCCGCTGCTGCTCTTCGGCGGCCTGACGCTCGGCTTCCGCACGTGCCGTGGCAGCGATCTTCTCTTCTTCGGCTTCCCGCTGAGCGTCGAGTTCCTCCTGTTGCTGGCGAGCTTTTTCCTCGAGAACGTCGCGCTTGACATAGGTACGCTTGCGCCGGACCTCGACGTTAACTGTACGCGATCGGCCCTGACCGCCTACGAGTTTTAATTCGCTCTGCGATTTTCGCTGAAGCGTGATTTTTTTCGGCGCTGACGCTTCTGGATCCTTTCGCCCGTGAGATCTTCGCAGATGCGTCAACAACTCCAGCTTCGCGTTGTCCGTGATCGTATCTTCGGCACCGGACACGTTGATGCCTGCCTCATCCAGCTGCACGAGCAGGCGGTCGACGGGTACTTTAAGTACTTCCGCGAACTCTGTGACTGTCACATCAGACATGAGGTTCTCCTCGGCCCTTACGCTTGCGGCTCAGTTTCGAACCAGTGCGCTCGCGCCGCCATAATCAGCTCCGCGGCACGCTCCGGCTCGAGCGCTTCAATATCTTCGAGATCGTCGACCGCCTGCTCTGCGAGATCTTCGCGAGTAACGATGCCTCTGCTCGCAAGTTCGAACGCGACTTCCTTATCCATTCCCTCCAGACTCAGGAGATCTTCCGCCGGCTCTGCCTGATCGATGACTTCCTCGCTGACGATCGCGTGAGTAATAAGGACATCGCGCGCGCGAGCGCGAAGCTCGTTAACGATATCTTCGTTGAATTCTTCGACCGCCAGCAGTTCGTTCGCAGGTACATAGGCGACCTCTTCCAGAGATGAGAATCCCTCCTGCACGAGAATCATCGCAACGTCCTCGTCGACGTCGAGTTCTTCCATGAGCTTCGCAACGAGTTCTTTCGCTTCCTGCTCGCTCTTCTCCTCGGCAGCGGCTTCCGTCATCACATTGAGCTCCCAACCTGAGAGCTCACTCGCTAGACGAATATTCTGGCCACCACGGCCAATTGCTTGGGAGAGTTTTTCTTCATCCACGGCCACGTCCATGCTGTGTGCTTCCTCATCCATGACGATGGATAGCACGTCTGCCGGTGACATTGCGTTGATCACGAACTTTGCGGGATTCTCGTCATAGAGGATGATATCTACGCGCTCGCCGGCCAATTCATTGGAGACGGCTTGAACGCGGGATCCACGCATCCCGACACAGGCCCCGACAGGATCGATCCGATTGTCGTTGCTTTTCACAGCGACTTTTGCGCGTAGGCCCGGGTCCCTGGCCGCGCCGAGGATCTCGATCAGGCCCTGGCCGACTTCGGGCACCTCGAGCTTGAATAGCTCGACAAGAAACTCGGGAGACGTTCGCGTAACAAAGAGTTGTGGTCCGCGCTGCTCGGCGCGGACTTCACGCAAGATTCCTTTGATACGATCCTGCGGCTTGATAGGTTCCCGCGGAATCAATTCCTCGCGGGAAATGAATCCCTCCGCATTGCCGCCAAGGTCGATATAGGCACCATTGCGATCGACGCGTTTTGCGATCCCGCTAACCAGTTCGCCTTTGCGCTCCTCGAACTCCTCAACGACCTGTTTGCGTTCGGCCTCTCGAACCTTCTGGACGATAACTTGCTTGGCCGTCTGCGCAGCGATACGGCCGAATTCGACGGATTCCATCGGTACCTCGACGTACTCGCCGGGCTCGGCATCCTGGCTGATCTCCAGAGCATCGTCTAGACGAAGCTCGCACTCGGGCTCTTCGAGTTCGCTGGAATCGTCCGCAAAGACCATCCAGCGTTGAAAGGTGTCGTATTCACCGCTTTCGCGATCGATCGCTACGCGTACATCGATTGCGTCGCCGTGCTTTTTCTTGGTTGCAGACGCAAGCGCCGCTTCGATAGCTTCGAAGATGATGTTCTTCTCGACACCCTTCTCGTTAGAGACTGCATCCACGACCATCAAGATTTCTTTATTCATGACTTGGGAGATCCAATACCGATATTAGTGCTCTGGAACAAGTTGGGCCGACGCGATATCGGCAAGCGCCAAACGAAATTTTTCCTGGTCGATTTCGACAATAATCTCTCGATTCTCGGCGCTCACCAGCCGACCCTTGAAGTTTCTCTGACCATCGCGCGCGCGATCGAGTTTCACCTTCACGATATGATCGCGGTAGCGTTGAAAATGCTCGAGAGTTCTCAGCGGTCGATCCAGGCCGGGTGACGACACTTCCAGCGCGTATCTGCCGGGTATGGGGTCCTCGACATCGAGAACCGCGCTGATCTGATGACTGACGAGCTCGCAATCATCGAGATCGACACCCGCCTCGTTGTCGATATAGATCCGCAACAAACCGTTACGGCCTGCATGGATCTCTAGATCGACCAGTTCGTAACCGAGTGCCCGTACCGGCGCTTCCAATAGCTCAATCAACCGTTCTTTCCTTGCCGAATGACTCAATCGACTTCTCTTGAGACGCGTACAAAAAATGGGCCCAAGGCCCATTTCTCCGACTCCGCGTCCTCCTCACCGTTCCCGCTCGCGACGGGACGGCCAAATAAAAAAGCCCCTTACGGGGCCTTTATGCTAAAGCCTTTTTATCAACAATGGCACCTAACAAATTGATTCTTATAAGAATCTACTAGCGCATTCGCGCCATTGCTTCGCAAAATTGGCCGACATTGTACCGCAGACGTGAGGCGGGGGGTAGGCGCTGCTTAGTCCGTGGCGCCCGGCGAGACACGTAGCCTGAATGGCTATCGTTGGGGCCTAAGTCGCTGCAGGACGCGCCCGTATCGGCATCCTTCGCGTACCGTTTGCCGTTGCTATCGCCCTTGAATACGCGCTTCCGGCACAGCTCACCAGGCTGACCGGCGAGAGTCGGTCAGTCGGGGCTCGTCTGCGCCAAAGCCGTTGAACGACCGAGTACCAGGATCCAGAGAAGCGATCGGCTCGTCATTGTTGTTATTCAACGTTCTCCCGCAACGTATCTCTAACCGATTACTCCGATGGCGTGCACTCGTAGGGTCGAACGACCTCACCCGGACGCCACATCCAGGCCTTGTCCAGTTTGACGGGCTCCGTAAACGTCGCGGAATCAGTAGCGGATAACCGGTAGTTCAGCCGACTACCGTCCTCGCTCACGGAAAAGATTTCGCGTAACGCGATAGCTTCGCTCTGCGGAGTGCCGCTCGAATCGAAATAAGGCCAGTCGATGTGCGCTGTCGTCACGTACAACTCATCCCCTACCCAGCGGCCTCGCGATCGGCCGAGTTTCGTCGGCGTTTCATCGATCTCGGCATCCGGGTCCATATAGAATGTCCGAATTGCGTCATACTCTTCCATATGGAACAAGATCACGTCACCGCGATCGAGGATCTGAATCGGATAAGGTTGCGCCATGATCCAGGGCATACCCTTGGGAATGCAGTCACCGATGGGATCATCCGACACGGGATCGAAAGCGGCTCGCGCGGCGGCGGCCGCCGGTGTCAGCGGTAGATCCGATTCGAACAGGTCACGACTCGGACCCGTAAAGTGCGTACTCCAGACTCCAGACTCTGAAGATGCCTTGGTCAGCGACCACGGACTCGCCGGTCTCCGTGCCTTCCGCGAGCCAGACTTCGGATGTGCCGAGTGTGCTGTTGGTCCAATAGGGTTCGATGCCCGGTCGCATAACGACCTCCCGGCCGTCCGCCAACAGCAGATTGTTGGTCCACATGTCCTGACGACCGCTCCGTGCTTTGTAGCCCGCGACCGTGATGTTGTCGCCGACACTCATGACCTCACGGGTGATATCCATGCGCCCGAGAATGCTGACTGAATTCGTCTCGATATCCCAGATCTCCCCTTCTTCCGTGCGGACGGAGAATCGGACATGCGGATTACGCCAGAGTACTTCGGTCAACTCGCCTTTCAACTCGGTGACATTCCGCATGTCGAACACCCCGGTAAACGCGTGGTGGGCGAAACCCGGGATTGGCAACAGGAATACCGCGCCGAGCGTACTGGCTAACGTGGTTCTCATCGATTAACTCCCCCACCTCGATCCGGCACCGCGTCGCACTTCTAGAATTCGAAGGCGTCTGGCATGTCCTCGCTAGGCAGCGATTCCGCAAGCTCGCTCTTAATATCGGAGAAGTTCGGGTTCGCTGCAAGATTAATCCATTCTTGTGGGTCGGTCTCGTGGTCATAGAGTTCTTCCGAGCCATCGAAATAGCGAATATAGCGATACCGATCACTCCGGATCGCGTGATTCAT
>CAYXNS010000078.1:0-5078 GCA_964466315.1 uncultured Gammaproteobacteria bacterium
GCTCAAGGCGTCGAAGGAATAGCGCAGATCGAAGCCGGCCAGCTGATTGCCGGGTTCGTTCTGTGGGTCGGCATTCTGACCCAGGTTGTCGCGTATGCCGGTTAACAAATCGACGAAGATGTCGAAGTCGCAGCGACGCCCCTCACCGCACCACTGTGCCGTCCGCGAGAGGCCGATCTCGAGTTTCGGCAGTGGCCTGAAACCGACACGCCAGCCGAAGAATCGCGCGTTCGGAGTACGCCGGCTCGATTCCATTTCGCCGAGGATGAGTTGCGTCGTCCAGGGCCCGACCCAGCGCAGCCATCGGATCGACGTCGGGCGCGCCTCGCGCCTCTGCAGCGTAATTGCGGGAATCGGCCTGGCGTTGTTGGAGAGAATCATGCTGCCGTCCCAGCCGGGACCCCACCAGCGATCCGTGGCACTGGCAGCGAGGAACCAGTTTCCGAGTGCGATACCCATGTAGGAGCCATCGGCGCGCCACTCCTTGCCGTCGACAGGATCGGATACATATGTCGCCGTCAGGTCGACTGCGATCCGACCGCCCTCCCAGGCGAATCGTGCCGTGGCTTCGCCCGACTCTCGTGGTACGGACGCGAATCCCCGGAGGCGTTCCGGTTCGTTGATTCCGCCTACGTGGAAGTCCAGGCTCGGAAAGGTGTGAGTTTCCCGGGATGGAAAGATGCGATCGAGCGCTCTGACGGTTGCGGGATTTAGTGCCTCGACGTCGGCGTCGCCGACGTCGACCCCGGCGAGAAAGAGTGGCCAACCCGTAATCGGCGCGGTGATGATGCCTGCATCGGCGAGTAGCTGAATGTCGTGACGCAGCCTCAAGTTTCCGGGCAACAGGAGTTCTGCGCTCGCAGGGGATACCAACAAGCTCATGAAAAAAGCGGCGCAATAGGCCCAGGCCGGCCGAGGAGTGTCGAGTGTCATAATTCTTCTGGCAAGAAAGCGGCACCAATGTGCCGACCTTTGATGCACCGCGCAAGTATGCTTGGCTCTTATCTGGGGGCGTCCAACAATGGGGCCGGGTCCCTTTTCCCGATGGAAAAGCAACCCAGCCCCATTTTTCGTCCTACCAGAAAGAATACAAAGCCCGCGCGTAGAGCAGCCGGCCGCGGGGGCCGTGAACCTTGGAATCGTAACCGCCGTTGGTGGCGACACGCGGCGGAGCCTTATCGAAGAGATTGGTCGCGCCCACGCCGAGCCCCCGCAGGTTGACGTTCGTGGTCCCCGTGCTGAGATTCTGAATGAATGCGTCCGGGTTGTTCTGCGACCTGGTATTGATCGTCAGTCTTTCGATAACGTCGTTGATCTCGTTTACGCTAGAGCGTGACCAGCTCTTTCCGGTCGATGATACGCAGCGGCGCGAGCGCATCCTCTTCCGTCAGGCGGCCGAGGTAGGAGCCCGTCACCACGACTTCCTCGAGTATGCCGGTCGCAACAGACTGAAGATCTTGCGGGTATGCCGATCCCGTGTGTATCGCGATACCTAAAGCCGCGCAGCATTGCAGAGTTCCCTTCATGGTCATCGTTGCCACGCACTCACGAGAGCGCTGTAGCGAGTCGACAAGATTCCTCCCGTGTTCAATCTCGGGGCTCCTACCAGTTTCGGTCGTGTGAATTCGGAGCCGTGGTTACACTCCGTGCTTCGAGTACAATCCGACGCGATCGATTCCCCGGAGGTGTCCGTGAAAATTGCCGTGCTATTCGGCGGTACCAGCAGCGAGCGCGATGTCTCTGTCGCGAGCGGCTCGCAGGTCATCGGCGCGCTGCGCTCGGTAGGCCACGAGGTCGTCGCCGTCGACGCGAGCCGCGGAGTACTACGTCAGCAGGACGAACGCGAGGTCCTGAGCGAGCATATCGATCGGCTGCCACCCGACGAGCTGGCAGGCCCCGAGCCGGAGCTGGCTGTGATCCTGTCTGATCCCACGCTCGAGGGCACGGAGGTAATCTTTCTCGCCATGCACGGCGGCAGCGGCGAGGACGGCACGGTCCAAGGCATCTTAGAGCTCACCGGTATCCCCTATACGGGCAGCGACTCGAGGGGCAGCGCGCTCGCCATGGACAAAGACGCCGCCAAGCGCTTATTTCTAGCAGCCGGTGTCCGGACACCCGCCTGGTCGATGGCGCCAATGCGGTTGATGGATGTCGAGAGCAAGTTCGGCTTTCCCGTCATCGTGAAGCCGAACGGTCAGGGTTCGACCGTGGGACTCAGTTTTGTCGCTGGCCCCGCCGAGCTACAGGGTGCGATCGATCTTGCCGCCGGCTTTGATGAGCGCGTCATGGTGGAGCAATACATCCCGGGACGCGAACTCACGGTGGGGATTTTCGATGGCGTCGCGCTGGCCGCAGGCGAGATCATTCCCGCGACGGGTGACATCTTCGATTACACAGCCAAGTATCAGGCCGACGCTGCGCAGGAGATTTTTCCTGCGGATCTTACCGAGCGCGAGACCGAACAAGTCTGCGAACTCGCGTTGACGGCGCATAGAGCGCTGCAACTCGCGAGCTACAGCCGCGTGGATTTCCGCATGGATCCGGACGGCGGATTCTGGTGCCTCGAGGCGAACACGCTGCCGGGTATGACGGCGGGCAGCCTGCTGCCGAAGTCGGCGGGTGCGGTCGGTATCGCCTTTCCCGACCTCTGTGAGCGGATCGCACTAGGCGCGAGCGCGAAGAACCCCGATACCGAAAGCTAGCCATCCGAGCATGAAGGCCGTCCCGCCGATTGGCGCAAGCGAACCGATGCTTGCCGGGGCGCCGAACGCCGTCGCATAGATACTGCCACAGAACAGGATCATGCCGGCCAGGAGCAGCCAACCGGAGGCTGCGATGAACTTCGAGTCTGGGAAATGCCACGCGACGAGCGTCGTCACGATCAACCCGAGACCGTGATAGAACTGATACTCCATGGCCGTCGCATAAGACTCCCAAGCGGTCGGGGTTAGATTTCCGCGCAGGCCGTGGGTGCCGTAGGCGCCCAGTGCCGTCGCGAGAAGCAGCGTGATTGCCGCTGCACACAGCAAAATGCGGTGCGTGTTCGTCATCGGGATTTCTTGATCTGCATTTACGTTGCGTGCGTCCAGCGAAGCCTCGGGAGAAAGCCTGGTGGGCCCGGTAGGACTCGAACCTACGACCAAGGGATTCGCTCTATCCCGTCGTTTCCGGCGGGAGCGGACTATCTCTTCACCCACAAGTTGCCTTGCTAGGGTGCGGGACGCTCTAGCCTGTCATTAAGAGCACTCGAGCTCTCAGGTAGTCTCTGCACCTTCCGGCGGTGTACCGCCGGCTTGGCTCAGGGTCGCCGGCGAATCTTCGCTACGGGTTCCCTGAATTCATCCCGTCCACTTCGCGTCTTTCGGCGCGAAGGCACCATACTTGATGAGTCCCCTGCTCTAACCAACTGAGCTACGGGCCCAGGCGTGGCTATGTTACCATCGTCCTGCGCCGGCCGGCGTGCCATGAGTACAGCCGCAGTAATCTTTGCCGGCTGCGCACGGTCCTCGACTCATAGATACTCTCTGCAAGCACTAACGACGGGAGCGCGTTCGCTATGGTCGATCAAGCGATTCAGGTCATCAGTTTCTTGGCCTACCTCTTTATTCTTGCCATAGGGGTCGGCTTTCTCGTCGTATCGATTCTGTTCGTTCGGGACGTTACTCAGACCCGGAATGCGGTACGCTGGAACTTTCCGGTTATCGGCCGCTTCCGTTCCCTGTTCGATCGGCTCGGCGAATTCTTCCGCCAATACTTCTTCGCGATAGACCGCGAAGAGTTACCGTTCAATCGCGCTGAGCGGACCTGGGTTGATCGCGCCGCCAAGGATGGTGACAGTACGGTCGCTTTCGACTCGACACGGGACCTCCGCCCCGTGGGCACGCTGACCTTCGTGAACTGCCCCTATCCCGTTCTCGAGCGGGATGTCGCGGAGCCCCGGCCCGTCACCGTCGGGCCACAGTGCCCCAATCCCTACACCACCACCTCGATCTTCAATATCTCCGGAATGAGCTTCGGGGCGATCTCAGAACCGGCCGTTCTGGCGTTGTCTGCGGGTACCCGCGACGCGGGCATCTGGATGAACACGGGCGAAGGCGCTCTCTCTCCTTATCATCTCGACGGCGGCACGGGCTTCGTCGTTTCGGCGCGCGGGTTCATGTTCGCGCTCGGTTGTATCCAGGCCCTGCAGTGCAATCGTAATACCTGCCCAACGGGGATCACGACTCACAACAAGCGCTTGCAGAGAGGCCTGGTCCCTGCGAACAAAGCGGCCTGTGTGAGCCGGTACGCTGAGCGCATGGCCACGGAGATCGGGATCATCACGCACTCTTGCGGGGCCGAGGAACCGCGCGCACTGTGGCACAAACACTGCCGCGTCGTTATGGACACGGGGCAATCGGTTCCGTACGACGTACTCTTCCCGGACGTCTTTCCCCGGACGGACCGGGTGGCGTGATGTCGTGTGCTCAGTCTTCGAGCAGGAAGCTGCGCAGCTGATCCGAGCGCGACGGGTGGCGCAGCTTGCGCAGCGCCTTAGCTTCGATCTGACGAATACGCTCGCGCGTCACGTCGAACTGTTTGCCGACCTCCTCGAGCGTATGGTCGGTATTCATGTCGATGCCGAAGCGCATCCTCAACACCTTCGCTTCGCGAGGGGTCAGGCCGGCGAGGACCGTATGCGTGGTCTCCTTGAGGCCCTCGGAGGTTGCCGAGTCGACCGGTGAGGAAACTTCCGCGTCCTCGATGAAGTCGCCAAGGTGCGAGTCTTCGTCGTCGCCGATGGGTGTCTCCATCGAGATCGGCTCTTTGGCGATTTTGAGCACTTTCCGGACTTTGTCCTCGGGCATCTCCATGCGCTTTGCCAGTTCATCGGGCGTGGGCTCACGACCCATTTCCTGAAGCATCTGGCGCGAGATCCGGTTGAGCTTGTTGATCGTTTCGATCATGTGGACGGGGATACGAATCGTCCGTGCCTGATCCGCGATCGAGCGAGTGATCGCTTGCCGGATCCACCAGGTCGCATAGGTCGAAAACTTGTAGCCGCGCCGATACTCGAACTTATCGACGGCTTTCATCAG
>CAYXNS010000079.1:0-5009 GCA_964466315.1 uncultured Gammaproteobacteria bacterium
CGCCACCGCCGAGCGGCCTCGAAGCGCCCCTGCTGTTGCGCCTGGAGGCCAGCAAGCCGATCGAACGGTTGACCCTCCAACCGGACGCAAAAACGGATGCCCATGCTGCGGACAGCGCCGAGACCCGCCGCATCCAATACCGCGACCAAAGTCATGACGCACCGTTGTACCGCTACCAGAGCCTCAAGCCCGGCGCTACGGGCGAAGGACCATGCATCGTCGAGGACGATTTCTTCACCGCGCGAATCGATGCCGGGTGGCGTTTTCAGCTGACTGACAATCGTGATTTGCTGCTCGCGCGCGGTAACGTCGACAAGTGAAATCGATCGTAATGACCTCCGCATTGCTGGTAGTCGCCGCCGGCGTCATCCCGGGCAAGCGTAGCGCGACCCGGGATCGAGTCAAGCAATGTCCGCCTGCGGCGGGCTTCATCAACTGGATTCCCGCTTTCGCGGGAATGACGGAATGACAAAGAGGAGGAAGCGAGCATGAAAGTCTATATCACCGAATACCTCTGCATCGATCTCGATACCGAGCGCTGGCATTGCCGCCGCTGCGACCACGAGATCGGCGATGCCCGCGACAACTACAAGCGCGGCTTGCTGGTCTACGACCGCGACCCGCGCGAGATCCACAAACCGCTGATCGACCCGGAGAAATACGACTATACGTTCTCGCCCGATCCGGACTATACCGCGCTGCTCGAGTATTACTGTCCCGGTTGCGGCACGATGGTGGAGACGGAATATACGGTGCCCGGTCACCCGCCGACTCACGATATCGATTTCGATATCGATTCGCTAAAACACAAAGCCGCCGAATGGGCGGCCGCCAACGGCGGCACCCTCCCGCTGCCTGAGGATCTGCACCGGCCACGCTATCCGCGCCCTGCGCACCACCACGGCCACAATCACTAATCGATTCGGAGGACGACCCGTATGAAACGCGTTTCCGTCGACATCGGCGGCACCTTCACGGACTGTTTCGTCGCCTGGGGTGAGCAGTACATCCAGGCCAAGGCGCTGACCACTCACCACAATCTGGCACTGGGCTTCAACGCGGCCCTGGACATCGCCATCGACGACCTCGGCCTCGACAAGCGTACCCTACTTTCGCAAGTCGACTCCGTGCGCTACGCGACCACGCTCGGCACCAACGCGCTGATCGAACGCAAAGGTCCGCGCGTAGGGCTGCTGATCACCGAGGGTTTCGGCTCCACGGTACCGTGTTCCCGCGGCCGCGGCCATGGCGACGGCCTGTCCCACGAGCAGCAGCACAACGTGCCGCGCGCGCTGCGTCCCGAGCCGATCGTACCGATCCCCATGATCCGCACCATCCGCGAGCGTTGCGGTTACAGCGGCGACGTGCTGATCCGGCTCGAGGAGGACGACGTGCGGTTGAAGCTTCGGGAGCTGGTCGATCAGGGCGCCGAGACCATTGTCGTAGTGTTTGCCAACAGCGTGGTGAACCCGGATCACGAATTACGCGTGCGCGAGATCTACCTCGAGGAGTATCCGGGTTACTTTCTCGGCGCCGTGCCAATGCTGCTCTCGCACCAGGTCGCCGGACGCAAGGGTGAATACACTCGGGCGACCTCGACGATCATTGACGGTTTTCTGCATAACGCCATGTACCATGGCCTCGGCGCACTAGAACTGAACCTGCGCGAAAATGGCTACGACAAGCCGATGCTGATCAACCACAACTCGGGCGGCATGGCCCAGCTCAATTCGACCGACGCGCTGCAGACCGTACACTCGGGGCCCGTCTCCGGTATCGCGGCCTCGGAGCATCTGGCCATCGACGGCGACCTCGGCAACATCGTTGCCGCGGACATGGGCGGCACGAGCTTCGATATCGGTATCGTCACGGAAGGTCAGGAAAAGCATTACGATTTCCAACCGGTGATCGATCGCTGGCTGGTCAGCGTACCGATGATCCATCTCGTAACGCTCGGTGCCGGCGGCGGCTCCATCGCCCATCACGATCGCCTCTACGACCGCATCAAGATCGGACCCGAAAGCGCGGGCTCCGATCCCGGCCCCGCCTGTTATGGCCGTGGCGGTACGGACGCGACGGTGACCGACGCCGACCTGTTGCTGGGTTATCTCGACCCGGACAACTATGCCAACGGTCGTATCAAGCTCAACAGACGCCGTGCCGAACGCGCGGTGAGCCGAACCTTGGGCGAACACTTCGGTAGCGACGTGACCGCGA
The DNA here is from genome assembly GCA_964466315.1 of uncultured Gammaproteobacteria bacterium. Taxonomy (GTDB): domain Bacteria; phylum Pseudomonadota; class Gammaproteobacteria; order Steroidobacterales; family Rariloculaceae; genus SMWC01. The sequence goes on from CAYXNS010000079.1 coordinate 2,218, forward strand.
TCGCGAAGATCATCAAGGAAAACGTCGACCACAACATGGCCAACGGCATCAGCACCGAGCTCCGCTCACAGGGTTACTCGCCGCAGGAGTTCACGATGCTGGCCTACGGCGGTAACGGGCCGCTGCATTGCTGCGGCATCGCTCGAGCCCTCGGCATCGACCGCGTCCTCGCGCCGCCGTTCGCGGCAGTCTTCTCCGCGCTTGGAGCCGGCAATGTCGACCAGCTCCACATCCACGAGAAATCTACCTATACCGTGCTGTTTCATACCCTACTGAAGCAGCTACTGACCGACTACAGCCGGCTCAACGACACCATCGTCGAACTCGAACAACGCGGACGCGACGACCTCGTACGCCAGGGGGTGGATCCGTCGCGGGTCCAGCATCGACTCGAATTCGACATGCGCTACGGCAACCAACGGGTGGAAACCGCTGTAGCGACCGATATCCGGCGGTTCACGAGCGTTCACGACGTCCTCGCGCTCATCGCGCAATTCCATAAGCGCTACGGCGAGCGCTTTGGCGAAGGCAGCCAGGCGACGGAATCGGGTGTGCGCATCAATACCGTGCGGGTATCGTCGTATGTTCAAATTAGCAAGGTCGATTTCGATGACATCCAACCCCTCGGGAAGCGGATGCCAGCCGCATCAATCGCCCGCCGGCAATGCGATTTCGTCGGCGAGGACAGCCCGATCGAAACACCAGTCTACGACGACGTCGCGCTCGAACCAGGTACCACTATCGACGGACCGGCGGTGATTACCACCGCAGCGACAACCTACCTCGTGGAGCAGGGTTGGAACTTCCACGCCAGCAACCATGGAGCCGTGTGGTTCACGCGCATCGATTGAGGAGAGAAAACCATGACTGAACAACTGTCCAATCTCGACGGCCAGGCCGAACTGAACGCCGAAGAACAGGCGCTGCTCGACGAGTTCGTGAACGAAAACAGACTTTTCTACGGTCCGGATCCGGACATCATGCGCAACCACGGACTGATGCCCCGCACCACCGTCGAAGAACGCCTTCTCAGCGGCGACCTCGACGTCAACCGCATCAACCTTGTTCGCGGGCGCATCGCCTCCGCGCTCGAAGAAGGTTACAACATGGTCGAGCAGATGGGGGTGGCACCCGGCGCGAAGTGGGGGGATTTCGTGACCTCGGTATTCACCGCCTCCGGCGACATGGCCCAGATCGCGCCGAGCGGTATCGGCGTGTTCGCGACCGTGTGCCAGTATCCGATCAAGTTCATCAATAAATATTGGACGAACGAACCGTCCGTTGGGGTGCGCGAAGGAGATGCCTTTATCCACAACGATTCGCGCTTCGGCAATGTCCATAACACCGACCAGAGCATGATGATTCCTTTGTTCTATGAAGGAGAGATGATCTGCTGGCTGTCCACCACGATTCACGAAGGCGAGAACGGATCGATCGAGCCGGGCGGCATGCCGTCCATCGCCGAGTCGAAGTATGACGAGGGACTCAAGATGTGCCCGTTCAAGTGTGCTGAGAACTTCACGCTCAAACGCGATATCGTCAATTTTCTACAGAACTCGGTACGTGATCCGAAGCTGCAGTACGCGGACATGAAGGTCAAGCTGCACGCGGCCTTACGCCTGCGCGAGCGCCTGCTGGCCGTTATCGAAGAGTTCGGTAAGGACTATCTCATCGCGACGCTGCGCAAAACGCTCGAAGACACGGAGACGGAAGTGCGCCAGCGTATCCTTGAGATACCCGACGGTACGGTGCGGGTCAACTCCTGGATCGACGGGTCCTTGCGCGAGCATATTCTGGCGAAGTGGCCACTGGCGATTACGGTCGACGGCGAGCGCATGATCTTCGATCTGCGTGGCGCCTGTCCGGAGTTATCGAACCGTTCGATCAACACCCATATCGCATCGTTCAAGACCTGTTTGACGACCAATATGATTCTGTATACGTGGCCGGATCTGCCGGTCAACCAGGCCGTGTTCAGCCCGATCGAGGTACTCACCGATCGCAATTCACTGATCGATCCCGGTGATGAGGCCCCCAACGCAATGAGCCTCATTCCGGTATTCCGGGCGTTGAGCGGACCGACCCCGCTGCTTGCCAAGCTGTACTACTGTATGCCGAAACGCTACACGGCGATCAATGCGGCCCACTACAACCAGCCAGCGACATTCGTATACGGCGGCACCACCCAGCATTCCGAGGTAACGGGCAATTTCTGTGCCGATATCAACGGCAACGGCACCGGTGGGCGCGAGGACAACGACGGCGAGCACGCCATGTCGCCCGTATTCGGCGCTGTCGCCGACACCGGTGAGTACGAACTCGCTGAAGAAGAGTTGCCCTACGTTCGGCTCGTCGCGCAGCAGCTCGCCAAAGATCGTATCGGCTTCGGCAAGCACCGCGGCGGCATGGGCTACGAGCAGATGGTCACGGTGCGGGAGTCGACCGACTGGGGCTTCATGACCGGTCAGTGCGGCGCCAAGCACCCGTCGGCTTACGGTCTATTCGGTGGCTATGGCTGTCCCGGTTATCCGCTCGCGAAGGTCAAGGGGATCAACATTTTCGAGGTCGTCAAAGACAATCCCAAGGCGCTCAAGCTCGACATCGTCGAGTTAATGAACGAGCAGGCGATCCCAGGCGGACAGTACATCATGCAGGACGCCGGCATGAACTTCGAACCGTGCGCCGAAGGCGAGATCTACATGATCTGCCAGGGCGCCGGCGGCGGTTACGGCGACGTACTCGAGCGCGACCCGGCAATGGTGGTCAAAGACGTCGAAGAGAACCTGATGTCG
>CAYXNS010000080.1:0-2080 GCA_964466315.1 uncultured Gammaproteobacteria bacterium
GTACGGAGATATCGCGTATGACGAATCTGCCCGAGAGCACCGCGACGGCCGAGGCGGCCGTTCCCGCGGGCGCAGTCGACCGGCCGGCTTATCTCGACAACGGTCAGCCGAATCTGTCCGGACCCTGGGTCTCGCAGGGCAGGGGCGGCGGCATGGGTCCTGGTGGCCCCCAAGGCATGGGGCCCGGTGGAGTTCCTGGAACGGCACCAGCCGGCGGGACGGGTTTCCTCCCCGGGCCGGCGGGGTTTCCCGCGCCGACCACAGCGGGACGAATGGCTGCGGCCAACTACGAGCAACCATTTGATGACCCGGCAATATTTTGCCACCCCGCCAACATCATCTTCAGCTGGACTCACGATCAACATGTCAACGATATCTATCAGGCGGAGGACACGATTACGCTTCAGTACGGCTACATGGATTTGGTTCGCACCATTCATCTCCATGAGACAGAACATCCAGATTCGATCGTCCCGAATGTCGCCGGCTATTCGATTGGCTCCTGGGAGGACGATGTACTCGTGGTAGATACCATCGGCTTCGAGCAGGGGATCCTGTTTCCCCTCAATGATGGATTAATGCACAGCGCCGACATGCATATCGTCGAGCGCTTTCGCTTTGACGCCGAGACCAATTCGCTCAGACGCGAGTTTATCGCTCACGATCCGGAATTCCTGCAGAGCGACTACGTCGGCGAGAGCGTGATGGTACTCACCGACGAGCCCTACGAGCCTTATAACTGCACCGAGCTAAGCGGCGAAAATAATCGTCGTCCCGCCGGTTAACAAGACCGATCCATTGCTTTGGGTTTCGTAGCGAATTGCCCGGTGCAGCAACCGAGGTTACTCATTCGAGTTTATAACCGACACTGTAGATCGTATGGATGATCTCTTTGCCGAACAGAAACGTTCCGATTTTCTTGCGGAGATTCTTGATATGGCTATCGACAACCCGATCGCTGACCACTCGATCGTCCGAGTAAACATTATTCATGAGTTGATCGCGGGAAAACACTCTACCGGGATTTTTGAGCATGATACTCAAGAGCCGAAACTCGACAGGAGTAAGCTCTAATGATTTCCCCTGCACGGAAGCGTGATACAGCTCTTCATTGAGTTCGATGCCGAGGTAAGCTGAATCTGCGGGAGCCTGCGCATGCACCCGTCGTAGAATGGTTTGCACCCTCGCAACGATCTCGCGAGGGCTGAAAGGCTTGCAGATATAGTCATCCGCACCGAGTTCCAGGCCAAGTAACCGGTCTATCTCATCGATACGAGCTGTGATCATCATGATCGGCACCTCTGAAAATGCGCGAATCTCCTTGCAGATGGTCATGCCGTCCTTCTCCGGCAGCAATACATCCAACAAAACGAATGCCGGCTGATTGGTACGGACCCAGGAAACGACAGACCCGCCCGTTTGCAACCAATGCGTTCGGAAGTGAGCTTTTTCGAGGTAGTCGTCCAGCAGCCGCGCGATTTTCGGCTCGTCCTCAACGATAAGGATTTGTGTTTCCGTTTCCATAAGCTTGGGGTTGCGTTGGTGACTAAGTGCTCGCAACGTTAATGAGAGGAAGGCGCAGTCGAACATGCAGCCCTCCAAGCACCGAAGTCCATGCATTCAACTCGGCGCCGTGCGCATGGGCAATGTTGCGGCAGATCGCGAGACCGATACCTGCGCCGCCCGTACCTCGGCCCCTCGAGTCCTCTACCCGGTACAGCCGGTCGAATAGATGAGGCAGCGTGTCGTCTGGAACACCAGGTGCTGAATCCTCGAAATCGATCACGATATCATCGCCGTCTCTCCAGCAATTCACGCGGGAAGCTCCATCTTTGTTCGTATAGCGTACGGAGTTCTCCAACACATTGGTGATCAACTGCACGAGGCGACTTGAATCCACCAACGCCTCCAGGGACGAATCCGGAAGGGCCGTCTCCAGGGAGATGTTCTTTGCGGTGAACCGCTGCTCGTGACTATCGAGCACCTCACGAAGAATGCCGACGACGTCAGAACGCTCCTTCCGATACCGAAGCGCTCCAAGTTCCGATACCGAGAGTTCGTAGATGTCGTCGACGAGAAT
>CAYXNS010000080.1:2090-4955 GCA_964466315.1 uncultured Gammaproteobacteria bacterium
AGGTCATTCAATTCTACGACCGCGTTGTCGAAGAGAATCACCAATCGCTCCACCTCCGCACTCAGCGATTTATGCGTCGCTTCACCTAGCTCCCGTATGCCATCCTCCACCGCTTGCAGTTCACCCTGGAGAACCGAGAGCGGTGTACGCAACTCGTGGGAGATATCCGCTATCCACTGCCGTTGCGCGGCCTGGTGGTGCTCCAGCGTCTCCGCTAGCGCGTTGAAATCTATTCCCAGCTGACCCAACTCATCCTTTGACGTTACACGAATTCGCTCACCGAAACGTCCTTCCGCAAGCGCCTGCGTACCGCGGGTCAGAGAGCGGACTGGAGATACGAGGTGTCGAGCAAAAAATACCGACACGAGTGCGGCCATGAGAAGAATACCTACCGAGCTCCCGTAGATCCAGCGTGTGTGCTGCTCGGCGAATCTGACATCGATCTGATCTGCCAGAGTAGTGAGTGGATTCAAGCGCAGACTCCCGACCTCCTTGCCAGCGTAAAATATGCGTTCGACCAGCAAGGCGTTCTCGGCGGCTGGCGGGCCGAACAGGCGCACACCGTGCTCGTCCAACACCGCGATTCGCGGCGAGATGGCGAGCGGATCTGGGGTAACGATCACCGGCATCCCATCCGGCATCCTGCCGGGCAGGCCAACACCCAGGCTTGGGCGGCCCATCTGGGTAGGCGGCGCCATGAGCATAATCCATCGGTCCATATCGTTCCTCAGCGACGCCCAACCGCCATCTTTTTCATAGGCGTCCGCAAGCCGCATGGCCAAGAGCTCGAGTCGAGCCCCTTCTGACTCGTTGATGTAATTCAAGAAGCTCCGCTGAAAATTCCACCGGGTCAATCCCATACTTATCACGAGCACGACGAGTGCGACGCCCAGGAAGGCCAGAAACAGCTTGAATACGATCGTTTGGCGCAACGTAGAATCTCTCGAATGCGGTCAACCAGCATACACCTATGACGTTCGAGCGCGGTAGTGGCAATCAAACCGATATTCTTCCGCGTCTCCTTATTTGCTTCACATTTTAGGAATAGCATCCACGCGCTCTTTGCTCAACCGGAAGATACGAGAACGCCGCTTCCGGGATCGTTCGAGCTTCTAAGGCAGTATGGCTGACGCTCACGCCCCCCAAGAGTGTTAGCGGCTCCCCGCGTTTTGACGCGGGGGGTCATCTTTTGGCCTAGATTGACCAGGTGCATGGTTGGCAGAGCGAGCCGGCGACGACCGATCAATGTAATATCAGCCCGATCAGACGAGCGCGGAGCGAACCGTGTTGGACCGAATGAACGGGGGAAGAGATCGCTGGTCGCCTCCGAGTTGGTGCATCTCGAAGTTGAGTACGCGATTGTGGCAACTGCTGCGTTCGCCGTTCTCGCGTTGTCTCCGCAGGCGTCGCAGGCTCATCATTCTTTTCCGGCAGTCTACGACCCGGCTCGACTCGTCAGCGTGACGGGCGTGATCACCAATCTCGAACTCACCAATCCGCATGCCATCATCTATATAGACGTCACGAACGATTCCGGTGAGATAGAGGGTTGGGTGATCGAAATGCCCGGAAAACTATCGTTGGCGCGACGAGGCTGGACGGACGAGACGGTCGTCCCTGGAGAATCCATTACGGCGACCGGGCATCCTTCCCGGGGCGGCGCGAACGCGATGTGGTGGCAGCGCATGACGATAGCCGACGGATCGGAGCTTCTCTTCCCGGCTCTCGCCGACCAACTCGCGATAGAAGCGCTACGTCGGGAGCAGGCGCCCAGATAGACACGTGATCAATGCGGCCCGCGATGCCTTGTGCTTTTCCCGTGGGCTAGGGATTCCCGTTATTCACGTCACCCTGACATTTCGCGAACTTCTCGGGCTGGGCAGCGATCGCGTCGTCGTGCTGGCTGACTGCCTGGCGAGCATGTATGACGATGACCTGCATGAACTCAGATTGCAGAATGTACAGCGCTGTCGAGGGTGGGTCGTCGATAACGAAACGTTCCAGCAGAAACTCACCACCGAGTGATGGCACCCCGCCTTCCGGTTATTAACCCTAAGGACTACTTCGACGGGATGACCGGCAACAACACGTAAGCCGGCCGGTCCTCTGCCGTGTGCAGTGTCGTCTCGCCGCCGAAGATCTCGGGAGGCCGATCTTGTGGGTCATCGTGCAGGAATGGGCCGCAGCCACGTAGCTCGTTCTTGAAATTGGACAGACGCTCGCCCGCTGCCTGCGCATATTCGTAATCTTTGCCTCGCAGACTCAGACCGACACGATAGCCGGCCGGCACGACGATGGAAGTCGGCCAGATCTCGATATCAAGTTCCACGGGCACACCAGGCTCCAGCGCTTCTTTCTTGTCGTGGCTATGATAGGGGCGCCACGGTTGCGAGAGCTTATGATCGAGCTTTCGGTGGGACGCACGCAGCCATCCCTGGGCGATGGGCGTATGCGGATCGATCGCCCCCTGGAAAACGACCTCCTCGCCGTCAGGGGAGAATACATGGAGCACGACAAACAGATCGGCATCGCTCGTCGTAGAGGAAACGAAGCACTTTACCGCGGAAGGGCCTGTGATTTCGATATCTTCTTCCAATGGCGGTGTTAGGAATATCAGCCCGTCGCCGAGAGCGGCAAACGTCGTCGCGGTGGCTCCCTCAGACGATTTCGGTGAGAGGGCCATACCGTCGGTGTCGAGATAGAGACGGGTCCACCGTGTTCGCGACAGCGGCCAGTCATCCTCGTCGCGTTCTCTGAAACCGTCGATCTGCCGAATTTGCAGTTTTACACGCGGCTGCCCGCCCCAACCATTGTCGATGCCTTTCAGGAAGTAGTCGAAAAATCGCTTCTGCAGGTTCACGCCGT
>CAYXNS010000081.1:0-4596 GCA_964466315.1 uncultured Gammaproteobacteria bacterium
ACGGCGGACGACAATCAGACCGCGGTCACGATTCACGTGCTCCAAGGCGAGCGTGAGCGCGCGACGGACAATAAGTCGTTAGGACGATTCGACCTCTCAGATATCCCTCCGGCTCCCCGGGGGATGCCGCAGATCGACGTCACGTTCGATATCGACGCAAACGGCATTCTCAATGTCTCGGCCAAGGACAAGGCCACGAGCAAGGAACAGAAGATCGTCATCAAAGCGTCTTCTGGTCTGAGCGAGGAAGAAATCGAGCGTATGGTCGGCGATGCCGAGGCGCATGCCGAGGAGGATCAGAAGTTCCGCGAGCTTGTCGATACCCGCAACCAGGGAGACGCGCTCGTGCACGCGACCGAGAAATCGCTCGAAGAACTCGGCGAGAAGGTCGAGGCCAATGAGCGGGCAAGTATCGAGGCCGCCGTTGCCGATCTCAAGGAAGCCGTGAAGGGCGACAGCAAGGATGTTATCGAAGCCAAGGTGAAGGCACTCAGCGAGGCGGCGGCTGGTATGGCCGAGAAGCTTTACGCCGAGCAAGCGGCGGCGCAGGGTGCGGCAGAGCCCGGCGAAGCTTCGGCCGAAGCCGACTCGGACGCGGACGAGAATATCGTCGATGCGGAATTCGAAGAGGTTAAAGACGAAGACGACGAACAGAAGAGTGCCTGAGTTCCGCCCAGTCAAATTTAGGGACGGGTAATGGCCAAGCGGGATTACTACGAGGTGCTGGGTTGCGGGAAGAATGCTCAGGAGGTGGAGCTGAAGAAGGCGTATCGTCGCTTGGCCATGAAGTATCACCCGGACCGTAACCAGGAAAACCCGGAGGCCGAGAGTCATTTCAAAGAGGCCAAGGAGGCCTATGAAGTCCTGTCCGACCCGGACAGGCGCGCCGCTTACGACCAATTCGGCCATGCGGGCGTCGAAGCCGGCCAGGCAGGCGGTTCCGGTGCTGGCAGCGAGGCGTTCAGCGACATCTTCGGCGATGTCTTCGGTGACATCTTCGGTGGCGGACGGCGTAGCCGCAGTCAGGTTTTTCGCGGTGCCGACCTTCGTTATGAGCTCGAGCTCTCACTCGAGCAAGCGGTCGCAGGCGATTCGATCAATATTGACGTACCGACCCAGGTCGAGTGCGAACTCTGCAACGGCAGCGGGGCTGCGCCCGGCTCGGAGCCGACGTCCTGCGCAACCTGCTCCGGTGTGGGACAGGTTCGCGTGCGGCAGGGATTCTTCTCAATCCAGCAGACCTGCCCGGCCTGTAAGGGTGCGGGAACGGTCATTCAGACGCCTTGCCGGACTTGCAGCGGCCGCGGACGTGTACGCAAGGTAAAGACACTCGCCGTAAAGATTCCGGCGGGTGTGGACACCGGTGATCGAATCCGTCTTGCGCATGAAGGCGAAGCCGGCCGCAATGGCGGCCCGGCCGGTGACCTCTATGTCGATATTTCGGTGAAGCCGCATGCGATCTTCGAGCGTGATGGCCGCAACTTGAGTTGCGATGTGCCGATAGGCTTCGCGGCTGCGGTCTTGGGCAGCACGGTGGAGGTGCCAACGCTGGATGGCCAGGTCGCCCTAAAGATTCCGCCGGAGACACAATCGGGTCGTGTGTTCCGTTTGCGCGGAAAAGGCGTAAGGTCCGTACGCGCCAATGGCGTTGGCGACTTGTTCTGCCGCGTTCAGATCGAGACGCCGGTCAAGTTGACCGACGAGCAGAAGGATCTGCTGCAACAGTTTGACGCATCGATCGAAGCGGGTGGATCTCGTCATAGTCCCCGAGCGCGGTCCTGGGTGGACGGGGTCACGAAATTTTTTGAGCGTATGGGAGTGTAGATCGTGCTGAAGATAGCCGTACTGGGCGCCTCGGGGCGCATGGGTCGGGCCATTCTCGAGTGCATCGCCGAGGCCGACGACCTTGAACTCGTCGGCGCCGTCACGGAGACGGCGGACCCCGATCTCGGCAAGGACGCTGCGGAGGCGGCCAGGTTGCCATCCGCGGGCGTTCCATTGACCGATGATCGCGTACAGGCGTTGCACGAGGCACACGTCGCCATTGATTTCACGTTACCGGCGGCGGCGATCGCGAATGTGCGTGCTTGCGTCGACAGCGGTACAGCCCTCGTCATCGGGACGACCGGTCTCGGCGACAAACATCTGGAAGCCATGGGCGACGCCTCTCGCGATATCCCGCTCGTATACGGCCGCAACATGAGTGTGGGCGTCAACGTCTTCATGGATCTCGTCGCCCGTGCCGCAAAGGCGCTCGGACCTGACTATGACGTCGAGATCACCGAGGCGCACCATCGCCATAAGGTCGATGCACCCTCGGGAACCGCGCTTGCGTTGGGCGAGGAGGTCGCTAAGGCTAGAAATCGTCGGCTGGACGAGTTGGCGATCCATGATCGCCGCGGTCAGATAGGGCCCCGGGTTCCGGGCACGATCGGGTTTTCTGTCATTCGCGGTGGCAATATTGTCGGTGATCACAAAGTGCTCTTCGCGGCACTGGAAGAAACATTGGAGTTTTCGCATCACGCGACCGCGCGCAAGACGTTCGCTCGGGGTGCGCTCAGAGCTGCGCGCTGGGCAGCCGGGCAAGTGCCAGGTTCGTACGAAATGGCGGACGTGCTTGGACTGAACACGGCCGGCCGTTGAGGACATTGCTTAGCAAAAGCAAGGGGCTACAATAGCTGTCTGAGACTCCCAAGCTTTAGATCTCTTGTGGGATGAGCTGCGCGCCTTGCGGCTATCCCGCTTAGCTTATGCAAGGCGCGAATTCTTCAGGAGCTCAGCGTGGCGGAGCCGGCGATACTAGCGCTCGAGGACGGGACGATCTTCCACGGCCTGTCCGTCGGCGTCACCGGCCGAACTCTGGGCGAAGTCGTCTTCAATACTGCCATGACGGGGTATCAGGAGATTCTGACCGACCCGTCGTATTATCGTCAGCTCGTCACGTTGACTTATCCCCATATCGGAAATGTCGGCACGACGCCCGACGACTTCGAATCCACGAAGATCTATGCGGCGGGCTTGATCATTCGGGATCTCTCGCTCGCGGCCAGTAACTGGCGCTCCGAGTCCGCGCTCACGAGCTTTCTCGAACGCGGGGAAACCGTGGCGATCGCAGAGATCGATACGCGTAAACTCACTCGTCTGATCCGGGACCAGGGCGCGCAGGCAGGCTGCGTCATAGCTGGGGAGGACCCGGACCCCGACGAAGCGATCATTGCGGCTCAAAAGTTTCCGGGTCTCAAGGGGATGGACCTCGCCCGCCTCGTGACGGCGACGGAACCTTATCAGTGGACCCAGGGCAGTCTCTGGCCGGTGCCTCGGGCCGTTTTCGAGAAGCGGCCGGCCGAATATCACGTCATCGCGTATGACTTCGGGATCAAGCGCAATATCCTGCGACTGCTGGCCGATCGGGATTGCCGAATGACGATCGTGCCTGCCAAGACATCGGCCGAAGAGGTCATGTCGATGATGCCCGACGGCGTATTTCTGTCGAACGGGCCGGGTGACCCCGAGCCCTGTGATTACGCTATCGACGCTATCAGGGCACTCGTGGACACCGGGCTGCCGACATTCGGTATCTGTCTCGGTCACCAATTGCTCGCGCTGGCCAGTGGCGCCAAGACCGTGAAGATGAAATTCGGCCACCACGGCGCTAATCACCCCGTCCTGAATATCGATACGGGTCAAGTCATGATCACGAGCCAGAACCACGGCTTCGCGGTTGCTGAGGAAACCCTGCCCGACAATGTCCGCGCGACCCATCGGTCACTTTTCGATGGCTCTCTACAGGGTATCGAGCGGCTGGATCGGCGCGCGTTCTCGTTTCAAGGGCACCCCGAGGCGAGCCCCGGACCACACGATCTGCTGCCATTGTTCGAGCGCTTCGTCGCTGAAATGAAGGCTTATCGGGAAAGTGTTAAATAATTAGTAGTTATAAAATAAGTTAGTTACAGATACTATCTGGAATATATATTAGGTTTATGCCACGCCGCGACGACATCGAGAGCATTCTGATCATCGGCGCCGGGCCGATCGTCATCGGTCAGGCTTGCGAATTCGACTATTCGGGGACCCAGGCCTGTAAGGCACTCAAAGAGGAGGGCTACCGGGTCATCCTAGTGAATTCCAATCCCGCCACGATCATGACCGATCCCGCGAGCGCGGATGCGATCTACATCGAGCCCATTCATTGGCGGACGCTCGCGCGAATCATCGAGAAGGAGCAGCCGTCGGCACTACTGCCCACCATGGGCGGCCAGACGGGGCTGAACTGCGCCCTGGATCTGGCACGAGAGGGGATCCTGGAGAAATACGCCGTCGAGCTCATCGCCGCCTCCCAGGAAGCGATCGATATGGCCGAAGATCGCGAGCGTTTTCGTGAGGCCATGCAGGAGATCGGACTCGAGGTCCCGAGAGCGGCGATCGCCAAAACACTAGAGGCTGCCTGGGTGATACTGGAAGACGTCGGCTTCCCGACGATAGTCCGGCCGTCGTTCACGCTGGGCGGCAGCGGCAGCGGCATTGCCTATAACCGTGAAGAATTCGAAGCCATCGTCTCGCATGGCCTGGAGCAATCGCCAACGACCGAGGTGTTGC
>CAYXNS010000082.1:0-4412 GCA_964466315.1 uncultured Gammaproteobacteria bacterium
CCCACTCCGATACTATTTTTAAGTTGTGTGTCACACTAAATACTCATTTTTCGGCAAGAAAATAGTTAACTTGTCAGTACCGGATAGAGAAATCGGCTCCCGTTTCTCGACGATCTTGTCGTACAAGCTGTGAGTCAGCATGGAAAGTTCCAAGAGAACCAGCACGACGCACCAGAGCACGAGAGAGGACAACAGCTGCCCCCCCGCCCCAGCCCGAGAAATAGTCTTCAATATAAGAAGACCACTTCTCGAGCGGTTGGCTCACTCCTCCACAGGGTCCATTCCGGGCCGTCTTTCTAGCGAAAGTCCTCGAAGCCGACGTTGACGCTCGGAGCTGCCCATTCCGTTATCGGCATGGCATCGAAGACCGGCTCGCCGAGTAGCGGCGTCGAGAGCAGGTACAATCCAGTGTTCGAAGTTAACCACACGAGCCGACGATCCCACTCGATGAACACGTTATCCGAGTCGCGGTAATATGAGTAAACGTCGTCGATCGTGCCTCCCTGCCCCGGGACGAAATAGCCGGCGATCTCGGGGTTTTCCGGATCGGCCAAATCATAGAATTGCAGTCCGCCATTGAAATACGTGTAGGCAGTAATAGTCGGATGTGGCTGCCCCGGCGCCTTGAGATGCGGCATGTTGTGTGTGCTGAAGCGGCCTCGTTTGTCACAGAAGTGCTCGTAGGGTGCTTCGTCGGGAGGTATTGGTACCGGTAACGTTGTGATCATCTGCGGATTCGCCTTGTCGCTCACGTCGAACACGTAACTGTCGTACCACGGCCCGGCGACACAATGAGGCATGAGCGCCTCGGGACTCGTAATCACAATGTCGCGGTTGAGGAAGGCGATGTTGGCCGCATGAAATTCGATGTGCCGGCCCGGACGATAGATCTCAGGACGCCACGATCCGACCAGCGTCGGGTTAACTGGATCGGAGACGTCGAATATCTTGAACCCGAACGAACCCCAGGTGCTGTAACCGTAGCGGCCACCGTTCTCCACGCGCTGCGGCACATAGAACGGACCATGCTGGCTCGTGGTCGAAAGCTCGTCAGCGTGTTCGCGCCACGCTTCGTATTCTATCTGTTCATCCACATGCATACCGGGCACCCACCAGTAGCCGACGAATTTCGGATCGGCCGGATCTTCGAGATCGATAATCTGCACGCCATTTGAGCGACCGCTCTCGCCGTTCGAGAAGCTGTCGTCCATCTGTGAGTCGAGGTAGGCGTACCTGCCGCCGTCCCAGTAATTTCGATGCGTGCCCGATCCCGACTGGACGGCCCGCCTCGGATCTCTCCGATCCGTGCTGTAGTCAGTCAGATGTACTATGTTTGCCGGGTTCGAGACGTCGTAGATCCGCACGCCGCGTAACCCAGGGTTACCGGCGCCTGTCACCTGCGCGCTCGTCATGAGGATCCATTTACCGGCCGACTGACTGTACGCGGCCTGCACCTGCCGACCGATGTATTGGCCGTCGGACACAACCGTCACGTTCATCGGATCCGTGACATCGAGCACCTGACCCTGCTGGAAGAGGTAACGTCGATCGCCAATGTTCATCATCTGCAGTTTTGCGCCGCGATTCTCTCCCGCGAAATGTTGCTTGAGCAAAGTAACGTTGTCGGCGTACTGATTCCGGTCGAGCTCGTCCACGAGGCGATAGTGTCCGAGGACAGAAGTTTCGTAGGTCGGATGAGCGGATACGCCCGTGGCACCGGTGCAACCCATCACGAAGATGGCAAGGCCCGATGCGCGGTAACGGTGGCAAATACGGTGATTCATTTCAGGCTCCTCTATCGCTATAGTGTATCGCAACCAAACAACGATCGAATCTACTGGCATTTGCCTGCTGAGGATTCCGAAGAAATAGGTCGCATCGAATAGAAGCCACTGCCTGAGTACAGCTGGGCCTTCACTTGCTGTGATCCGTGGACCGCCCATCGCTGTTACTATATTCAACAGGTCACCGACTCCGTTTAATCAAAAGAAGAATGGGAGGCCCGGGTGGGAGAGCCAATACTGCCGAAAGGTACAGATGTCCGGTTGGTCAACGATCCCGGCCGGCGCGGGATTCTAACCGGGAAGAATCGCGAGAGAAATGCCGTTCGACAAACACGGTCCCGGCGTGATCCTCACGTTACTGCCGACCGCGCTTCTTATGACCATCGCGCTGTAGGGCATCGTACAGGCCTTCATGGCGTAAATTCAACGACAACTATTGCTCTTGCGCCTGGTGCGAAGAGCTGGTTATCCGAAGGGAGGAGAAACCCATGGAATTCGATCCGATACTTTCTAGAAGAGAACTCGTGAGGTGGGGCTTGATCTCCACGGGGGCGACGTTGGGCGGTTCCGCGCTCGCGCAGAATCTCGGTCCTGGGAATCGCTTTGTCGGCGATGTCGGCGGCCGTGATCCGGAGAAGCTCTATACCGGCCACCCCGTCGTCGGCGGCGGGCAGATGGAGATTCGGTTGAATCAGTCGATCCATACCGACGACCCGCACGAGCTTGAGGTCGCCCAGCGGCTGGAGCCCTTCAATCCGCAGTCTTGGTACAACGAGTGGCGCCGCGTCGCGGAGGTCAACGAGGAAATCGCCGAAGGCTATGCGGAGCAGGGCCTGAACGTCTCCGCGAACGGGTTCTACCTGCGCGCATTCCGCTTCCATCGCGCATCGATCGTCTATCAGGAGGACACGGACGAGACCATGATGCCGGGCTACATGAAGACGCGGGAGATGTTCGACAAAGCCTGGGAGACCGATCCGCTGCCGATCGAGCGCGTTACGGTTACCGTCGACGGCAATCAATTGGACGGTTATTTCAGGAAGCCGGGCGGTCCCGACGGCATGCGCTATCCCACCGTCATCGCCTATCTCGGTGCCGATTCCATGGCCGAGAGCACGGTCCTCGGGAGCGGGTCCTACACGTCGCGCGGAATGGCCGTCCTCGTCGTCGATCTCCCGGGGCAGGGTGCCGCCAAGCGGCTCAAGCATCTCTATATGCCGCCCGACACCGAGCGCCTCGTGTCCGATCTCATCGATTACCTGGAGACGAGACCTGACATCGACGCCGATCGTATCGGTGTCCGCGGCATCAGCATGGGCGGTTATTCGGCGCCACGCGCCGCGAGCGGCGACAGCCGCATCAAAGCCGTCTGGACGTCGGCCGGTTCCCACGACGTTTTGCGGGATCTCTTCGAGTTCTTTCCGCCGATTCAGGATCGCGTTCGCTGGATCATCGGCGCCGAGGATCTCGCCGCAGCGCGTCGGCAGCTCGCCGACTATACGATGGAAGACGTCGCGGCGAAGATCGAGTGCCCGATGCTCATCGGCTATGGGCCGACGGACCGCATCATGGATCCGCAGGGCGCCTACCGACTGTATCAGGCGGCCGTCAATTCGGACCGCCAGATGTGGTCGGGCGCCGGTCACCCGCACCACGACGAGAAGTCGGGCGGACCGCGTGACCTCAGGCTGCCGACGGCTCAGGATTGGGCCATGAAGCAGCTCGTCGGCTAGAGACGATTCGCGTATAACGTACCGAGGCGTTGAGCCGTATTTCCCACGGGCGCAGGGTTGGTTTGGTACGCTGGCCGCAGGATCATGAGGAAAGCACGGGATAGAATTCCCGAAGGATACTGGCCCGAAGATTTGTTTGGCTGAAATGAGCGCCGCGAATAATCCCAACACCCACCTCCGGCGGACTACGCGGCTATATGGTGTGGAGGGTGCCGGGGCTGTAGGGGATATTCCCACTCGACCTAGGCCGGTGGTGAGAGCAGAATGTAGGCAGAACAACAAATAATGAGGGGAGCCATGAGAACAGTACTATTCACCGTCGCCCTTCTCCTGCTGGCTGGCAACGTGCTGGCGACTGAGTTCTGCGATGGTTTTGAGGCTGGATATAAGACTGGATACAAACAGGCTGCGAACTTCTAGTCTTGATCCGCTTGTGCCTCTGTGTCCACTCCAACCGTTGAAGGGCTTTGGTGATCCGAACTCAGATTTTGAGCACGGTTACACGATAGGTTACAAGCAAGGAACTGTGCGCGGATCAAGGTAGCGCGAGGCAACCATGAGAACAGCATTATTTACGGTCACGTTATTCCTGCTGGCTGGTAACGCGCTGGCGACTGAGTTCTGCGATGGTTTTGAGGCTGGATATAAGACTGGATACAAACAGGCTGCGAACTTCTAGTCTTGATCCGCTTGTGCCTCTGTGTCCACTCCAACCGTTGAAGGGCTTTGGTGATCCGAACTCGGATTTTGAACACGGTTACACCGTAGGCTTCAAGCAGGGGACTGTGAGCGGATCAAGGTAACGGGACTGAGCCATGAAAATATCAACACTCGTCGCAACCCTTCTCCTGTTGGCTGGCTGCGAGGACGGAGTTGAACGAGAGCTGGAGTTCTC
>CAYXNS010000083.1:0-4291 GCA_964466315.1 uncultured Gammaproteobacteria bacterium
TCGGATAAGTGCCAGCGTAAGGATTGACTTCGAGGATCTCCGACCGATGGAATCTGGGGCGCCGAGAACCGTTCTCGAAGATCAGGAAGTTTCCTTCGCCCGGCAAGCCCGCCTTTATCCACTGGGTATCGTGGTGGTGGAAGAGCATCCTGTCTCCCTCTGATGTCACGTCACCGTCCGTGTTGTAACTGGGCGCCTCACCCGCACCGTAGAGCCATGGGTGTCCCCAACGAAAAATAATATCACCCTTCGGCCCGGCCGCGAGCGCCCTGCTGGCCTCGAAATCCCCGACGACGAACGTCCCGCCGTGATCGATAACGTAGAGCTCACCCATTCGATCGTTGTTGACCACGATCTGATCCAGCGGCCGGTTGTAGTCGAGTGCATTCTGGTGCGTGAAGTCGCCGCTTACCCCCGAGCCCCAGTTGAGATTGAATCTCTCCGGATGCTCGGCCAGCACGCCGTAGTTAGGCCAGTTCGGGTTCTTGTCCTGGACGACATGATCGAGAGACCACCACTCCCACACAACGTTGCCGTCCATGTCCACCTCGACGACGCCGTCCGGAGCTGCATCCCATTGGATTGAGGGATCGGCGCCCGCGGCGACGGCCTGTTCCTGGGTCATGGGAATCCTCGAGGTAAAGATGATCGTCCAATCGTTGAGATGATTGTTCCAGATCCGCTTGAAGTTGTGATGATAGAGATACCCCTCTCGCGGGTCGCTAAAGTCCCAGACGAGATTGCCGTCCCAGTCGAGTTCGAGCAGAGCGCGCTCTCCTCGGTAATTGTGCCCGGCGGTGCTCAGCCCCGTAACGACGCTGCCCGTCTCCGTGAACCGGGCGGTCTTTTCTATAGAGTAACCCTGCCCTTCGTAGGCCGGTGGTATCGCGTACCACTTGTGAACGACATTGCCGTCGATATCGACGAGATAGACGTATTCGTGAGCCTCGTTCTGGGCCCAGCCCGCGAACAGTAGATAACCTTCGGAGACCTGCTCCGGATCGGAGTAGATCACTTCCGTCGGTCCGTGAAAGGCTTCATAAGCGGTTGCGGACCCAGCAGCGAAGACGGCCAGACCAAGCAGCTTCAGCGTAGTTTTCGTGTTCATACTAGCCCCCCTAGATAAACTGTTTCGTGTACGTCGCTACTCGCTGCTACGCAACCGGCGTACTTCATCCTTCAGAGCCTTGTACTCGGCTCGCTCATGGTCGGTCAACTCGCCGCCGAGAAGATTATCGTACTCGTAAGGATCCTCTCCGAGATCGTAGAATTCTTCAACGCCCTCGAAGCGCACGAGTTTGTAACGCCGATTGCGCATAGCGTAGTCAGCGCCCTCGACGCCCGCGAAGCCGCCGAAAAACTCGTCGGCATACAGCCATTCCCGTGCTGACGGCTCTGCCGGATCGGCGAGTGCTGCTATGAAACTCAGCGAGTCGGTCGTAACACGCTCGGGAACCACCGCGTCCGGACTGATCCCCGCCATCTCGAGTATCGTCGCGAAGAGATCGGTCGAGTTGACCAACGCCTCGGACCTACTGCCGCGCTCGATGCCGGGGCCCGAAACGATGAGTGGCACGTTGACACCGCCTTCGTAAATAGTGCCCTTGGCGCGCCCGCGCCGAAAAGGCTCGCCGACGACGGGATCGTAGGTGCCGTTGTCGCCCATGAAGATCACGTAGGTGTTAGCGCGGATTTCGGGTTCGAGCGAGCCCAGCAGCCTCCCGATCTCGGTGTCCATGGCTTCGAGCATCGCATTGAAGTAGGCGCCCCAGTGCTCTCGCGGCACGGACCCCGCGTCGAACTCGGAATAATCCGACTGCCAGCTCTCCTCGGGAGGCAGGTGCAGCGGCGTATGGCCCAGATTGAACGCGAGCCAGAGAAACCACGGGTTATCACTCTGGCTCTCGAGCCAGGCGAGCGCGTCGTCGATCTTGTCGGTAGCTGTGTAGCCCACGGCCCCCATGACTTCACCATCGACGACCTTGTTCCATGCGAAGTAAGACTCCGGACCGCCGCCCATTAATCCTGCGAAATGATCGAAGCCGACGATATTCGGATGATCGGTCCAGCCGTTCGCAGGCATGGCGAGATGCCACTTGCCAAATGCGGCCGTCGCGTATCCGAGTTCCGGCCGCGATTTCAGCGCCGCAGGCAAGGTGAACTCTTCCGGAAGCAGATAGGGCCGTGGCAGCGCGCGATCCTCCGGAGAGGCGGCATTCGGTGCGCCGGACGATTCAGCTGGCGCCCAGTGAGGTTTTTCGGGCGGGGGCGGCAACGGTCCGCCGCCTACCGGTCTGCCGATCCCGGTCCGGAAACCATACCGGCCCGTGAGGACAGTCGCCCGCGTTGGCGAACATACCGGCTGCGCCCAAAAGTTGGTGAAACGCACGCCGTCTTGTGCCAGTTCATCCAGCGCCGACGTCCTCGGCGGGTTCTCACCCAGTCCGTAGGAAGCGAGCGTCTCAACCCCCATATCGTCGCCGATGATGAGCAGGATGTTCGGTGACTCCTGGGCCAGCGCGTGGCCGGAAAAACCAGTTACAACTGTGAGCGCTGCCAGGAACCCGCGGATACGCTGGTTCACGAATGTCCGTATCTGCACTGCGTCTACCTTCTTAACGGCCGGTCAATAGGACGAATATACGCGGCTGATCAGGAGCTCGCTACGCGCACCTTCCCGGGGGCGAAACTTCTGGACGCGGCCGCTGTTCACTTCCGAGATGTAGAAGTTGCCTTCGTCGTCGACACTCATGCCGTGGACGCCCCACATACCGCCGGGAAACGTGCCCCAGGTCCCCCAGGAATACAGGAACCGGCCGTCCAAATCGTACTTCAGGACCTTCGTCGTACCCGCATCGATGAGCCAGACCGCACCGCCTGCCACGATCAGATATTGAACGTCTGACGGGGGGTCGCCGACCTTCCATTGGTCCAGATAGTTACCGTTGTCGTCGAACACCTGGATGCGATTGTTCTGCCTGTCGCTGATATACAAACGTCTCGACTCCGGGTCCACATCGATGCCGTGCAGACTGTTGAAATACCCGGGCCGGGTATCGTCGGGCAGTATTCCCTCCTGTCCCCACTCCATAAGGTAGTTGCCGTCGAGGTCGAATTTCACGACCCGCGAGTTCACGTAACCGTCCGTGACGAATATCGCGTCCGGCAGGAACGCCATGAATGTCGGCCGGCCGAAATGATGTTCATCGGTACCCGATTCGTTCGGCGTACCGAGCGTCTGTACGATCTCCTTACCGTCGTTCGTGAACTTGTAGATTGCGTGCGCGTAGTCATCAACGATCCAGATATGTTTTTCGGGATCGTAAGGATTCACATGAACGGCGTGCGGCTTCATGAGCATCGAATCCCACTGGTCCCAGGTCTCGACGATGTTGCCTTCCCGGTCCAGGACGACGATGCAGTGTTCCCACCGGGCGTCCACGCCGCGTTCGTAACCCGCACCCTCCCAGAGATCCCAGCCATGCGCGTTGTTGTGATCGGGGCTCGCGACGGTCGCATCGCGCCAGGGCATCGTCGCATCCCGCCAGGCGTACTGCCTCCCGACGGGAAACCGCAGTCGCGTGCCCTGATCGGCAATCAGGCGATTTTCGGGCCGCTCGATCTTCTTCAGTATGCCTCGCTGCAGAACGAAGATCCTGTCGGCGCTCTCGGCGAAGATCCCCTGCACGGCACCCCAGGTCCAGCCATCGTTACCTTCCAGTGTCGAGATATCCTTGGGCCAGCCCGGAACCGGCTCGTAGGGACCGAACGGGTCCTGCCCACCCTTATTACCCGGGGCGATCGAGGCACCGCTCTGTGCGAGCGCGCTAAATGTGAGGAGCTGAGCGAGCGCAGCAACTCCGGCCTGCGATAAATCTCCTCGCATCGTGATACTCCGAGTCATCGTCAGCCCATTATCGGCGCTGAGCGTACCGTTGTCTCGCAAGGCCGGAAACCCACCTGAAATCACGAGCCGTGTCATGCATTCGGGCGCGACCGCAGGACCTCGTGCGTGACACTCGACCAACGCCGGGGCTTATCCAGGCAGCGGTCAGCGCCTATTACGATGTTTCAGCTCGTTAGCTTGGTTATCGTCTTCGAGAATATTCCCGAGGTTTACTATATAATCTATTAATAAATATGTTATTTTATTAGGAAACGTGGTGTAGCTCAGCCTGGTAGAGCACTGCTCTCTTGCGGGACTTCTTTTTCGGGAGTTTTGCGGGACACGGCTATGTGACCTGCCCCCCTAGAACGACTCCAGCCACTGAGGGAGAATTTCAGTGGAGTT
>CAYXNS010000084.1:0-4006 GCA_964466315.1 uncultured Gammaproteobacteria bacterium
ATATATAAAACGGATAAAATAAAATCATTCCATAAACGACAATCTTCAAATCATATGCTTCTTCAGGCTGAACTACCTCGCGGTCTATACCGGAACGCAGCACCTGACATCCGGCGTCGTCACCGTACTCTTCAGCACCGTCGTGCCGTTGACTGCTACAACTCTCGCCGGTGTGGTATTACTGTTCATGGGCCACTCTCTCCTTGCAGCTCAGTGCAGGCGATAGCGACATGATCCGACCAGCGACAACGCGAGATGCTGAACAGATTGCCACGCTCTATAACTTCTACGTTGAAAACACGGTAGTCACGTTCGAAGAGACGCGGGTATCGGCTTCCGAGATGGCAACACGAATAGCCACCATCATGAGTGCGTATCCCTGGTTAGTCCTGGAAGAGCAGGGTTCGATTGCCGGGTACGCTTATGCGGGATTATTCGATTCTCGCTGCGCCTACCGGACTTCCGTCGAATCGACGATCTATCTGGCGCATGATCAGGCCGGCCGTGGCTTGGGCTCCAAGCTCTACCGGGCACTGCTTGATGATCTGCTGGTTAGCGACGTCCACTGCGCGATCGGCCGGATAGCTCTACCCAACGAGCCGAGCATCGCGCTGCATGAGAAATTCGGCTTCGTCAACGTCGGACAGCTCAGAGAGATCGGCCGCAAGTTCGACCGATGGATCGATGTCGGCTACTGGGAGTTGTTATTCTAAACGACAGTCGAGGAGCTAGTTATAACGCCGCTCGTAGATCGGTGTCTCCGGCCCTTCGTATTTCGTTCTGAATTCCCACTGCTGACGCTCGGCATCTGCTTCCGTGCAAGTCTCGAAAGAGAGCCTCCGGATCAAGTGGATAGGCTGACCGCCACCTCCGGGAACGGAATCCGTACCCATCGACAGGCACAGATCCGGTGCGCCTACGGGCACGATCTGACCGTCAGTCCGCAGGTCAAACTTCTGCATTTCGCCATCGTTACAGGGTTCGGCAGCCACGAAAGACCCCGGATTGGGTTCGTGTAGCGTCATGCAGCGGTCGAAATAGACGATACGGATCTCGCCCTTCTCCTCGAGTTGCTCGAGATCGAAGCCTTGATCCTCGGTAACGCCGTTGCCCTCATATGAGAAGCAATTGTGGCCTTGAAAACCGCCGATCGGCAGCCCGCCGGTGAGGTGAGCGAACAGATCTACGCACCAGCCGCGAGTCTCCTCCAGCGGCGAGATGAGTTTTACTTCGGTCAGCGTCTGTGCAGAAAGCATCGGTGAGAATACGATCGCCGCGACCACAGAAGTTAGCAGGTGTCTCTTAATCATGTGTATGTCCCGATTCGTTGTTCCCAGAACGGATTCAAAGCGTATCGATATAGGCGATGACGTCCGCGATCGCCTGGTCGTCTGTCAGCAACTTGGACATGGCCGCCATCTGCATGCCGAAGACATCGCTCGAGCCGGCTCCTCGGATGCCATCTCTGAAGTACTTGAGCTGACGTGCGATGTACCAATCCGAAAGATCCGTAAGTCTGTTGCCACCGAGCGCCACATTACCCTGGCCGTCCGCACCATGACACAGCGCGCAGGTCACTTGAAAAGTCTGTTGCCCGGCATCTGCGTCGCCCGACTCAGCCGTAACGAGCTCGGCGTACTGAGAGTCCCATTCGAACGGACGTTCGAGCGGAATAAGTATGCCGTTCGGGCGTGCCTCGAGCGGCCCACCTGGCGTTAACGTTTCGATGTAAGCGGCAACATTCTTGATCGTGGCAGCGTTGCGGAACATGCCAGTGGTGAGCGCCATCTGCCGACCCGGCAGATCCTCCGCGTGCGTACCCCGAATCCCGGCGTCGAAATTATTAGCCTGGCGTTCGACGTACCACGCTTCCATGCCCGCAAGCGCAGGCGCGTCGAGTCGTTGCCGGCCTTGCCCCTGCGCACCGTGGCAGAATCCGCAGGCTCGATAAAGTTCTTCTCCGGGTACGCCTTCGGCGGATCCCGGGGGATACATTTGAGCACCGGCTGCGCCGCAAGCGGCCAGACCACCCGCGATCAGCGCCAGGCGGAGACGTTTTCCAATCATCGTAACCCCTGATAAGTCCCTAATTTATATAAATGTTAGTGCAAAAGCTCTTCAGACTCTCGGAGGATTATACCTACTCCCGGCAGAGTGAATATCGCCGCTATCGGTATTTACAGAGACACGCGTGCTCGTGTCACCATTGATGCATGACAATTGCCACCCTACGCCGTATCGCGGCAAACGACGAACTTAGTTTCGATGTCCAGCTCATTCAGTTTCTTACGAAGAAGGTACAGCGGTACATTCACGGCACCGTCCTTATGGCTTTCCTCGAACTGATTTCACAGGCAAACGTCGAACCACTGACCGCCGTCAGCGACGGCTTGCGCCGCGCAGCCGTTCGATAATTCGCTTCGTGTGCCAGGTTTCGGCCAGTACGTGCGGCGCATCGATTTCGAGTACCTGCATATACCGACAAAGACCGAGAGAATTCACCATGCGCTTCGCGACCATCGACTGCAGAGGGTCATCGTTGCCAGCTATGAAAATACACGACTACACGATAAGCTCTGGCAAATAACACGAAGAGGGGAGCCCTCCATGCAGTCCGTCATGATCATCATTCTTGGACTGGCCGGAATGACCTTCGGCTGGTTCATCTATTCGAAATTCATCGCGAACAAGGTCTATCAGCTCGACCCTGGTTTCGTCACCCCGTCGCACGAGTTCAATGACGGTGTCGACTACGTGCCGACGAATCGGTACGTTCTGTGGGGACATCATTTCACCTCTGTCGCGGGTGCCGCGCCAATCGTTGGGCCCGCGATCGCCGTTTACTGGGGTTGGGTGCCAGCAGTTCTTTGGGTAACGCTCGGAACGATCTTTTTCGCCGGCGTGCATGACTTCGGCGCAATCTGGGCCAGCGTACGCAATAAGGGCAAATCCATCGGCGCGTTATCGGAGGATGTCATTGGCCGACGCACACGCGCGCTGTTCATGATCGTCATCTTCCTCGTGCTGCTCATGGTGAACGCGGTATTCGGTGTGATCATCGCCGGGTTGTTCGTCAATACCCCCAACGCCGTGTTTCCAGCGTGGTCGGCCATCGTCGTCGCGTTGATCATAGGCCAGTTCATCCACCGCAAGTTCAACCTGACCGCGCTCTCCGTGATTGGTGTCACCGCTCTGTACACTTCCATCTATATCGGGAGCGAGCTGCCGATCGCGCTTCCGGACCAGTTATTCAGCCTGGATGCGAACGCCAGCTGGATTGTCATTCTCTTCGTCTATGCCGCGATCGCCTCCATGTTGCCGGTGTGGGTCTTGTTGCAACCGCGTGATTTCATCAACGGTATGCAGTTATTCGTAGGCTTGTTCCTTCTGTATACGGCCGTACTGCTGTCATTGCCCGACATCTCGGCGCCGGCCTTCAACAGCCAACTCGCCGCCGAATCACCGTCTCTCGTTCCATTGTTGTTCGTAACCATTGCGTGCGGTGCCGTCTCGGGATTTCACGGGATCGTCTCATCCGGCACAACTTCCAAGCAGATCGACAAAGAGACCGACGCGAGGTTCGTCGGATACCTGGGCGCCGTCGGTGAGGGCTCGCTCGCACTCATAACGATCGTCGCAGTCAGCGGCGTCGCACTTGCGGCTACGCCCGAGCTCTGGCATGAAATCTACGACCAATACGGCTCGGCTGGCGCGGGCACATTCATTCAGGGCGGCGCACAGCTCATTCAGAATGGCTGGGGCCTACCACTCAGTATCTCGACGACATTACTTGCAACAATGGTCGTGCTATTCGCGGCTACCACAATGGATACAGGCGTGCGATTGCAGCGCTACATCATCCAGGAATGGGGCGAGATCTACAGCATCCCGTTGTTGAAGAACGGCATCCTGGCCACAATCGTTGCCGTTGGCTGCTGCCTGTTGCTCGCGTTCGGTGCCGGTGGGGCGTCAGGTTCCGGAGGGTTGACGATCTGGCCACTATTCG
>CAYXNS010000085.1:0-3615 GCA_964466315.1 uncultured Gammaproteobacteria bacterium
TCGATCGAGCTTGATTTCGTTGGCGCGGATACGCTCCTGTACGAGCAGGCCCAACGTCGCCCTGCGTAGCGCAGGCTCGGCGAAGTTCTCACGTGGTGGCGCCTGCTCCGGATCCTCTATATTGAGTTGCTGCATCGCGTTCGCCTGCATAGCCGTGATCTCCTGCTCGATCAGGGCCTTAGGCACCTCTATCTGATTTGCCGCGAGCAGGCTGTCTAGAGCCCGGCGCTTGGTCTCGACGCGCAGCCGCTCTCCGAGTTCGCGCTCCATGTTTTTTCGAAGTTGCTCACGCAGAGTCTCAACGCCGCCTTCGGTAATCCCGAAAGCCTGCAGGAACGCCTCGTCGATCGCGGGCAGTATTTTCTCCTCTACACGCTGAACCGTGAGATCGAATACTGCCTTCTTACCTGCCAGCGTATCGACAGGATAGTCCTTCGGAAACTTTACTTTCGCGGACTTCGATTGCTCGGCGAGCATCCCCTTGAGCGCCTTATCGAAATCGTCGATTACCTGGCCCTCTCCGACGACGATCGGAACATCCTTGCCCTCACCGCCTTCGAAGGTCTCTTTACTGATCCTGCCAACGAAATCCACGATCACGCGATCACCCAGCGCAGCCTTACGCTCGACGGTCTGCCAGTCACCGCGCTGATCTCTCAACTTCTCGAGCATATCGTCGGTATCGGCTTCGGTTATCTCCACTTGAGGCTTCTCGATCGAGAGCGAACCAGTCGGCTTCAGGGCGACCTTGGGATAGACCTCGAACGTCGCTCTGAATGCGAACTGGTCGTCTCCCTCGTCGTTCACGGGCTCTATGCTCGGCCCCCCGGCGGGCTGCAGATGTTCCTGCACGAGCGCACGAGAGTAGCTCGAACGAATCATGTCGGTGATCACTTCCTGCCGGACCTGGTCGCCGTAACGCTGCTGCACGATCTTTGACGGAATCTTGCCAGGGCGAAAGCCCTTTATCTTTGCCGTCCGCCCGACGCGCGTCAGCCGCAGGCCGACTTCCTTTTCGATCTCGACGCTCGGAATGCGCACGGTTATGCGACGTTCCAATCCACCCGGTGCCTCCACCGATACGTCTACGGTGTTAGTAGTCGTTTCGTTCACAAGATCCTCTGCCCCCGAGGGTCGATATACCGGTCGGCGTCCCGGCGAGTTTCCAGTTTCAAGACATCGAGACGGGTGGTGCGAAAGGGGAGACTCGAACTCCCACGGGTTGCCCCACTGGATCCTAAATCCAGCGCGTCTACCAATTCCGCCACTTTCGCTCGCTGCCGTCAGTGGTCGCTATTATAGCGAACTCCGTTTCGAGCTCAGCGTACTGCCAAACCAAGCTGCCAGGCCATGAAAGCAACCTGGTCAGCGGTCTCCGACACCCGGTCGGCAAGGGGTTTTCCTTGACCATGACCGGCCGAACGATCAACCCACAACAGAATCGGATCCTCGCCCTGATCGCTCACGGTTGCGGTTTGCAGCGCAGCCGCCATCTTTCGAGCATGCAGTGCGTGTACGCGCGTATCGTTTTCGCCAGCCGTTAACAACGTCGCAGGGTAAGCTCGGTCCGGTGCGATGTTTTGATACGGCGAATACGCGCGTATGAAATCGAAGTGCTCGGCATTCTCGGCAGACCCGTACTCGGGCACCCAATAGCGTGCCATCAGAAAATTCTGATAGCGCAACATGTCCAGGAGCGGAACACCTACGATCGCCGCCGAGTACAGCTCGGGTCGCTGCGTGATTGCCACTCCCGTCAGCAGCCCGCCATTCGATCTGCCGGCGATCCCCAACCGTTCTACCCGCGTATAGCCACTGTCAATGAGCCACTCCGCCGCCGCGTAGAAATCATCGAAGACATTCTGCTTGTTGGCGAGCATACCGGCTCGATGCCAATCCGCTCCGAACTCACCTCCGCCGCGAAGATTAGCGACCGCATACACGCCGCCTCTACTGATCCAGGGCAGCCACGCGGCCGCGAAACTCGGGGTCAGTGAGATATCGAAACCACCGTAACCATAGAGCAGGGTCGGATTATCTCCGTCGAGTTCGACGTCCCGGCGATGAACCAGAAACATCGGAATCGGAGTGCCATCCCTCGATGGATAGAAAATCTGCGTTACCGTGAGATCATGGGTATCCACGGGGAGTTCGGGACGCTGCCACAACGTGGTGGAGCCCAGGGCTAGATCAACGCTGTAGATCCCTTCGGGATCGCTGAATGTCTCGAAGCTCAGCCAGGCGGTAGCCAGCTCAGAATGCGTATGGATCGTCGCGCTACCGATGCCGGGCAGCTGTACGTCGGTCAGCCGTTCACCATCGCGGTCGAAGACGCTGATACGACTGTAGGCGCTGGCCAGATAGTCGACGACGATACGTCCCACCGCCGGAGAGATATCCCCGATCACCGCGTTCTCGTCCGCCGGGATGAGTTCACGATAGACCGATGCATCGGCTGCCGTCAGATCGAACGCGATCACACGCTTATTCGAAGCCCCTAGAGTCGTCAGGGCGAAAAACGTGTCATCCTCGATGAACCCTACGGTGAGCGCATCTTCGCCCACGAGCAGATCATGCCGGACCAGTTCGCCGGTCTCGTGCCAGTGATCGAGGTCGTAGAACCAGACGTCATTGGAATCCGTGCCGGTAAAGTAGATAACGACGAGCCAACGGCCGTCGCGGGAGACGATGGGATACGGTCCCCATGTCGTCGCGAGCTCTCCATCGGTGTACTGTTCGAACAAGACGGGGTCGTCATTCGAGTCACGGCCGAGGCGATGCAACGTTATCTGGCCCGAGTAGGGATTCTCGGCTTCCGACAGTCTTCGAACGATGAACTGCTCATTGTCGTCGAGCCAATCCACCGGATCGACGCGTCCTCCGATCTGGTCCGCGAGCCACTCGCCGCTGTCCGTTTCGAGCACGAAAGCCATCGTCTGTTCGTCGCCGGCCTCATAGGTACCGAAAGCGACGTGGCGCCCATCCGGACTCGGCCGGTACCAGTCGAGCGCCAACAGCCCGGTTTCGTCGAGCGCATTGACGTCCACGAGCACTTTTGTCGCCCCACCGTCGGCGGCCATTGCGTAGAGCACGGGCTGAGCCTGGTCACCGTGCCGCAGCGTATAGAAGAGCCACTCACCGGCGACGCGCGGAATACCGTAGGAGTCCAGTGACAGAAGCTCGGTGAGTTCGCCTTCCAGCGCGACTCGCCCATCCAGTCCATCGAGTATACCGCGCGTGTAGCTGTTCTGCGCATCGGTCCACACGCTTACACGTTCGTCGAGTTCGATATCCAGAGCCGCGATCTCCGGCGCATCGCTACCTTCGAGCCAAAGGTAGGGGTCTTGGATAACCTCACCGTGCAGAGTGTAGGTGAAGGCCTGCTGTTCCGTCGGCGGAGGCGCAGCCGCCAGAAAAGCCGCCCATAGGAGGAGTACGAAGCCCCCGAACAGTCTCGACGATAGTTTTGTGTGAGCTTGCATCAGATTATCGAAGCTGGTGGGCCGTATAGGAATCGAACCTATAACCAACAGATTAAGAGTCTGCTGCTCTGCCTAATTGAGCTAACGGCCCTAGGATACCTTCGCTTTATTCTAAAGGAATGGGGTGGACGAT
>CAYXNS010000086.1:0-3237 GCA_964466315.1 uncultured Gammaproteobacteria bacterium
GTCGAGCAGTACACGTTAACCGACGACGGCTTGTCGCTCGAGGTCGAGTATACATTTGAAGACCCGGAGTACCTGGCTGAGCCGGTAACGGAATCGGGATCGATGCCTCTCAACCCCGGGTATGTCATGGAAGTTTGGGATTGCAATAGAGACGCGGCGCGACGACATCTCTCAGTGGAGTAAGATCCACGAGCATCGCTGAGGCTAGCGGAAAACCGGAGGGGCGGTGATCGAGGAATGGCGAGCATTCGTGACGGCGAACGCAGAGTGGTTTCTGTTGGGTTCTTTCGCCGGACTGGTCATCGGTCTGTTAGTGACGCCAATTCTTGTCACGAGAATCCCACCTGATTATTTCTCGCATCGACGGCGGCACACGATCGAACATAGTTTCCCCGTCCTCAACCTTTTGCTGTTGGCCACTAAGAATGTGGTCGGCGCCACGCTCGCGATCGTAGGGCTGGCGCTGTTGTTCCTACCCGGGCAAGGTCTCCTCACCTTGCTCCTGGGCCTGATGATCATGAACTACCCTGGGAAATTTACGCTCGAGCGCTGGCTGGTGCAGCGCCCACACGTTCTGCCGGCGTTGAATTGGCTACGAGCAAGGCGCGGCCATCCTCCGTTAGAGTCGCCTTAGCCCGGCGAACCGTCCCTCTCCACCCTCGTACGTGCGTGGAATTCATTGACAGGCGGGTTACGCGGTCACTAGACTCGATTCACGAACGGCCTCGCAAGAAAAGGACGTCACATGAGAATCAAAGCACTCTCCGTTGTCGCGGCGACCATTTTCTTTCTGACCGGCATACTGACCGCTCAGGCTCAAACGCCGAATTACAAGTTTGACCCGGAATGGCCCAGTCTGCCACTCCCGAATAAATGGTGGATGCAGGGTGTTACCGGCCTCTATGTCGACAATGATGACAACATCTGGGTTCTAAATCGGCCCAGTAATCTCAGTAATACGGAGAATTATGCGCAGCTCGATCCCCCGGTCGCGGAGTGCTGTATTGCCCCACCAGCGGTGATCGTTTTCGATACCCAAGGAAACGTCATCAACTCGTGGGACACTCAAGAAGGCCACGGCATGATGGTCGATAGCAACGGTTTCGTCTGGATAGGCCAGGATACCGTCCGTAAGTTCAGGCCCGATGGGCAGCTAATTGCGGCGATTGAACGCATCCCTGAGGAGGAACCGCCCGAAGGTAAATATCCGCCGGACACCGAGATGATCGTCGATCAGATCGAGGAAGTGCGTGCGGACGAAGCGGCGCGCGAACTCTACACGATCGATAATTACCTCAACGGGCGCGTCTTGGTCTACGACATGGATACGCTTGAGTTCAAGCGAGGCTGGGGCGCCTATGGGAAACCGCTCAGCGAGATCGAGATCAGCAGAACGACGACCGATGGCGGCGGTGCAGCGTTCTACTCGGCGGAGTCCGCCGACCGGCAGATCGACACGCAAGCGCCCGATTTCGTCGGCCATGTCACTATTGGCTTATCCAACGACGGCCTCGTCTATGTCGCGGATCGGCGCGGTAATCGAATCCAAGTATTCACCAAACAGGGGGAGTTTCAGAAGGAAATTTTCCTGGCAACCGAGACGCGCCAGCGCGGCTCGACCGGAGGTGTCGCTTTCTCTCATGATGCCGAACAACGCTATCTGATCGTTCCAGACATTCAGAACAATACGATCTGGATTCTCAATCGAGAAGACGGTGCGGTCGTCAACAGAATCGGGAGTGCCGGCGACAATGGAGGTCAATTTCACGGGCTGCATATGCTGGACGTTGATTCACAGGGGAATTTGTATACCGGGGAAGTCCAGAACGGTGAACGCGTTCAAAGGTTTCTTCTCGTCGAGTGAGGGACAACCCGCGCACGGGATAGAACGAGTCAAACGGCAGAGTAGTGAGGAGATGAAATGACGACACTCAGAGCACCGGATGCCACATCGTGTTGCGGTGGATCGCCGAGTAACTACCAGATAGCGTACTTTCTATTTCGCCTGACGATGGGCGTGAACATGTTCTTCCACGGTTTCATGCGGCCTTTTACCGGGTTGAGCACCTGGGAGGGTCCTCTCGCCGCAATGTTTGTGGATACCTATCTGCCGATGCCACTCGTGCATGCATTCCTCTACGCCCTTCCCTTCTACGAGATAGCCCTCGGCACGCTGCTCATTCTGGGGCTTTATACGCGCTGGTCGACGATCGCTGGCGCCGTCATGATGCTCGCGCTGCTATACGGCAATACGGCTAGGCAAGATTGGGCAACTGTCGGAAACAACATGCACTACGTGTTGTACTTCACGGGCATGCTGGCACTCCATCGGTATGACTGGCTCGCTCTCGATCAGCGTCGCTCCGGATCGGCCTCTGGGGCCGACTGACCCAGCTTTTCCTCTATATCCCCTTTAATCGATGATGTGATGCACGGGGGCCTTTTCCAATTCCCACTTCCCAGATTCGCGATCGTAGCGGGACAAGGTGAAGCAATGCCAATCGGTATCATCCAGCTTCGGATGATCGCCGCGATAATAATATCCCGGCCACCGCGTTTCCGTCCGGTACATCGTATGATGTGCCACGGCTTCCGAGGCCACGACACGATGGTGCAGCTCCCATGCTCGCTGAAGCTGGTGAAGATCTTCGGTCCCGAGATGGCTGAGATCCTCCTTGAGCATGCCTAGCAACTCCAACCCCCGGGCAAGTAACGGTTCGTTGGTGATGTAGTGTGCGCTGATGCCACCGACATACTCGTCCATGATCTTTTCGAGACGTTGAAGTCCCTGTATCGGCAGGAGATAGCTCGGCGAAACGGTACCAGCGACGATCTCGTTGCGGCCGACCTCGTAGTTCTCCATGGGTTTGAAGACCAACTTCTTTAGATCTTCGTACTCAGACTCACTGACCTCAGGCCGCTCCTTGCCCAGGTCGTTCACGTAGTTGACCGCGGCCTTCGCGGCGATCCGGCCTTCCGCGAAGGATCCCGAAGAGAACTTATGGGCGGCACCGCCGATGGTGTCGCCGGCGCCGAAAAGCCCGTCGACGGTCATCATCCGATTGTATCCCCACTGGTACTCCGAGGGCGCACAGTCGTCCGGCCCGCTCGCCCACGCGCCGGAGCACGTGGCGTGGGAGCCCATGACGTAAGGCTCGGACGTGGTCAACTCGGGATTGGTGTGCTTGGGATCGATGTTCTGCGACGCCCAGACGACCGCTTGCCCGATCGTCATGC